>JAHLLK010000067.1 GCA_020444165.1 Deltaproteobacteria bacterium | reverse complement strand
CGTGAAAGGCGTCAACCTTATGAAACCTCTCGATGCACCATGCGGATAGGCTCATAGTAAAAATATAAAGAGATTGCCTTGCTGTCAATTCGACAATGAATATTATTATGTGGCGTGATTGTATGCTTCGAAAATAATTCTTGACATTTGCCTTTAAAATGTATTAAAAAAATTTTTGAATAGCCTGCCTCGCCCACAGCCAGAAAAATATGGCTGCAATCTAGACTATTTTCTGCCTTTCCCGATGTAAAAAGATTTCAGAAGACGAGGCTCTTACCCCGTCCATTTGATAATTTGCGCGGGTTGGGGGGAGAGTTTTCTCGCTAACTTTTGGAAGCCAGCAAGTCCTGACTGCAAAAATACTTGCTGCTTAAGATAGAAACTTTTAGTTGCAAGTCTTAGATGTAATAGAGTTCATTGAGTGATATGTTTTTTCTAATTATCAAGACGACTTAACTAACTTGTTATTGGCTGGTAAATGTTTGGTTGCTAAGGCCTCTTAGTTTTTCGAACTCCTTTAATCTGGACACTAAAAAAGTTACCATAAATGATGCGTTAAATAATAATAATTGCTCACTAATACGACTTCCAAGCTGTATCACAACCAGGGACCACATCTTGATTTGGCATGTGTAATGAGCACAACACTGTTGAAAGATTTGAGAAAGTTTCACAAATCGTGCCCTCTGCCCTCATCTTGCAATTTGAATTTGGTTTTAATGGTGTAGTTGTTTAGAAGTTATCAGCTCATAGTTTATTTTGTAGCGTTAACAATACATGTCAAAACTCAATACTGTAAGTTTTTTCGATCATTGGAGGAGAAGATGAGGCTGCGGAAATTGTTTGCCATAGCGTTGTCGCTGAACTTTTTACTATTGCTTGCAGGAATTTGTACTCCAGTATGGGCTGGCGTTTACACTCCTTCGCCCTCACCTGATATGGAAGAAAATGTAAACTTACCCGCCGCAGTCGAGACTTATAATTTTCACACTGACCAGTCAGGAGCGGTACAACTATATATTTATTCCGGCGGACGAAAGTGGACCTTTAGCGCCACGCAAGACATGACGGTAACCCAGGTGGCCTACCAAGCCTGGTTGGCCGGTAGTGGGACGTACACTTTAACCACAAAAGTCACGGTCAATGGAAATCAGGTCGCATCTTGGGGGGTAGTGCCATCTACAACCTATCAGGCGTACCAAGGAAGCCAGCCAACCAATTTCGCACTGCAAACAGGCGATGAGGTAGTGGTGACCATTTCCGGTGGGACCTATTCCACCCCGGGCGGTGCCATATTGGATGGTGATAACTGGGTGACATTCAGTGATAGTTCCGGCTGCACAACGCCGGTTATCAGCAGCTTTGCGGGACCTACTGCAAGTATCAGCCCTGGCGGAAATGCTACCTTGACCTGGAGCGTGCAAGATGCCTCTCAGGTGACCATAAGTCCGGATGTGGGCGCGGTAGACCCAGTACAGGGATCTACCGTCGTAACTCCGCAGATCACCACAACTTATACTTTAACCGCCACCAACTCCTGTGGCAGCGAAACTGCTTCCGTTGTGGTGCAAGTGGGCACCAGCCAAACCGGTTGTCCGTCACCTAATTATAGTTCCTTTGAACCTCCAAATCTCTGGGTTCAGGATATGATCCAAGACGGTGGCTACCTGTTTCAGGCTGCCGAAGTAGCCGGCACCTACCTGGGTTTGGCAGTTTCGGAGTTGAGCACCTCAGCACGGCCAACCTTTGTGAGTTTCACCAGGGCCGTTTCAGAGGGATCTTCTGCCAATGCCTGGGCTGTGGCGGTGGACCGCGATAGGGCCTACCTTGGCTTCGGCGATGGTGGATCCACTGGAAACCAGGGCGGGGCTGCAATCTATGATATCTCGGACCGGCGAAACCCCGTGGTAGTCGGTCTCTATCTCATGATCGCAGGCAATGGGGCCCGGGCAGTGGCCGCATACGGAGATTATCTCTACCTGGTGGTTTATAATAGTTTTTCAAATACTTACCAACTACGAGTGCTCAATGTGGCTAACCCTAGCAATATCAGCTTGGTCAGCACCTTGAATATTCCAACCGTAGATCCCACGGGCTTTGTACTAAGAGATGGCTATCTATACCTGGCGGTGGGGCCCTGGGCCGGGGGGATAGGAGGTCTGTGGATTATCAACGTAAGCAATCCCAGCAACCCGACAGTCATTTCGCAGCTGCAACTCCCTTCTGAAGCTGGCATGACCGTCTGGAACCCGCGCTCTCTCTGCCTTGCGGGCAACTACCTTTTCCTGGGTTATACCAATGCCAATTTTGGCTTTGGCCCGGATGACGAGTGGAATTATTCCGGAGTGGCCATAATCGGTGTGGACAACCCTTTTACGCCCGCAATAATTTCCCGAGTTAGCCTAGGAGCCAACAGTGTTCCATGGGATTTGGAACTTTCCGGTGGTTATGTGTATGTAGCCACCGGTGGGCAAGGCGACCCGGCAGGTCTTACCGGCGTGGCGGCGATTAAGGTATGTAATCCCTGGGATCCTAGTTTGTACGGTGTTACTTTGACCGACATGCCCCTGAACAGAATATGTCTCTGGGGTAGCGGCGCGGCGACCGTCGGCCACAACAACAGTGTTCGTCAGGAATATAAAATCATAGACCTTTCCGCCTGTCGCTCTGTTCATCTCCTTCCGACTCGTATTAACTCAATTCGGGGCTCCAACGGCATCACTTGGGTTCCCATGTACCGGGCCTACAATCCCAACGTCTATTACCACTTCTTTACCATCAGCTATAACGAGTTCGCCAATGCCGTAGACTCCGGCTACTTGAACGAATCAAACGGCAACCCGCGCCTGTTTTACGTGTCCGATAGGGCAGTGGCCGGGGCTCAAGAAATCTTCCGTTTGTACAATCCAAACTCCGGCCGGCACTATTACACCATACGGACGGCAGAGCGGGATGTTCTCCAAGGGTTAGGTTGGTCCTACGAGAGAGCTGAAGGATACATTTTCAGCAGCCAAACCGCAGAGACTACAGAGGTGTACAAGCTTTACCACAAGACGATAGGAACCCATCTTTACACCAGCAACAGTGCGGAAGTTACATACATCCTCCTTAACATACCCGATTGGGAACAGCATGCCAGTCTTGGGTTCGCCAAAGTAGCCAGTGCGGCTGCCAGGGAACTCAGCCCCCAGGAGTTGGAATTCGTTCGAAGGTTAGAAACGCTTCCAACGAGCCAATGGACAGTGCAAAAGGGCGCTAACTGAGTCCTAATACAACTGTGGACATAGAGGCTGCAAAATTGCCTAGGGCGCTGGTATGGCGTTCCTGTCGTTATTTTGAACACTAATAGTATTCGCCTGAGAGTAGGCTCCCATCGGTAGTTTTTCAGACCATCCATGAAGGCCTGCGGCGGCGGACTGACGTTCATGCCCCGCCCTTGATGAAGTCATCTGGTGCTGTAGATGACCAGGTACACATCCAACTCCTTCTGCATTTCCTCTTTAGTGGACTCATGCTCCAGGTGAAATGCATCTCATCACAGGCGATGTCCGGCTTGGCAGGCCCCCCACGCAATCAACTTTTGAGCCGGGCGGCCCGCCAGGCCGCCAGGTTAACGATCTTCCCCCCGGAGGTCGCCGGTGGAGCCTTGGGCGGCAGGCGTGGCCCAGGGCTCAGTCGGCGTTCTCCTTCCCGGTACCCGGCCCGCTCAACTGGCTGTTGGTGACCAGCACTCCCTTGTAAGCGCTTTCGATGTCACCTGTCAGGTTCTAGAGAAAACCTCACCTTTCCTTATCGGTCAATGAAACGCGTCATCTTAGCCAGCGACAAGTTCTCCTGTCAACCAAGGAGCCTTCGCCGCTATCGGGCTCCAAGGTGGCCCACCTGTCATTTCCGCTGGTTGCCGTCCCCTCCCTACTCCTTATAAAAATCCGGATAAAGCTTCCGCGCGCATTCCGGGCAGATGCCGTGGGTGAACTCGGCCTCGGAGTTTTCCCGGATGAACACCTCCAACTGCTGCCAATAGCCCTGGTCGTCGCGGATCTTCTTGCAACTGGAGCAGATGGGCAACAGGCCGCCCGGGACGCGCACCCGGGCCATGGCCTCTTGCAGCTTGGCCTTGCTTTCCTCCAGGGCGTCGTAGTCCGCGATCATCTGCCTGGTGTTGCCCTTGAGCACGTCCACGGCCCGGGCCACCGCGCCCACCTCGTCCTCCCGCTGCACATAGGGGACAGGGGCCACGAAGCTCCGCCGGGCGATGCGCCGGGTCACCTTGGTGATCTCGGCCAGGGGGGTGATGATCTTGCGCACCACCAACAGCGAGGTGCCCCCGATCAGGAGCAGGCCCAAAAGCAGCACGCCGGCGGTGAGCTGGAAGCGGTGGCGGGCCTGGGCCTGGATCTCCCCGGCCCGGCTGGCGCCCGCCTCGGCCAGGCTTTGCATGGCCTGGGCCAGGGCTTCCAGAGTCTCCACGCCGGTGGCCAGGAACTCCTTCTGGCTCACGGCATAGGGCCCGGCCGTCCGGGCCACCTCCAGCACCTGGCGGCCCAGGGGCAGGTAGCGGGTGAAGTAGAGCTGGTTGAAGCGCGCCAGCCGCTCCCGCGCCTCGGGTGAGGCCAGGGTGGGGCCCCAGACCTGAAAGGTCTGGCGCAACTGGTCGGTCATGCCCCGCAAGTGCAATATCTTGTGGTACATCTCCCGGCTCATGGGCTTGCCGGAGAGCATCGCCCCCGAGATCAGGGCCATTTCCGGGGCGCATTGGTCGCGCATGGCCAGGGAGGTTAGCATCAGCTCGGAGATCACCGCGGTGCGCCCGTCATAGGGCGCGAGCTCCCGGCAGAGGATCTCCAAAACCTCCCGCAGGCGGGAGATAAGGTGGGTCATGGCCTGGAACCAGGTCTGGGCGAGGGCGGGGTCCCTTTGCCCTGCCTCCAGGGCCATCTGGGCGGTGGTTTTTTGGCGTAGCGCGGCCACCCGGGTGCGGATTTGCTCCAGGCCCGCCAGCACCGGGTCCAGGGCCGGCAGGGGCCAATCCTGGAGCGCGGCCAGGGCCCGGGCCAGGTGCCCCTCGCCCTCCTGGCGCCGCGCCAGGATGAACTCCCGGTTGGCGGCCATCTCGGCCAGGGGACCCTGGTGGTTCAACACCACGTTGGTGCGGCCGCGCTCATAGCCGAAATTCCGCACCGCCCGGAACAGGGCGATGCCCACCTGGGAGAGTTCGCCCAAGCGCCGGCTTTCAGCCAGGCGCTGGTGGGCCTGGTGCACCTCCAGGCTGGCGGGTAATAGAAAGGTGACGGCCAGGAGCAGCAGGGCTCCCACCAGGCTGAACTTTATGCTGAAAAAACGGGCGAGGCCGTGAGGAGCCCGGGAGACGGCGGGCGTCTCCGGCGCGGGGTTCGGGGAGGTCACGTGGTTTTCCATGGGGCGGCGCGGCCGGGGGCCGGTTGGTGGTCTTTTTAGGGTCAACGGTTGGTTCGCGCGAGTCTCTGGCCCCCCGTGACTGCGCGCTCCGGCATTTTCCAGTCTCGGCCATTATCAGGGTTTGGCGGGCCGGGCCGGGAAACCTGCCGGGCCCATTCTGCCACTTTCGCCTAGTCCTGGTCCAGCACCTGCCGGATGGTGGCCAACATCTCCGCCTTGCGGAAGGGCTTGGCCACAAAGGCCCGCGCGCCGGCGGCCCGCGCCTTTTCCACGAAATCATCCGCGGCGTAGCCGCTGGCCACCAGGAGCTTGGCCGCGGGGTTCAGTTGCCGGAGCGCGGCCAACAGCTTGAGTCCGCTCAACCCCGGCATGCCGAGATCGGTTATTACCAGGTCGATGTTGCCGGCGCCTGTCCGCAAGTACATGGCCAGGGCCTCTTCCCCGCTGGTGGCCTGCAAGACCCGGTAGCCGGCTCCCTCCAAAAGGCGGGCGCCGGTAATGAGGATGGCCGGCTCGTCATCCACCAGGAGCAGGGTCTCCCGGCCGCCCGGCGCCGCACCGGTCTGAAGGTCCGACGCTGCCGGCAGGGCGCCTTCCGCAAAGGCCGGGAAGTGGATGTGGAACACCGTACCCTGGCCGGGCTGGCTCTGGCAGTGGATGAAGCCGCCGTGGGACTTGACGATGCCGTGCACCGTGGATAGCCCCAAACCGGTGCCCTGGCCCACTTCCTTGGTGGTGAAGAAGGGGTCATAGATCTGGCGCAGGGTTTCCGCATCCATGCCCAGGCCGGTGTCTTTTACCATGAGCCGCACATACTCCCCCTCGGCCCTTTGCCCCTCGGTCATCTCCGGGGGCGGCGCCCCGCCCAGCCGCGCGGTCTGAACCTGGATCTGCCCCCCGTCGGGCATGGCGTCCCGGGCGTTGGTGACCAGGCAGAAGAGCACTTGGCTGAGCTGGTTGGGGTTGCCCTGGATCAGGGGCAGACCCGCAGGCAGGTCAAGGTCGATCTGCACCATGCGGGGGATGGTGCGGCGCAGCAGCTCCACCGCCTGGGTCACCTCCTGATTCAGGTCCACCGGCTGCAGGTCCACCGGGGTCTTGCGGCTGAAGGTCATGATCTGGCGCACCAGGTCGCGGGCCCGGGTGGTGGCCTTCAAAATTTGGCCCAGCTCGTCGGAGTTGTTTTCCCTCTCCTCGGCCAGGTCCAGGGCCAGCTCGGCATAGCCCATGATCGCACCCATGATGTTGTTGAAATCATGGGCAATGCCCCCGGCCAGGGTGCCCATGGCCTGCATCTTGTGGGCTTGGCGGAGCTGCTCCTCCATGCGCTGGCGCTCGGCTTCGGCCTCCCTGCGGCTGGTGATGTCTTCGATCACGGCCAGGGAGCGGACCATGCGGCCCTGGGCGTTCCGCTCCATGGTGGCGGACAGCAGCACGTCCAGCACCTTGCCGTTCTTGGTGACCATCTGATAGGGAATATCTTGGGCGATGCCCGTGGCGAAAAACCGGGGCATCTCGATATCCGCGGCGCGGCGCCGGGACTCTGGCGTGAAGAACTCCGCCGGGGAGTGGCCCAGCACCTCCTCCCGGCGGTAGCCCAACTTGCTGAGCCAGTAATCACTCACGCTCACCAGGAGGCCCTGAGGGTCGATGGAGTGCAGCATCACCGGGGTCTGGTGGTAGAGATTCCGGTAGCGGGCCTCGCTTTCCCGGAGGGCGTTCTCGGCCTCCTTGCGGCCGGTGATGTCCAGGAAGGAGATCAGCGCCCGTCGCCAGGTGTCCTCATAACCGGTGCATACCACCATTTGCAGCAGCACCACCCGCTGTTGCCCCTCCAAATCCCGGATGGGGATCTCGGCCTCGAAGCGGGAGCCTCCACCAGCCAAGGTCAAAAGCTCCTCGCGGAAAATATCCAGGGAGCTTGCATCGAAGTAGAAGGACAGATTGCGGACCAGCTCTTCCTTGTCCCGCACCCCGAAGACCCGGAGGCTTTCCTGGTTCACGTCCGTGATGCGCACCAGGGAGGCCAACTGGTACACCGCCTCGGGATGCTGGCGGAAATACTCCCGCAGGGCCTGGGGGTCGGAGGCGCCCTGGCGGTCCAGCTCCTCCTTGACCAGGGAGAAGTCTTCCTCCCAGATCGCCACCGGGGACTGCTCGAACAAGGCGCTGTAGCGGGCCTGGCTTTCCTGTAGGGCCAGATCGCCCTTCCGCGACTTGGTGATGTCCGAGAAGATGCAGTGGGTTTGGCGGAAACTGCCGTCGGGGTCGTAGCCGATCCTGCCGGTGAAAGAGACCAGCACGGGCGTGCCATCCTTCTTCCGCATCTCGAACTCCACGCCCAGGACCTCGCCCATGGCCTTGAAGCGCGGAAAATTCTCCCGGAAATGCTCCTGCCATTCGGGCAGGAGAAACTCGGCGAAGTTGCGGCCCAATACCTCCTCGGCCGTGTAGCCCAGGCAGTCCAGCCAGGCCTGGTTCACGGCCAGAAAGTTGCCGTCTTGATCCAGGGATTGGTAGCTCAAGGGCGCCCGCTCGTACAGCAGGCGGAAGCGGTCCTCGCTCTCTTTGAGCGCGGTTTCCAGGCGCGCCTTCCTGGCCAGCTCCGTTTCCAGTTCGCGGACCCTGGCCTGCAACCGCGCCAGTTCAGGGGAGTTGTAGCCGTCCATCTCGTGATGACCCATGATGCCCCCCTTGCCCCACCGGACGCCGGCCCCCGCGGACCCGGCGAACACAAACTCTTCTCACCATAGCACGCGCCGCCACCCTGACGCCCAAGATATACCCGGCGCGACGCCAAGATTTGGCCCGCCGCGGACCGGGACGCGGTCCGGGTTTTTCCTCTGGGGGCAGTCTGCGCGCGAAGCTAACATGTCGACCAAGAGTTGGCAAGCGGCGGCAGGAAGCGCAGCCCTGCTTGGCAGGGGGCAAGGTTTTGGGGTAAGGAGAAGGACCGGCCCCGGGCCGGAGGATGCCCTCGCGCAGGGCTGCAACCCAGGACGGTCAGGAGGTGGCCCGCCGCGGGGCGGTGCGGGGCCGCCCAGCGCCGGGAGTGCCGGCGGGGTCACCGGGCGGCGGATGGCGACAGGAGGTGCGGAATGTGGGCGGCGTTGACCAGCGGACTCTTGATGGGCCTGGCGGCGGGCTTTTCGCCAGGGCCCCTGTCTGTCCTGGTGCTGGCCAATACCCTCCGGCACGGCGTGGCCGAGGGTTCCAAGGTGGCCCTGGCTCCCCTGGTGACCGACCCGCCCATCGTGGCGGCCTGCCTGTGGCTGGTGAGCGGGGTGGAGCGTTTCGGGGCCGCCCTGGGCGCCGTGTCCCTGGCCGGGGCAGGGTTTGTGCTGCACCTGGCCTGGGATTCGGCCACCGCGCGGCCTCTGGACCCCGAGGGCGCCCGGGAGGCCCCCCACGCCCTGCGGCAGGGAATCCTGGCCAACTTCCTGAGCCCCCATCCCTATCTCTTCTGGGTGACCGTGGGCGCGCCCTTGTGCCTCTGGCACGCCCGGGAGAGCTGGGTGGGCGGGGGGGAGTTCCTGGGCTCCTTTTACCTGGGCCTGGTGGGGGCCAAGCTGTCCCTGGCCTGGGCCACGGGCCGGGCCCGGTCCTGGCTCACCGGCCGGCCCTACGTCTATGTGATGCGCGGCTTGGGACTGGCCCTGGCCGTGCTGGCTTTCCTCTTGGCCCGGGAGGGCCTCAGGCTATTAGGTTGGTTTTAGGTATTTCATGACGAGGGGGCGGCTGCGCCAGATGCCCGCCGGCTGCGTTGCGGACTTCGCTCCAACCTCGACGTAGCTGAGGCTACGCCTCCGGTTGTCGCTTGTCCGTCGCCTTGCCGGCGAACCTCTGGCTGTGCCTGTCCGGGGCGTAAAACAACAGCGGAAGAAAGAATCTGAATATAGATCGGCCTCGACTTGGCCTCCCTCTTCTCATGATATATCCGGGCTAGGCCGCGACCAGGGGATTTCCTTCCCCCGGTTGGCGGCCTTTTTAGTCGGACTTAGGAGTGAGCCCAGGCTTATCTTGCTCCCGAAACCAGGCGCACCCCCAGCTCAAAGGCGGCCCGGCAATCCTGGGGGAAAACCCCGGCGTGGCGTTTTTGCTTGGCGACGTGGTCAAACTTTTCCGATTCGAACTTGTCATAGTCGTCATACTGCAAGGTGTCGACGGAAAGAAGCTGTTCGCAGGGGCCCAAACACAGCTCCAGGAACATTTTGGTCTTGTCGAAATGCGCCTGGTAGTTGTTGGCCTGCAGGGTGGCTTCATCCACGTTCATGGTGTAGAGCACGGCGGTGGGGATGCGTTTGGGGAACAGGGATCTCATATCCACCGCGTACTTGATGCAGGGGAAGCACAGCCGCTCCATAAAGGCCCGGGTGGCCGCGGTTTCCGTTCCGAAGTATACCGGGGAGCCGATGAGCAAGGCGTCCGCCGCTTGGATGCGCTCCAGCAGCGGAGTCAGCCCGTCCTGGAAAAAACAGATGCCGTCCCGCTGGCGGTCCAGCCGCTTGCACAAAAAGCAGCTCACGCAGCCGGTATATTTGAGGTCATACAGATGCACCAGCTCGGTCTCCGCCCCCGCCGAGGCCGCCCCTTCCAGGGCCTGACCCACCAGGGTGGCGGTGTTGTGCTTTTTCCGGGGACTCCCGTTGATGGCGAATAGTTTCAAGGGGCTCTCCTTTCCCAGGTAATCCAGACATGAATCAATCATATATCCAAAACCAGCCAAGGATGGCTGGTTCCCGCAAAAATTGAAGACGCGGCAGGGATCACCCTGCCGCGTCTGATTTTGCTGTCGCCTGCGCCCGGGGGCGCGGGGTTATTTCAGCTTGCCCAGGGCCCGGAGCACCTTCTCCGGGGTGATGGGCAGGTCCATGCAGCGGTAGCCCGTGGCCTGGAACACCGCCTCGGCAATGGCCGGGGCCGTGGGGCTCACCAGGCCCTCGCCGGCTTCCTTGGCCCCAAAGGGACCCTCGGGCTCGTAGGTCTCCACCTCCAGCGACTCGCTGGGCGGCATGTCCTGGGCGGTGGGCAGCTTGTAGTCCAGGAAGGTGGTGTTCAAGGTCTTGCCGTCCTTCATCACCAGATCTTCCATCAGGGCATAGCCCAGGCCCATGTGGATGGAGCCCTCCAACTGGCCTTCCACGGCCATCTTGTTGATGGGCACCCCGCAGTCGTGGGCGGTGTACATCTTCTCCACCTGGATCAGGCCGGTCTGGGTGTCCACGGCCACCTCGGCCACCTGGGCCCCGAAGGAGAAGGCCGGGCTCACCAGGCCCTTGTTGCGGGGGGTGTACCCGCCAAAAGCGGTCAGCGGCTCGCCGCGGCGGCCCTTCAGGGCCTTGTACACGCACTGGCCAAAGGGCAGGCCCTTTTCCGGCCGGGCCTTGACAAAGACCCGGTCGTCGCCAAAGCCCACGTCGTGGATCTGATTGAGGTTGAACTCCGAGAAGATCACCGGGATCAGCATTTCCTTGATCTTCTCGGCCGCCTTCAACACCGCGTTGCCGGCCATGAGGGTGACCCGGCTGCCCCAGGTGCCCAGGTCGGCCTTGGGGGTCACGGCCGTGTCGGCCGCGGTGAGGCGGATCTTGTCGATGCTGATGCCCAGGGCCCCGGCCAGGATCTGGCGGAGCACCGTGTCCGAGCCCTGGCCGATGTCCGCGGCCATGGTCAAGAGATGGGCGGTGCCGTCCTCGAACACCCGCACCTCGGCGGTGGCGAAGTTGTAGTTGGTGTTGAACCAGTTGAACACCCCGCCGGAGATGAAGCTGTAGCAGCCCACCCCGAGGCCCCGGCCCGGTTCGGCGGCCCCCCGCTTCTCGTCCCAGCCGCTCATCTTGCGGACTTCCTCCAGGGATTCCTTGAAGCCGCAGGAGCTGATGGTGGCCACTTCCGGGATCTCGTCGCCGGTCACCATGGCGTTCTTGAGCCGGAGGTCGATGGGGTCGAGGCCCAGCTCGGCTGCCGCCATGTTCATCTGGCTTTCGGCCGCGAACAGGGCCTGGGGCGCGCCGAAGCCGCGCATGGCCCCGGCCGGGGGCTTGTTGGTGTAGACGTGGCGGCCCAAATAGCGGTAGGCGGGGTAGCGGTAGAGCATGGCCCCGAAGTTGCCGCAGAGGAAGGTGGCCGTGGGGCCCATGGAGTTGTAGGCCCCGCCGTCCAGGAGCACGTCGAACTCCTTGGCGGTCAACAGCCCGTCCTTGGTAAAGCCCACCTTGGAGCGGATGAGCATGGCGTGGCGGCGGCGGCCGTAGGCCAGCTCTTCTTCCCGGGTCAGGGTGAACTTCACCGGCCGGCCGGTGCGGAGCGCCATGAAGGAAGCGGCGAACTCCCATTTGCGGAGTTCCATCTTGCCGCCGAAGCCGCCGCCCACCGCGGGCTTGATGATCCGCACGTGGTTCTCGGGGATGCCCAGGGTGGCGGCCAGGAGGCACTGCACGATGTAGGGGGTCTGGGTGCTGGTCCACAGGGTGACGCGGCCGCCCTCCTCGGGCTTGGCCAGGCAGGAGCAGGGCTCCAGGTAGGCGTGGCTCACCGCGTGCACCCGGAAGGTGTTCTCCAGGACCAGGTGGGCTTTCTTGAAGCCCTCCGCCAGGTCGCCGTAGGAGATCTTGCGGTCCAGGCTGACGTTGCCCCCCGGGCAGCCCTCGTGCAAGAGCGAAGCCCCCGCGGCGATGGCTTCCTCCACGTCGTAGACCGCGGGCAGCTCCTCGTACTCCACCTCGATGAGGGCCAGCGCCTTCTCCGCGGTCTCCCGGTCGATGGCCGCCACCGCGGCCACCTCGTCACCCACGAAGCGCACCTTGTCCACGGCCAGGGGCAGTTCGTCCTGGGTCTGGGGGAAGAGCCGCCAATTGCCAAAGCTCACCTGGGGGGTGTCGGCCCCGATGATGACGTCCTTGACCCCCTTCAGGGCCCGGGCCTTTTTCACGTCGATGCGCTTGATGCGGGCGTGGGGCAGGGGGCTCCGGAGGAGCGCGCCCACCAGCGCGCCGGGCAGGGTGAGGTCGTCGGCGTACAGGGCCTGGCCGGTGACCTTCTGGCGGCCGTCCAGGCGGGGCAGGCTGGCCCCGATGATCGCCGGGTTGTTCATCGCTCACCTCCTTGGGCCAGGACCAGGCAGCGCTCCAGCACCCGCTGGGCCAACACGTGCACCATGGCCCGCCGGTAGGCCGCCGTGGCGCGCACATCGTCGATGGGCCGGCTCACCCGCACGCAGCCGGCCGCGGCCCGGGCCAGAAGCTTCGGCTCGGGCATTTGGCCCACCAGCATGTCCTCGGCCTCCCGGGCCCGAAGCGGCGTGGGGGCCACCGAACCCAGGGCGATCCGGGCGGTGATGATGCGGCCCGCCATATCCAGGCACAGCATGCCGGCCACGCCCACCGCGGCGATATCCACCTGGCTGCGGGCCGAGAGCCGCATATGGCAAGAGCCGCTGCGCTCCGGCGGCGAGGGCACCCGGATGGCCTCCACCATCTCCACCGGCTCCAGGCTGCAGCAACCCGGACCGGTGAAGAACTCCTCCAGGCGCTCCCGGCGGCGGCCGCCCCGCTCCACCAACACCAGGTTGGCCCCGTAGACCAACAGCGGCAGGGCGGTGTCCGCGCTGGGCGCGGCGTTCACCAGGTTGCCGGTGACCGTGCCCATGTTGCGGATCTGGGGGGTGGCCATCACGCTGCACGCGTGGGCCAGGGCGGGGTAGCGCTCCTGCACCGCCGGGTGGTCGGCCACGGCCGAAATCTTGGTGGTGGCGCCGATGACCAGGCCGTCGTCCTCCATGAAACTGATGCCCGCGAGTCCGGGCACCCGGTTCAGGCTGACGATGTGGCGCGCTTTCACCACTCCGGCCCGGATCTTGGGCACCAGGTCCGTGCCACCGGCAAAGAGTTTCACGCTGGAGCGGTACATGCCCAGAAGATCCAGGGCCTCTTCCAGGCTGCGGGGCTGGTAATGCTCGAACAGGGGGGTGGCCATGGCCTACTCTCCCTTCCCGGGCGTTGGGCCCCGCATGACCTGGCCGGCGGTGGCCACCGCCTCCACGATCTTGTTGTACCCGGTGCAGCGGCAAAGGTTGCCGCCCAGGCCTTCCCGGATCTCCCGCTCGCTGGGCTCGGGTTTGCGGGCCAGGAGGTCCACCGAGGACATGATCATGCCCGGGGTGCAGAAGCCGCACTGCACGGCGCCTTTTTCCACAAAGGCCTCCTGCAGGGGGTGCAGCTCCTGGGGGGAGCGGGCCAGGCCCTCGATGGTGGTGACTTCGCGCTGGTGCGCTTCCACGGCCAGGTACAAGCAGGAGGACACGGCCCGGCCGTCCACCAGGACGGTGCAGGCTCCGCAATCCCCCAGGCGGCAGCCCAACTTGGTGCCGGTGAGGCCCAGGTCCTCCCGGAGCACCTCGGCCAGGGACCGCCAGGGGTCCACGGCCACTTGGTAGGCGTCACCGTTCACTATGATTTCTATGATCCTTTTTGCCAACTGCGGCCTCGCCGTTTGGGTGTTGACGGACAAAGGGGGCGAAAAGCTTGGATTATCTTAATTAGCAAGGGTAGTTTAGCAGTAAGGGGGCCAAGGGTCAAGCACTGGAAGATAAGCGGTAATGCGTTCATTTGGGTGAACGTGACAGCGGGCGCAAAAATCACCGCATCGGGCCGGCCCCAGGCCGCCGGCTCCGGTGGGTCAACCAGTTGGAGGGGAATCAGGCGCCCGGGCTCTTGGGGACGCCCAGGGGGGGCCAGGCCAACTGCCCGGCCGGGTTGAACAGCCGCCGCCGGGCCAGGTGCACGGCCAGGAGGCTGGCCAGGGTGGTGGAGCCTACCAGCATAAGCATCACCACTATCTGATATTTGATGCTCACCAGGGGGTCGGCCCCGGCCAGGATCTGGCCGGTCATCATGCCGGGCAGGAACACCACCCCCACCCCCATCATGGAGTTGATGGTGGGGATCATGCCCGCGGCCACGCTGTCGGCCACGGCGCCGGCCGAGGCTTCCCGGGGGTCAGCCCCCAGGGAGAGAAGCATTTCCAGCTCCAGCCGGCGGTTTTTCACCTCGCTGAACAGCCGCTCCAGGGAAAGGGCCATGGCGTTCATGGAGTTGCCCACCACCATGCCGCCCAGGGGCAGGAAATAGCGCGCTTCCCACCAGGGCTGGGCCTGCACCACCACCGCCACCACCAGGAAGGTGACCACCATGTAGCTGCCCAGCATGGAGAGGAACACGGGGTTGAAGACCCGGGGGCCCTTGTTTTTCACGCGGCCGGCCACGATGCGGGCGGCGAAGAAGATCATGCCCGCGAACATGGCCAGGACCAGCCAGGCCTGCTCCACCCGGAACACGTAGACCAGGACGTAGCCCATGAGGAAGAGCTGGGCAAAGGTGCGGACCGTGCCCACCAACAGGTCGCGGCCCAGGCCCAGCTTGAGCCAGAGGTTGGCCGCCCCGGCCAGGAGCACGAAAACCAGGGCCAGGGCCAGTTGCCCGGCGCCGATGGGGGGGATGGCGCTCATCTCAGGCCCCTTCCGCCGGGAATATCGGGGGATAGGGGCCAGGTCCCCCGGCTTCGAAGAGCCGCCCGCCCACCAGCTCCAGGCCGCGGTGGGCGAACAGCGGCTCCTGGTGGCTCACCAGCACCACGGCCCCGCCGCCCCGCAGGTACTCCTCCAGGCGCTCCTCCACCAGGCCGCGGGAGGCCGGGTCCAGGGGCGCCAAGGGCTCGTCCAAAAGAAGGAGCCGGGGAGCCAGCAAGAGCACCCGGGCCAGGGCCACCCGCTGGCGCTGGCCCACCGACAGCTCCCCGGCCGGGGTGGCCGGAGCCAGGCCGGGCAGGCCCAGGCTGGCCAAGAGCGCCGCCACCTCTTCCCAGGGCGGGCGGGTCAGGTCCCGGGCGGCGCGGAAGCCGAAGGGGAGGTAGAGGTTGTCGGCCAGGCTGGCGGCGGTCATCACCGGGGCCTGGCCCAACAAGACCGCCCGGCGGCGGAGCTGGGGCGGCGGCCACTCCTCCAACAGGCGGCCCAGGAAGCGGATATTCCCGCCCGAGGGGGACAGGAGCCGGTTCATGAGCCTCAGCAGGGTGCTCTTGCCACCGCCCGAGGGGCCGGAGATCCACACCGCCTCGCCGGCGGCCAGGCCCAGCTCCACCCCCCGGATAAGAGGCGCCTCGCCGTAGGCAAAGCGCACCCCGGTCAGGCTCAGAACTTCCTCTTCGAGCAGACGCCGGGTCAAGGCTGTGGCCTCCTAGCGCAGGGGTCCCCTGGGCAGGCGCGGCGGGAGGTCAGCCAGGCCCAGCCAGGGCCTGGCTGACCTCCCGCCGATCCATCAGGCAGCATAACTCCCGCGGGGACCAGGTTACCCACCCATCCTGTGGCCAAACGGTGACTTTTTTCCGCGCCACCGGGGGGTGAAGGGTGTGGAGCGTCCGCCTATACGGTCAACAGTTCATACTCCCGGCTGCCCAGGCCGATCTCCTGGCCATAGGCCAACTGCACCGACCAATCCACGTGGGGATAGATGGAGCGGAACTTGTCACTGCCCGGGGCCAGGCACTCGTGCTTCAGGCAGCTCCCGCCGAGCCCCGGGGCCTGGTTCACCAGGTCCACCGCGGCCTGGTCGATGGCCACCGGGTCGGTGGAGGCCAACACCCCGATGTCGCTGACGATGGCCGCGTCCTGGAAGGGGTAGCAGTCGCAGGCCGGGCTGACATCGGTGATGAAGTTGAAGAACACCGCGTGGTCCTCTTTGCCGGTCAGCACGCCCTTGGTGTAGGCGGTCATGCGCCGGAGGAAGGCCGGGATCTCGGCGTTCCACTGGATCTGGATGGCCCCTTCGGGGCAGGTGAGGACGCAGTCGCCGCAGCCGATGCACTTTTCGGGGTCCTTCACCGCCCGGAGTTCCGGGTTTTGCGCGTGCTCGGGCGCGGGCTCGTCGGCCCCCCGCTTGGTGAACTTGATGGCGCTGGCCGGGCAGCGGCGGATGCAGGCGCCGCAGGCGATGCATTTCTCGGCCATGATGGCCGGGGTGATGTCCGAGTGCTGGAACAGCTTGCCGTGGCGGCTGGCCGCGCCCATGCCCAGGTTCTTGTTGGTGCCGCCGAAGCCGGCCAGCTCGTGGCCCTTGAAGTGGGCCAGGCTGATGAGGCAGTCGGCGTCCACCACCTCGGCCCCGATGTAGGCCACCTCGCACTCGGGCAGGTTCACCGGCACTTCGCGGAAATGGTCGCCCCGGAGCCCGTCGGCGATGATCAACGGCGCGCCCACCACGCTGTAGGCAAAGCCGTTTTCCGTGGCCGTGGTGAGGTGGCTCACCGAGTCGGAACGGGTGCCCACGTACAGGGTGTTGGCGTCGGTGAGAAAGGGTTTGCCCCGGGCGGCCCGCACCGCGTCCACGAAGATGCGGGCGTAGACCGGGCGGATGTAGGCGGTGTTGCCCTTCTCACCGAAGTGGATCTTGATGGCGGTGAGGCCGCCGGGCTTGATGCGCTGGGCCAGGCCCACCTGCTCGATGAGGTCGCGGATCTTGTCCGGGAAGTTGCGTTTCAGGGACGCGCGCATGTCGGCGAAAAAGACCTTGCTGGCCATGGGAGCCTTCCCTTCTTGGGTAGGTGGATAAGCGGCGGAGTTTCCCAACCTCGGCTGCCGCCCGGCGGCAGCGTCCCCCCTTCCTGGGGGGCGGAGTCTGAACCTGCCCTGGCACCGTGCGGCAACCTGGCGTTATTACGTTAGATTACTTGATGAGGCCGGGAGGTTCCGTTTTCGGAATCCGATACTTGCAGGTTAGAAGCCCCTTGTCCGGCTGTCAAGCTGCCAAGGAGAGCCGCCCCCCGCTTCACTCCGCCGGTTCTACCGGGGCCGGGGCCCGGGGCCGCACCCGCATGTTCACCAGCTCCACCCCCAGGCTGAAGGCCATGGCGAAATAGATGTAGCCCCGGTCGATGTGCTGGCCCACCCCCTCGGCCAGGAGCATCACCCCGATGAGGATGAGAAAGGACAGGGCCAACACCCGCATGGTGGGGTGGCGGGAGATGAAGTGGCTCACCGGTCCGCTGAACCAGATCATCACCAGCATGGCCGCCACCACCGCGGTGATCATGATGGCCAGCTCCTTGGCCATGCCCACGGCGGTGATCACCGAGTCCAGGCTGAAGATGATGTCCAACAGCCCGATCTGGATCACCACCGGCCAGAAGGAGGCTCCGCCCTGGGCCGGTCCCTCGCCCTGGGCGCCCTCGATCTGGCCGTGGATCTCGTGGGTGGCCTTGACCAGGAGGAACAGTCCGCCGCCCAGGAGAATCAGATCCCGGCCGGTGAAGGAGTGGCCCATCACTTCGAACAGGGGCCGGGTGAGGCCCATGACCCAGGTGATGCCCAACAGCAGCAGGATGCGGGTGATAAGCGCCAGGCTCATGCCCAGCCGCCGGGCCAGGGCCTGGGCGGCCAGGGGCAGGCGGCCGGTCAACACCGCGATGAACACGATGTTGTCAATGCCCAGCACGATCTCCAAGGCGGTCAGGGAGGCCAGGGCGGCCAGGCTGTGCAGGGACAGGTATTCGCTCATGGAGCTTCCAATCCGGGTAAGAAGTTGGGCCGGGGGCGGCACGGGCAGGCGGGTCCCAAATTAGCACGCCCCCTGCCCCTCGGCAAGGCGGCCGCTTGCCGAGGGCCTCCGCCGTGGTTACTTTATTGTTACTGAGTTGTAATAACTGCTAGGGACTGATAAGCTCCTCTGCGAGCCCAAACCGTCACCGGGGAATACACCTTGACCGCCACGTTGCATCAAGAGGAAAGGCTACAGTTCGAGCGGTTGCTCAAGCAGGTCCGACTGGATCGGGTGCCGGACCGGTTGGCTGTGTTGGAAGCCTTTCTGGCCACGGAGGATCACCTGAGCGCCGATGGCTGGCAACGCCTGCTCCGGAAAAATGGCCACGACCTGGAGCCCGAATTCGTGGCGAACACCCTGGACCTCCTGACCAAGTATGGCCTGGCCACCCGGCGCCACTTCAACGGCGGCCCGCCGGTTTATGAGCACCGCCATCTGGGCGACCACCACGACCACCTGATTTGCACCCGTTGCGGGGGCATCACCGAGTTCAACGCCCCGGCCCTCCAAGGCCTGACCCGGGACTTGCAGCAAGAGACCGGCTTCCTGCCCTTGCAGCATCGGCTGCAAATCTATGGCCTGTGCCCCCAATGCCTGGCCAAACGCGAACCCTCCATACCCTTGACCCTGGCCATCCCCGGGGAGCGCCTCCGGGTGGAGCGGGTCATGGGCGGCGACAAGGTGAGCAACCAACTCGCCGACTTGGGCATCTGCCCCGGCACCCAGTTGGAGGTCATCTCCGGCGGGCACGGGCCGGTGGTGGTGGCGGTGCGCGGCACCCGGCTGGCCCTGGGCCGCGGGGCGGCCCTCAAGATCTACGTCAGTTCGGCCGTTTCTGCGGCCGACGACTCCCCCGTCTGCCAAGCCCAATAAACTCTCCGCGCTAGCCGCTTCCGGAGCGCCGCCTGCCGGCGCCGCCGGCCGCAAAGGGTGGCGGGGGGACAAATTCTGGGCCGGCTCCCTTGACGGGGCAGTTCTTCTGGCTATACTTATTGCAACTGAGGCTCAATAAATATAAGAGGGGACGGCCATGGCCATCATCACCCTGCGTCATTTACAGCCCGGGCAGAACGCCGTGGTGCAAAAGGTCAACACCGGCGGTGAGCTGGGCCGCCGTATCCGGGACATGGGCCTGGTGCCCGGCACCCCCATCCGGCTCATCGGCCGCGCCCCCTTGAAGGACCCCGTGGAGGTCAAACTGCGGGGCTACAACCTGACGCTCAGAAACAATGAAGCGGACCTCATAGAAGTGGAAGTGAGCGAGTGAACCCTCCGGCCCTGCCCCTGACCATCGCCCTGGCCGGCAACCCCAACGCCGGCAAGACCTCGGTTTTCAACGCCCTCACCGGCGCCCGCCAGCACGTGGGCAACTACCCCGGGGTCACCGTGGACTTCAAGGAGGCCGGGCTCATCCACCGGGGCCGCGAGGTCAAGGTGGTGGACCTGCCCGGCACCTACTCCCTCACCGCCTACTCCCCCGAGGAGCTGGTGGCCCGCAACTACATCATCGGCCAGCGCCCCCAGGTGATCATCGACGTGGTGGACGCCGCCAACCTGGAGCGGAACCTCTACCTCACGGTGCAGCTCCTGGAGCTGGGGGCGCCCCTGGTCCTGGCCTTGAACATGGTGGACGTGGCCGAGCAGCGGGGCATGAAGATCGACGTGGCCAAGCTGGAGAAGGCCCTGGGGGTGCCGGTGGTGCCCACCGTGGCCCGCCAGGGCAAGGGCATCGCCGACCTTTTGGCCCGGGCCGTGGACGCCGCGGCCGCCCGCCCGGCCTGGAAGAACCTGGTGATCTCCTATGGCTCGGACGTGGACGAGGGCCTCGCCGAGCTGGAAGCCATCCTGCAGGGCGACCAGGAGCGGCACGGCCTGCTGGCGGCCCGCTGGCTGGCCCTCAAATGCCTGGAGGGCGACGCCGAGGTGCTGGACACGGTGCGGGAGGCCCCGTCCCTGGCCGAGCGCCTCCTGCCGGTATGCGACCGGGTCAGCAACCACATCGCCAAGACCCTGGCTGACGAACCGGAGAGCATCATCGCGGACTACCGCTACGGCTTCATCACCGGCATCACCCGCCAGGTGGTGAGCCACGAGCGCGAGGTGCGCATGGACTTCACCGACAAGGTGGACCGGGTGCTCACCAACCGCTTGTTCGGGCCGTTGTTCCTTTTGGGCGTGTTGTACGCGGTGTACCAGTTCGTGTTCTGGGCCAGCGAGGGCCCGGTGGCCTGGCTGGAGGCCCTGTTCGGCTGGGGCTCCGAGACCCTGGCCCAGGTGTTGCCGCCCGGCATTTTGAACTCCTTGATCACCAGCGGGATCATCGACGGGGTGGGCGGGGTGCTGGGCTTCGTGCCCCTGATCCTGTTCATGTTCTTCGCCATCGCCATCATGGAGGACTCGGGCTACATGGCCCGGGTGGCCTACCTCATGGACCGCCTGCTCAGGGCCTGCGGCCTGCACGGCAACAGCGTCATCGCCCTGGTGGTGGGCGGCGGCATCAGCGGCGGCTGCGCGGTGCCGGGCATCATGGCCACCCGCACCCTGAAGGACCCCAAGGCCCGCCTGGCCACCATGATGGCCGTGCCCTTCATGAACTGCGGGGCCAAGCTGCCGGTGTACGGCATTCTAATCGGGGCCTTTTTCGTGCGCCGCCAGGCCGAGATGCTGTTTCTGCTCACCGTGATCTCCTGGGTGCTCGGCGCCCTGGCGGCCAAGCTCTTGCGCCTGACCGTGCTGAAGGGCGAGCAGGCGCCCTTTGTCATGGAGCTGCCCCCCTACCGCACCCCCACCCTGAAGGGGCTTCTGATCCACAGCTGGGAGCGGGCCTGGCACTACGTGAAGAAGGCCGGCACCCTGATCCTGGCCGTGAGCGTGGTGATGTGGGCGGCCATGACCTTTCCCTATCTGCCGGCGGACCAGGAAGCCCAGTTCACCGCCCGCCTGGCCCAGGCGCCGGACGCCGCCGCCCGCCTGGCCGTCGAGGGCGAGCTGGCCCAGGCCCGCCTGGCCCACACCGTGGCCGGCCAGGCGGGGCAGTTCCTGACCGTGGTCACCGGGCCCCTGGGTTTTGACTGGCGCACCAACGTGGCCCTGGTGGGGGGCTTCGCGGCCAAGGAGATCATCGTCTCCACCCTGGGAGTGGCCTACAGCCTCTCTGACGCGGGCGGGGAAGAGGGCCAGTCCCTGTCCGGGCGCCTGGCCCGGGAGCCCGGCTGGAGCCCCCTGAAGGCCTTTGCCCTGATGATCTTCGTGATGGTCTACGCGCCGTGCCTGGCCACGCTGGTGATCCTGCGCCGGGAGTCCCGCACCTGGACCTGGCCGCTGGTGTCCCTGGGCTTCAACACCCTTTTGGCCTACGGCCTGGCGCTCCTGGTCTTCCAGGGCGGGCGGGCCCTGGGCCTGGGCGGCTGAGCGCGGCTCGGCCGGGCCCCAGGAAGGAGCGGACCATGTGGCAGAACCTGGTGGTGGGGATCGTGGTGGCGGCTTGCCTGTTCTACGCGGGCCGGCGGATCTGGCGCACCCTGGCCGCCCGCAACCGGGGCGCCGGAGGCTGTGGCTGCGGGTGTGAACCGGGAACCTGCGCCGGTCCCCGCCCCCAAGGCCTGGACGAGCTGGCCACCGGCTCCGCCACTGCCCCGCCCAACCCTCCGGCCCCCCCCGACCCGTCAGATTACTAACTAAAACAACACTATAAAGTTTTTTGGGGGAAGGGGGGTGTGGGGGGAAGGGGTACTTTTTTTCAAAAAAGTACCCCTTCCCCCCACATCTTCCTCTTCCTCCCACAAACTCCTACCCCCGCGGCAGCCAGATGAAAAAGGCTGCGCCGCCTTCGGGGGTGTTTTCGGCCCAGATGCGGCCGCCGTGGGCTTCGGCCACCATTTTGCAGAAGGTGAGCCCCAGACCGGTGCTGTGGCGGGCGGCCTGGCCCTTGGCGGTGGCCGAGAACTTGTCGAAGATGCGTTCCAGCTCTTCGGGGGGAATGCCCGGGCCGTTGTCCGTGAGGGAGAGCAGAACGCCGCCGCCTTGGGGATCTTCCCGGCCGGCCAGCACCAGGCGCCCGTCCTCTTCTTCGGTGTGGTTGATGGCGTTGAGCACCAGGTTTTGCAGCACTCGGAACAACAGCTCCGGGTCGGCCCGGAGTTCGCCCGAGGTGGCGTCTTCCACGGTGGCTTCCAGGCCCTTCAGGCGCAGCATGGCCGAGAACTTGCCCAGCACCTCGTCGGCCAGGACCCCGAAGGACAGGGGTTCGGGCCGAAACCGCAGCCGTCCCTCTTCCTGGCGGTTCAGGTCCAGGAGGTTCTGGATCATGCGGAAAAGGTCTTCGGCCCCGGCCATGGCCAACTGGCGGGCTTCCTCCTGGGTCTCGGACAGGGGCTCGAAGCCCAGGAGGTCCAGGTTGCCCAGGATCTCGCCCACGGGTCCCTTGAGGTCGTGGATGACCATGCTGGTGAGCTGCCGCTCCAACTCTCGGGCGGCCTCGGCCGCGGCCAGGTCCGGGGCCGCCGGATCTGGAGCCGGCGGCGCGGCCGGGGCGCTGGGCCGGGCGTGGGCCATGGTCAGCACCAGCTCTTCCTGCTCGTCGGCCACGGGATAGAGGCTGATCTCCCAGGACTCCCCGGCCAACTGGCAGCGGATGGCCGGGGCCGGGGAGGAGGGTTCCTCCGGCGGCTCCTGGAAAAAGCGCTGCACCAAGGCGCGGAGTTCTTGGCTGGTCTCGGCCGTGGCCCCGCAGGCGGCCAGGAAATCGGCCAGGCCCAGGCCCACGAGATCCGAGGGGTCGCGCCCGGCCAGGCGGGCCGCGGGCAGGTTCAGGGACTCCACCCGCCCATCCTGGGTGAGGGAGAACACGGGGTCGTTCATGGCTTCGAGCATGACTTTCAGCTTGTTGTGGCTGGTGACGATTAGCCGCCACAGGTGGGCCTGACGGGGATGTTCGAGCCCCGTGTCCCAGAGCCAGGCCGCGGCGCCGGCCAGGCCCAGCACGAGCCACAGGGGGTCCAGGCCGCCGGGGGCGGCCAGGGCGGCCTGGGTCCAGGGGCCGGCCGGAGCGGCGCCAGCCAGGGAGGCGGCCAGGGAGCTGCCCAGGGCGGCGGTGAGGCCCAGCCAAACCCGGGCCAGGGGGCGAAGGGGGGGGATTGCGGCATTACGTGCGGAGCAGGGCGGCATGGCTATTCCTCAAAGATGGTTCCGGGAAGCCTTTCCGGTCCTGGGCGCCATGGCGGGCGGGGGGGAGCCGTCCAGCGGCCCGCCTTGCGGGGCGGGGCGGGGCCCGCCTATGAGAGCTGCTTCATGATATCCCGCAGGTGCTGCATCAGCGCCTGAGCTTCGGGGAAGTCATCCCGGAGATTGAGTGCCTGTTCCAGGGTCTTGATGGCCTCGGCCGGTTTGTTCCACTCGGCCAGGGTCACCGCCAGGTTGAAGTGCAGGTTCTCATCCTCGGGCGAGGCGTTGATGGCCCGGCGATACTCCGCCGCGGCTTGTTCATAGCGCCGCTCACGGCGATAGGCCATGCCCAGTTGGTTGTAGATGTGCACCATGCGGGGGTCCATGGCCACCGCGCGGCGCAGGCAGGCCGCGGCTTCCTTGTTGAGGCCAGCCTCCAGGAACAGCTCGCCCACCTTGGCGGTGAGTTCCGCGTCCTCGGTGGCCACGTCCCGGGCCGCCCGGAGCGCCATGGCTCCTTCCTCGGTGCGTCCCTGCTCCATGAGCATTTGCCCCAGGGTAACCTGGCGGTGGGGGTTCCGGGGGCTGATGCGTGAGGCCAGGGCCAAATGGTCCGAGGCCCGGTCCTTCTGGCCCAACTTTTCGTAGAGCGAGGCGGCCCGGTCGTGGGCGGTGACGTATTTGGCGCCGAGGGCCGCGGCTTCCTCGAACTTGGCCAGGGCCGCGTCGTTCTTGCTCAGGGCTTCCAGGGCGTCGCCCACGGCCACCAGCACCCGGGGGCTGGTGGGCGCGGCTTCCACGGCCAGCTTCAGGGTGGCCATGGCCTCGGTGGGGCGTCCCTCGGCCAACAGGTCCTTGGCCCGGTAGAGGACGCGGTCCAGGGGCTTGGGGTCCAGGCGGCGGGCCAGGACCATTTCCACCTTGTCGATCACGGTCTTGGCCCGGAAGGGCTTGGTTACGTAGTCATCCACCCCGGATTCCACCGCCTCGGCCACGATGTCCTCGTTGGTCTCCGCGGTCACCATGAGGAAGGGAATGTCGCGGTACTGGGCGTGATCGCGCACCTTCCTGAGGAGCAACAGCCCGTTCATGCGGGGCATGTTCCAATCGCTGATGACGAAGCCCACCTGCTCCTGGGCCAGCTTCTCCCAGGCGGCCAGACCATCCGCGGCGTAGATCACATCGTTGTATCCGAAGTTGCGCAGGAAATTGTGGATCATGCGCCGGACGTTGAATTGATCGTCCACCACCAAAAAACGTAGATTTTTCCCCAAAGGTTCCGGCACGTTGTTGATCACGTCCTTTGTGGTTATGGCAGGGAGGCGCTCCGGTTTTCCGGGCGTCCTGGGCTTGTTTCGGCCAACCAGGCCACCCCAAGGTCACTTCAGCAGCTGGCGGACCTGTCCCACGAGCTGCTCGGGCGAGACCGGCTTGACCAGATACACGTCCGCCCCTCGCCGGGCTCCTTCACTTTGATCGTGCTTGGCGCCTTCTGTCGACAAAACAATAATTGGCAGGTCTTTCAGGGATTCTTGCTGTCGGATGTGGGAGATCAACGTCAGGCCGTCCATGTTGGGCATGTTGACGTCGGTTATGATCAAGTCCGCGGGTTGCTTACTTAAAAAAGCCAGGGCATCCCGACCGTCCCCAGCGGTGGCCACTTCAAACCCCTGGCGTTTGAGCATCATGCTCAACAGGTTGACTACGGTGGGCGAATCGTCGACTATCAGGATGCGTATTGCCATGTCTCAGCTTTTGGTCCCACCGCCGGGGTCCTGCCGTGGAGTACATCTGACGGTCGTGCCGCTGGCAGCCAGAAGCACGAAAAGATTTAAAACATCCGCCTGCCAAATGTCAAGATACGACCCTGACGACCCCGGGCTGGCCGGCACCCGACTTCCCGACCCCTCCGCCCGGAGTTGTGGTGAGAACCACACCGGAACCATGCGCTTTTTTCGGCTAAATTTCGGCAAATGTCAACGGTATTCCTGCGGTGGGGCCGAGTGGCGCCACGGCCCCGGACCCCCGGGGGCCGGTGGCCGTGAGACGGGCCCAGCTTCCCGCCCCGGAGCCGCGGCCGGAAAAACCCGGGTGTGGCTGGGAGTTAGGGCCTAAGCCAGTGGGTCCCACCCCCGCTCGATGCGGTCCATGGCCTGCCCCGCCGCTTCCCGCACCCGGGGATCGGGGTCGGCCAGGAGATTGAACAAAGCTTCCGCGGCGGCGCCGTCCCCGATGAGTCCCAGGGCCTGGGCCGCTTGGATGCGCACCGGATTCACCGGCTCCTGCAATAGCTGCACCAACGCCGGCACCGCCTTGACCGCCCTGGCTTCGCCCACCAAGCGGATCACCTCCAGGCTGAGCTCCTGATCCGGGTCGTGCAAGGCCTCGATGAGGAAATTTTGGGCCGGGGCCTGCTTCATGGCCGCCAGCGTCTGGATCATGGCCTGGCGCACCGCCACGTCCGGGTCACCCAGGACTCCCCGGAGGCAGGGCAGGGCGGCCACCCCCTGGATGGCCAACAGCGAGCGCACCGCCTCCCGGCGCACCCCGGGGGAAGAATCCACCAACAGGGCGGCCAGGCGGTCGCCGGCCTCGGGGCGCCGGAGGGCGGCCAGCCCCCGGGCGGCCATGATCTTTTCCTGGGGATCAGGGCTCTCCAGGGATTCCAGGAAGATGGCGGGCAGCCGAGGGTCGCCGCCGGCCAGCATGGCCTCCAGCGCGTCCTGCCGGACCTGTTCGTGGGGGCTGGCCAACAGGGTGGTGAGGCCGTCCAGCACCCGGGGATCGAGCACCCCCCGCAGCGCCCGGGCCGCGGCGGCCTGCACCAGGGGTGAGAGATCTTCCAGGGAGCTGCGCAGGATGTCCACCAGGCCGGCCTGTTGCAAGCCCGGACCGTCCAGCTCGGCCAGGGCGGCCACGGCCGCGGTGCGCACCTCTTCCGACGGGTGGCCCACCGCGGCGGCCAGGGCTCCCCGGGCGTCGGGATTGTCGTGCAGGGCCAAGACCTCCACGGCCAGGCGGGCCACCTGGGCCGAAGGCGAGCGGGTGGCGCCGTAAAGGGGCGGCAGGGTCCCGGTCTTGGCCAAGGCCTTGCCGATCAGCTCCAGCACCAGGGGCTCCTGGGTGGCCTCGGCCAGGGCCAACAGCGGGTACACCGCAGTGGGATGGGAGAGCTTGGCCAGGCCTTCCAGGGCGTCGCACTGCACCTTGACCGAGGAATCCTCCAGGGCCTGGTACAGGGCCTCCAAAAGGCGGTCCCGCAGGGAGGGGTGCAGCCGCTCGATGAACCCCTGGTCGGCCGATTTCAACAGCGGGCAGCACAACAGCCCCACCAGGAGGCCCTCGTTGCCATTGACCGCGGCCAACAAGGGGGGCAAGGCGCGGGGATCGGCAAAGTTCCCCATGATTTCGGCGATATGGGTGCGCACCAACTCGTCGGCATCGTTCATCTTGGCGATGAGGGGCTCCACTACCGCGGGATCGCCGATGGCGGCCAGGGCCTCCAGGGCGGCGAACTGCACCCACAGCTCATCGTCCAAAAGCTCCAACAGCGCGTTGATGGCCCCGCTCTCCCGGCGGCAGCCCAGGCTGGTGGCCGCGGCGATGCGGACGTTGACCTCGGGGTCGCCCAGGGCGCGGATCAGGGCTTTGCTCACGCCGGGGCCATCCACGGTGCCCAGGATGTCGGCGGCGAAGATGCGGAGATCGCGCTGGGATTCGGACAGGAGGTCCAGCATGAGGTCCGGGGCGTCGGAGCCCATGGCCCGGAGAATGGTCATGGCCCGGTTGCGGAGCCCCACCTGCTCCACCCCCAGCATGGGGGTGAGCCGGGCGGCCACCTCCCGTCCCCGGATGCGGATCAAGGCCTGCACCGCGGCCTCCTCCACATCGGGATCGCCGTCCGAGAGGAAGTCGATCAACACCGGCACCAACTCCGCGTCGCCCAGGCTCCCCAGGTTCTGCACGGCTTCCCGTCTGAGGGCGGGGTTGGGGCTCTCGGCCAGATCCAAAAGTCTTTGACGGCGGTTATCGAGCATGTTGTCCGGGTCTGGGGCGGGCCAGGGTTAGGACCACTGGGGAGGCCGGCGCCGGGGCCGCCGGACCGTTCCTCAAAGGACGGGCAGCCAAATGACGAAGCTCCGGGGACGGGTGGCGGACCACTCCACCCGGCCCCGCCACGGCGCCAGGG
The DNA here is from genome assembly GCA_020444165.1 of Deltaproteobacteria bacterium. Next base: position 6,112 of record JAHLLK010000067.1, on the reverse strand, counting down.
CCTCGCGGGCCAGGAAAAGGCCCAGCCCGTCGTGTCCCTCGCCCTTGGCGCCAAAGAACGGTTCGAACATGCGCTCGGCCGTGGCGGCGTCGGGCGGGGGACCGCTGCTGGTGACCTCCAGGCCGGCCTCCCGGCCCTGCTTGAGGAGGCACACCGACATCTCCCGTTCGCCGGCCGCCTCGGCGTTCTCCACCGCGTTGGCCACCAAGGCGTTGAAGGCCAAGGCCAGATCGTCGTAACCCGCCTCCACCTGGGGGGGCGTACCGGACAGGAGCGTTTCCACTTTCATCTCGTGTTTGAAGTAGGGGTGGGCCCGCCAGAAGGCCAGTTGCTCCCGGGCCAGGTCCGGCAGGCTCACGGTCTGGGCGTGGCTCTGCGAGGGCTGGGTGCTCTTGGCCGCCAACAGACCCAATTCCTCGGTGAGGCGGCTGATGCCTTCCTGGGCGGCCCGGAGTTTGGCCCGGATGTTCTCGTCAGCGTCGGGCGGCAGGCGCATCTCCAAAAGGTCCAGGGGCAGCCGGATCATCTGCACCGCGCCGGAGATGTTGTGCACCACGCCTTTGAGCAAGCGACCCACCAGGCACAATTTTTCCTGGGCCAGGAGGGCGGCCACGACTTCGGGTGGCAAGTCAAGTCGCTGATTCAATTATTCCCTCGCCAAACTACGCTGGGCCAGTTCCTGTCTTTGCCGCTGGAAGGTGTAGCGCACGATGCGCTCCCTGTCCACCTCGGCGATCTCCACGAAGTTGACGCCCACGGCGGGCTGACCCGGGTCCCCGCCGCTGCGGACCACCTCGCCCACCGCGTACACCGGCCGGGTGGGCTGGTCGGGCAGGAGCAGCTGCACCAAGACCCGGGACCCGGTGGCCAGGTCATCGCCCTGGGCCAAGCTGAAGCCGGAGCCGGAGACGTCCACGGTCTGGGCGGACAGGGGGAAGTGGACACCCATCTCCTGGAGCCGCAGATGGTGCAGGATCATATCCAGCTTGAAATCCATCCAGCGCAGGATATCCAAAAGTGGCTTGAGATTGTCGTCCAGGGCACCCGCTTCCAGGGATTCCAGGGCCTTGGCCTCCAACTGGCTCTGGAGCTGCCACATGTCCAGGTTGATGGCCATGGCCCCGCGGCCGGCCGCCGTGTCCGGGCCGAAACGCACCGCCAACCGCGCGGGATAACGGAAAAACTCTCTGTCGCGATCGCCTGGCTCCTGCATGGTTTCTATCCTGGCCGCCCTGAAGGGACGGCACGCCCGCGCCCCTCTGGGGGGGCTGGGCGGGGTTTGGCGGTGCGGATAAACGGCCGGGAACGGGCCGCCCGGCCAGGCCGGCTCAGCCGGTCTGGGCCTGGGCGGGCGAGACCAGGATCTCTTCCCGGGCTCCCGCCGGGTTGTAACGTTGCAGCATCTCCATGAACGCTTCCACCACCAGGGGGTCGAACTGGGAGTCGCGGCAGCGCAACAGCTCCGCCACCGCCTGCTCGCGGACCTTGGCCTGGCGGTAGGGGCGGTCGCTGGTCATGGCGTCAAAGGCATCGGCTACGGCCACGATGCGGGCCAGGCGGGGGATATCCTCGCCGCCCAGGCCGTCGGGGTAGCCCCGGCCGTCCCAGCGCTCATGATGATGGCGGATAATGGCCCTCTCTTGGGGAGAAAGGTCCATGGAGCCGATGATGGACTCGCCGATCACCGGATGGAGTTTGATCTGCTCGTACTCCTCGTTGGTGAGCCGGGACTCCTTCAAGAGAATGTGGTCCTTGATGCCGATCTTGCCGATGTCGTGCAGATAGGCCGCAAAGCGCAAGGACTCCATCTGCTCGATGCCCAGGCCCATGGTCTGGGCGGTGAGCACGCTCAGGTTGGTGACCCGGCGGCTGTGCTGCCGGGTGTAGGGGTCCTTGGCCTCCATGGCCCCCACCAAGGCGCCCAGGGTGGAGTGCATGTTGGAGACCATGGACTCGTACAGGGCGATGTTCTCGATGGACAGAGCGGCTTTTTGCAACAGAAAACGGGCCAGGAATACGTCGTCGCCCCGGAGCGCCAGGCCGCCGCGTTTGTCCCCCACCACCATGACCCCGAAGTTCTCGCCCCGGATCAGGATGGGCAGGCAGAGGTAGTTGCCCTGGAAGGGCAGGGCGCCCAAGAGCCGGCTGTGGGGATCGGCCCGCCCCAGCATGGGCTGACCCTCGGCCGCCACCTTGCCGGCCACGTCCGCCCCGAACTCCCCGGCGATGCGGCCCACCGCGGATTGGTCAAAGCCGTGCACCGCGATCACCAGGAGCTGTTGGGTGCTGCGGTCCAGGAGCAGCACGGCGGACTTGTTGGCGTCCAGGAAGCGGCAGGCCAGGTCGGCCAGGCCCTGGTAGATGTCCTCGGAGGTATGCAACTGGTCGATGGCTTCGGAGATCTGATGGATGATGTGCTGCTCGCGGATGCGTTTCTGCAGCTCCGAGTTGAGGCGCTCGATGCTTTCCTGGTGTTTGAGGCGCTCGGTGAGGCGGAGGTTCTCCTTCAGGAGGCGTTGCTCGCGCACCACCCGTTCCAGGGTGATCTTGACCTCCTTCAGGTTGAAGGGCTTGATGAGGAAATCGCTGGCCCCCTGGCGCATGGTGTCGATGGCCGCGTCCAGGGAAGGGAAGCCGGTCATGATGACCACGGGCAGGGTCTTGTCCGAGGCTTTGAGCCGGGACAGGAGTTCCACTCCGCTCATGCCGGGCATCTTCAGGTCCAGGAAGGCGCAGTCGAACTGGCCGGCCTGGAAGCGGTCCAGGGCCTCCTCGCCATCGGCCGCGCAGACCACCTCGTGCTTGTTGATGGCTTCCAAGTATTCGCAAAGGGCTTCGCGGATATTGGGTTCGTCGTCCACCAAGAGGATGCGTAAGGATTCCGCTCCCATGGGAATGGGCCTATCCATAATGGCGCCACCTCGCGAAGGACCCTGGGGGCCGCAATGTTGGCCGGGTGCCGGCAGACCGCCCGAAATCCCCTCGGCCACCGGGACCAGGGCACGGCTCCGCCCGTTGCCCGGAGCAGGTTGAGAGGGTTGTTCCGCGTGTTCGGCGGGACTGAAGCCCCGTCTGACCAGCCATTTCCCGCACCCTGCCGGGAGACTCCCGGGTCGGGAACAAGATCGGCCGCCGTCCCTCCCCGGGGACGGCGGACCAGGACAACCACGATTCTTGCCTTGGTTTTTCCTGGTGTGCGACAACACTAACACAAAATGTCCCGGATAACTAGAATGAGAGCGAGGCACGGTGCGTCCTGCGCCGCGCAACTTTTAGTTTTGGCGAAAGCGTGACGACATCCCGGCAAGCAAGGCTTGTCTGGGGCGAACCCCTGGCCCGCCGGAGGCCGATTGCCGACGACAAGCCACCAAAATGTGACGCAACTTACGGTTTATACTTAGATATTTTCCCAAACTCCGTGCGTCGGCCACAGAATGATTCTCCTTGCCCTCAGGTCGCCGGTGGGGAGTGGTCCGCCCGGCCGGGAAACGTCCGGACGCCGCCGGCCAGGAGGATAGCCCGGATATTTCAGGAAGACCGGGCGTCCGGCGGCGCTGGCCCCGGGGACAAAACGTCACCTTGTCTCAGGTAATTTACCACTTGAAAAGCATGCTAAATCAGCAGGTAGCCAACCAAGCCACCCGGCCCTCATGAAATGTCCGGGCTGGTGGGGCAGGATGGCTCAGCCGAGCGGGGTGGGGGGCTGGGGAACGGCAGGGCTGGGTCGGCAATCAAACCCATGGACACATGCCACCCCTCCCTTTCGGAGGAAAGGGCGGCATCGGACGCATTGACGAGCTAAACTGTGGAGTTAAATAAACTTTCGGCCATTCCCTGGCGGGCCTTGGCCGCCATCTCCACCACGGCCTGGGGAGGGAATTGCCGCAGCATGCGCTCACCGTCCGGGGAGAAGACCTGGATGATCTGCCGGCCGGTCTTCTCGTCCGTGGTCCGCTTGAACTCCACCCCGTAATGCTTGGCCAAGTCCTGCATGGCCTGATTCAATCGGGTCTCGTCAACCTGCTCCGCGGGCGACTTGCCCACCGCGGACGACTCGGGCGCTTCCGCCGGCTTGCCCGTCGTTCCCTTGCTCTGGAAAACGGGACGGTTCACCTCGGAATGTTCGCCCGCCGCGAGGGGGGGGCTGTAGGTAATGTCCATGGCTAGCCTTCCCTGGCTGTTCAAGGTGGTTGGCAACTATTTCCTGCCTCATCTTTCTAATCGGCAGGGCCGGCGAAGAACTTAAAATCTTTTTTTGCCTCCCCGGGAGAAACCGGGCGGCCCTTGGCCGTGCTTGTAACGTTCAATTGTGTTAAGTTTGCCGGCAGGAAATGGACCCTGGGAACGGTGGTCCCCCCAGGCCGCCCCGGCCAAAACCAAACGGCCGCGGCCCGGCCCGGGGGACGCACGCGCGTTCCCGCTCCCCGCGAAAGGGAAATGATGAAAGCGGAAGCTCTGCCTGAAGAGTTGGCGATACTGGAAGAGATTTGGCGATCCCAGGCTGCGGTGCCGGGGCCGCCCGTGGATTACACCCGGCGGGAGCTGCCCGCGCCGCCGGCCCCCGGCGAGATGACCGCCGAAACGGCCGGGGAACTGGTGCGGGAAGCCTTGGGTTGGCCCGCCTGGACGGTATTTTTCGCCAAGCCGCCCCAGGCGGTGTTGGCCGCCGGTCAACTGGCCCGTCAGGCCGGTTGCTCCCGGGGGGTGATGTGGATCGCCCCGGGCACCGGCAGCCCCCTGGTCTCCGGTGAGGGCGAGGCCGGCCTGGCCGTGCTGCGGGCTGACTGGGCCCCGGCCGCCCCCACCATGCTGGCCGCCCAGGAAGAGGTGCGCGAGCGGGGCATGCTCTTGATGGTGGACGAGTCCTTGACCGGCCACCGGCTGGCCCCGGGCGGCGCGGTGGAGGCCTTCGGCCTGGAGCCGGACCTGGTGCTCTACACCCCGGCCCTGCCCTCCCGGGGGCCCCTGGCCCTCCTGGCCGGCCAGGGCGCCCCACCCCCGGCGCCCGCCGCGGTCCCCGGACCCCGGGAGCTGGCCGAGTTCGCCGGGATTTGGCTGTGGGCCCGGGAGCGCGACCTGCCGGGGCAATTGGCCATGCTCTCCCGCAATTTCCAAGTGGGGCTGGAGTACTTCAAGAATCTCCTGTCCCTGGACCGCGAGGTTTATCTGATGCCGGGCAACCCCCGGATGCCTCGTATCGAGGGGCAGCGCGCCTGGGCCTTCATGGAGCTGGCCCGGGAAGAGGGCCTGAACCTGAGCCCCCAACTGCTTTTCGACCCGAAGCTGGACGAGGCTGCCGCGCGGTCCCTGGTCTGGCCCCGCTTGGCCCGGGCCTTGGCCCGCCTGAAGGTGCTGCCCGTGGGCGAGATGGCGCCCCTGGGCTGGAAGGACGCCGGTCCCAGCCGCTGCGGCCAGGCCTGAGGCAAGCTGCCAAAAGATTTCGAACAAGGTGGAAACCATGAACATGCCGCTTATGGCCCGGGGAGCCGCCGTTTCCCTGGTGCTGTCCCTGGTCTTGGCCCTGGGCCTTATGGCCGCGGCAGAGCCGGCCGGCGCCCAAGAAGTCAAACGGGTGTTGAGCTTGAGCGTGGCGAATCCGGACCAAACCTACACTCCCGGTGGGGAACATCGGCTCACGCTGGTCATCAAGATCGCCCCGGGTCTGCACGTGAACGGCCACCGGCCAGACGATGACGCCCTGGTCCCCACCCGGCTGGAACTGAGCGCCCCGGCCGGCATAACCTTTGTCGACCCCGCCTATCCCCAGGCCAAAGTGAAAAAATTGGCCTTTTTGGACAAGGAAGCCGCCATTTACGAGGGCGAGGTGAAAATCACCGTGGGCTTCCGCCTGGCCGCGGGCCTGGCGCCAGGCGAATACCCGGTGAAGCTGACCCTCAGCTACCAGGGCTGCGACGACAATATGTGTTTCTTCCCCCAGGAAGAGGTCTTGGAATTACTCCTCAAAGTGGCCTCCTGAAGCGGGCCGGCCCCGCCAGGGGTTGGGCTTAGCGACCTGCGGACCGGCCGATTGGCCGGTCCGTTGCTGTTTGGAGAGCTTTGCACGGGGCGTCCTGCCCCGTGCAATGTCGGCTTGGCAAAAACGTGACTCCAC
>JAHLLK010000066.1 GCA_020444165.1 Deltaproteobacteria bacterium | reverse complement strand
GTGTGGGGGGAAGGACCCTTTTTTTCAAAAAAGGGTCCTTCCCCCCACATTCCCACACTCTTATATCTTCCGGTCCCGGCCTTCCCAGTAGCCTTCACGCACTTTGCGTTTCAGGAGTTTGCCCGAGGCGGTTTTGGGCAGTTCCGGCCAGAATTCCACGGTCTTGGGTTTTTTGTAGCCGGCCAGGCGTTCGCCGCAGAAGGTGATTATATCTTTCTCGTCCGCGGGCTGGCCGGATTTGAGGGTCACCACCGCTTTCACGGCCTCGCCCCAGTAGTCGTCGGGCACGCCGACGACCAGGGCTTCCAGCACGGCCGGGTGGGCGTAGAGCACTTCCTCCACCTCGCGGGGGTAGATGTTTTTGCCGCCGCTGATGATGAGGTCGTTCTTGCGGTCCACGATGAAGATGTAGCCCTCTTCGTCGGCGTAGCCGATGTCGCCGGTGTGGAACCAGCCGTCGATGACCTTGGCCGCGGTCTCCTCGGGCATGCGCCAGTAGCCCTGCATCATGGCCTCGGATTTCACCACGATCTCGCCGGCCTCGCCGGGCTGGGCCTCGCGGTCTTCCAGGAGGATCTTGATCTGGTAGTCCAGCACCGGGCGGCCGGCCGAGGCCAGGCGGTGCACCTTCTCGGGCGGGCCCTCCACGAGGTGGTCCTCGGGCAGGAGGATGGTGGACAGGGGCCCGGTTTCGGTGGCCCCGTACTGCTGGCAGAAGCCGCAGCCGAAGCGGCCGAAGGTGGTCAGGGACTTCTTCAGGAGTTCCACGGGCATGGGCGCGCCCACATAGAAGATGCGGCGGAATTTCTCCAGGTTCACGGTCTCCATTTTGGGGCTGTGCACCATGGCGTTGATCATGGTGGGCACCAACAGCGCGCAGGTGATGCGCTCCCGGTCCAGCATCTCCAGCACCTTGCCGGGATCGAAGTGGCTGGGGAAGATCACCGTGGTGTTGGGCACGAAGAAGCAGCGCCCGATGTTGTCCTCAAAGGACACGTGGTACATGGGGGTGACGATGAGCACCCGCTCGTGGTAGCCGATCCCGTTCTCGATGCACCCGGTGATGGCGGTGGTGCACAAGTGCAAGTGGGTGCGCATGGCGCCCTTGGGCAGGCCGGTGGTGCCCGAGGTGAAGTAGATGCTCATCACGTCATCGGGCAGCACCTCCACCCCCGGCTCGGCGTCGGAGGGCGCTCCGGCCACCAGGGCGTCGTAGGCCTCGAAGCCCTCGCGGTCCGGCGCGCCCAGGCAGAAGAACTTCTGCACCCCGGGGAGCTGGTCCCGGATGGCGTCCACCTTGCCCAGCCCCGCCGGGCTCACGAAGAGGTAGCGGGGGTCGGAGTAGTTGATTAGCTCCCGGGTCTCGCGCTCGGTCAAGAGGTTGTTGTAGGGGCAAAAGATGGCCCCGGTCTTGGCCGCGGCGAAGTACAGCTCCAGGAACTGATAGCAGTTCTCGGTGAGCACCCCCAGCCGGTCGCCCTTGTCCAGCCCCAGGGCCATCAGCGCCTGGCCCAGGCGGTTGACCCTCTGGTTGAAGGCTTGGTAGGTGAAATGATCGTCCCCACAGATCACGGCAGTTTTGCGGGGAAATTTGTTGGCTGCCCGCTCCAGCATCATACCCACGTTCATGACACCGCCTCCTTAAGGCCCAAAATTGTCGAAGGGACCCCAGCGTCCTACGCGGGCCATGGATGGCCCGCCGAAATCGCGGTTATCGAAGATGAGCGCGATTTTGTGAACCGGCTCAAATTTACTTTGGGCAAGTTCCAAGAGGAGAAAGCCTAGAACCACCCCAAACAAGCAGGCAGCTGGTTTGGGGACCCCGGAAATGGCTTTCTCCGACCCAGTACTAGTCGCGTCGCCACCGTGCCCCGCGTCACGGCATGCCGGCCATGCTGCCCCGCGCTCCAAGGGAGGGCTAGGAGGAAGTGGCCGGCGGGTCGTCCGCCAGGATCCCCTGGCAGAAGATCTGTTGGAAATACAGGCCCAAGTCGGCCGGGGAGACCGGCCCGTCCTGGCGGTACCACTTGGGGGTGTAGTGGACCATGCCGAAAAAGGCGAACACCGCCACCGACAAGGGCAAATCCCGCAACAGCCCCGCGTCCTTGAGCTCGCTGAGGATGCCTTTGAGCGCGACCACGTAGCGCCGTTCCTGGGCCACCACCGCGTCCCGGCGCACCGGGCTCAGGCAGTCCAGATCGTTGACCAACAAGGTCAGGTGGTGACGGCTGCCCGCGAAAAAGCTGGTGTAGAAGCGCATCACCGCGCCGATCTTCTCCAAGGGCGGCAGGTCGCGGCCGGAGATCTCCTCGATCTGGGCCAGGGCCTCGTCCATGAAATCTGCCAGCAAGCGGTGCAAGAGATCTTCCTTGGAGTCGAAGTAGTGGTACAGGGAGCTTTTGGACAGCTCCAAAGCCTCGGACAAATCGCGGATGGAGGTGCGGGCGTAGCCGCGTTCCGCGAACAGACTGGCCGCGGTCTCAAATATCTGCTGTTGCCGCAGCTCGCCTTTTTTTTGGTACATTTTTTACCGACCGTTCGTTCGATTATTTGTAATTCAGAGCCGTCCGGTGTGTCAAGCAGATTTTTCAGCCTGGCGCGGACCGGTCAAAAAGCGGCCGTCCCCGGCCGGGGCCGGACCGGAGATGGCGATTCAATATATTAAACTTGCAGCAAAAAAACAAACCCCCTGCCCAGACCGAGGGCAGGGGGGAGGTGAGGGGGGAGCAGACGGAGCGGCGACCGTTGAACTCCCGGGCCTATTTGGCCGGGGCCGCCGTGGGGGCCGCGGCGGGAGCCGGAGACTGGGCCGGCGCCGCGGCGGGAGCCTCTGCCGCGGCCGGGGCCGGGGCCGGGGCCGCCGGCAGCAGGGCCAGGGCTATCTTGGCGGCGCGGGAGACATCCGGCGAGGGAGCGTCGTCGGCCAGGGTCTGGTACAGGCTTTTGGCCTGGGCCTGGTCCCCGGCCGCGGCCAGGGCCCGGGCCTGGTTGAGCTGGAACTGGACCTTGAGCCCCGGCCCGGCCTGGGCCGCGGCGGCGGCGTAGGAGGCGGCCGCCTCACGGTACTTCTTCTGGGCCTCCAGGGCCTGGCCCAAGCCGTTCTTGGCCAGGGGCGACAGCTCCGGCGGCAGGCCGCCGTTCTTGAGCAGGGCCTGATACTGCTCCCCGGACAGGCTGTAGTCGCCCAGGCGATAGCTCACCTCGGCCAGCACTTGGCGGGCCAGGCTGCCCGCGTCGCTGGAGCCGTACTGGGCCGTCACCTTGGCCAGGTCCACGGCCAGGGCCTTGAGGCTCTCCTGGGCATCCTTGGCCGGCTGGGTGATCACGCCCTGGTACGAGGCCAACAGGGGGCCCACCGCGTTGTCGGCCTGGGCTCGGCGGTAATCCAGGAAGGAACGGGTGCCCACCACCCCGGCCAGCACCACGGCCACCACCACCACGCCGATCAACAGGGTCGTGCGGTTCTCGGTGCTCCACTGGAGCGCCCGTTGGGTCAGGGTCTGGAACTCGTCGGGTTGTTTGAAAACTTTTTTGCGGTCGATTTTGGCCATGGCCACATACCTTCCCAGTTGGGAGATGAGCAAAAAGATTTTTGGTCCCCAGGGGGCGGCTTAGCGCCCGTGGGCCGCCAGACCCGCCGCGCCCAAGAGGGGCGCCTGGTCGCCCAGGACGCCGGGCACCAACTTCACCCGCTCCGGTTCCACGATGCGGAGGCGGCGGGCCAGCTCTTCCCGGGCGGCCGGGGCCAGGAAATCCGGCCAGGCCGCGGCCAGGCCCCCGCCTATGATTACCAGATCGAGGCCGCAGGTGACAACCAAAGCGGCCACGGCCCGGCCCAGGGCCCGGCCCGCCCGGGCCCACAGCTCCCGGGCCAGGGCATCGCCGGCCTGGGCGGCCTGGTGCATCTGGTGGGGGTCGTCGCCGGGGCCCAGCGTGGTCTCCCGGCCTTGTTGCAGGGCTTCGGCCAGCATGCCTTTCAGCCCGGTGGCCGAGGCGTAGGCCTCCAGGCAGCCCGCCACCCCGCAGCCGCAGGTGCGGCCCGCGGGCTCCACCACCATATGCCCCAGCTCGCCGCCGGAGCCCAGGGGGCCCACCACCAGGTGGCCGCCCAGGATGATCCCGGCCCCCACCCCGGTGCCCAGGGTGAGGCAGGCCAGGTCGTCCCGGCTTTGGCCGGCTCCGAAGGTCCGCTCGCCCAGGGCGTAGAGGTTGGCGTCGTTCTCCAGGGCCACCGGCAGATCCAGGGCGGCGGAAAGCTCGCTCCCCAGGGGGTAGCCGTTGAAGGAGGGCAGATTGGGCGAGAACACCACCCGGCCTGCCTCCCGGTCCAGGGACCCGGGCGAGGCCAGGCCCACCCCGGCCAGGGGGGAGCCTCGCCGGGCGGCCGCCTCCCCCAGCTCCCGGGCCAGGGGGGCCAAGCGGTCCAGCCAGGCCTCGGGCCCCTCGGCCGCCCGGGTGGCCAGGCGCCGGGTCTCCCACAGACCATCCTCGCCCACCAGGCCCAGACTGGTGTTGGTGCCCCCCAGATCGATGCCCAGCCAGGCCATGCTCAGCTCCGGCGGCCGGCCAGCACCTCGTCCTTGATGCGTTTCACGTGGCCGCGGCCCATGCCCTTGACCTCGCAGCCCAGCTCCAGATAGCGGCGGATCTTGTCATCATCCAACACGGCGAAGCAGTCCACCACGGCCAGGGGGCCGCCGGCCTTTTCCACCACCCAGTCCGGGTCCAGGTTCAGGTATTCCTCGTGGCGCACGCAGAGCACCATGGCGTCGGCGTTTTTCAGGCTGGCGGCCAGGTCCTGGCTCACGCACAAGCCGCTCAGGTCCTCCTGGCCCCGGAAGAAGCGGCCCCGGCTCTTGCCCGGGGCGGGGTAGGTGTCCTGCTTCTCGAACTCCCACCACTTCAGCACGTAGGGATCGTGCACCCGCACCATGGCCCCCATCTCGTGCAACTTGCGCACCACCAATTCGCTGCCCGAGTAGCGGGTGTCGCCCACGTCCTCGCGGTAGCTGGCCCCCAGGATCAGCACGTCGGCCGCGGCCACGATGCGGCTCATATTCCGGAGGGCGTCGCGCACCAGCTCGGCGGCGTGCAGGCTGCGCTGGTCGTTGATGTCGATGGCCCGCGGGGTGAGGGTGAAGATCTTTTCCTGGAAACCCATGAGGTGGTGATAGGCCCACACCCCCAGGCCGCCGTCCTTGGGCAGGCAGTAGCCGCCGATGCCCGGGCCGGGGAACATGAGGTTACTGTGGGTGGGCCGGGTCTTGATGGCCTTGATGACCTTGACGATGTCCACCCCGTTGCGCTCGGCGAAACGCGACCACTCGTCCATGAAGGCCAGCACCGTGGCCCGGTAGGAGTTCTCCACGATCTTGGTGGTCTCGCTCTCGATGGGCCGGTCCAGCACGGTCAGGGGGAACTTTTCCACGTTCAGCACCTCGGAGAGGAACTGCACCACCAGCTCGCGGCTTTTGGGGTTCACCCCGGAGCAGACCCGCCAGAAATCGCGGATGCTGGCCACGTAGTCGCGGCCGGGCATGACCCGCTCGAAGCTGTGGGCCAACAAGGGCTCCTCGGTGAGGCCCCGGGCCTGGAAGGCCTTCTTCAAAATGGGGTAGGCCACGTACTCCGTGGTGCCCGGCGGCACCGTGGTCTCGATCAAGACCAGGCAGGAGGCCGGAATCTTCTGGCCGATGATCTTGAGGCTGGATTCCAGGGCGGCCATCTCCACCGTGCCCTGGGTCACGTCGCCCAGGGTCTCCTTGGAGTAGTCGCACTGCACGTCCACCACCACCACGTCGGCATGGCTCAGGGCCTCGTAGCTGAAGCTGGCGGTCAGGGTGCCTTTATCCTTGACGCAGCGGGCGATGGTCTCGTCCACCAGGGGGTCTTCGGCCTTCACCGGGGCCTGGCCCAGGTTCAAGCAGGGGATCTTCCAATAGCTCCGGGTGGAGGGCCGCTGCATGCCGATGACGTATTTGCCCGGGTGGCCCGTGACCTTGTCCGTGCTGTCGGCCACCACCGCGGCCATGACCGCGCCCACGAAGCCGAGCCCCTGCACCACCACGATCTGGCGGCCCAGGGCCCGCTGCTCGGCCACCACGCGGGCCAGGCGCTGGTTTTCCACCTGGTAATCCTCTTCCTCCGGCAGGAGGAAGACCTCGCCTTCGGGGCTTACGGAAACCTTTTTGTTCTCGTCCTGCATGCCTGTACTCCCCTGGCTATATAACCGGGCTGGTCGGCCCGGAGCGCTCACGGTTTTTATTGGTTGCAAAATTCACTAAATATGACTTAAGCGGGGCACGCGTCAAGACCGGCCCGGGCTAATCGCCACTAAAAGCGAGGGTTTTTCGTGGCCGGACAGGGGCGGGCCGGGCCTTCGCGGCGGTCAGGCGGCCTTGTAAAGAATATTTTGCGACGAAAAGTCGGCCGGGAAAAGGAGTATTCCGGTCCCCCGCTGTCCCCGGGTCAGGCTTCGTCGCTCTTCTCCGCGGCCAAAAGCCGTTCCAGGGCCGCGGCCAGCTCCCCCACGGCCACGGCCCGGGCCCGCGGGCCCCGGGGAGCCCAGATGCGCGGGTCCGTGGCCGCGAACCCGGCCAGCGTCGGCGCCCCCAGGGCGGCGGCCAGATGGCTGGGGCCGCTGTCGGCCCCCACATAGGGCCGGGCCGCGGCCAGGCGGGCGGCCAGCTCCGGGAATTCCGGGTCGGCCAGCACCTGGTGAGGCACGCCGGCCAAGGCGCGGGCCAACTCGTCCCGAAAAGCCGGGTCCTCGGCCGGGCCCAGCACCACCATTGGCGGGCCCGCCTCCCGGCCCCGGACCTCATGCAGCCTCCGGGCCAGGCGGGCGGCCAGCTCCGGCGGCAGCCGCTTGGCCCGCCCCCCGGAGCCCGGGAGAATCACCGGCCGGGCCGGGGGCAGGGGGCCCAGCCCCGGGAAATCCCAGGCTGGAGCCGCTCCCGTCAAGCCCCGCTCCCGGAGAAAGGCCTCCTGCCCCTCCCCGGCGTGACGGACTTCCCCTTCCGGCGGCCGGGTGGGCACGGCCCACACCGGGCCGCTCACAGCGCTCCGCAGATGCGCCAGCAGCTCCGGCGGCGGCCGGTGGGCGAACACCACGGCCAGGCCGCAGCCGGCCAGCCAGGCGTCCAGCTCCGGGTGGGGCTCGGCCAAAAACAGCGGCGCGAAACGGGCCGCCTCGCGCCAATGCACCCGCTCCGGGGGCAAAATGAGCCGCGCCCAAGCCGGCTGCCCCACCACGTGCAGGCCCCCGGCCGGCGCCGCCGCGGCCAAGCGCGCCAGGGCCGGCCAGGAGAGCACGAAGTCCCCCAAGGCCCCCAGGTGCAGGGCCAGCACCGGTTTGCCGGGAGTGATTTTTCGGGGCGCCCGGCTCAAAGGCTGCTCCCAAGAAAAACGCCCCGGGGCCTGCCACCCCGGGGCAGCACGCCTATCCGCTGGCCCGGCCTCAGGCCTCGGGCCACAACTCGGCCGACCTCTCCCGCAGCTTGTACTTCTGCACCTTGCCCGAGGCGGTCAGGGGGTACTCCTTGAGCATCTCCACGTAACGGGGGACCTTGTAGCGGCTGATCTGCCCCCGGCAATAGAGCCGCACGTCCTCGGGCGTGAGGCTGGCCCCCTCCTTGAGGATGATGAAGGCCCCCACCTCCTCGCCGTACTTGCGGCTGGGCACCCCCACCACCTGCACGTCCTGGATCTCCGCCATGCGGTGCAGGAACTCCTCGATCTCCCGGGGATAGATGTTCTCCCCGCCCCGGATGATCATGTCCTTGTGCCGGCCGGTGATGGCCAGATAGCCGTCCTGGTCCAACACCCCCAGGTCGCCGGTGTGCAGCCAGCCCTCCGGGTCGATGGCCGCCGCCGTGGCCTCGGGCATCTTGTAATAGCCCTGCATCACGCTGTAGCCCCGGCAGCACACCTCGCCCGGGCTGCCGGCCGGCAGGTCCCGGCCGGTCTCCGGGTCCACGATGCGCACCTCGATGCCCGGCATGACCCGGCCCACCGTCTCGGTGCGGCGGCGCACGTCGTCGTCCTTCATGGTCTGGGTGATCACCGGGCTGTTCTCGGTGAGCCCATAACAAATGGTGATCTCGGTCATGTGCATCTTTTCCATGACCTCGTTCATGGTCTTCACCGGGCAGGGCGACCCGGCCATGATCCCCGTCCGCAGCGAGCTGAAGTCGAACTTCTTGAACAGCTTGTGATCCAAAATGGCGATGAACATGGTGGGCACGCCGTACAAGGCCGTGCAACGCTCGCTCTCCACCGCGGCCATGGCCTCCAGGGGGTTGAACTCCTCCATGATCACCAGGGTCACCCCGTGGTTCACCGCCGCCATCACCCCCAACACGCAGCCGAAGCAGTGGAACAACGGCACCGGCAGGCAAAGCCGGTCCCCGGCCGTGAAATCCTGGTGATAGCCGATCCAGTAGCCGTTGGTGCCGATGCTCTGGTGGGAGAGCATCACCCCCTTGGGGAAACCCGTGGTGCCCGAGGTGTACTGCATGTTCACCACCTCGTCGGGCTTCAATAACGCCTGACGGCGGGCGTAGGCCTCGTCCGTGGTCACCCGGGCCAGGTCCAGGATCTCCTTGATGGAGTACATGCCGCGGTGCTTCTCCGGGCCCAGGAAAAAGACCCGGCGCAGATGGGGGAACTTCTGGCTGTAGAGCCGGCCCCGCTCCTGGGCCTTCAGCTCCGGCACCAGGTCATAAACCGTGGCCACGTAGTCGGTCTCCCGGAACCCGTCGATGATAAACAGGTTCTCGGTGTCCGACTGCTCCAGCAAATACTCCAGCTCGGCCGTGCGATAATGGGTGTTCACGGTCAGGAGAATGGCCCCGATCTTGGCCGTGGCAAACATGAGGGCCACCCAATAGGGCACGTTGGTGGACCACACCGCCACCTTCTCGCCCTTGTTCACCCCCAGGGCCATGAGACCCTTGGCCAACTGGTCCACCAGCTCGCCGAACTGGCGGTAGGTGAGGCGGAAGTCGCGGTCCACGTACACGATGGCCTCCTGGTCCGGCCAGTTGGCCACCGCCCGGTCCAGGATCTGCCCCAGGGTTAAGGGCTGCGGGGTTTTATCGTCGCTCTTTGCCTGGCTCATGGCCTACTCCGGGATATACAAAACGGCGTAGATCTCGGCCCGCTCGCCGCCGGCCGCGCCCACGTGGTGAGGCACCACGGAGTTGTAATACATGCTGTCGCCCGGCTCCAACTCCGACACCTCCCCGCCGTAGGTCAAACGCACCCGGCCCGAAAGCACCACGATGAACTCCTCGCCCTCGTGCGAGGAAAGCTCCGGCTCCCCCCCGCTCTCCGGCAAAATCTCCACGTAGAAAGGCTCCATGCGGCGGTCGGTCTTGCCCCGGCCCAGGGAATGGAAGGTGAGCCCCTGGGGAGACCCCTTGCCCCGGTGGGTGGTGAGCTGCGGCGTGCGGTCCTGGCGCCGCACGATCAGGGGATCGGCGTTGACCTGATCGTCCAAAAAGGTGCCCAAGCGGACCCCCAAAGAGCGGGCGATCTTCAAAAGCGGCCCCAAAGAAGGATAGACCTCGTCCTCCTCCACCGCGGCCAAAAAGTCCACCGCCAGCCCCGTGCGCTCCGCCAACTCCTCCCGGGTGAGTTCCCGGCCCTGACGGTACTTCTGGATCCGGGCCCCAAGTTTGAAAGCTTGTTCCATATTCAGGGTTCCTCCCTATCCTGCCAACCAAACCAGGGGAGGGCGGGCCACCCTCACCCCTGCCCGGTCGTTCCATTCTCTTACATAAGTTGCTTGCTATTCTCGGCCGGCCCGGAAATCCCCCCTGGCGCGGCCCGGTGAACCCGTTTTTATATCCCGTGCCGCCCCCCCTGACAACCCGTTGGGGGCAATCTTTAGGAGAGATGTGGGAGAGATGTGGGGGGCCCCCTTTTTTGGGAAAAAAGGGGGCCCCCCACGCCCCCCACCCAAAAAACTTCAGCGGTAAACCGCTACGCGGTTTACCTGGGGTGGGGTAATAGCGGGGCCCCCTTGGCGGGCCAGGGATGGACCGCCAAATCGCGAGCCGCAACGGCGAACGATTTGTAAGGACGGGAAACAAAACACGGGCCCCCAGCAAGCTTTGCTTGCTGGGCCGTTACTTGTTTGGGCCCGGCCGTGCCCCTCCCGGCCAAGGATGGCCGGGAGGGGCTCTGCAAAATCGCAAGCCCCCCACGCCCCCCACCCAAAAAACTTCAGCGGTAAACCGCTACGCGGTTTACCTGGGGTGGAGATATAACGCCGGTCCCAGGCGTGAGCCAGGGACCTTCCAGCGCATATTCAGTTAATATAACTGTTATATTTCAGGAGAAATTCTTCCCTAAGCAGAATGGGCTGTCTTTCTGCAACTTTTTCCTAGTCTTTTTTCCTGGATTACACTATTCCGGCGACCGGCGTTTCTGCCGAATAATGAAGGATATCATGAATATTTTTATAAACTGCCTTGAGGCCGATGCACGGCAATTGCGAAAAAATATCGATGTGTAGACAGCCAGTTACGCAAAATTTTGTCGGTTCGTTGTGTGCAACCGGCCTCATGCGGGCCATGGATGGCCCGCCAAATCACAAGCCTGAAAGGCTAGTGATTTGTGGTGGTTGGCAAAACCATGCTTTTGCCAGCCAGCTTAAGATGCACGATGCAGGACGCACCGTGCCTCACCCTCGCCTTAGGAATCGCTGGTCAACCTCGGAAGGGAGAAAAGTATAGTCATGCGGCACAAGCCCCCTCTGCTTTGGAAAGCACTGGTAATCACGGGAGGTCTGGCGCTTTGCCTGGCGCCCGGATTGGCCACCCGGGCCTCCGCCCAGGCCACTACCGGGCTGGCCAGCGTCAACAACAGCGACACCCCCGCCAATGCCATCTGCTACGGCCCAGCCATCTCGGGCTATGGCGAAGTCGTGGTATTCCCCTCCCTGGCCGACAACCTGGTGGCCGGTGACACCAACGGCCTGTTCGACGTTTTCCGGCGGGACCGCGTCCACGGCACCATCACCCGGGTCAGCGTGGCCTCCGACGGCGCCGAGGGCAACGGCAACAGCTACAGCGGCGGGGTCACCGGTGACGGCCGTTACGTAGCCTTTGACTCCCAAGCCTCCAACCTCGTGGCGGGTGACAACAACGGCGCCTGGGATGTTTTCGTGCATGACGCGAGCACCGGCGCCACCACCCGGGTCAGCGTGGACTCGGCCGGCAACGAGGGCGACGCCAACAGCGGCACCGCCTCCATCTCGGCCGACGGCCGCTACGTGGCCTTCGAGTCCGTGGCCACCAACCTGGTGGCCGGCGACACCAACGGCTTTTTCGACATCTTCGTGCACGACCGCGTCACCGGCGCCACCACCCGGGTCAGCGTGGACACGGCCGGCAACCAGTCCAACGGCGACAGCTACAACGCCCAGATCTCGGCCGACGGCCGCTGGGTGGCCTTTGAGTCCGGCGCCACCAACCTGGTGGCCGGCGACACCAACGGCCACTGGGACGTGTTCGTGCACGACCGGCTGAACGCCACCACCATCAGGGTCAGCCTGGGCCCCGGCGGCGTGCAGGCCGACAACGACTGTCTGAACCCCGCCATTTCGGGCGACGGCGCCTATGTGACCTATGACTCCGGCGCCACCAACCTGGTGGCCGCCGACACCAACGGCTTCTACGACGTGTTCGTGTATGACCGGGCCGCCGCCACCACCACCCGGGTCAGCGTGGACTCCGCCGGGGCCCAGGGCAACGGCGACAGCTCCTACCCCACCATCACCGCCGACGGCCGCCGGGTGGGCTTCGAGTCCCAGGCCACCAACCTGGTGGCCGGCGACACCAACAACGCCTGGGACGTGTTCCTGCATGACCAGGCGACCGCCGCCACCACCCGGGTCAGCCTCTCCTCCGCCGGCGCCCAGGGCGACGCCGACAGCGGCAGCGCCGCCCTGGCCCTGGACGGCTCCACCATCGCCTTCGGCTCCACGGCCAGCAACTTCGCCACCGTGCCCGCCGGCGTGGCCCAGGACTACACCCGCAGCCCCCTGGTCACCAACACCGAGCTGCTCATGTACCGGGCCTACAACACCGCCCTCCTGGATCACTTCTTCACCACCCGGCAGAACGAGTTCCAGGCCGCCGTGGCCGCCGGCTTCGTCGATGAGTCCACCGGCCATCCGGGTCAGCTCTTCCGGGTGCTCCAGGAGTCCCTGCCCGGCTTGAACCGGGCCGTCCACCGCCTGTACAACGGCACCACCGGTCGGCACTACTACACTTACAAGGACGCCGAGATGAACAACCTGGTGGCGGCCGGCTGGGTCTTCGAGCGGGATGAAGGCTACATCTTCGCGAGCCAGCAGAGCGCTCCCATGTTCAACAGCGTGGAGGTCCTGCACCTGTACAACACCGTGGTGGGCAGCCACCTCTTCACCATCAGCGCGGCCGAGGCAGCCTACGTGGTGGCCAACATCCCGAACTGGGTGCAGCAGACCAGCTTGGGTTGGGCCAAGCGTAACGTCGCCGTGGTCCGCCAGGCCGCCGACGCCGTGGACCCGGGCTCCAGCGTGATCCGGGCCGCCCAGGCCCTGTCCGGGGTGAACTAAGCCCCCCCACGCCTCCCATGGCACTCTCCGCCGCCTCCGGCCCCCGGCCGGGGGCGGCGGCCGTTTGGGGCACGGAAGGTTCCTGGCCGGCCCTTGCTCGGACAAGCGGGCCGGGCCAGGGGCGGCGGGCCGCAGCAAAAGAACCTAGTCCAATATTCTTAACGAAAATTAAGAGATTACGCCCTTACGACGAACGCTTCCCTCCCGGATAATTAGTACACTGGTTTTAATTTCCATAATAACTGGTCTAGGCGGCAGATCCCTCCGGAAGGGAGAAAGGCACGGCATGCGTCCCCATACCTCTCTGCTTTTGAAAGCACTGGCCTCCATGGGAGGGCTGGCGCTCTGTCTGGCTCCGGGGCTGACCGGCTCGGCCCAGGCCCAGGTCACCACGGAGTTGGTCAGCCAGTCCACCGGGGGCGCGCCCGGTGACACGAACAGTTATTTCCCCATTTTTTCGGCCTATGGTGATTACGCCGTGTTCCATTCGGGGGCCACCAATTTGGTCATCGGCGACACCAACGGTTTGGGCGATGTGTTCGTCCGGGACCGCATCAGCGGCGTAACCACCCGGGTGAGCGTTGATTCCGCCGGGGCCGAGGGCAACGCGGGGAGCTATGCGGGCGGCTTGTCCGGCAACGGCCGTTATGTGGCCTTTTATTCCGATGCCACCAACTTGGTGGCCGGTGATACCAACCTCAGCCCGGACGTCTTTGTGCACGATCGCCTGACCGGCGAAACCACCCGGGTCAGCGTCGACAGCACGGGCCTGGAGGCTGATTCGGGGAGTTACGCCCCCAGCATTTCGGCCGACGGCCGCTATGTGGCCTTTCATTCCGCGGCCACCAACCTGGTCACCGGCGACACCAATGGTTGGTTCGACATCTTTGTGCATGACCGGCAAACCGGCCAGACCACCCGGGTCAGCCTGGATTCCACCGGTCTGCAAGGCGACGGCGACAGCAGCAATCCGGTCATCTCGGCCGACGGCCGCTTTGTGGCCTTTGAATCCTCGGCCACCAATCTGGTGCCCGGCGACACCAACGCCCTCAACGACGTCTTCGTGCACGACCGCACCACTGGCCAGACCACCCGGGTCAGCCTGGACTCGGCCGGGCTGGAGAGCAACGGCGCCAGCTATTCCCCCGCCATCTCGGGTGACGGCGCTTTCGTGACCTTCGACTCCGGGGCCGACAACCTGGTGACCGGCGACACCAACGGCTTCTTCGACGTGTTCGTGCACGAGAGGGCCACCGGCCTCACCACCCGGGTCAGCCTGGACAGCACCGGCGCCGTCCAGGGGGACGGCAACAGCAATGCCCCCGACATCTCGGCCAACGGGCGCTGGGTGGCCTTCCAGTCCGACGCCACCAACCTGGTGACCGGCGACACCAACGGGAACACCGATATTTTCCTGCACGATCGCCAGACCGGGGCCACCACCCGCCAGAGCGTGTCCACCGCGGGGGTGGAAGGGGACTCCGCCAGCAACTATGCGGCTATCTCCCTGGACGGCACCGCCCTGGGCTTCTACTCCCTGGCCAGCAACTTCGCCGTGATGCCGCCCACCTTCTATCAGACCTATGCCCGCAGCCCCCTGACCGCCAACGCGACCCTGCTCATGTACCGGGCCTATAATCCCACCGTGCTGGGGCATTTCTTCACCACCCGCCACAGCGAGTTCGCCAACGCGGTGGCCAACGGGTACACGGATGAATCCACCACCCACCCGGCCCAGTTGTTCCTGGTGCTCCAAGACCCCCTGCCGGGCCTCACCCGGGTCTTGCACCGGCTCTACAACCCCAACTCCGGGCGGCACCACTACACCTACAACGACGGCGAGCGGAACAACCTGGTGGCGGCCGGCTGGAACTTCGAGCGGGACGAAGGCTACATCTTCACCAGCCAGGAGGCCGCTCCCCAGGGCAGCGTGGAGGTGTTCAACCTCTACAACACCGTGGTGGGCAGCCACCTCTACACCATCAGCGCCTCCGAGGCGGCCTATGTGGTGGCCAACATCCCCAATTGGCAGCAGCACACCAGCATGGGCTGGGCCACCCGCAACACCGCGCCGGTGGTCCGGGAAGCCGCCGCCGTGGACCCGAACTCCAGCGTGGTCCGGGCCGCCTGGGCCCTGTCCCAGAGCTACTGAAGCCAATCTAGCTTAATATCGGATAAATTAGCGCCGCCCCCGGCTCCGGCCGGGGGCGGCTTTTTGTGGTGGATGGGCGGTGCAAATATTGGTCTTTGCCCATTTTTCTGAGCTGATTTTACGGTATTTGGCTATTCCAACCGGGACCATCTTTTTCAAATAATGGGAAGTGTAAAACTGGGACTTCCCACTTTATCCGGCCCGCTGGATGGCCTGGAAGGAGAGAGGTGCTTCATGCGGCCCTGGACGACTTTGCTGGCCAAAACCCTGGCCTATTTGACTGGCCTGGCGCTCTGCCTGGCTCCGGGGCTCACGGGCTCTGCCTGGGCCCAGGTCGCCACGGAGCTTTTGAGCCAATCCACGGGAGGCGCCCCGGCTGACGCCTTCTGCTACGGCCCCTTCTTTTCCGCCTACGGGGACTACGCCGCGTTCTCCTCCAACGCCACCAACCTGGTCACCGGCGACACCAACGGAGTCTTTGACGTGTTCGTACGCGACCGCGTCAGCGGCGCCACCACCCGGGTGAGCGTGGATTCCGCCGGCAACCAGGTCAACGTGGACAGCTTTGCGGGCGGTGTGTCCGGGGACGGCCGCTACGTAACTTTTGACTCCGCGGCCGCCAATTTGGTGACCGGCGACACCAACGGCACCTCGGACATCTTTGTGCATGACCGCCAAACCGGCGAGACCACCCGGGTCAGCGTGGACAGCACGGGAGCGGAAGGCAACGCGGGCAGCTTGGCCCCCAGCCTGTCGGCCGACGGCCGCCAGGTGGCTTTCGAGTCCTCTGCCTCCAACCTGGTGGCCGGCGACTCCAACGCTTCCTCGGACGTGTTCGTGCATGACCGCCTCACCGGCCAGACCACCCGGGTCAGCGTGGACTCCGCCGGGCTGCAGGCTGACGGCGGCAGCTACAACACCCAGATCTCGGCTGATGGCCGCTTTGTGGCTTTTGAATCCGACGCCACCAACCTGGTGGCCGGCGACACCAACTTCTTGAACGACATCTTCGTGCACGACCGCACCACCGGGCAAACCACCCGGGTTTCCGTGGACAGCGCCGGCGCCCAGAGCAACGGCGCGAGCAATCATCCCGCCATTTCGGGTGACGGCGCTTTCGTGGCCTTCGAATCCGGGGCCGACAACCTGGTGGCCGGCGACACCAATGTGTCCTACGACATCTTCGTGCACGAACTGGCCACGGGTGTCACCACCCGGGTTTCCACCTCCAGCGGTGGCTTCGAGGGCAACGGCAACAGCAATACCGCGGCCTTATCGGCCAACGGCCGCTGGGTGGGCTTCCAGTCCGACGCCACCAACCTGGTCACCGGCGACACCAATTTGAGCACCGACGTGTTCCTGCATGACCGCTGGACCAGCACCACCACCCGCCAGAGCGTCTCCACCGCCGGAGCCGAAGGGGACTCCGCCAGCAACAGCGCCACCATCTCCCTGGACGGCACCACCATGGGCTTCAATTCCATGGCCAGCAATTTCGCCACCGTGCCGCCCATGATCTTCGAGGCCTACGCCCGGAGCCCCCTGACCGACAACGTGACCCTGCTCATGTACCGGGCCTACAACCCCTACGTGCTGGGGCATTTCTTCACCACCCGTCACAGCGAATTCGCCAACGCGGTGGCCAACGGCTACAGCGACGAGTCCACCGGCCAGACTGGGAAACTTTTCCGGGTGCTGCGGGACCCCCTGCCGGGGCTCACCCGGGTGTTGCACCGGCTGTACAACCCCAATTCGGGGCGGCACCACTACACCTACAACGACGGCGAGCGGAACAACCTGGTGGCCGCCGGTTGGAACTTCGAGCGGGACGAGGGCTACATCTTCACCAGCCAGGCGACCGCGCCCCTGGGGGCCGTGGAGGTGTTCAATCTCTATCACACCGTGACCGGCAGCCATCTCTACACCATCAACGCGGCCGAGGCGGCCTTTGTGGTGGCCAACATCCCCAACTGGCAACAGCACACCAGCGTGGGCTGGGCCATCCGGAACACCACGCCGGTGGTCCGGGAGGCGGCCGACACCGTGGACCCCGCCTCCAGCGTGATCCGGGCCGCCTGGGGCCTGTCCCAGAGTTATTGATCCCCTGCGCCGCAAAAACCTCCGCTATGCCGCCGCTCCCGGCTCCGGCCGGGGGCGGCGGCCGTTGGGGGCGCGAAAAGCTCTGGGCCGGGCTTGGCGGGTAAATTTCTCCAGAGCCGCCGAACCGCCTTGCCGATACCGTCAAGCCGGTTATGGACGTGGCACCGGCTCATCCCCAGCCATCGCGCCACCCCAGAGGACCTTTCCCCCTCCCCACACACCTTTTAGCGCTATCCGGGCTGGACTAAAAGCCGTGTTTCGGGCATTCTGGTCCGGGTTTTTCATGGGGACATCCAAAGTGAGACGGTAGGCTTTCGCCATCACCAATCTCTATTTTTGGAACCATATGAACAACCTGCTTGGCGCTTACGGCCAAGCGGACCACATTCATAACCATTTTCTTTGATCGCCTGCCCAGCCAGGGGGGAGAAAACACCTTATGCGCCTCAGGACACCTCCATTTATGCTAACCCTTGCCTTAACTGCCTGTTTTGCGCTCTGCCTGGCCCCGGGCTTCGCCAGCCGGGCCCAGGCCCAGGCCACGACGTCGCTGCTCAGCCAGTCCACCGGGGGCGACCCCAACGATACGGGCAGCTACATCCCCGCTTTTTCGGCTTATGGGGATTTCGCCGTATTCCATTCGTACGGCAGTAATCTGGTCGCCGGCGACACCAACGGCACCTCGGATGTGTTCGTCCGGGACCGCATCGGCGGCGCCACCACCCGGGTGAGCGTTGACTCCGCCGGCAACCAGGGTGATGGGTCCAGCGCCTCGGCCGCCATGTCCGCCAGCGGCCGCTATGTGGCCTTTTATTCCGAAGCCACCAACCTGGTGACCGGCGACACCAACGGCGCCTCGGACATCTTCGTGCACGATCGCCAGACCGGCCAAACCACCCGGGTCAGCGTGGACAGCGCGGGCCAAGAGGCCGATGACTTCAGCTCCGGGCCGGGAATCTCGGCCGACGGTCGCTACGTGGTCTTTTCATCCTTCGCCACCAACCTGGTCACCGGGGACACCAATGGTACGTACGACATCTTCGTGCATGACCGGCAAACCGGCCAAACCACCCGGGTCAGCGTGGACTCGGCCGGCCAAGAGGGCGACGACGACAGCAGCAACTCGGCCATCTCGGCCGACGGTCGCTACATAGCTTTTGAATCGATGGCCACCAACCTGGTGCCTGGCGACACCAACGGCTTCAACGACCTCTTCGTGCACGACCGCGCCACCGGCCGAACCACCCGGGTCAGCGTGGACTCCGCCGGCGGCCAGGGAAATGGCCCCAGTTATGGTCCCGCCATCTCGGGTGACGGCGCTTTTGTGGCCTTCGAGTCCGCGGCCGACAACCTGGTGGACGGGGATACCAATGCGGTTTACGACGTGTTCGTGCACGAGTTGGCCACCGGAATCACCACCCGGGTCTCCGTGAAGAGCGGCGGCGCCGAGCAGGGCGACGCATTAAGCGCATATGCAGCCATCTCGGCCAATGGCCGCTGGGTGGCCTTCCAGTCCAACGCCACCAACCTGGTCGCCGGCGACACCAACGGGACCAGCGACGTTTTCCTGCATGACCGCGCCACCAACACCACCACCCGCCAAAGCGTCTCCAGCGCCGGGGTGGAAGGAGATTCCACCAGTCACGGCTCGTCCCTCTCCCTGGACGGCACCACCCTGGGCTTCTACTCCCGGGCCGGCAATTTCGCCGTGGTGCCGTCCGGGATCGACCAGTCCTATGCCCGCGGCCCCCTGACCGCCAACGTGACCCCGCTCATGTACCGGGCCTACAACCCCACCGTGCTGGGGCATTTCTTCACCACCCGGCAGAGGGAGTTCGCCAACGCGCTGGCCAACGGGTACACCGACGAGTCCACCGGCCATTCGAGCCAGCTCTTCCTGGTGCTCCAGGACCCCCTGCCCGGGCTCACCCGGGTCCTGCACCGGCTCTATGACCCCAATTCCGGGCAGCACTACTACACCTGCCGCGACGGCGAAAAGAATGCCCTGGTGGCGGCCGGTTGGATCTTCGAGCGGGACGAAGGCTTCCTCTTCGCCAGCCGGGAGGCCGCGCCCCAGGACGCGGTGGAGGTGTTCAACCTCTACAACACCGTGGTGGGCAGCCACCTTTTCACCATCAACGCCTCCGAGGCGGCCTATGTGGTGGCCAATATCCCGGGTTGGGAACAGCACACCAGCCCGGGCTGGGCCCTCCGTAACACGGCTCCCGTGGCCCGCCTGGGCGCCGACAACGTGGACCCGGGCTCCAGCGTGCTCCGGGCCGCCTGGGCCCTGTCCCAGAGCTACTGACTGTCCACGCCCCGGGAATTTTAAAAAACGCCGCTCCCGGCTCCGGCCGGGGGCGGCGTTTCGCTTGGCAGGGGAGGAGCCGCGGCCGGAGAAATATCGCCCCTGCCCCACGTTATGCTCTTGCATCTGCCGGGATTTAGTTTCACCATGCTTCGACCCAAGCCCGCCGGCTTGGGCTTCCTTCCAACCCGGCTCCGGAGGTAAACCCGTCATGTCATCGCGCTTGGCTATTTGCGGGAAAACCCTGACCCTGGCTGCGGCCCTGACCCTGAGCTGGGCCGCCGCGGCCCCGGCCCAGACCGCCACGGAACTGGTGAGCCAGTCCACCGCCGGCGCGGTCGGCAACGCCGCCAGCTATTATCCCCTCCTCTCGGCCTATGGGGATTTCGTGGTGTTCCTCTCCCATGCCGACAATCTGGTGCCCGGGGACAACAACGCCCAGGGCGATGTGTTCCTGCGGGACCGCCACACCGGGGTCACCAGCCTGATCAGCCTGAATTCCGCCGGGGAGCAGGGCAACGGCCAAAGCGTTCCTTGCGGGGTATCGATCCAGGGGCGCTACGTGCTTTTCCAATCCGAAGCCAGCAATCTGGTGGCCGCCGACACCAACGGGGCCACGGACATTTTCCTGCGTGACCGGGCGACCGGGGAGACCACCCGGTTGAGCCTGGATAGCGCCGGCGGGCAAGGTGACGGTCACAGCTATTTCGCTTCCTTCTCGGAGGACACCCGCTTCGTGGCCTTCACCTCAGAGGCCAGCAACCTGGTGGCCGGCGACACCAACGGCGTCACCGACGTCTTTGTGCGCGATCGCCAGGCCGGCGAGACCACCCGGGTCAGCGTGGACAGCGCCGGCGGACAGGCCAACGCCAACAGTTACGCCTCCCTGATCTCCACCAACGGGCGCTATGTGGTTTTCGAGTCCAACGCCAACAACCTGGTGACGGGCGACACCAACGGCGTCACCGACGTCTTCGTGCATGACCGCGCAACCGGCCGGACCACCCGGGCCAGTCTGGCCTGGGACGGCGCCGAGGCCAACGCGGCTTGCAACAATCCCGAGATTTCCGGCGACGGCGCCGTGGTGACCTTTTCCTCCCAGGCCAGCAACCTGGCGCCCGGCGACACCAACGGCATCCGGGACATCTTTGTGTTCGATCGCCAGACCGGCGAAACCACCCGGATAAGCGTGTCCAGCAGCGGCCTGGAGGCCAACGGCGACAGCACTTATCCGGTCATTTCCGCCAACGGCCGCTGGGTGGCCTTCAACTCCCTGGCCGACACTCTGGTGGACGGGGACACCAACGGCGTCCAGGATGTATTCCTGCACGACCGCCAGACCGGCGCCACCACCCGGCAGAGCGTGGCCGCCGACGGAACCCAGGGCGACGCGGCAAGCGACTACGCCTTGCTTTCCAAGGGCGGCAACGCTTTGGGCCTTGAGTCCCAGGCCAGCAATTTCGCCACGGCGCCGCCCGGGGTGACCCAGGTCTTTGTCCGCGACCCCGTGTGCCCCGAGCCGGACATGGTCATGTACCGGGCCTACAACCCCTACGTGCTGGGCCATTTCTTCACCACCCGCCACCAGGAGTTCCAGGCCGCGGTGGCCGCCGGGTACGAGGATGAATCCACCAGCCACCCGGGCCAGCTCTTCCGGGTGTTCCGGGACCACTTTCCCGGCCTGAACCAGGCCATCCACCGGATGTACAACCCCCTTTCCGGGCGGCACTATTACACCCGCAAGGACGCGGAACGCGACGTCTTGGCGGCGGCCGGCTGGGTCTATGAAAAGGACGAGGGCTACATCTTCCTGATGGAGGCCACCGCGCCCCAGGGTTGCGGCGTGGTGCAGGTGCTCTACAACACGGAGGCGGGCTGCCACCTCTTCACCATCAACGCGGCCGAGGCGGCCTACGTGGCGAACAACCTGCCCCATTGGGTCCTGCAAGCCCCCCTGGGCCTCGCCTTCCGCAACCTGGTGGCGGGCCGCCTGGCCGACCCGGACGCCCTGGATCTGGGCTCCAGCGTGGTCCAGGCCGCCCGGGCCCTGTCCGACGGTCACTAGCGGGGCGGTTGCCCAACGCCCTGCCAGAGGGTTCCAGGTAAATATGGGAAGCTCTGCGCCGCTCCCGGCTCCGGCCGGGAGCGGCGTTTTTGGCAGTCCGCGCCTGTGTTTGGCCTGGCCGAGCGAAATTTCGTCCAATACCTGCGGGATTTGCTTGCTCCGGGGGTGTTTACGGTACAGAATATCGGTTCCGTTACCGCCGCCCCTCGATCATCATTGCGTTTCCTACCAAGGAGAAGACAGCGCCATGCCGCCAAGTTTCGCCATTTTTGGGAAATCCCTGGTCCTGGCCGGGGTCTTGGCCCTGGGTCTGGCCGCCGCGGCCCAAGCCCAGCAAACCACCGAACTGGTCAGCCAATCCACCCTGGGCGCCCCCGGGGACCAAGCATGTTCCTACTCAGCCATCTCTACCGACGGGAGGTACGTGGCCTTCGATTCCCGGGCCACCAACCTGGTGGCCGGCGACACCAACGGCGCGAGCGACGTCTTCGTGCATGACCGCCAGACCGGCGAGACCACCCGGGTCAGCGTGGACAGCGCCGGCAACCAGGCTCTCGACAACAGCGGCTCCCCCAGCATCTCGGGTGACGGCCGCTACGTGGCGTTCGGTTCCGCGGCCAGCAACCTGGTGGCCGGCGACACCAATGGGGCCTCTGACATCTTCGTGCATGACCGCCAGACTGGCGAGACCACCCGGGTCAGCGTGGACAGCGCCAGCAACCAGGCTCTCGACAACAGCGGCTCCCCCAGCATCTCGGGTGACGGCCGCTACGTGGCGTTCGGTTCCGCGGCCAGCAACCTGGTGGCCGGCGACACCAATGGAAATCAAGACGTGTTCGTGCACGACCGCCAGACCGGCGAAACCACCCGGGTCAGCGTGGACAGCGCGGGCAACCAGGGCAACGGCCTCAGCAGAGCCCCCGCTATCTCGGCCGACGGCCGCTGGGTGGCTTTTCCTTCCGAGGCCAGCAACCTGGTGGCCGGCGACACCAATGGAAATCAAGACGTGTTCCTGCACGACCGCCAGACCGGCGCCACCACCCGGGTCAGCCTGTCCACCAACGGGGACCAGCCCGACAACACTTGCCAATCTCCCGTTATTTCCTCCGACGGCGGCTATGTGGCCTTCGAATCCACCGCCAGCAACCTGGTGGCCGGTGACACCAACGGCCTCTGGGACATTTTCGTGCGCGACGTCGCGGCCGGCGCCACCACCCGGGTCAGCGTCTCCACCAATGGGGACCAAAGCGACAACAGCTGCATGTTCTCCACCATCTCGGGCGACGGCAGGCTGGTGGCTTTTCATTCCCAGGCGACCAACCTGGTGGCCGGCGACACCAACGGCGTGTACGACGTGTTCCTGCATGACCGCCAGACCGGCGTCACCACCCTGGAGAGCCGCTCCACCGCCGGGGTGCAGGGTGACGCCAGCAGCGGACGCCCCGTCTTGTCCGGGGACGGCAGCATGCTGAACTTCGGCTCCAGCGCGCAGAACTTCGTCACCGTGCCGCCGAACGTGTGGAATATTTTTGTCCGCGGCCCCTATTCCACCAACGTGGACCTGCTCATGTACCGGGCTTACAACCCCTACGTAATGAGCCATTTCTACACCACCCGCCAGAACGAGTTCCAGGCCGCGGTGGCCGCCGGTTTAGTGGATGAATCCACCGGCCATCCCGGCCAGCTTTTCCGGGTGTTCCAGGATGCCGCCCCCGGCCTGAACCGGCCCATCCACCGCCTGTACGACCCCTACAGCGGGCAGCATTACTACACCCGAAGGGACCAGGAGCGGGACGCCCTGGTGGCCGCCGGCTGGGTCTTCGAGCGGGACGAGGGCTACGTCTACCTCGACCAGGCCACCGCCCCGGCCAACTGCGTGGAGGTGCTGGTGCTCTACAACTCCGTGGCGGGTTGCCATCTCTACACCATCAACGCGGCCGAGGCGGCCTACGTGGCCACCAACATTCCCGATTGGGCCGCCCAGCCCAGCCTGGGCTGGGCCCTCCGCAACACCCCGCCGGTGGCCCGGGAAGCGGCCGGCGACGTGGACCCGGACTCCAGCGTGATCTCGGCCGCCTGGTCTCTGTCCTGCGGCCAATAGCCCGCCTCCCGTGGCTTGGCCTCCTCCCCGCCCCCACAAGGGGGCGGGGAGACTTCTTTCCCCCGGCCTCTCCGCCGGCTCCGGGCCCACCCAGCGCTATCACCGACGGCGAGCCGCCCTCCCCAGGGCCTTTCGCCGGCCCCGGCCCGGCCCGTGGCCAGGCCCTTGGAGCGATTTTTGGGGGTTGGCGGAAAAAGAATTCCAAAATGGTGCAAGTTATTCTTGACGGCGCACCTTTGGCGCGATTAACTGGGGGGTATGGCAAACGCACTGAAAAAACGGGGGCAAGACTCCCCCCTGGACCGCAGGCAGAGGCAGGTCCGCCGCCACCGCTGGGACGTGGTGGAAGCCGCCCTGGACCTCTTTGATGAAAAAGGCTGTCAAGCCGCCGGCATGCAGGAAATCGCCCGCCGTGCCGAATTCGGGGTGGGCACGGTCTACCGCCTGTTCCCCGGCGGCAAGCAGGAAATCCTGGCCGAGGTGCGCGAGCGGGTGGTGTTGGAGATGGAAAAAGCTCTGGCCAGCGAAGCCCCGCCCGCGGACCCGGTGGAGAAGGTGCGCTATTTCATCCGCATTTACACCAAGGTCTTCGCAGCGCGCCCCCGGGAAATGGCAGCCCACCTGACCGCGGAGGTAGGCGAGCCCCACCGCTGTCTGCAACTGGAGTACGGCCTGGAACCGGAGCAGATCGCCCGGATTCAGCCGCTGTTGACGGTGTTCCGCGAGGGTATGGCCCAGGGGGTGGCCAGTGGCCAGCTCCGGGACCTGCCCCCGGCCAAGGCCGCCCGCTCCCTGGAATTCCTCCTGGGCAGCTCGCTGTTGGGCTGGCAGGAGGACCGGGACCAGGGCCGCAACCCCGAGAGCCTGGAACGCACCGTGGGCTTTGTGGAAGAGCTGTTCTTCCACGGCATCAACCAGGCGTCCTGAGCCGCGCCCGGCCCTCCGGGAAGCCGCGGGGGGCTTTCCGGCCTGCGCCGCCCCGGCCAGGGACCGGCGGGTTCTCCCGGGCCGGGTGTCCCTTGGGCGGTTGGCTGCGGCCCGTCCCGCACCGGCAGGCGCACACCGGCGCTTCCACCCGGGCCAGATGGTCCGCCGGCGACCCGCAGGTTCAGACCCTGCGGCACGCCAGGCTCAAGCCGGCGGTTGCTCCCCGGCCAGTTGCCGCTCCACCGTGGCCAGCTCCTCTTCCAGATCCTCCACCCGCTGCCACTGCCAGGGCCGCACCGAGTGGGCCGGCAAGGCGGCCCGGGCCTCGGCCAATTCCCGCGCCAAGCGTTCCCGCCGCGCCATCAAGTCTTCCGGGGGCATGTCTCCTCCTTTTACTTCTCCCGGCCGGGGTGCGTCCCCGCTCTGGGAGCATTATATTTGTTCTTTAGGCGAAGGTGGCCCCTCACCCCCGGGACGCCTCGCAGGACTCCCAGGCAGGACGGCGACCGGCCCCACCCCCGGCTGCCAGGCGCCCAGGGGCGAGCCTTGGCGAAAGCGCGGCCGGCCCCTTATCATTAATACCCAGGACGGGACGGCCTTGGGCCTCCCTGACCCCGGCCGGAGGGCTCCGGACCTCTCACGTCCCCCCGTCCCCCGGCCGCACCATACCCCACCAGGCAAGGATCAAGAGCCCATGGATATCATTCTGGACCCCAAAGCCCGCGAATGGATTTTGGCGCGGGGAGGCAAGCTGACCCTGGACCCCCCGGCCGGCGGCGGCGGCTGAGGTCCGGCCTTGGGGGCGCAGGCCGCGCCCCGCGAGCCGGGCGAGGATCGGCGGTCGCAGTACCGCCAAATGGATATCGACGGGGTGACCGTGTTCTGGCACCACAACCTGATGCTGGTGGCCCCGGAAGCGGTTATCCTCCTGTCCGGCTTCTGGAAATTCCGTTGGATCAGCGTGGTGGGCACCGCGGCGGCCGCCGCCTGCTCCCTGGCCTGAGCTGCTGAGGAGCCCCTTTGTGCGCCGCGTCCCGGGCCGCCCCAGGGCCCGGGGCCGGCCGGCGCCCCCCCAAAATCCTACAACGGGAGCAAGAAAAAGGCTTATCTCGTTTTAGACAATCATCTCCGTCCTTTATGTTTGCCCCTCCTTGGCTTTCCTCTTTAGAATTAAATTATCAAGACTGAATCGGCGGTGCCCCTGCCGCTCCAACTTGCCCGCAACCGGAAGTGCGACCATGTCCCAGCAGCCCGCGCGCCGCCTCGGCCCCGCTCCCTCCCTTGCCCGCCCCACCTCCGGGCGCCCTCGCCCCGCGGCTTTGCGGCCCGGCCGGCAGCCGGGGGACCGCCTTTTGCGGAGCGTGTTGGACGCCTTGCCGGACCGGGTGGCGGTCCTGGACCGCCGGGGCCGGATCCGCCTGGTGAACCGGGCCTGGCGGGACGCCGTGGCCGCCCTGCCGGACGGCGTGCCCCCCACCTGGGTCGGGGTGGACTACCTGGCCGTGTGCCGCCGGGCCCAGGGTTCGGACCAGGAAGCGGCGCTCAGGGTCCTGACCGGACTGGAGCAGGTGCTCCAAGGCGAGCGGGATTCCTTCAGCCTGGAATACCCCTGTCCCCATGCCGCCGGCCGGCCGGGCTGGTTCCGGGTGCAGATCACTCCCCTGGATCTGCCCGAGGGCGGGGCGGTCACCATGCACCATGACCTCACCGCCACCCGCCAGGCTCTCCTTTCCCACCGCCAGGCCGAGGCCAACTACCGCACCATCCTCGACTCCGTGGAAGCCGCCATCTTCGTGCACGACCCGGCGGACGGCCGCATCCTGGAGGTGAACCGGCGGGCCAGCGAGCTTTACGGCTACTCCCCGGAGGAACTGCTCACCTTGCGCACGGCCGATCTCAGCGCCGGCGACGCGGGGTTTTCCCAGGAAGCGGTTTGGGAAAAAATGGAACAAGGCTTGGCCGAAGGCTTTACCCGCTTCGAGTGGCTGGCTCGGGCCCGGGACGGCCACGAGTTCTGGGTGGAGGTGGTGCTCCGGCGGGTGGAATTGCACGGCCGACCGCGGCTGCTGGCCATGGTGCGCGACCTCACCTGGCGCAAGGACTCCGAGGACCGCCTGGAGCTGGCCGCCAAGGTGTTTGCCAATTCCAGCGAAGGCATCACGATCACCGACCCCCAGGGGACCATCCAGATGGTCAACCCGGCCTTCACGGAGATCACCGGCTACAGCGCCGCCGAGGCGCTGGGCCAGAACCCCCGCATCCTGAAGTCCGACCGCCACAACGAGGCCTTCTACCGCCACCTGTGGCGCTCGCTGGTCACCACCGGGCAGTGGCAGGGCGAGATCTGGAATCGCCGGAAGAGCGGCGAGGCCTACCCCGAGTGGCTGACCATCAGCGCCATCCGCGACGCCGCGGGGCGCACCACCCACTATGTGGCCCTGTTCCACGACATCAGTGAAAGCAAGCAAAGCGAGGAGCGCATGTGGCGCCAGGCCCACCACGACGCGCTCACCGGCCTGCCCAACCGGCTGTTGTTCCAAGACCGCTTGGCCATGGCCCTGGGCCGGGCCCGGCGGCGTCGCCAGCAGGTGGCGGTGGTGTTCCTGGATCTGGACGGCTTCAAGGAGATCAACGACACCCTGGGCCACGCGGCCGGCGACCTGGTGCTGCAGGAGGCGGCGGCCCGGCTCACCGGAGCGCTGCGGGAAGAGGACACGGTGAGCCGCCTGGGCGGCGACGAGTTCCTGATGATCCTGCCCGAGGTGGCCGGCCCGGCCGAGGCCCGGCAGGCGGGCCGGCGCATCCTGGCCGCCCTGGCCCCGCCCTTTATCCTGGCCGGCCGGGAGATAACCGTGGGGGCCAGCCTGGGGGTGGCCCTGTTCCCCCGCCACGCTGGCGACCTGGACACCCTGATCCGCTGCGCCGACCAGGCCATGTATCAGGCCAAGCGGGCCGGGCGGGGGCAGGGCCGGCTGTTTGGCGAAAGCGAGGGGGAGGGGGATCGGTCGCCGGCGGAGGGGGCTCAGTCGTCAGCGGCCAGCCGGCTGTCCGGGGTCAAGCTGTAGACCACGCCGGCCAGGAGCACCCCGGCGGTCAGGACCCACCACACCGGCCGGAAGGCCTCGGGCCCGGTTTGGCCGGCCGGGTCGCCGGCCACCAAGGCGCCGGTGAGCTGCATCATCGCCGCCGGCCCCAGCATGGTGAAGATGTTGATGCCGGTCATGGCCGTGGCCGAGAGGCGGGCCGGCATCAGCTCCCGAATGTGGGCGTACATGATCTGGCCCGGCGCGGCCGACACCCCGAACAGGAAGAACCACAGCCCCAACAGCCACAGGCTCACCCCCTGCTCCAGCCAGGCCAGGGCCGCGGTGAGCCCGCCCATCATGAAAAACGACGGCCAGATCACCAGCTTGCGGGAGCGGAGCACCCGGTCGCTCAGGCGGCCCGACCAGGGCAGGGCCACCATGTAGCCCACCCCGGAGAGCACCAGCATGTTGCCCACCTCCACCGGGCCCAGCCCCAGGCCGCCCATGAGAAACGGCCCGGCCCACAAGGCCAGGATGGACATGAAGGCCCCGTAGCGCATGAAGGTGCCCAGGCTGATCATCCAGTACACCGGTTTGGACAACAAATGCCGGAGGTCGGAAAGGGGGTTGGACTCGCCCCGCGGCAGAGCCGGCCGGCCCGGGGGGCGGTCCCGCACCACCAGGAAGAACCCCGCCAGCTGGACCAGGTGAAAGGCGGCCACCACCCAGAAGGCCCCCCGCCAACCCAGGGTCTCGGTGAGCCAGGCCAGGGGGGTGGCGGCCATAAGCTGCCCGGCCTGGCCCGCGGCCACGATGAGCCCGGTGAGGGTGGCGAACTGCCACGGCGCGAACCAGCCGGCCACCAGGGCCAGGGAGCCCATGAGCGCGGTGCTCATGCCCACCCCCAACAGGGCCCGGCCCCACCAGGCCTGCACCACCCCGCCGGCCAGGGCAAAGCACACCGCCCCGGCCACCCCGGCCAGGGAGAACAGGCTCATGACCACCCGCGCCCCCCAGCGGTCCATGGCCAGGCCCACCGGCACTTGGCACAGCGCGAAGGCATAGAAAAACGCCGCCGAGAGCTGGCCCAGGTCGTCGGAATCCAGGGCCAGTTCGCGGCTCAACTCCGGGCTGATGACCGCGGCCGACACGCGGTAGAACATGCTGAGCATGAACCCCAGGGAGGCCAAACTCAAAACAGTCCAGGCCCCCGGTCTGGTCCCGTTCTCTTCCTGCATCGACCCTTCCGGACCCGCCGTCAGATTTTCTCGGCGAAGTATTCTTTATAGGTATCGAAAATTTTCACCCCGGCCCAGGTGAAGATCAAGCTCAGGAAAGCCACCGCGGCCAGGTGTTTGGCATTGGGCCAGCGGCCCCAGAACAGGGCGTCATGGTAAGCCATGGCGAGCAGGGCCGCCGGGTTCAGCTTCACCAGAGGCTGAAAGGCCGCGGGCACCTGGGCCGGCGGGTAGAGGATGGGGGTGACGAAGAACCACAGGGTCAGAACGTTGTTCAGGATGTGCCGGGTGTCCCGCATGAACACACAGGCCGTGGCCAAGAGGAGCGAGAGGGAGTAGGTGAACCACAACTGCACCAGGGCCACCAACGGGAGCGCCAGGGCGGTCCAGGTCACCGGCTTGCCAAAGCCCAGGTAGAACAGGGCCAGGATGGGCAAGGACAAGAGGAAGTTTATGAAATTGGTCCACACCCGCACCGACACCAACACTTGCATGGGGAACATGACCTTGGTCACCAGGCTGCCGGCGTCGGTTATGGCCCCGGTGGCCTCGTTCAGGGCCTGGCTGAAGAACACCCAGGGCAACAGCCCGGTGAACATGAACACCGCGTAGTTTTCCATCTGCACCCGGAAGTACACGCTGAACACCAGGGAGTAGACCAAGAGCAGGAGGAGCGGGTTCAGGAAGGTCCACAAGAAGCCCAGGACCGAGCCCCGGTAGCGGGCCTTGAGGTCGCGGGAGGTCAGGGCCCCCACCAGGGCGCGGTGGCGGCTGATTTCCGAGAAATGGCGGAAGAATTCCATGGTACCTCGGTGGTTCCCGGCTGGCAAGCGCCGGCTCCCGGGGGTCCCGGGAGGCCGCGGCCGGCATGGGCGGCAAAGAGCAATCCCGGCTCCCGGGGTCGCCTGGCCGGGGGGCAGGGTGCAGGCCCGGCGGCGGCCCCAGAAGGAAGACCCGGGGCAACCCGGCGCCGTTGCCGGCAAAAAGGCAGTCTAACACCAGGCCGGAGGGCTGTAAAGGCAGGGCAGGGCGGGCGGCGGCCGCCGGGAGCGCCCTGCCAAACCAGTTGACATCCCGAGGCGCATATCCCAACATAAGCCTGCTGGTCGTCTGCTCCGCCGGTTTTTCCCGGTTGCCTCGCCCTCTGGGGCCGAGTCGGCCGAAGGCCCGCCCCGGCCTCAGCTTGGCAGGTGGTTCTCCCGGCCCAGCCGCCGGAGGGGGAGAGGCCGCCTCACCAAGCAGACCGGCCGGCCGTTTTCCCGCCCGTCCCCTCCCCCGAGCTGTTACCTCGTGTCGGGTTCCTTAGGGAACCCCCGCGGTGCACTGCCCCCGCCCCAGGCGTTTGGCCCGGTTGTCTTGTGAGGAAAAGGGGTCATGGACGTTACAGAACCTGCGCAGACCGACCGCCGCATAGAGCTGGAGCAACTGCCCGGCGGGAAATTGGCCGTGGCCGAAGCGGAAGGCCGGGCCATCCAATCCCTCGTGGCCGACATGGTGAGGATTCCCTTCCACCTCGTCACCCCCGGCCTCAATGTGCCGGGAGACCTTTTCCTGCCCTACCAGCCCCCGGGCGGCAAGCTGACCCTGGCCCGGGTGGTCAAGAAGGGCGGCAGCCTGAGCCCGGCCACCCTGCTGCAGCTGGAAAAAAACGGTATCGACGCCTTTTACGGCTGGCCGCGGGACCAACAGGCCCTGCTTGCCGCGGTGACCGAGCAGGTGACCGCCGAGCTGGCCCGCCGCGACCTCTCCCCCGAGGCCAAGGGCCGCATCCTATATGACCACGCCCATGTCTTGGTGCAAAGCACCATGCAGAGCCCCAAAATGGGCGAAAAGATGGGCGAGAACATCAAGCTGGGCCTGGAGTATTGCCGCGCCTTCAGCAGCATGATCAGGGAAAACCCCCAGTCCCTGCCCAACCTCATGGACTTCCTGGTGGCCGATTATGACCTCTACACCCATTCGGTCAACGTCTGCCTCCTGGCCACCTCCTTTGGGCGCTTTTTGGGCCTCACCGGCAAGGACCTGGAGTCCCTGGGCCTGGGCGCCCTGTACCACGACCTGGGCAAGCGGAACACCCCGCCCGAGGTGCTGTACAAGCCCGGCAAGCTGACCCCGGCCGAATGGAAAATCGTGCACCGCCACCCCGAAGAGGGCTATCTCCTATTGGCCGACCAGCCGCTTCTGCCCCGGGAGGTGCCGCTGATGGTGCGCCAGCACCACGAAAACCTGGACGGCAGCGGCTATCCCCAGGGCCTGGCCGAGGCGGAACTCCTGACCGGCTCCCAGATCCTCCGCATCATCGACACCTATGACGCCATCACCTCGGTCCGCTGCTACCAGAAGGCCACCGAGCCCTTCTACGCCATCCACATCATGCGCGACGAGATGAGCGGCCAGATCTCCTTCCTGCTCCTGAAAGAGTTCATCGCCTTCCTGGGCTGGATCATGCGGCAGTGACCTCATCCGGCCGGAGGCCGGGGGTCAGGGAAGCGGAGGGGCGAAAAGCCCTCCTGAATAGGGGCAGGGTGGGAACCTGGGGGCGTTTGGGCGGCCCCCTACGGCCTTCCGGGGGGAGGGCGGCGCCCCGTCATCTTGCGGCCGGCTGGTCCGGGCGGCCTCCCGCGCCCACCAGGTCCCGGCCCCAGCCACATCTGCGGCGGGATTCTCTGTCCGAGTGCCTATTCCGGGGGCGTATTACGGCGCTTCAAGCGGGATCTTGAAACCCGGCCCGCTGGTCCACCACGTCCTTCAGGCGGTTCAGCTCGTCTTCCAGCTCCTGGCGGTAGCGCTCCCGCTCCGCCGGGGTGAGCCGGCGGGGCACCACCAGGGGCCGGCCGTACAGGGCGTAGGCGTGGGCAAAGGGTTTGGGGATGATGGTGCGGTCCCAGGCCTTGGTGAGCACCCAAGAACGGTCGGCCGCGAACATCACCGGCAACAGCGGCGCCCCGGTGAGCTGGGCCAGGGCGATCATGCCGGCCTTGGCCTGGTAGCGGGGGCCCTGGGGCCCGTCGGCCACGTTGGCCGCCACCTGGCCGCCCTGCAGCACGAAACGCACCATCTCACGATGGGCCTGGGCCCCGCCGCGGGAGGACGAGCCCCGCACCGAGCGGCAGCCCACAAAGCGCTGGAACCGGGCCAGGTACTCGCCGTCCCGGCTGCCCGAGGCCATGAGCGCCGGGTGATAGCGGCCCAGATAGGCCACCCCGCACAGCCAGCTACGGTGCCAGGTGACCAGGAGCACCTGGCGACCGCTCTTCAGGTACTCCTCCTCCACCTCCGGGTTCAATATGGTCACCCGCAGGGTGGCTATAAGGGCGCGGGTCAACAGGGCTCCCGCCCCGGCAGCCAAATTGAAGCCCAGTCTCTGGGCCCAGGTGTATGCGGGCTCCGCGCCCATGCCTGCTCCGTGCTAGTTCGAGGGGGTGGGCCCCGGCCGCCCCGGGCGGGCGGACCAGACCGCAAACCGCGGCAAGGTTAGCTCATGCCCGGCCGAGAGGCAAGCCGCGGGAGGCGGCCCGCCGCCAAAACCTGGCGGTGGGGGGCGTGAGCGCCTTAGCCCGGGTGCTTCTCAAAAGCCCGGAGCGCGGCGTTGTGCAAAAGGTGCAAACTCACGGGCTTGTTGAAATAGTCGTCAAAGCCCGCCTGGCGGCAGGCCTCGGGAGGATAGATCTCGTGGTAGCCGGTGACCGCGTAGATGGTCACCTCGGCGTCCCGCTCCCGGATGAGCTTGCAAAGCTCCACGCCGTCCATACCCGGCATTTTCAGATCCAGGAAGATCACGCCAAAGGAATCATGCTCCAGGATGGCCAGGGCCTCCTCACCGCTGGACGCCACCGCCACGTCGAAATCAAAGGTCTCGAAAAAAGTCTTCGTGAGATCCAGGAGGTCCTTCTCGTCGTCCACGATCAGGATTTGACGGGTCATGCAGACTCTCCCCGGGCCGCCCGCGGATGGAATAAGCGGGCCGCGCCCTGCTGGCTGGCTGCGGCACAACCTTTTGCCAGGCGCGCCAACAAGCGCGTCTTTCTCTAAATTAATTCATAAATCAACAGTACCTCGCCCCCAGCCGGCTCCGCCTGCCGGGGTGCGGTAACCATCTGCCTAGCCGAGCGGCCTGCGGCCCCCCGTCAACGTTTCGTCCGGACCACCGTCGAGCCGGAGGTGGTGGCCCCGGGGCCGGGCAGGGCTTGGCCGGCCTGGCCGATGCCCATGAGTTCGCGGAGCTTGGTCCGCTCGGCTTCCCGTTGCCGCACGCTCAAAACCAGGCTCGAGTCCGAGGTCCCCCAGGCCGTGTCCTGGCCCAGCGGAGCGGCCGGCGGCTTCTGAGGCGCGGTGTCCGCCGCGGCCGGCTGGTCCTGCGGCACCGGTGGTCCGCCCAAGAGGGAATTGGCCACCTCGGAAGCCGTAGGCTTTTTGGGCGTCTTCCGGCGGTCTGCCTGGGCCGCCTTTTTCCCCGCCCCGGGGGCCGGGGTGGCGGCCGGCTTCGCTTCCGGCAGCACCGGCACGCTCAGCACGGCATCGGGCTGGGATTTCAAGTAGTCGATCATCCGCTGCACCCGGATCACGTCGGGATGCTGATCCGTGTATTTGGTTTTCAGCGACTCCAGGCGCTGCTCCAATTGGCGCAGCTTGTAAGCATTGTCATCGGCGGCCCCGGCCGGGGAAACGGCCAGGAAAACGCCCCAAAGGGCCAGAAGCCCTATGACGGCAAGCATGTTCCGCATAAGCTCTCTTCACCGGATTTCGACTGACGCCCAGGGGCCGCCTCTGCCGGGTCATGGCCGCACCTGACCCCCGAACCTTACATGGCCCCTATTACATCGTTACCAAACTCACCCCACCCCCTGCAACCAAATCCCGCGGCCGGCCGCGCCGCCGCGGCTGGCGTAACGGGTCGGGGGAGGTTGCCCTTCGCACGTGTCCTCGCCAGCTCCCGAAGCGGGCTCGCCCCTTGAACACCTCAAACCGGGCCGCGTCGCCGCGGCTGGCGTAACGGGTCGGGGGAGGTTGCCCTTCGCACGGAGGCTCGTTCGCTCCCGCCGCGGTCTTGAAGATTCAACCC
>JAHLLK010000179.1 GCA_020444165.1 Deltaproteobacteria bacterium | reverse complement strand
TGAAAGGCGTCAACCTTATGAAACCTCTCGTTGCACCATGCGGATAGGCTCATCGCTTAATATTATGTTTGATTCTATATGATTTCGATATTTTTAAAATCACCCTAGCAGATCTGAATTTGTTTAGGGCCTATTTATGCTACTCCGGGATATATTTTGTTGGCATCGAATACTTGTGAAAAATTATCTAGAAATTCAGTGATTGACTTATCTAGTCCCGAATAATTTACACGATTATCGCTGCCGGTTGTCACGTGAAATGATTTCCAGCATTCTGTTATAATGCTCCCCCAATCTTTTCCGTCATATTTTTGAAAAACATCGAACCCATCGCTAGGAGTGCAATGCGTAGAGCTGATGATTAAGCTGTTCATCATGGGCCATTCCATGTAACAGCAAAAATAACCGAACAAACCAGCGTAGCTGCCAACTTGACTATGATTAAGGCCAAATGTCTGTTCTAATTCTTTATAGGTTACACATCTTTTGTGTTCAGCCACCTTAGCCATATATCTAACGAAGGATATGAATTTGCCGCGATCTAGGTTTTCTTCCACAATTTTTAAGTATTCTTGTTTTACTGTCATAATCTTCTCCAATTTGATCAAGTGGTGGATATAACTCAAGCTGGGCGTTGAAAAGAACCCAGCTGACTACGATATGGCTAACGTGTCAAAATTCTAAGGCAAAAAAATAAGCGATCTGTGATCTTTTGGAGATTCGTTTTTCCCTAAGATTCAGTTGAATAGCATGTTTGGCTAAGTGGGTTTCCCCGCAACGCTGATACGAAGCATAAAATTCTTTAGCTTTGAATTTTATTTAGATGACTGATAATATACTAATTTTGCAGGCATAAACAAGCAATTTAGACCTGAGGAGCATCTGCCGTGAGTTACCTGGTCCTGGCGCGCACCCACCGCCCGGCCACCTTTTCCCAGGTGGTGGGCCAGGAGCACGTGAGCAAGACCCTGGCCGGGGCCCTGGCCTCGGGCCGCCTGGCCCACGCCTTCTGCTTCACCGGCCCCCGGGGCGTGGGCAAGACCTCGGTGGCCCGCATCCTGGCCAAGGCCTTGAACTGCGTGGAGGGCCCCACGGCCGAGCCCTGCGGCAAGTGCGTACACTGCCTGGAGATCGAGGGCGGGCACTCGGTGGACGTGCAGGAGATCGACGCGGCGTCGAACTCCCGGGTGGAGGACGTGCGCGAACTGCGGGAGGTGATCCGCTACCACCCCCAGTCGGCCCGCTACCGGGTGACCATCCTGGATGAGGTGCACATGCTCTCCAAGGCGGCCTTCAACGCCCTGTTGAAGACCTTGGAAGAGCCGCCGGACCACGCGGTGTTCATCCTGGCCACCACCGACGTGCACAAGGTGCCGCTCACCATCCTGTCCCGCTGCCAGCGCTACGACTTCCGCCGCCTGGACCCCCGCACCATTGCCGCCCACTTGGAGACGGTGCTCGCGGCCGAGGGGCTCCGCCTGCCGCCGGAGAGCCTGGCCCTCATGGCCCGGGAGGCCGACGGCAGCGTGCGCGACGCCCTGAGCCTGTTGGACCAGGTGCTGGCCAGCGGCCAGGAGGAGCTCTCCCACCCCGAGGTGGTGGAGCTTCTGGGCCTGGTGGACCGTGAGCTGGTGCGGGCCACGGCCCAGGCCGTGCTGGACGGCCAGGCCGGGCAGGTGCTGG
The DNA here is from genome assembly GCA_020444165.1 of Deltaproteobacteria bacterium. The sequence continues at coordinate 1,069 of JAHLLK010000179.1, read as the reverse complement.
AACTGGTGAGCCAGGTCTACGCGGCCGGCGGCGAGATGCAGGCCTTTTACGGCGCGCTCTTGGAGCAATTCCGCAACCTGGCCGCGGCCAAGGCCGCCCCGCCCGGGGCGGACCTCTTCGGCCTCACCGCCCAGGAAATCGCCGAATTGGGCCAGCAGGCGGCCGGGGCCTCGGCCGAGACCCTGCACGAGATCTTCGACCAGTTGGCGGCCAGCGAGGACCTGTTCCGGCGGGCCAGCCGGCCCCGGCTGGTCATGGAAATGACCCTGCTGAAGCTCACCCAGGTGCGGCCGGTGCTGAGCCTGGAGGAGGTCATCGCCCGCCTGGGCGACGCCGGCGGCGAAAGCGGCGGCCGCGACGCGCCTCCGGCCCCCCGGGGTCCGGCCGGTCCCGCCGCGGCCCCGCCCCGTTCCGCTCCGGTGGCCCCCCCGGCGCCCCCGGCGGCCCAGTCCGCCGCGCCGGCCACGCCAGCGCCCGCCGCTTCTCCGGCCGCATCCCCAGCCCCGGCCGCCGCGCCGGCGCCGCCCGCCCCGGAGCCCCCGGCCACGCCTCCCGCCCCCCCGGCGGCCGGCGCGCCACCCGCCGCGGCCGAGGCCGCCTTCCGGGAGCTTTCCGCCTATTGCGGGCGTAGCGAGCCGGTGCTCACCGGCCTCTTGGGGCGCTCCACCGCCCGCCAGGAGGACGGGGTCCTGGAGATCACCCTGCCGCCCGGGCCCATCGCCGCCTCCTATTGCTCCGCCGCCCACGAGGGCCGCCTGAACCAGATGGCCCAGGATCTCTGGGGCGGCCGGCTCAAGGTGCGCCTGGCGGCCGGCCGGGAAGACGAAGGCGTGGCCTGCCCCGTGGGCCCGGACCCCCGCTCGGCCGAACGGGCCCAGCAACTGGCCGAACACCCGGTGGTGCTGATGGCCCTGGAAGTCTTCGAAGGCCAGGTGGTCTCGCTGAATCCCAGTTCGGAGGATTAGGCCCGGGGGGAGTTAAGAGGAAGATGTGGGGGGAGGGGGCCTTTTTTGAAAAAAAGGCCCCCTCCCCCCACACCCCCCTTCCCCCAAAAAACTTCATAGTTTAA
>JAHLLK010000184.1 GCA_020444165.1 Deltaproteobacteria bacterium | reverse complement strand
ACGCACCTTTCAAAGCCGGATTTCGCCTCGAAGGCAGAACGCCGGCTTTTTTTATTTTATTCGGGCGTTGCAACGCAACGCCGGCTTCAGACATTTTAGTCATTTGGATCATCACACAAAGGAGGCATCATGGCATTTCCAACACAATATAAGTACATCATTATCGGAGCAGGAATTCACGGCCTGAGTACGGCCTGGCATCTGGCAAAAGAACTGAAACAAAAAAAACAGGGGAGTGGAAAGGAAATCCTGGTCATCGACAAAACATCGATCGGAGCGGGCGCATCCGGGATTGCCTGCGGCGTTATCCGCAATAACTACTTCCAGCCAGCCATGCGAGAGCTGATGGCACACAGCGTTGCCCTCTGGGAAGAGGATGCCGACGCATACGGATATCATCCGGTAGGCTATATGCAGATTTCCCCCGAATCGATGCACGAGAATGTGGCGGAAATTTACAAACAGCAGAAAGAGATCGGATATACGTCCGCATTTATTGAAGGCGAAAAAGACTGCCTCAACTATATGAAGGAAAATATATTTGAGGACTGGCAGGCCAAGGGCATCACTTCTGTCCTTCACGAAAAAAAAGGGGGGTATGCCCATCAGATGCGATCCCTGTACCGACTGGCCGACAAGGCCGAGGCCGAGGGGGTCCGAATCCTCACCGGCGCGGAGGTGACCGGGTTCAAAATGGATAAGGACAGCGTCACGGCCGTTGAGACATCAAAGGGGGATATTCAATGCGACTGGGTAATCGCGGCCCCCGGTCCCTGGGCCAGGGGTTTCTGGGATTTGCTGGAGCTTCCCGGCCATATAGACATCCTGGGTCCCGACGGCGTTGTTCACCCCGGAAATCAGATGTGGACTTACTGGTGTCTGGTGGAAGGCACCCTGGGGGTGGACCCTGAGTACGCCATGAATAACCAGGGGAAAATGCCTCCGGTCATTCACGTGGATTCACAGGCGCCCCTTTATTCCAGCGAAGACGGAAGCATCATCACGGAAAAAATGTGGGGGATCTACTTCAAACCGGATTTCAACTTCGGCGGCGTCCAGGGAGGCGCGGCCCCGTACATTGTGGAGGGCGAGGTGAAAGTCGATCCCTACGGCATCGATTCTCCGGACTTTACCGTAACGCCGGAGTTCGTTCATATGTGGACCTCTGCCCTGGCCCATTGCCAGAAGCGGTACGAGGGCAAACATCTTCTTTACAAAGATGAGCCTTCCGGAGGCGTGGGCTGTTTTACGCCGGACAGTTTTCCCATCTTTGATGTGGTGAAACAGAACTGTTACATGATTCTGGATTCCAATCACGGGTACAAGATGATCGGCGTGGGGGAACTTGCGGCAAAAGAAGTCCTGGGAGAAAAACAGACTCTTCTGGAACCGTTTCGTTTTGATCGGTACAAAAAAGGCAAGCTGCACCCGGTGTCCAACAGCCCCTTTCCGTGGAGTTGACGGGGCAGGAAGGATCTTGAATGCATTTGACCATTTTAGGCTCAGGGGGGTGCACGGTCATACCGAAACCACTCTGCCGGTGCCGGGTTTGCGAGGAAGCGAGATCCAAGGGCCGGCCTTATGAAAGGACGGGGCCTTCCGCTTTTTTGCACGATGAACATCTGCTCATGGACACTCCGGCGGAGATCGCCCTTCAATTGAACAGAGGTGGAATCGATCGCATCGATTCTCTCCTTTTTACCCACTTGGATCCAGACCACGTGGAGGGGTTTCGGGTGGTGGAACAGATCTCACTCGATTTTCGCGCCTGGAAGGCCTATGAGGAGAAAACGATTCGGCTGGTCCTGCCCCGGGCTCTGATGGACAAACTGGAACATATCCGTTCCGTATACGGTCCGGTAATAGATTTTTATCAGACCCGGGGTTTTGTCAAATGTGTAGTCTTCGACGAGAAGACAACCATAGGAGAAACGGATGTAACGGCGATACAGGTGGACAGGGGTCCTCACCCCTCCTTTGTTTATGTCTTTGAAAAGGATGGAAAGAGGATGGTTTATGCGCCGTGCGACATCAAACCATTCCCCAAAGAGAGGAAAGAGGTGCGAAAGGCCGATCTTCTGGTCATTCAGCCCGGCATCTTCGAGGACAATCTCAAACACGGGTTTCGATATCCTGAAAATCATGTATCCAGGAAGACCTTGTACACTTTCGAAGAGACCGTTGCCCTGGCCGCCGAAATCGAAGCGAAGAAGGTCCTTTTTGTCCATATGGAGGAGTACTGGAACAGGGGCTACGATGATTATCAAGCTATCCAGCGGGAATACAATGGAATCCGATTCGCCTGCGACGGAATGCACATAACGATCTAAAAGGAAGGGGAAAAAACGAATGAATCTTAAATGTAATGGCCTTCTTGAACAAATTCATGCAGATGCCTTGCGCGTTCTGGAAGAGGTCGGCGTCAAGTGCGTATCGAAAGAAATAAAAGGGATTTTTGAAGATACGGGGCTTGCGGCATTTGATGAGAGTACGGGGCATATCCACGTCCTGACGCCCCTCATTGAGCAGGTTCTTGCGACCGCGCCCGGGAGAGAACAGTACTGGATACCGGAAGATTCTTTTGGCGTGGGGGGAACCGCTCCGTTTGTTTATGACGACGAAACCGGGGAGCTGGTGGAACCGACCCTTGAACATCTGGCCCGCATCGCAATGATCGTGGAGGAAGCGGATGTGATCCGGTTCATGGCCAGAGGGGTTTTGATTAAACAACAGGAAGTGCCGGTAATGAACACCATTGTCGAGAATTGCAGCAAGCCGA
>JAHLLK010000065.1 GCA_020444165.1 Deltaproteobacteria bacterium | reverse complement strand
TCAACATGGAAGACGCCATGTGGAACTGCGTCTCCTGCGAGATGTGGTCGGCCTACAAGATGAAGGCCAAGAACCTGGTTTCCAAGGTGACCCCGGTGTTGAAGGAGAACGGCAAGTTCGTAAGGAACCCGTTGTTGATCACCGACCGCTGGGTGGAGGACGGCGAGATCGTCTACGGCGAGTACCAGAAGGACAAGGCCGCCCTGGGCGAGGCCAAGGCCCGCATCAAGGAAGGCGAGAAGAGCTTCGAGCTGTTGGATCAGGAAATGGGCAAGGTCCTGTGGACCTTCGCCAACCTGTTCCCGGGCTGCGTGATGAAATCCATCGACGGCATCCGGGCCAAGAAGAAGTTCTTCTGGGACCAGGCCAAGCTGCCCAACCGCCACTGGCTCATGGCCAACATGAACTACGAGGCCTTCCTGGGCTTCGGCGCCTTCAACACCAAGAAGATCACCGGCACCGACGTCATCGACTTCCTGAAGTTCCGCCAGCTCATCGCCCAGGGCGCCCCGGCCGACGAGGACACCTTCGCCCAGGTCTTGGGCAAGCCCAAGGAGTAGGCCCCCGGCCCGGGCCGCCCGCGCCATCGGCCGGGCGGCCCGCCCTCAAACCGGGACGGACCGGCTCCGGCCCCAGGAAGGATGAGACGCATGTCCTACGAGAACATTAAATTGGCGGTGGCCGACGGCCTGGCCACCCTGACCCTTTGCCGCGAGCCCCTGAACGTGATGAACATCGCCATGATGAAGGAGATGAATCACGCCCTGGACAGCCTGAAGGGCCAGGCGGTGAAGGTGCTCCTTATCAAGGCCGAGGGCAAGGCCTTCAGCGCCGGCGTGGACGTGGGCGAGCACCTGGGCGACCAGGTGCACGAGATGATCGAGGTGTTCCACGGCATATTCCGCCGCCTGGCCAACCTGGGCATCACCACGGTGGGCCAGATCCAGGGCGCGGCCCTGGGCGGCGGCTGCGAACTGGCCATCGCCTGCGACCTGGTGGTGGCCTCCGAGAAGGCCAAGTTCGCGCAGCCGGAGATCCAGGTGGGCGTGTTCCCGCCCATCGCCGCGCTCTTGTTCCCCCGGCAGATGGGCTACAAGAAGGCCCTGGAGCTGATCTTGACCGGCGCCACCATCAAGGCCCCCGAGGCCCTGGCTTGCGGCATGGTGAACCAGGTGGTGCCCCCGGACCAGCTGGAAGAAGCCACCCAGGCCCTGGTGGGCAAGCTGATGGCGCTGTCGGGCCTGCTCTTGCGCCTCACCACCAAGGCCATTCTGAACGGCCTGGGCGACGACGTGGGCAAGGGCCTGGCGGTGATCGAGGACATCTACCTGAACGAGCTGATGACCACCCAGGACGCCCAGGAGGGGCTCACCGCCTTCCTGGAAAAGCGGAAACCAGTGTGGCAGGAGAAATGATCCCGGGAGTTTAGAACCGGGGTTGTGTATGGGATGAGCAAGGCCCCCGCCGCGCGGCGGGGGCCTTTTTCTCCATAAATAGCGTGCTACAACGGTAATGACCTGACACGTTGGCGCCAAGGGAAGGTGGCCGTGCCGCCTCCTACCGGGTCAGAAGAAGTGTTGCGAAGCACTTAGAACCCGAGAAGGAAGCTGAGCTTGCTAGCAGGCTGTTGAAAAACAGGCTGCTAGGCGCGCCAGGGACGGCGCGCCAAATTGCGCAGCCTTGAAAAGGCAAGCAATTTGTCCATCTTGGCAAAACGACGCTTTTGCCAAGATGGGTTGAAAAAGGCCATGGATGGACTTTTTCAACATCCTGCTAGAGCTGGCGGCAGAGACGAGCGGTATCAGACGGGTCTGCAAGGTCATCGGGTATTCCCGCCAGCAATTCTACGAGATTCGGCGGAACTACCAGACTTATGGAGCCGCGGGCCTGGTGGACCGGCTTCCCGGTTCCAAGGGCCCCCAACCCTAACGGGTGCTCGAGGAAAGCGAAATAACCATCCTGGACCACGGCAGCCATGGCAACCTGAGGCCCTGGAGGAGATGCAGCAGGACCTGGAAGCCTTCCTGGAAACCTCCAAAACGAAGCGGCCCCACCCAGGCCGCAATATGAAGGCGAGGCCCCCCTTACAGAGCTTCTTAGGCGGCCTGAAGGGCTTGAAACCGGGCCCCAAAAGACAGAAACTGAAAGAGCGGCCTAAACACATCCAATAGGAGGCGACCCTCAGGCGAATACCGTCACTATACAGCCGGACTCGCCGAAACTGGTTTCCGGAAAACCGGGTTTGGTTCACTTTGGCGTTTGGGCTTCCACCCCTCCACCAGCCGGGGGAAACCGACTTGGCTTTTTGCTGGATGATATTGCCAGCAAAAACGAGATGATATGCCGGGATTGTCGTGGCGCGAGCCTGGTGCGTCGCTCAGGTTGGGCTCGTGATGTTTTGGCGCAACCGGGTTCAAGCCTGGGGAACAACAAAATGATGGTTCACTCAAGGCTAGCCTAGCCATACAATCGAAAAGGAACCGACCTATTTCTACCCGGGTAAAATTTTTTCGGAGAAACAAGTGGGAGATTCCGAAGCAATAGAGCCCAAAGAAGTCATCGAGAATTTGCAGCCCGGACGCAAGTGGCCTGAATGGTACCAGGAATTGACGTCCTTTCGGCACTCCAATAGCGGCAAAGCCATATTTCAACTGCTCAACACACTGCTACCTTACGGCTTGCTGTGGTACCTGATGGTTCGTTCGGTTCAACTCGGCTACCCTTATGCCCTGACTCTGCTCCTAGCCCTTGTCGCCGGATCTTTCCTTGTCCGGATTTTCATATTGTTTCATGACTGTGTGCATGGTTCGCTTTTCAAGCGGCAAGGTCTCAACACGGTGTTCGGCTATATTCTTGGCGTACTGGTGTTCACCCCATTCGAAGATTGGCGCTATGCCCACCTGCGCCACCATGCCACCTACGCAAATCTCGATGCGCGGGGGTTTGGCGACATCTGGACCATGACCCTGAAGGAGTATGAGAACTCAGCCAAGACAAAACGTTTGCAATACAGGCTCTACCGCAATCCCATCATAATGTTGGGGCTGGGCGCCGTGTTCACTTTTATATTCGCCAACCGCCTTCCCACTCGCGAAGTGAAACGCAAGCAGCGCTTGAGCGTGCTGTATACCAACTTGCTTATCATTGCCGCGATATTGCTTGCCAATTGGCTGTTTGGATGGCGAACATACCTTTTGATCCAGTTGCCGGCTTTTTGGTTCGCAGGGGCGGCGGGGATCTGGCTGTTTTACGTCCAGCACCAGTTTCCTGGCGGTTATTGGGCCCGCAAAGGTGACTGGGAGCCGTTGCGGGCGGCCATGGAAGGCAGTTCGTTTTACCAATTGCCGCCGGTGCTGCGATGGTTGTCCAGCAACATCGGCTATCACCATGTCCACCATCTAAGCCCGAGGATACCCAATTATCATCTGAAAGATTGTTATGACGCCGTTCCGGCCCTGCAAGCCAAGGCACCGCTTACCATTCTGAGAAGCGTGTCCTGTGTGCGACTGAAATTGTGGGATGAAGCTCGGCAGCAAATGGTTGCCTTTCCTGCCGACCAATGATCTGGGGTGATATGCCAAAGCTGACGTGGTGTAAGGCAGGTTCCTCGCGCAGGTCAGGTGCGGTTAACGCGTACGCCTTCTAGCTTTATCTCCCGAGTATAGCTCCAACGCCTCTTGCCCATGGAACCCCGCCAAGCGCGTTATGCACGCTTTTCGATGTGTCCACAACTCGGGGGAGCTTCACTCCCCTCAGCCTATCCCAACATTCTCATCAAATCATCCATCTCTTATGGTGGTTTTCCCTTGAAACCACTAAACTTACCCAACCTTCCGCTGCTCCGCCGGCGAGCGGTCGCCTGCCGCCCATTAAGGGGTGCGCGAGACGGCCTCGGCGGTTAATCATTCCCCGAGTGCGCCGGTCGGGAAAGGCAAAGCATGACTACAAGGCACTCCAAGCTCGCGAGCGCACTCGCCGCCCTTACCCTGCTGGCGGGCGTCCTCCTGTTCCCCCCTGGTTCCGCTATGGCGGCGGGCGCGGCCGGCCCCGCCCCTTCTCCCGCCACCCTGGCCGAGCTGATCACCCGCTACGACTCGGCCGCCTGCGGGGAATGCCACCCCGAGATCTACCGGCAATGGCAAAAATCCCACCACGCCCGGCCCTGGATGGGGATCAGGGGCTATTCCTTCATGGCCAAGCACCTGCAAAAGGGGCCGTTGGCGGTGAAGGCCCCCGAGGACGCCACCCTGGCCAATTTCCCCTGCGCCAAATGCCATTTGCCTCAACTCTTCGCGGCCGGCGATGGCGTGGCCCGGGAGCTGGCCCAGGTGATGTGGCGGGAAGACAAGGCCACCCTGGCCCGGGTGAATATCGGCTGCCTGGTCTGCCACCGGGACAAGGCCGTGGCCCACCACCGGCCCGCCCCTGGCGTGCTCTACGGCGGGCGCGACCTGCCCGCGGAGCACCAGGGCGAGTTCAAGACGGTGCGCCGTAGCGCCTTCCTGGCCTCGCCGGCCTTTTGCGGCCAGTGCCACGGCCTGGGGCCCAATTTCGAGTTCACCCCGCCGGTCCAGTGCGCCACCCTTTACGGCAGCTATCTGCACGCCTACGTGGCCAATGGCGGCTCCCAGACCTGCCTGGATTGCCACATGAAGGGCAAGGACCACACCTTCCCGCCCGAGTTCAGCGACCGGGCCACCGCGGCCAAGCTGTACCAGGCCGCCCTGCCCCTGGCCGTGGAGGTGCTGCCCTACTCCTTCCAGAACAACCAGGGGAAACACCAACCCATGGTGGTGGTTACGGCCACGGTGCGGAACCTGGCCGGGCATCGCCTGCCCGACGGCTGACCCTCCCGGGCCCAGGTGGTCATGGAACTGACCGCGCAAGACCAGGGGGGAGCCACCATATTCCAGACGCAACGCATCTACATGCCCCAGTGCAGCGACAGCCTGGAGCCGCTCATGGTAGTGGGGCCGGACAAGAAGCTCGGCATCCTGCGGGACACCTCCTTGCAGCCCTTCGCGCCCAAACGCGAGGAGTTCGAGATCAGGCTCGCCGCGCCCACCCCCGCGGTGCGGTTGAACCTGCGGCTGACCTACGAGTTGCGGCCGGGCGACGGGATCGTGATTCACGACTGGCAAAAGACGGTGGCGGTGGGGGAGCTGTTCCCGACGAACGCGGGTAAGTAGAACGGCCCGGGCGCCCGGTTTTGGTCAACTGGGGCCGGGCCTGTATCCTAATCTTCCGCAGTTACCGGGAGAGGGGCCTCCTCCCCCCCCTACCCCTCCCGGTACGCCTTCACCTCCTCCGTCACCACCGCCCGGTTCCGCCCCTGGCTCTTGGCCGCGTAGAGGGTCAGGTCCGCGGAGTAGAGCGCATCCCGGGCCTCCAGGTCGGCCGGGGGGACGACATGGAGCGCGCCGAGGCTCAGGGTGACGAAGGGGCCCACCTGGGAACTGGAGTGGGGGATGGCCAGTTCGCGCACGCTGCTCTGGATCTTGGCGATGATGTGCTTGACTCCCGCCAGGTTGGTTTCCGAGAGCACCAGCACGAACTCCTCGCCGCCGTAGCGGGCCACCAGATCGCCGGGGCGGCTGGCCACCTGGTCGATGGCGTGGGCGATGGCCTTCAAACAGCGGTCCCCCTCCAGATGGCCGTAGATGTCGTTGTACTGCTTGAAATAGTCGATATCGCAGATGATCAGGGCGAAGTCCTTCTGTGAGCGCTGGTGGCGCTTCCATTCCCGCGCGATGAATTCGTCCAGGTAGCGCCGGTTGTAGATCTGGGTCAGCCCGTCGATGTGGGATATCTTCTCCAACTGGTGGTTGGCCGCCTGCAGCTCCTGGTTCACGTTCGTCAGCTCGGCGGTGCGCTGCTCCACCAACTGGCCCAACTCCTTGTAGAAATTGGCATTCTCAATAGAGATGGCGATCTGGGTGGACAACAGCTCCAGCACCTTGATGTGCTTCCGGGTGAAGGCGTCCTCCAACAGCGTGTTTTCCAGGTACAGCATGCCCTTGAGGTCGCGCGAATGCATCAGGGGCAGGGCCAGGGCCGACTTGGTGTCCGCGGAAGCGAAGTAGGGGTCGTTGATAAAGGCCCCGCTCTTGGAGGCCGAGCCCAAGACGATGGGCTCCTGCTTGCGGGCGCAGAAGTTCACCAGGCCCAGCGGCAGGGCCGTGGCCAGGTCCGCCCCGCCCTCCTCGCCCAGATTGATGGCCACTTCCTCCCACCCGGTGCGGTTCTCGGCCGTGATGCGCCAGCCCTCTCCCTGCTGGGAGAGCAACACCGCGCGGTTGGCCCCGGCGTTCTCCGAAACGATGACCATCAGCTTGTTCAGGAGCTTTTCCAGGTTGATCTCGCTGGCCAGGCTCTGGGAAGCCTCGACGATGGCCAGAATGTCCAGCACCGAGCTGCTGCTGTCGGTTTCGTTGCTGGAATGGGTGGTGCCGGTGGAGGGTAGGCTGTAGGGATCGCGCCGGGCCGAGGACGCGGCCAGGTTCAGCTCGCGGTAGGCGCGGTCCAGGTGGGCCACCTTGGCCTTGGCGCCCCATTTCTGGTAGGCGTAGCGCGCCTCGGTCAGGTGGATGGCCGCGGTGCGCGGCAGGTCGCGGGCCAGGAGGAAGCGGGCGCAAAGCTCGTGGGCCAGAGCGGCGTTGTTCACGTAACCGGCCTCCTGGGCCTCGGTGATGGCCGCTTCATAGAGCCGGAGCGCCTCCCAGTCCCGGCCCGCCACCCGGGCCCGCTCCGCCTCCACCAGGGTGTGCTTGTGGCGGAAGTTGGCCGGGCTGTTCTCGGCCCAGACCTGCATCTTTTCCTGATAACCATCCACCAGGGCCAGGCTCCGCTGCCGGTCCTCCTCGCCCAGGTTTTCCCAAGCGGCCCACACGGTGAGGCAGGCGAAGAAGAACATCTCCGGCACCTTGGCCTGGGCCAGGGCGATGGTGGCCACGAAGTCGGCCTTGTCCAGCATGGCCATGGCTTCGTCCAGATAGCCGAACCAATAGAGGCTCCGAAGCTTGGCCACATAGTAATAGGACAGGGCCAGGGGGTTGGCCTGGTAGTCGGTCAGGAACTTGGCTTCGCTGAAGTCGTCATCGTCAAAGGTGTGATCGCTCCTGGTGAGCCCCAAGAGCTGCAACAAGGGGTTCAGGCAGGCGGGCCGGACGAACTCGTCCAACACCACGGGCGCGTTGTTCAACAGGAAGGGGAGGTAGCGGAGCGCCTCGGCGTGCAGCTCCGGGCAGGAGACCCCGCAGATGGTGGGGTCGGAGATGGCGAACTCCGCGCAGTAGCCGGCATAGGTCCAGTCGCCGTTCTCCACCAGGAGGGGGAAGGATTTCAGGCTGTACTCCTGCGAGGAGATCAAGGGCGCCCGCCAGTGGTTGATGAACACCGCGAACAGGAGGTAGGCCTTGCCCCGCATCAAAAGGTCGTCAAAGCGGTCGGCCAGGCGGATGGCCACCTGGCCGAAGCGGTGGCCCACCTCGTACTGGCCCAACAGGGCCACGCACACAAAGGCGTAGTTCATGTAGCCGTAGGAGGTGAGGTGGTTGTTGCCATGCTCCAGGGAGATGTTGGTCATCTTGCAGGAGGACCAGGCCACCAACTCCAACTGGGAAGCCAGGTAGGCGCTGGTCCACAACTCCATGAGGATGTCCATGATCATCTCGTGGCGCGGCGAGTCCAGGAGCTTCGCGTGCTCCAGGCTTTCGATGCTGCGCTCGCCCAAAAGCCCGCCCACGCTGGCCAGCTCCTCCTGCAACTGGGCGGAGAGATTCTCGTCCGTGACCTCCACCCCCAACAGGGCCAGGGCCTCCTTCTGGATCGCCACCGCGCCGGCATAGTCGCCGGCCAGATGGTGGTGCAACATGCGGATCATGTGCACCTGGATGGTGTCCTCCAGGCTGGCGGAGCGGGTGAGCAGGGTCTGGAACAATTCCGCCAGCTCACTGGTCTCCCCGGCGTAGTGCAGGCACTGGGCCAGCTCGCAGTGAATGGTGAAGGTCAACGCGTAGAGCCCCTGCCAGGCCGTGGGCGGCAGCAGGTCCCGGGCCAGGGTGAGATAGCGGATGGCCGCGGCGTAGGCGTTGCCGTCCTTGGCCCGCTGGCCGGCTTGCAGGTTCAGCCGGGCCAGCTCCACCCGCTCGGACGGGTCGGTGATCAGGCCGCGGGCTTCATCGAGCTGGTTCACCACCTCGAAGACGCGCTCCCCCGCCCCCTCGCGGTCCCAGCTCAGGAGCAAGAGCCGGCCGATCTGGAGGTGCATGACCTCCCGGTTCCGCATCAGGGAGTAACAGGCCTGCTGGATGCGGTCGTGGGAGAAGCGGAAGCTGGTCAGATCATTGGCGATGATCAGCCCCTCGCTCACGGCCTCGCGCAGGTCCTCCCGGAGCTGGTCCCCCTCGCTCGGGGAGATGACGCCCAGGGTGTCCAGGCTGAAGGCGTTGCCGATGCAGGCGGCCAGCTTCAACAGGGCCTGGGTGTCCGGCGAGAGGGTGGCGATCTTGTCGGCCATGAGCTGCACCACGTCATCCGGGATGTCCCGCTGCCGGATCTCCGCCGGGTCCCAGCGCCATTGCCGGGCCCGGGTGTCAAAGGCGATGAGCCCGTCGGCGTACAGCGTCTTCAGGAACTGGGTCACGAAAAAGGGGTTGCCCAGGGTCTTCTTGTGGATCAGGCGGGCCAGCTCCCGCACGTTGCCGGCCGGGGCGTGCAGGGCGTCCTGACCCAACAGGGCCACGTCGTCCTCGCCCAGGTTGCCGATGTGGATGCTCCGGGGCCGGATGCCCTTTTTGGCCAGCGACTCCAGGGACAGGAGCAGCGGATGGGACGGCGGGGTTTCGTTGTCCCGATAGGCGCCGATGAAGAACAGGCTCTTGATCTCGCGGTCGGTGAGCAGGGTGGCCAAGAGGTTCAGGGAGGCCAGGTCGGCCCACTGGAGGTCGTCCAGGAAGATGACCAGGGGATGCTCCGGGGTGGCCGCGGCCCGGAAGAAGTTGCGGCACACGTAGTTGAAGCGGTTCTGCGCTTCCACCCCGGCCAGGGGCGTCACCTCGGGTTGGGACCCCAGCACCAGCTCCAGGGAGGGGATCAGCTCCACCATCACCTGCCCCACCGCGCCCAGGGCTTCTTGCAGGCCGGCGGCCACCGTGGCCAGGCGCTCGCCGCTTTCGGCCAGCCAGGCGTTCACCAGCCCGCCCAGGGCCTGTTTGAAAGCGAAGTAGGGGATGGCCCGCTGGTGCTGGTCGAACTTGCCCTCCACAAAGTAGCCCTTGCTCTGGGTGATGGGCTTGTACACCTCCTTGACCAGTGAGGTTTTGCCGGTGCCCGAGTAGCCGGACACCAGGAGAAAGGCGGTGTGGCGGGCCTCCAGCACCTCCTGGTTGAAGGTGTCCAGGAGAGCCGCGGTCTCGGCCTCGCGGCCGTAGAGCTTCTGGGGCAGGTAGAAGATGTTGAGATGATCTTCGCGCCCCAGGGGGAAGGGCTCGATCTGGCCCAGGTTCTGCAACATGTCCCGGCAGATTTCCAGGTCGGCCAACAGGCCGGCCGCGCTCTGGTAGCGCTCCTCGGCCATCTTGGCCATGAGCTTGGCCACCATGGCCGAGAGGATCGGGGGCACCGCGGGGTTGACCTCGTGAGCCGGCCGGGGAGTGCCGGCGATGTGGGCGTGCACCAGTTCGATGGGGTGCGCGGCCTCAAAGGGCAGCCGTCCGGTGAGCAGCTCGTACATGGTGACGCCCAGGGAGTAGAGGTCCGTGCGGTAGTCGATCTGCCGGTTCATGCGCCCGGTCTGTTCGGGCGAGATGTAGGCCAGGGTGCCTTCCAGGGCGTTGTTCTGCCTCTGGCCGGGGTTGGTGGGCGAGATGCGCACGGCCAAGCCGAAGTCGATGAGCTTGCAGACCTTGGTGACCGGGTTGTAGACGATGTTGGAGGGGTTGATGTCCTTGTGCACGATATAGCGCTCGTGCAACAGGCTCAGGCTCTCGGCCACCGCGATGAAGATGGCCAACAGCTCCGGCAGGGGGAAGCGGCCGCGGGCGGCGTGCAGCTTCAGGGAATCCGCCCCGTAGTCCTCGGTGATCAGGAGGAGGCTGTGGCCGAACTCCTCCAGCGCCTTGACCGCGATCACCGAGGGCAGGTCCAAGGAGCTGAGATGCCGGTACTCGCTGCGGTAGCGGGCCAGTTCCTTGATGGAAGGGCGCACGCCCTTTAGCATCTTGATCACCACCGGCTCGTCGTCCGAGGCGCGACGCCCCCGAAAGACCAGGGAGGTGGAGCTTTCATAGATTTTCTCGCAACCGACGTAGCCTTTGAATTCCCGCATGTATGTTCATTCCCCGCTGGGTTGGCCGACAGAAGACAAAAACTGGTGCGCCAGGGCCGCCATGAGCCGGGCCCGGCCCGCCCCGGAGACGGGGCCGGCGCGGCATGCTCAAGTCGCTTTCGTAAGCATGGAGTCATTTTTACTCTAAGCCCCCGCCCCCCGGCAAGGGGCGCCCTCCAATCCCCAGGTGATTTCTCGCTGACCCCAGCCCGGGCCGCGCGCGTCAGGCCCCGAACCCGGCCAGGCTGGCTGGTTCGGCATCCTCGCGATTTTCCAGATAAACACATCGGGCCTTAAAAGACTGCTTCTCCCTAAAGACTAGGGGGATTATCATTTAAGCAACCCTTATACGGCTGAAAACCCACCACCACAAAGTGGAGAATAACCATGGCTTATCTGGAAATTACCCTGAAAATCGCCAGCGGGAACCGCGCCGCCGCCGCCGGGGTGTACAACAAATACAAGGAGCCCTTCCTGCAGCAGATCAAGGGCGCCAAGTCCAAGGAGCTGTTGATCCGCGACGAGGACGTGCAGGTGCTGCACGGCTTCGCCAGCGTGGCCGAGGCCAACGCCTATCTGCAAAGCGAGCTGTTCACCCAGGACGTGGTAAGCGAGCTGAAACCCTACTTGGACGCCGCCCCTGACGTGCGCATCTACGACGTGGCCTAGGCGGGAACAGCTCAGGGACATCCTCACCCGTACGGGGATGTCCCTGAGCTGTTGTTTGGTGAGAGGGCGTTAGTCTATCGGGGTGCTCCTTTTTCGTCATAATCTATGCATATTTACAGTTTGTAGGTTTTTTATTACCCCTGCCTTTTTCTTGTGCTACGGTAAGGCTCTCT
The DNA here is from genome assembly GCA_020444165.1 of Deltaproteobacteria bacterium. The sequence continues at coordinate 24,538 of JAHLLK010000065.1, read as the reverse complement.
AGTCTTCTGAGAGTCTTGAAAGTGGGGGTCCTGCTTTTCCTGGTTGCCTTGAAAAAGGTGGGGCGAGGCTTACCAGGAACAGCGCTCTGGCTTGAATACCCTGCGGTCCGTGGGATCGTACGGGGGGCCAGATGGTCAGGGATTTCATCCGAACCCTTAGCCGACCTTTCCTCCTAGCTGCTTACTGGAATCACCCCACATTTTATCGCAGCGCGATCGGATTATTTTTGGCTTCCTAAGGAAGCCAAAAATCCAGGAAGCAACATCTATCATGAGGAATAGAGATATGCCCGGGGGATATGCACATATATATCTTGCGAATCGGATGACAGATTACGGAGCTAAGCTGCCCGAGCTGTTATCTAAAGCGTTTGAAAAGTATCTTGAGTTTTGTGAACTGGGTAGCGTGAGCCCAGATTTGCCCTATTTAGCCTTGGGCAATCCGGACCAACAATCCTGGGCGGACACCTTTCATTATGAGGGCACTTTCGATTTCGTCACCAGGGCCGCAAAAATATTGTGTGACTTGGAGGGGCTTACTCAGCTTAGGTGCTTAGCCTGGCTGATGGGATACGTGTCACATTTGGTTATGGACGGGACGATACATCCAGTTGTCGAAAAAATTGTTGGGAATTACGCTGATCATAAAAATGAGCATAGAACATGCGAACTCAACCAAGATGCGTATATTTTTCCGGATCTAGGTTATGGAACGGTGGATCGAGCTGAACCGATAAAAACGGGACCAAAACTCTGTGCAGACCCAGACAATCCATCCCAGCTAAATCCAGAATTATTATCATTCTGGGCAGCAACCCTTCAAGACACTCATCCTTACCAATACAACCAGGCGAAACCTAACATCAATTTGTGGTTCAAAAACTACATTGACATCATGGACAAGGTTGTGGAGGAGGGCGGCCAAATGTATCCATTTACGCGGCATGTATTGGTAGATATTTTAGCGATTTCTACTCCTGACCCGCTGGACGTTGACGATGCATATATTTACGACCTAAATACTCCCATTGGTATCAAAAGTTATCACGACCTAATTGACAGTTCCATGGACAATGTATTAGCAACCTGGGACGCCCTAGCCAGGGCAGTTATTGATAGTCAATTTGAAGCGTTGGCCCTAATCCCCAACTACAACCTCGACACTGGCCGCGCCTACTCCGATAAATATGTGTGGTGGTAGAAAAATGAAAGCCTTCAAAATAGTAGTGTATGTGTTGTTTGTGGCAACGTTAGCTTCTTGCCAATATACGCCAACTCCGGAGGAAAGCAACCGCGATACAGCGATCAGCTCCCTGAGAGTACTGAGCAAAAAAATGGCATACTGCTACAAATACATGAAACCTCCGGCCGACCTCAACGGCGAACAATTGCTTCAATATTGCACGCAGGACGACACCAATATCCGACCATACTACAAAGATTTTTCCCTGAAATTCAATTATGAGGGTGGTTGCGCTGTTGTCCTCCTTTGCTCAAGAGATGGCCAGCAAAGGTTGGCCGAAGACCTCAGCTGCACCAGCTTCTTGGATGATAAGGCAGAGGAGGCCTCCCCGGCTCAACCATGCGAGTTCACCTTAAAACCCCACCAGAAGCCAATATCAAGCATCGAAAACACTCCGTCACAAATCTTATATTGCAGCAATCCTTATCGCTGAGGGAGGTACCCATACCGAGGTGATCTGCTTGTATCCAGAGGATGTTACGAAACAGAAGGGCGACCATGGAACAGCCCATGGTCGCCCTTCTTTCCTTCAAAAACCTTCTTACAATCCGGGGCGTATGACGGCAACCACTAGGCCCGGGGCCGCCCTTCCCTTTCCCCGCGCTGGGGTTTATTCGTCCGCCTGCTTACCTTCTTCCGCCGGCTTATCAACCGCCGGCTTCACCGCCTCCGTCTTGCCATTCGCACCGTTCCCACCGTTGCCGAAGCGGCTCTTGGCCCCCTCGCGGATGCCCTGGAACATGGCGTACAAGGCGGGAATAACGAAGATGCCCAGCACGGTCACGGCCAGCATGCCGTAGAACACCGTGGTGCCGATCTCCCGGCGGCTGGCCGCGCCGGCCCCGGTGGCGATGACCAGGGGAAACACGCCCAGGATGAAGGAGAAGGCGGTCATCAACACCGCCCGGTAACGCAGCCGGGCCCCCATCAGGGCCGCCTCCACGATGCCCTTGCCCTCCACCTCCCGCTGCTCCTTGGCGAACTCCACGATGAGGATGGCGTTCTTGCTGGCCAGGCCCACCAGGAGCACCAAACCGATCTGGGCGTAGATGGACAGCGAAAGCCCGGTGATCCACACCCCGGCCAAGGCGCCCAACGCGGCCACGGAGATGGAGAGGATGACCGGCACCGGGATGGTCCAGCTTTCGTACTGGGCCACCAGGAAGAGATAGCCGAACAGAAGCGCCAGCATGAGGAGCATGGCCGCCTGGCCGGAGACCTGCTTCTCCTGGTAGCTGAGGCTGGACCACTCATAGCCGTAGTTCTTCGGCAGGGAATTGTTGGCCAGGCGCTCCAGCGCGTCCATGGCCTCGCCGGAACTCTTGCCCGGGGCGGCCTGGCCGTTGATGGTGGCCGCGGTGAACTGGTTGTAACGGTAGATGGTCTGCGGCCCCAGCACGGTGGAGAGCTTCACCAGGGTGGACAGGGGCACCATCTTGCCCGCGTCGGAGCGCACGTACAGGCGCCCCACGTCCTCGGTGTTTTCCCGGAACCGGGCGTCGGCCTGCACCTTCACCTGGAAGATACGGCTGTACAGGTTGAAGTCGTTGACGTACTGCGAGCCCAACTGGGCCTGCAGGGTGCTGAACACCCGCCGCACCGGCACCCCCAGGGTCTCGGCTTTCACCCGGTCCAGGTGTACGTAGACCTGGGGCACATCGGCCGAGTAGGTGGTGTAGGCCATCATGATGTCGGGGTCCTGGTTGGCCTTCACCAAAAAGGCGTTGGCCGCGGCGGCCAGCTCCGAGGGGGTTTGGTTGCCCAGGGCCTGGAGCCGGAAATCAAAGCCTCCCACCAGGCCCAGGCCCATGATGGCCGGCGGCACAAAGGCGATGATGCGGGCCGTGGGGATGGTGGACAAGCGCTGGTTGATGATGTTCAACAGGCCCGGCAGGCGGGTCTCGGGCGTCTCCCGCTCGCTCCAATGTTTCAGGGTGATGACCCCCAAAGCCACGTCCTCGCTGGAACCCGAGAGGATGCTGTAACCGTTGACCGCCAGGACGGTCTGGATGCCGTCCACGTCCTTCAACACGTCCCAGACCTGCTGGGAGACCTGGCTGGTGCGGGACAAGGAGGCGCTGGAGGGCAGCTGGACGTTCAAGAAAATGACGCCCTGGTCCTCCTGGGGCAGGAAGCTGGTGGGGCTGGCCGTGAACAGGAAATAGTCCGCCCCCAGGATGGCGAGCACCAGCAGGGCCACCAGGAGCCCCCGGCGGATAAGCCACGCCGCCCCGGCCACGTAGCCCCGGCGGGAGGCCTCCAGGACCCGGCTGAACCAGGCCAGGGGCCCCCGGTGCACCGGCCGCGTGGGCCGCAGAAACACGGCGCACAGGGCCGGGCTCAAGGACAGGGCGTTGATGGCCGACAAGAGCACGGCCACACAGATGGTCACCGCGAACTGCTGGTACAGCCGGCCGGTGATGCCCGGCAAAAAGCCCACCGGCACGAACACCGCCAACAAGACCAAGGTGGTGGCGAGGATGGGCCCGGTCACCTGGGACATGCTCTTGATAGCCGCTTCCCTGGTGGATAGCTTCTCGTCCTGCAGGATGCGCTGGGTGTTCTCCACCACCACGATGGCGTCGTCCACCACCACGCCGATGGCCAGGATCAGGGCGAACAGGGTGATGATGTTGGCGCTGTAACCCAGGGCCATGAGCACCGCGAAGGTGCCGATGAGGCTCACCGGGATGGCCAGGGAGGGGATCAGGGTGGCCCGCCAGTCCTGCAAAAACACAAAGGTGACCCCCACCACCAGGGTAAAGGTCAACAGCAGGGTGAGCGTGATCTCCAGGATGGTGGTGCTGACGAATTTGGTGGAGTCGTACATCATGGTGTAGACCAGATCCTTGGGGAAGCGCTTGGACAGCTCTTGCAGGGTCTTCTCCACCCCCTGCATGGTCTCCAGCGCATTGGCGTCCGAGGTCTGGTAGATGGCCATGGGCACGGACGGCGCGCCATTCAGGCGGGCGAAGCGGGAGTAGGAGCCCGAGCCCAGCTCCACCCGGGCCACGTCCTTGACCCGGAGCACCCCGCCCTCCTGGTTGGTGCGCACCACGATGTTCTCGAAATCCTTGGGCTTGGTCAGCCGACCCCGGGCCCGGAGGGTGTACTGCACCTGCTGGTTCTTGACCCCCGGGGCAGTGCCCAGGGAACCGGCCGCGGCCTGGATGTTCTGGTTGCCGATGGCGTCCACCACGTCGGTGGCGGTGAGCCCCAGGGAGGCCAGGCGCTCCGGGTCCATCCAGATGCGCATGCTGTAGTCCATGTTGCCGAAGATGAAGGCGTCGCTCACGCCTTTTTGGCGGGCCAGCACGTCGCGCACATTGATGGCCACGTAGTTGTTCAGATAAAGCTCGTCATAGGTGCCGCCGGGCGAACTGAAGTTGATGATGCCCAGCATGTTGGAGGAGCGGGTGCGCACGGTGAGGCCCTGGGCCACCACCGTGGCCGGCAGCTTGGCCTGGGCCTGCTGCACCCGGTTCAACACGTTCACCTGGGCGATGTTGGGGTCGGTGCCCACGGCAAAGGTGACCGCAAGGGAGTAGTTGCCGTCGTTGGAACAGGTGGAGGACATGTACAGCATGTTCTCCACCCCGTTGACCTGGGCCTCGATGGGCGCGGCCACGCTCTCGGCCACCACCTGGGCGTTGGCTCCGGGATAAACAGCGCTCACCCGGATCTCGGGCGGAGTGATCTGGGGGTACTGGGCCACCGGGATGTTCATGATGGCCAGGATGCCGGCGATAACGATGACCAGGGACACCACCACGGCCAAGCGCGGCCGCTCGATAAAGACTTTTGAGATCATGCCGCGCCTCTATTTCGCCTTCTGGAGCTCTGGTTTCACCGGTTGGCCGGGCCGCACTTTCTGCAAGCCTTCCACGATGATCCGTTCGCCGGCCTTGAGGCCCTTTTCCGCCACCCAATCCGTGCCCACCTCGGGGCCGGTGACGATACGGCGCAACTCTGCCTGGTCTTTATTGTCCACCACGAACACGTAGCGGCCCTCGCGGTCCTCCAGCACCGCCGCCTGGGGCACCACGGCCATGAGCCGGGGTTGGCGGGCGGTTTCCACCACGGTCACGTATTGCCCCGGGATGAGGGCGGCCTGGGGGTTGTCGAACAAGGCCCGGAAGGCGATGGTGCCGGTGGTGTAGTCCACCTGGTTGTCCATGAACTCGATCTTGCCGGCCAAGGGATACATCCGGCCGTCGGGCAGGCGGAGATGCACCACCCGGGTCTTCCAGCCCTCCTCGCCGCTGGCCCCGCGGGCTTCCTGAATCTCGGGCAGGCGGTTCTCGGTGATGGAGTAGACCACCCGGATGGGATCGGTCTGGACGATGCGGGCCAGGATGCCGGAAGACGGGCCCACCAGGTTGCCCCGGGTGATGGCCGTGTGGCCGACCCGCCCGGTGATGGGCGCCTCGATGGTGGTGTACCCGTAGTTGATCTTGGCCTCCTCCAGGTTGGCCTTGGCCTCGGCCAACACGGCGATGGCCGCTTCCTCATTGGCCTGGGCCGTCTCCACGTCGGTCACCGAAACGCTGCCGGGCTTGGTCATCTTGACCCGCCGCAGATACTGCTGGGCCTTGGTCAGTGAAGCCTCGGCCTCGGCCACCTTGGCCTTGGCCAAGTCCACCCCGGCCTGGTAGAGGTCTTGCTCGATCACGTACATGAGGTCGCCGGCCTGGACCTGGGAGCCTTCGGTAAAGGCCACCTTACGCAGGAAGCCCTGCACCCGGGCCCGCAGGTCCACCGCCTGCACCGCCTCCACCTTGCCCACGAAGTCCAGGGGCGGGTTCACGTCTTTTTCTATGATGATGGCCACGATCACCGCCGGTGGCGGGGCCTGGTCGCCCGGTCCGCCGGGAGGGGCGGCCCAGGCGGGCAGAGCGGCGCACAGGAAGGCGGCCAAGAGAGCCCCCGCGATGCCGGCCAGCCAGGGGACCCGGGAGCGCTCCCCGGGGGACGGCTTCATCGAAGGCCGGCTGGGGTCCGTCTGGGGGGCAGACGGGAACCTGCCCCCGGCGCCGGGGCGCAAGTACTCAAAAGAAAAAGCCAAGCGCGGCTTTCTCCAACGGACTACCTGGGTTATGAGGTTCATGGCAGCACCTTGGCGTGGAATGGGAGTTTACAAATCATCTGATTGGTCGGTCAGAAATCCGTCGGCCTGCTCGCCAAGCCTTAATGATGTACCAAAGGCGTGGCTAGGCACAATCAGCTTTTTGGTGACGGTGACCCGGCCGGCGCCGAGAGGTTTCCCGGCCGGCGGTAGAGGGGCCTTGCTGAGCCAAGTTTCCCCCTTAGGGGCCCGGAAGTCAAATCCCTCCCCGGCGGGGAGCTAAGCCGGCGGCCCCGGACACCGGAGTCCCGTGGCCCGCCAGGCCTTGCCCCCGGAGGGGCAAACTGCTAGCTTTTTAGAGTAAGCTTTCCCCTTTTTGGCAAGGAGGTGCCCTTTGCGCGCCTGGGTAAATATCGTCGTGATCGCCGCCCTGGGGGCGATGCTGAGTCTGGTCCCCTTGGCGGGCCTGGCCGCAGATCCCGCCGCTCCGGCCCCCGCCGCCAACGCCGCCGCGCCCAGCCCGGCCGAGGCCGCCGCCCTGGAGGGAGACCGCTCCCTGGACCTCCTGGACCGGGGCGAGATCGCGGCTGCCGGAGGCGAATTCGCCAAGGCCCGGCAGCTGTGGGAACAGGCCTTGAAGGTGCGCCCCGGCTGGACCACCGCCCAGCGCCGCCTGGCCGAGCTGCCCACGCGGGAGCGGAACTACCCGGCCCAGATCGCGGAGATCGAGCGCCGCCAGGACGCCAGCCTGGAATTCGTGGAAGGGGTGAATCTGTTCAACCAGCGCCGCTGGATGGCGGCGGCCGCGGCCTTTGACAGTGTGCTGACCGTGCTGACCGACCATCCCCTGGCCCGCGAGTACCGCGACGTGGCTCTGCGGCAGCAGTTCCTGGACACCCACGGCGCGCTGTTGGTGGAGGCCAACCTCCCGGCCCAGGTGGCGGTGGACGGCCAGCCCCGGGGCCGCACCCCCCTGGCGCTGTCCGACCTGCCGGTGGGCTGGCGCACGGTCAACGCCCAGGCCGCGGGCCGCAGCCAAACCCAAAGGGTGCTCATCAAGGCCCGCACCCGGTCCATCGTGCCGTTTCGGTTCTGAGGGCCACGGGCCAACTTCCCAGAGAAAAAAATCACCGGCCCCGGAGGAAGCGCCCGAGGCCGGTGAGCTTTTGAGGGGCCAAGGAGAGGCCCGGGTTTCCCCGGGCCGCCTCCTCACATGTCTTCCAGGTGGGGCTCCTCCCGGGGCGGGGCCTCGCCGGCCTTGCCCAGGTAGTCCCGCACCATCTTCACCCCCAACGACAGGGCTTTCTTGTTCAGGGCCTCGGTGCCGGCCGGCACCCGGGCCAACAGCGCCCGCTCCAGGGAGCGCCGGCTAACCACCCCGGTCAGTTCGCAGATGGCCCCCAAGGCCACCACGTTGGCTACCATGGGTTTCTTGAGCTTGTCCCGGGCCGTGGCCGTGAAAGGCAGGGCCATGGCCCGGCTGCTGGGGGGATGGCTCACCAGGTCCGTGTCCACGATGATCTGGGCTTCGGGCTTCAGGTCCCAGCCGTAGGAGTCGGCCGCCTCCTGGGTCAGGGCCAGGAACACGTCCACCCGGGTGCACAGGGGATAGTCGATGGGGTGGCTGCTGATGATGACCTCGGCCTTGCTGGCCCCGCCCCGGGCCTCGGGCCCGTAGCTCTGCACCATGGCCACCTCGCGGTTGTCATAGAGCCCGGCCGCCTCGGCCAGGATCAGCCCGGCCAGGATGAGGCCCTGGCCACCCGAGCCGGCCAGGCGGATCTCGTGCCGCCAGAATTCGTCGTTCCGTGCGTCGGTCTTCATGCGCGCGTCTCCTTGCCCTGGGCCCGGCGGCAGACCTCCTGGTACATCTCCCAATAGTGCGGCTGGTCCCTCTGGGCCAGGACCCCCACCGAGAACTTGCCGGCCCGCTCCTCCGAGCTGAGCTTTTCCCAACGCTCCTGGCGCACGGCGCGGCGCTTGAAGTCCAGCATCATGTCCACCTGGGAGCCCAGGCGGTTCTGCCGGCCGAAGTTGGTGTGGCAGGGCGAGAGCACCTCCACCACCCCAAACCCCGGGTGGGCCACGGCCTGGGCCAACAGGGAGTCCAGCTGGGTCACGTGGTACACCGTGGAGCGGGCCACAAAGGAGGCCCCGGCGGTGATGGACAGGGCGCTGATGTCAAAGGCCGGCTCGATGTGGCCGTAGCGGGCCGTGGTGGCCTTGGCCCCCTGGGGGGTGGTGGGGCTGTACTGCCCGCCGGTCATGCCGTAGGTCTGGTTGTTGACGATGAGCGCGGTGACGTCCAGGTTGCGGCGGGCGGCGTGGATCAAGTGGTTGCCGCCGATGGCCGTGGCGTCGCCGTCACCCATCACCACCACCACCTTCATCTCCGGTTTGGCCAGCTTGATGCCGGTGGCAAAGGTGAGGGCCCGGCCGTGGGTGGTGTGCACGCTGCCCACGTCCACGTACACCGGCAACCGGCCGGAGCAGCCGATGCCCGACACCAGGACCAGTTGGTTCTTGTCCAGGTCCAGCTCGCTGAAGGCGCGGATCAGGGAGCCCAACAGGATGCCCAGGCCGCAGCCGGGGCACCAGACGTGGGGGAACTTCTTGTCATGACGAAGCCAGTCATAGACTACGCTGCGGTGCACCGGTGGCATCAGCCGATCTCCTTCAAGCGGTTCAGGATCTCCTCGGGGGTGATCATGGAGCCGTTCATCTTGCCGTGGCGGTAGACGCTGGTGCGCCCGTCGTTGACCCTTTTCACCTCGCGGCTGATCTGGCCCATGTTCAGCTCCGGCACCAAGGCGGCCTTCTTGCCGGTGAGCGCCTGCTCCACAGCCTGGCGGGGGAAGGGCCAGAGGCAATTGAGGGTCAAAAGCCCCAGGGGCAGGCCCTTTTCCCGTCCCAGACGTACGGCGGCCTGGGCGCTCCGGGCCGTGCAGCCATAGGCGATGATCACCAGCTCGGCGTCGTCCAGGGCCAGGGGGGTCACCATCTCCAGATCGCCGAAGTGGCGGCTGATCTTGCTGAACAGCCGGTTGTAGAACGGCTCCACCTCGTCGGCCCGGCGGGTGGGGAAGCCCCGTTCGTCGTGCACCAGGCCCGTGACGTGATAGCGGTAGCCCTCGCCCAGGTCGGCCAGGCGGGGGATGAGGCTGCCGTCGGTCTGGTAGGGCACGTACCAATCCGGCGGCACGGTGGGATGGCGGCGCTCGATGATCTCCAGTTCGTCGTCGTCGGGCAGGACCACCTTTTCCCGCATGTGGGCCACCATCTCGTCGGCCAGGAAGATCACCGGGGTGCGGAAGCGCTCGGCCAGGTTGAAGGCCCGGACCATGAACCCGAAGCATTCGGCCACCGAGGTGGGGGAAAGCACTATCGCCGGGTGGTCGCCGTGGGTGCCCCAGCGGGCCTGCTGCACGTCGCCCTGGGCCACGTTGGTGGGCATGCCCGTGCTGGGCCCGGCCCGCATGACGTTGGCCACCACCACCGGCACCTCGGCCAGGCAGGCGTAGCCCAGGTTTTCCTGCATCAGGCTGAAGCCGGGGCCGCTGGTGGAAGTGAGAGCCTTGCGCCCGGCCAGGGAGGCGCCGAGGCAGGCCCCCAAAGAGGCGATCTCGTCCTCCATCTGGATGAAGGGATGCCCCAAGAGGGGCAGCTCCCGGGCCATGAACTCGGTAATCTCGCTGGCCGGGGTGATGGGGTAGCCTGCGAAGAAGTTGCAGCCCGCGGCCAAGGCCCCCAGGCTGGCGGCTTCGTTGCCTTGCAATAGTCTGGCTCTGCGTTTAGCCATTGCCGCCCTCCTCCTCGTCGTCGTCTTCCTCCACCGGGGCCAGGCGCTCCGGACTGAAGCTGGCGGCCGGCATATCGGCGGCCTGGCCGGCGGCCTCGCCCCGGGGGCGCTCCTCCGCCGGCGCGGGGCCCACCGAAAGGGCGAAATCCGGGCACAACATCTCGCAGAGACCGCAGGTGGTGCAGCGTTCGGGTTTGGCCAAAACAGGATGGCCCCACTCGTCTTTGGCCAGGGCTTTACGGGGGCAAAAGGCCACGCAGTTGCCGCAGCGTTTGCACCAGGCTGGGAAGAAGTTTACCTTGCTGGCTTGACCGGGTTCGTCAGGGGGGCGTGATGGCTTGCTCTTGGCGCTCATGTCTCTCCTCGCCGGGCTCGGGGGGGGTCCGGGGAAGGGTGAAGGGCAGTGGCCGCGTGAGGGGCCCGGTGGGCCCCATCCCGCGGAACCACAACGGATTTTCTAGTGTAGCCGGGTGGCGCAAGAGGTGCAACCGCTAGGGCGCCTAAGGCCGGCCCGAGGCCCTCTGCGGGGCCGGCCGCGGGCCTGGCCCGGGCCGGTTTCCGGCGGCTTTTTGGGGCCCTCGGGAGGCTCTGGAAACAGCCCCGGGATAAGGGGGCCTCTTGGTTGACACTACCCCCTCCACATGGTAGATAACGACACTCGAACTCGGCGGGCCGTTAACTCAGCCGGTAGAGTATCTGCCTTTTAAGCAGAGAGTCGCGTGTTCGATCCACGCACGGCCCACCAACTGGGTCAACAACGTCCCCATCGTCTAGCCAGGTCCAGGACACCGGCCTTTCACGCCGGCGACAGGGGTTCAAATCCCCTTGGGGACGCCAAATCATATGAGGGGGTTAGCCACCGCTGGCTAGCCCCTCTTTCATTTTTACGGGAGGTTTTGCGGAGATTTGCGGACGATGCACCAGAAACGAAATCTTTAATCTCTTTGGGTGGTTAAGCAGGCGCCAGTTATCACCCCGGGAGATTGGCCCCCATCAGCCTAAAACCCCAACAGCTCGGCCAGCTCGTTCACCTGGGCCCGGCCCTCCGCGCTCGGCAACCAGTGGTAATACTGGTCCAGGGTGAACTTGACCGAATGGTGGCCGAGCTGGTTGCTCACATCCCCGATGTTGTCCCCCTTGGAAATCCTCATGGTGGCATAGGTATGCCGAAGGTCATGGATGCGGAAATGGCCCAGTCCGGCCCCCTCCAGGGCTTTCCTCCAAACCCAAGCCCTGAAAGGGTGGATGTTCACCAGCCCCCCCAGGTTGTTGATGAACACTGGCCCGGGCCCCCACCCGTTGGCCAGCGCCTCCTTTTTGCGCTCCAGGCGATGCTCCTGGAGGATGGCGGCCAGGGGCCGGCTCATGTCCACCACACGGGTCTTGCCGCCCTTGGTGTCCCCCAGCACCATGCGGCTCAGGCTCCGGCGCACATGGATCACCAGGCCCGAGAAGTCGATGTCCTCCCATTGCAAGCCTAGGGCCTCGCCGGCCCGCATGCCGGTCATGGCCAATGTGGCTACCATCGGGAAATACCGCGGCCAGCGTTCCTTGATCACCGCCAGCAGCTTGCGGAGCTCCCCTGCGGTGAACGGCTTCACGTCCTCATCCCGCGCCTTGCCGCGGCCCAATTTCTTGATGCCGATGGCCGGATTGGTGCCGACCACGCCGGCCTCAATGGCGCGGTTCATCACCCCTGAGATGGCATTGCGGATGTGCACCACCGTGGACTTGGCAAGCCCCTGGTTCAGCTTGCCCATGAGCAGGTCCTTGATGACGAGCTGGCCAATCTCCCTGGCGGGCAAGTGACCCAGCACCGGCAGGACGTGTTTCAGCAGGATGGTGCGGTAATCGCTTTGGGTTGACGGCTTGCAGGTGGACCGCACCTCGGTGCAGATCCAGTCCACGGCCAGGCGCCCAAAGGTGGGGCTGTCCGCGGTTCCGGCCTCCCGGATCAGGGGCCCTGCCTTCTGGCACCAGGTCCGCATGGTCTCGTACTCGGCCGGCAGGTGGGCCTGGTACCAGTCCAGGTGCCGGCCCATCACCTCCTTGAGATCGTCGGGCGCGGCAGCCTTCTGGTCAGAAATCGAGTCCGTGGGGGTTTTGCCGGTCTCCCGGAAGGTCCTCAGCGCCTCGAACAGCGCGGCTTCGGCGTCGCCTGCGCTGGCGAATTCCAGCGTGCTCAGCAGGCGCACCGGGCGCCCCTGCTTGTCCCGCACCTGCTTGTCGTAGCGGAACCGTCCTCCCACCTGCTGGACGTTTTTGGGGAGCTTTTTGCGGCGTGGCATCCTTACCGCTCCAGTAGATGTCCCAGGCGTTGGGAGGGAAGGCATACCGGTAGCGCTTCCCCCCGGAGGAGACATGCCTTTGACCGCCCCAGCGCCAGTATTCGCGCAGGATGGCCTTTTCCCCGATCCTGACGGGTCCCTCCTGGAGCGCCGCGACCTGGGCTGCGGTGAGGACTTTGGTTTTGATGGGGCCGGAAAGCAGATCGCCCGCCATCGGGTGCAACTCCGAAAACGGGCGACGCTGGCAGCGGAACAAGAGCTTGGAACATCTTTACCTTACAGCACCGGTTGATCTTCCGCAAGTAAAAGATTGACCTGATACCAGATCACTCGCCCCAGGACCATCTTTTCCCAGGGCCCGGCCGCCGCCTCCCGCTCCCCCTCCAGGCCCAGGAGCAACACCGCCCCCGCGAACAGCTCCGCGCGGCGCAGCACCGGCCCTGGCCCCGGGCCAACCCGGCCCGGAACCTGGTTTCCGGCCGGGGCGGGCCGGCACAGGAACAGCGCGCCGGCCGCCCAGGCCCGGTCCGCATGGTCCACCAGCGCCATGACCCGCCGGCTCTCCCCCACATGGTGAGCATGGATCTCGGCCGGGCCCCGGCCGCCCAGGCTGCGGCGGTCCACCCAGACCATCGCGTCCCCCATCTCCCCGCAGTAGTGGACCCGGAACCCCCGCAACCGGTTCATGTCCATCGCCTGGATGGGCGGCGGCAAGGTTTTGTCGTGCACCGCAAAGGCCATCTCGGCCGCCCGGGCCGGCTCCTGGCCCTGTGCCATGGCCGCGGCCAAATCCAGCACCGCCTCATAGGGCCACCCCAGGGCTTGGCACACGCGGCGCCGGGTCTCCTCCGAGCCCTCCTTGTCCCCCCGCTCCAGGGCGCTGATGTAGGACTGCCCCACCTCGGCCATGGCCGCCAGGTCGCTTTGGTTGAGCCCCTTCTCCACCCGGAGGTAGCGGAGGGCCTCCCGGAACGCCGGCGGCAATAATTTAGCCACGCCGCTTCACCTCGACCACCCGCTTCGGCACTATCCGCAGCTTGGGGGGCCGGACATGCTTTTGGAAGCTCACCCGCACCGTGTCTCCCTCTGGGTCTTGGGAGTAGAGGATGGTCACCAGTCCCGGGCCGTTGTTGAACACGAACTCCAGGTCCGCGCCCTCGTCCTCCGCCTCATACCCCCGGAAGATGCGGCAATCCATGTTGACCTTCTCCAGGATGAAGGCTGTGGTCATGGGGTCGAAGTCGGAGATTATGGTGGTCTTGGGCGGCATGGCTACAGCTTGTCAGCGCCGCACGATACGCAGGAATAGTTGATCTTATACACCTGTTTATCTTGGGATTTTATTCTCGTAAGTTCTATTCTCGTCGGGCCCCTGTTCCAAATATACTTGGCCCCGAGGGCCACCACGTCTTGGTCGCTGGGCTCCCCATATTTGGACACCATCATTCCGAAAATTTCATCCCGGTCACCGTCCGGGGCCCCGACCAACTGCACCCTTATCAGCTTGCCGGCATCGCCCTCACCGTCGAACCAAAATTCGAGCATGAAAATGGTGCCCCGAATTTTGGGCGGGTTCATGGAAAACATCCGATTCCCGTGTCCCTGATAGTCCCCCTCATATTTTTTGATGCGGTATATCTTGCTAAGCTCAGCCCTGGTCATGCCCCATTTGGCCTTGTCCCAGCCGCCCACATCCTCCTGGGCGCACGCCGAGGCGGCTATCAAAAGCATCAGGGCCGCTACCAGAACCACGCATTGTGCCTTCCGATTCCCCACCATTTCGGACTCCTTTGCATTATTTGGGCCAATGGTCACTGAAAACCAATGTCAATCTCCGGGGCGGGCGACGCAAACCCGGGGCGGCCCCCCTACCCCTTGGCCCCGCCGTTGACCGCCCCCCTATGCACCTCAGAGGCGGAGCCTTGCTTGCGGCCCGTGGGCTCGCGTTTTGGGCGGCCCCTATCCTCCACTTGTTCTCGGCAGTTCACGATGCTGGCCTTGAGGAGATCAACGGCCGACTGGGCCAGGTCCCCCGATCGTAGCACTTCCAGGGCCCATTCCAAATACCGGCGTTCGTCCGGGGCAAGCGGGCGAGGCGGGGCCTCCCAGCTTGGCAGCCCTATGGCGTCTTCGCCAGTAACCGCGGCGTCAACACCTCTCCCCGGCGGCTCCCCGCCGCCTCCCATAATCCTATTCCCTAGCGCCAAAAACTCCTCATAGGTCATCCCCAGGGCCCCGGCAATAGCCAAGCGTGTCTTCTGGGTCCCCTCACTCAGGCCGTTGACGATCGCGCTGATCGTTTGTGGTGTCACCCCAATCTTTTTGGCCAGCTTCGACTGGCGGCCATGCTCCTGTACGCAGAAGGCTAACGCTGCCTGAAAGGGGGTTTTCGGTTCTTCCATGGGCCGCATTCTACAAAACCTATTTGCAGTCTCGCAACAAACAGCAGAAATCATAGGACATTTTTTTTCAATATAAATTTGTAAAAAGCGTTGACAAAGACAAAACTATTTTGTAATCTACAACCATGGAGGTTGCGATGAACTACTCAGTTTTGGCGCGGGCGATAGGCGTAACGCCGCAACACATCAGCGCTATTTTCCGCGGAACGGCCCGCCCATCCTCCCGCGTGGCCAAGAAACTCGAAGACGTTACCGGCATCCCCGCCGTTACCTGGCTTTACGCTCCTCTTCCCGAGATCGTGTCCGCGTTTGATGACTGCCAGGCACCCAACAACACAACGGCCACGGCCTCTTAGGTCTGGGAAAAGGGTAGCCGTACCATGACCAGCCAGCAATTAACCAACCAGGGGGCGGTGTTAAAGGTGTTCAATCCGCGCGCTTTCCTGGCTCTCCTCTACGATGCCCCCGAGAGGACTAGTCAGACCATCAAGGAGGTCGCCAAGCGGATGGGGGAACCCAACCCCAACCACTTGGGCCGTCAGCTCAACCCCGACGACGCCGGGGCCAAGCTGGGGGTGGAGGATTTCATTTACTACCTGGCCGCCACCGACCTGGAGCCCCTGCTCTACATCAACCGGGCCTTTGGCCTGGTGGCGGTCCCGGTTCCCGGGATCTTCGAGGACGGGGTTTTCCTGGCGGCCAAGGCCTCCGAGGCCGCGCGCGAGTTCGGCGAGTGGCTGGAGAAGGTGGGGCGCTTCACGGACCCGGGCTCCGAAGCCGGGGCCGAGATCAGCCCCGGCGAAGCCCGGCAGCTCATAGCGGAAGGTGATGACGTGCTGCGGGTGTTTTTCGGCACCCGCGCGTGGTTGGTCAAGAAGGCCAAGAC
Organism: Deltaproteobacteria bacterium; assembly: GCA_020444165.1. Next base: position 8,855 of record JAHLLK010000065.1, on the reverse strand, counting down.
TCAACCGTAAACCCACAACTCGGGCGGCGGTGGCAGCGAAGCAAGGGCTTGGAACTCCTTCCCTCGCGCCCCCTCCCGGAAAGGCAAACCAATGACCACCAAACCCGAATCCCTACGGGAGCAACAGGCCGTTTCCTTCCGGCTCCGGATCCTGGAGGCCATGGAGGGCGAGGGCGCCATGCCGGGCCTGGAGTGGATCGAGCACCAGTTCGGCGCCACCCGCATCCCGGTCAGCAACTACAGCCCGGAGGCCCTGGCCGCGGCCGAAGCCTTCTTGAAGGCGCTGCCGTCCGTACACGAGGCCATGCTCAGCGCCTACAAGGCCGTGGCCGACTTCGGTTTGGCGGCCCTGGGCGAGGCCTGCGAGGTCATCGCGGACCTGCAGAACGACGCCCAAGACCAGATCGAGCGCGAAAACGGCCTTCAGGCCGCCGAACCCCAGGAGGTGGCCTGATGCTTGGGTTATGGACATGTGAAGCGGACGGCACGAGTTATGGCGGCTTCCGCTGGCCCCTGGAAGTGGGGGCGGAGGTCCCGCAAGGCATGCTCGGCCACCACTTGGCCGGCCTGGCCGCCAGGGGCATCCGGCGGACTCCGTTGGCCCCGGGCGAAAGCCACGCCAAGGGCCTCCCGCCGGCGGTGATCCCGGCCTCGCCCGGGAAGGGGGTGGCGTGATGGCCTGCCCCTCCCGAATCGAACCCCTCGCCCCCCACTCCTGGCGGAGCCTGGTCCCTCCCCGGGCATTTACCCCCCGCCAGGAGTGGGGGGCTTGGCTGGAAGCCGCCGGCTATGTGGCGCTTCTGGTCCTGATCGCCCTGGCTTGCATGTGGCAAGGGCCGTGGGTGGAGGTGCCGCGATGAACATGACGGAGTGGCTCGTGGCCGCCTGCCCGCTATGCTGGTTCGGCTTGGGGTTCTGGGCGTACTGGAGCACGCCGGAATCCCAGGGTTCGCGGTTTGTCAAGCCCGGGGTCTTTAGCATGATCAGCGCCAATGTTGTGACCATGCTGCTCTGGTGGGGAGGGCTGTGGTCATGACAAAAAACTGCCATATCCGCTGGGCCTGGCAGGGAGAGCAGTACCTCTGCCATCCATCACACCTTATCGCGGTTCTGAAGGATGCCACGGGCCTTTATGAAGATGGCGCTACGGGCGAGGAAATGAGTGCAATTTCATGGATCATCAGGGGTTTGGTTGAAAACGAATCCCGGCACGCCGAAATACTGGCCCTCGCTTCCGAAATTGAAGAAGACTGCGCGCGGGAATGGGCGGCGGAACATGCCCTGAAAGATTACCAAAAGCTCCTTCCTTACCCGGGGGAATGTCATGCCTGACCCCGCCGGCCGCTACCCCAGCGTGACCCAGATCATCGGCCCCTTTGCCGACTTCGGGGCCGTCCACCCGGACGTCCTGGCGGCGGCGGCGGATAGGGGCACCCGGGTCCATGCGGCTTGCGCCACGCTGGCAGAGGGACTCTGGCTCCCCAAGCCCGACCAGGACTGCCAGGGCTACGTGGACAGCTTCCAGGGCTGGTTCGAGCGCGCTATCGCCGAAGTGGTGGCCGTAGAGCGCCGACTCTACGATGAGGCCTTGGGCTTCTGCGGCCAGCTCGACCTCTTGGTCTTGATCCAGGGCGACAGCAAACCAACCCTGGTTGATCTCAAAACCCCCGCCGTCAAAAACCGCCTTTGGGCCATGCAGCTCGCGGCCTATAGGCACCTCGCCCTGGTGAACGGCCTGTCGGTGGAGCGCATCGCCAGCCTGAGGCTCAAGAAGGACGGCGGCACACCCATCGTCGATGAATATACCAGCAACCCTAACGATTTCGCTGCCTTTGCCAGCGCCCTCAACGTGTGGCGCTACCTGGCGGCGGCCTAAGAGGAGAGCCCATGTTCAGTTTCCAGGAAGCCATGAAGAATTTCGACAACCCGGCCGAGCCGGTGGAAACCGCTTCCGCCAAACTCGAGGAAGAAACCGGCCTCGTCCAGGTAGACCCTCTGAGCTTGGAGGTTGTCAAAAAGGCCCTGACCAAGCAAGTGGAGCCCCTGGCAACGCTGTTGGCCCAGGCCGACACGATCGAGGTTGAGAGCGAGGGCCAGGAGCACGAGGCAACTGCTTTGGCTGGCGCTATCAAGAAGCTGGCCAAGGCCCTGGAGGACGAACGGAAGCGGATCACCGGCCCGGCCCTGGAGTTCAAGCGTGGCGTGGACGGCATGGTGAATGGCTACGCCGACCGCTTGGCCCGGGCCGAATCCGAGATCAAGCGAAAGATCATGACCTTCCGCGGGGCCCAGGAGGTGGAGCGCCGGAAAAAAGAGGCGGCCGCCCGGCAGGCCATGGCCGAGGCCCAGGCCAAGTTGGACGCCGAAGCCTCCGCGGCCGGCGTCGCCTCTGTGGAACTTCCCGCGCCCATTGTCCCGCCCGCACCGTCCGTCACCCGCACGGAAAGCGGCTCTTCCCACGGGCAAAAGACCTGGGCGTTCGAAGTGATCGATCCCCAACAAGTGCCCGGGAAATACAAGATCGTTGACGAAAAAGCCATCCGCCGGGACGTGCGGGCCGGCGTCCGGGAAATCCCCGGCGTGAAAATATTCCAGGAAGAAAAGCTGGTCATCCGGTCGTAGGCCGTACGGCGGCAGAAAGGAACGATAGCAATGTCCAACGTCCAAAACGGCACCGCCGAAAACGGCAATAAGGGGGCCCTTATCGCCCGTTTCGCCTCCCGCATGGGGGTGGACCAGGGCCAGCTCCTCAAGATTTTGAAGGCCACCTGTTTCAAACTCCCCCGTGACCGCAACTACGACGGCCCGCCCCCCGAGGTGAGCAACGAACAGATGGCGGCCCTCTTGATAGTGGCCGAGCAATTCGGCCTGAACCCCTTTTTGCGCCAGATTTTCGCCTTCCCGGACAAGGTGAACGGCATCACGCCCGTGATCGGGGTGGACGGTTGGATTCAGATGATGAACGACTGCTCTGCGTTCGATGGCATCGAATTCCATTACGGTCCCGAAGCAACCCCGATAGACAACGATCACAAGCCCTGCCCGGAATGGATCGAGGCCGTCATCTACCGCACAGACCGCTCCCGGCCCACCGTGATCCGCGAGTTCCTGCGGGAGTGCTACCGCCCGGCCTTTGAGGGCACCGGGCGCAACGGCCCCTACAAGAAGACCGGCGAATGGCAAATCCACACCTCCCGCATGCTGCGCCACAAGGCCCTGATCCAGTGCGCCCGGGTGGCGCTCGGGTTAGGCGGCGGCGCCGTGGATGAAGATGAGGCCGGCGCGCTCGCTTTCCAGAATCTCGACGTGATCGACGTGGACCCGGAAGTTCCCTTGGCCCAGATCCTCCCCGGCGTGGTGGCTCTCCTCCCGGACGGCACTGACCCCGGCTTGGTCGAGCAATTCATCAACGCCATCGCCAGCCGCACCGGCCGTAACGCGGTGGGAGTCGCCCGCGCGGCCCTGGAAGACGACTCCTTCGCCCCGACCTTCCAGCGATGGGCCGGAAAGCAGATCGCCCCCGAGGCCGAGCCCCAACAGAAGCCCAAGCCATCCTCCGCCGGCCGCCAGAAGTCCGCCCCCAAGGCGGACCCCAAGCCCGCGGGCCCGGCCAGCACTTTGGACCAAATCCATGGCCTCCTCCTCAAGAAGTGCGGCTACGGGGAGTTCGAGTTGGACGGCCTCATGGAAATCCTCCGGGTGCATCTCAACGACCAGGAGCAGGCCGAACTTCGTGCGGGCCTGGTCAAGAACCCGCCGGCTTTGGCCATACTCACGGAGGCCCAGCGCCGGGCCAACTCCGCCACCCAGGAGCAAATGGAAGAGATCCTGACCATGCTTACGGAGGCCAACGCCGGGGAGGAGTTCGAGATGGACATCTCCGACATCTTCACCGCCGTCTGCTCCCTAAATACCGGTCAGCCGGACGGGCTGACCAAGGAAACCGCCTCAAAGGTATTGGAGGGCTTGAGGGGCAGCCCCCGGGATCTCAGCCTGATCACCAAGGCCCTCTCCAAGGCTCAGGCGGCCTAAGTCATGAACGCCCAACCCCTCACCATCACCACACCCCCCACAGGTCCCGGGCCGGCGAGGGAAGCACCGGCTTCCCTCGCCGGCCCGGAGCCTTTTTTTCTCCCCACCCGCCGGCCCACCCGGCGCGCGGAATGCTTCCAGGGTCCCCGTCCCTGCCCCTGGGTCGGCTGCCGCTGGCACCTGGCCTGGGAGGTTACCGCGGTGCGCAAGCTGCTGCTCGCGGGAGACACCACCGAGGCGGCCCAGGCCATAACCGAGCTGCGCCACACCTGCGTGATGGACCTGGCCGACACGGAACCCGGCATGGCGGAGATCGGCCGGGCCCTGGGCGTCTCCCACCAACGAGTAGACCAGATGATCAACAAGATCATCGCCAAGCTGGGGTCCCGGGGCCGCCGGCGCCCTCTGGAGGAGTTCGGTGAGTAGCCCGGCCCCCCGGTGCCCGGCATGCGGGGTTCTCATGGTTCTGCGCCACGGGAAGTTCCAGCAGTTCTACTGCTGCTCGCGGTCTCCACTATGCGATCTCCGCATCTCCTGCCACCCCGGCACCGACGATCCCGTTGGCATCCCCGCCGATGGGGTCACGCGGCGCTGGCGGAGGATTGCCCATTTCTACTTCGACCGCACCTGGCGCGGGCCCAAGGCCTACATGTCCCGCAACCAAGCCTACGATGCCCTATGCAAGACGATGAAGCTCCCCCCGGAGCAAGCCCACATCGGCAGGTTCACCAAGGGCCAATGTCGGGAATTGGTGCGCGTCCTTTTGGGCCCCGGCGGCTTTTCCCACACCAATTTAACCGACGAGGAGCTTCTTTTGGATGCCCAGCTATTTGATGGGGTGAAGCCATGACCATCGTCCTGGAAACTCCCGAGGTTCCACCCTCGCTGAATCAGCTCCTCCGCTTGCACATCGGGGCTAAGGCGAGGCTCAAGAGAGCGCTTTGGGCCTCCTGTCTGCATTCCCTGTTGGCCCATCAGCACGGCACCGGCCTGCCCCCCGGGCTGCCGCCGAAGGCGCGGGAGCCCAGGGGAGTTTCCATCACCGTCCGGCGCCGCCGGATTTTGGACCACGACAACCTGGTCGGCGGCTGCAAGCCCCTGGTGGACGTGCTGGTGACCCTCGGCCTTTTGTTCGACGATTCCCCCGCCTGGCTGGTCGGAGGCAAGGTCAAATACGAGCAGCATTTGGCCCGGCGCGGGGAGCCCACGGGCACCGCGATCCAAATCGAATGGTGAAAGGAAAAAGCATGGAGCGAAAACACCCACCGAGGCCCGGCAAAACGGATGCCCCGGTCTTGGCTTATGCCGCGGAACTCCTTTATGCGGCGCTCCTCAATGATGGCCTCATCGAAGGCCAAGAACGCGAACATTGCGAGCGGGTGCTCGCGTCTTCGCTGCGCAGATTTCCCAACGGCTATGAAATGGCCAAGGATTTGGAACACCTCCTCCCCTCGTGGGATATCGGGCCGGAGATGGTCCAGACACTCGACGTCCGCGCCTGGGACTGCTGGGACCGCGCCCACAAGGAAGCCCTTCGGCTTTGGGTGTTGGCCTATGACATCAAGCCAGCTTTTTCTGTGGGTGATGTTGTGGACTGGATGGGAGATGTCGGCACGGTCAAGAGCATCGACAAAACATTGGGCCAATACACGATCTATCTCCCCGAGTTTGTCGAGCAGCGTCCCGGCTACATCGGCACCATTGTCGATTTCGAAGACGTTTCCGCCCCAGCCAAACAGGAGGTTATCCATGGGAATCATTAACGGTTCGGCGACCATCACCCGCTACAAGATCGAGGGCGACTTGCCCCCGGGCTTCAAGGATTTCATCGACGAGCGCATCCGCCGCTTCGCCTTCCGGGACATCGAGGAGGGCACCGAGGAGCTGGCCGTGGGCTGGACCTCGGCTCACGACATGCTCGACACCGATTTCGCCTTCGCCTCCTATGCCCTGGACCCCTTCATCATGCTGGGCATGCGGGTGGACCGGCGCAAGGTCTCGGCCGCCGCGCTGACCAAGTACACCCGCATCGAGACGGCCAAGGTCCGGGACCTCCGAGAGGGCCGCAAGCCGGCCCGGGCCGAGCGGCTGGAGATCAAGGAGCGGGTGCGCCTGGTCCTCCTGCGCGGCACCCGGCCGGCCAGCAAGCTGTTCGAGGTTTGCTGGGACACCGCCCGGGGCGAGGTCTGGTTCGGCAACGCCTCCCAGGCCAACCTGGATCTGTTCACGGACCTGTTCCGGCGGAGCTTTGATTTGGGCCTTAAGCCCTTGGAGCAACCCCATCCCGCCGACGAGCCGTTGCCCGGCCAGGAGTTCCTGACCTGGCTTTGGTACCTCAGCGAGGAAGCGGACGCCCCGGAAATGACCAAGGGACACGGGGTTGAGGTAATGCTTGGCGACCGACTGGTCTTGGCGCCCCCGCCCGGCCAGGAAGGCAGCCAAGTCACGGTGAAGGACAGCGAAGGCGATTTGGCCGAGGCCCGGGAAGCCCTTCGCCAAGGCAAGCGGGTCGAGTGCCTGCGCCTGGGCCTGTCCGTGGATGGGGAGGAGTTCTGGCTCACCCTCCGGGCCTCCGGCCTGGGTGCCTCGGCTCTGCGGATGCCTCCCGCCGCCGGCCAGGAGGACGGCCCCGAAGGCCAGGTCCTGGAGCGCGTGGCCTTGCTCCAGGAGGTCCTGGGCTCCCTGGATCGGCTGTTCGCCAACTTCCAGGCCCTCCGGCAGAAGGACGACGGCGCGGCCCTGTCCCAAAGCCTGGAAGCCTGGTTTCAGCGGGAAGACTGAGGATGGAAAAGTCGGATATCAAACCGGGCCGTATCTACCAGGCCTCGTCAAGGAGCTTCCCCCGGAAGGTCCTGGAAATCTTCGACGGCCCCTCCTTCAAACGCCGCGGCATGCGGATGATGGTCCGCTACTGCCATGTTTTCCCCGGGGGCGCTGAGGGCCTGGTTTACGTCGCGCTCCTGTCGGACTTCGCCAAATGGGCGCGGGAGGAATGGAAGCCATGAGCGATCCCTGTTTCACCACCGCCAACCCGGCCATGCTCTGCGCCGACCTAGCCCCCGGCCAGGTTGTGGCCGAGCTCCTGGCCTACCAGGATGCCCACGAGGGCTACTGGTACTTGGGAGGCCCTTACACCCACAAGTCCCCCGCCATCATGGAACTGTGCGCGATCAGGCTCACCAAGGTGGCCGCCGGCCTCACATCCCAAGGCGTCTGCATAGTCTCTCCCATCACGGAAGGCCACCAGATATGCGTCACCGCTGAAATTCTCGGCCTGAAAATCGGCCGCGATGCCGCTTCCTGGGAGCGGCGCAACCGCGCCTTGCTCCAGTGCTCGCTCGGCTTGCTGGTTTGGGACGGCCCCGGCTGGCGGCTCTCGGTCGGGCTGCGGGAGGAAACGCGACTCATCAGGGAAATTGGCAAGCCGGTGGTTCATGTCAGCTACAGCATAGCCATGGGAAAGGCAGCCTAATGGGCCTGATCGTGGATCTCTTCGCGGGCGGCGGCGGGGCCAGCCTCGGCCTCAAGCGGGCCCTGGGCCGGGACCCGGACATCGCCATCAACCACGACCTTGACGCCGTGGCCGTGCACCGGGCCAACCACCCGGGCACCAGGCACTTTTGCCAGGACGTCTGGCGCGTCCTGCCCGCCTGGGCCACTGGCGGCCAACCCGTTGACTTGCTCTGGGCCAGCCCGGACTGCACCCACTTCAGCAAGGCCAAAGGCGGCCGGCCCCGCAAACAGGGCATCCGGGACTTGGCCTGGGTGGCGGTGGAGTGGGCCAAGGCCGTCCGGCCGGCGGTGATACTGCTGGAAAACGTGGAGGAGTTCCGCACCTGGGGGCCCTTGGACGATGCCGGGCATCCGGTGCGCGAGTTGGCCGGCAGCACCTTCGACGCCTGGGTGAGCAAGCTCCGGCGGGCCGGGTACCAGGTTGAGTGGCGCGGTCTGCGGGCCTGCGATTACGGCGCGCCCACCATCCGCAAGCGCCTGTTCCTGGTGGCCCGGTGCGATGGGCAGGCTATCATCTGGCCCGAGCCCACCCACGGCCCCGGCCGGGACCTGCCTTGGCGCACGGCGTCCGAGTGCATTGACTGGTCGCTACCCTGCCCGTCGATTTTTGAGCGAGCGCGCCCCCTGGCCGAGAACACCATGAAGCGCATCGCGGCAGGCATTAAGAGGTTTGTCCTGGAGGCGGCCGAGCCGTTCATCGTCACGAACACCAGCGGGCACGCGCCCAGCGCGACGGGCCACCCCCTACCCACCGTCACCACGGGTCATCACCACTATCTAGCCTCGCCCTCCCTGGTCGGCGCGGGCGGCCGTGCCGGGCAATCCCGCCCCCGCGGTGCCGCTGAGCCCATGGCCACAGTCACCGCCAAAGGCGACACGGCGCTGATTTCCGCCTTCCTGGCCGGGGCCGGCGGCCCCTCCTATGGCGGCAAACCCGCGTCCCTGGGCCGTCCCTGCGGCACGCCGCTGGCTGGGCCCTCCTCAACCGCGACCGCCCGCGCCCACGAAGCCGTGGTCACCTCCCACCTGCTCAAACTTTACGGCACCTGCCAAGACGGCCAGGACCCGCGGGCCCCGGCGCCCACCGTCACCGCTGGCGGGCTGCACGCGGCCGAGGTCCGGGCCCTGTTGATCAAATACTACGGGCAGGGGGTCGGGCAGTCCCTCGAGGACCCGGCCGCCACGGTGACGGCCAAGGACCGCTTGGGCCTGGTAGCCGTCCTGGTGGGCGGCGAGCCGTTCGTAATCGCTGACGTCGGGCTCCGGATGCTGCAACCCCGGGAGCTATTCCGCGCGCAGGGCTTCCCGGA
>JAHLLK010000156.1 GCA_020444165.1 Deltaproteobacteria bacterium | reverse complement strand
CGGGCCATCCTTGGCCCGCATCGGCCATTGCCTGCCGTAATCATGTTTCACAGACAGTTTTGATATAATATCAACATGATTTAATTGTTTCACCGTGCAATGGCCTCATAGTAACATTCCAGGGCGGGTCCGCCCGGCCCGCGCCTCCCCGTTCCTATATTGATGGGAAATCGCTCATGCGCCGCATCCTGGTCATCCAGCATCTGGCCCTGGGGGACGTGCTCCTCCTGGAACCGCTCCTGCGGGGGCTGGCCGTGCGCTGGCCCGGGGCAGCCGTGGACCTGGCCACCGCCGCGGCGCACCAGGAAGCGGCGCGGCTCTTGCCCCTCCGGGCCTGGCACGGCCTGGAGCCGCAGCTCCTGGTCGCGCTGGTCCGGGGCGAGACCCCGGAGCGCCTGCCCGCCTGGGCCGGGGCCTATGACCTGGTGATCAACCCCTGCTTCACCGCCGTGGGCGCGGCGCTGTCGGGCCTGGCCCGGCCGGCCGAGCTCTGGGGCACGGACCGAGACGCCGCGGGTGCGCTGTTCACCCACGGCGACTGGCTGACCTATCTGCGGCTCCACTGGGCCGGCTTGGCCACCAACCCCTTCCACCTGGCTGACATCTATTGCCTGGCCGCCGGAGTGCCGCCTCCGGCCGGGCCGCCCGCGCTGCGGCTCTCCCCCCCGGACCGGGCCCAGGCCACCCGGCTGTTGGCTCCGGCCGGGGAGCGGCCCCTGGTGGCCCTGCACCCGGGCGCCGGCAAGGACGACCGCCGCTGGCCGCTGGCCAGCTTTCGTGACCTGGGGCGGCTCCTCCTGGCCCGGGGCGCCGGCCTGGTGATCACCGGCGGGCCGGGGGAAGCGGGCCTGGCCCGGCGTCTGGCCGATATGCTGGAGGGCCGGGCCCTGGTGACCGCGGCCCGCACCACGGTGGGCGGCCTGGGCGCCGTGCTGGCCCGCTGCCGGGCCATCGTCACGGCCGACACCGGGCCCCAACACCTGGCCGCGGCCCTGGCCGTGCCCGTGGTGTGCCTCAGCCTGGGGCGCTCCCGCTTCCGGGCCACCGGGCCCCATTTGCCGGAGTTCGGCCTGGTGGTGTCCCCGGCCCGGGACTGCTATCCCTGCCGGGAGGGCCAGGTCTGCCCCGGGCGGGAGTGCGCCACGGACCTGACCCCGGCCGACGCCCTGGCGGCCCTGGACGCCGCCCTGGGCGCGCCGTTCGCTCCGCCCCCGGGCAGCAGGGCCCGCTTCCACCGCGCGGTCACCGCCCCGGACGGCTGGTTGGACTTCGCGTCGCTGACCTCGGACCCGTCAGCCCCAGACCCGGCGGCAGAACGCCTGGCCGCCTGGCGGCGGGCCTGGCTCACGGTGCTGGGCCCCGGCGGCCAGCCCTCCGACCCGGGCCTGCCACCCCGGCCCTGGCCCACCCGGGGCCCGGCCGGGATAATGGCCGCGCTGTGCCAGGAGGGCCTGGCCGCCCTGGAACTGCTGACCCGGGCCGCGGCGCGGGGGGCGCGGGGACGGGCGGAAGAGGCCAGGGACCGGCTGGCGGAAGTGCGGCGCGGGATCATCCGCCTGGGGCTGGAGGAAGCGGAGTGGGAGGGGGCGGCGTTGTACTTCGTGAGCGCCACCCGGTCGGAAGATGGGGAGATGGAAAAGCTGCCGCCAGGGGAGCTGGCCGTGGTGTTGCGGCAGATGGTGCATTTGGCCTGGGCCGGGGAGCCCTAGCCACCCCCCCCTTGGGGGGTCTCCGCTGCCCCATTGACTCCCCCGCCCCGTCCCGCTACCCTTTTCCCGCCCCCGCACGCCTTCCCTCGCGCCACTGCCCCCAGGAGCCCGCATGGAACCTTGGCACCACCTGCCCACCCCCCTTGGCTATCAAGTCCCGGTGTGGTGGCAGCCGGCCGAGGTCCCGGCCCGGGGCGCGGTGCTGGTGGTGCCGGCCCTGGGCACTCCGGCCGCGGTATACCGCCGCTTTGCCGGAGAGCTGGCCCGCGCGGGCTATGCCGCCCTGGTGCTGGAGCTGCGGGGTTATGGCCAGAGCAAGCTCCGGGCGGGGCGGCGGCGGGACTGGGGCTACGCCGAGATGGTGACCCAGGACCTGCCCGCGGCCCTGTTGTGGCTGCGGGACCAGGCTCCGGGCCTGCCCTTGGTGCTGGCCGGACACAGCCTGGGCGGGCACCTGGCCCTGGCCTACGCCGCCCTGCGCCCGGCCGCGGCGGCCGGGGTGCTGCTCCTGGCCTGCGCCTCGCCCTACGTGGGCTATTACACCGGGGCCATGGGCCGGCGGCTCCGCCTGGGCCTCCAGGTGATGCCCTCCTTGATCTCGCTGTTGGGCTACTTCCCGGGCAACCGGGTGGGCTTTGGGGGACGGGAGGCGGCCGGGGTCATGCGGGACTGGCTGCGCCTGGCCCGGGAGGACCGGTTCGCGCCCGCGGGCCTGCCCGTGGATTTGGAAACGCGCCTGGCCGCCTATGCCGGACCGGTGCTCAGCGTGAGCTTCCGGGACGACCTCTTGGCCCCTCCGGCTGCGGTGGGCTCCATCAACCGGCGGCTGACCAGCGCCCGCCTGGCCAAACTGGAGCTGGGCGCCACCGAACTGGGCTGCCGGGCTGGCCACTTCAACTGGACCCGCGAGCCCGCGGGGCTCACCGCCCAGCTCATGCCCTGGCTCACGGGGCTTGGGAAAGCCTAGGCTACCTTTAGGGCATTCCCAATTTTACCGTTTTCCGCCATTCCCCCATACTTGGCAAGAATCGCGCAACAAAGACAGCTGTGGCTCAAGACCTTGTAAAATATGAAGTTTTTTGGGGGATGGGGGATGGGGGGTGTGGGGGTGTGGGGGGAAGGACCCTTTTTTTCAAAAAAGGGTCCTTCCCCCCACAT
>JAHLLK010000064.1 GCA_020444165.1 Deltaproteobacteria bacterium | reverse complement strand
GTCATTTCATGACGGGGGCGGCTGCGCCAGATGCCCGCCGGCGGCGTCCCGGGCCTGCGCTCCAACCTCGTTCGGGTTTGGATTTCAGGACGGGGGCGGCTGCGCCAGATGCCCGCCGGCGGCGTTGCGGACTTCGCTCCAACCTCGACGTAGCTGCAGCTACGCCTCCGGTTTTCGCTTGTCCGTCGCCTTGCCGGCAAACCTCTGGCTGTGCCGGTCCGGGGCGAAAGGTCATATGAAAAACCAATCCGGACAAGGCATCGCCCCTCATGAAATATCCGGGCCCAGACCACCAGGCGGGTTATGGCTTCATCCCAAACAAGCGAAGCTTGCTTGGGATGAAGCCATAACCCATTAAAGTTTTTTTGGGGGAAGGGGGGTGTGGGGGGAAACCCTTTTTTTTCAAAAAAAAGGGTTTCCCCCCACATCTTCCTCTTTCGCGAAAAGCCTCTTGGCTCTCCTACAACAACCGCCGGGCCGGCCAGGGGAGATTCAGGCGGTCGGCCAGGGTGGGGGGCTCCAGACCGGCGGCCAGATGCTCCCAGCCGCCCACGTGAACCACCCGGCCGAGGCCCCGGTGCTGGGCCTCCCGGGCCAGGCGGGTCAGGCGCCGGGCCAGGACCGCTTCCCGCTCCGGGTCCGGGGCGCTGGGCAGGGGGTGGGGGGCCGGGGAAAGGCCGGCCTGCTGGGCGGTGAGGACATAAGCCGCCCGGCGGCGCAGGGCCGCGGCCGACTCCGGCGGGGGGCCGGACAAGAGCAGCGCCAGGTTGTCCACGGCCAGGAGATCGTCCACCCCGGCCAGATGCCGCCGTGACCAGGCCGAGAGGTCCAGGGGGCACAAGAGCGCGCCGGTCTGGGCAGCCACCCGCCGGCTCACCACCCATTCCTGGGGCGGCAGGAGATAGGCCACCAACTGGTTCACCGCGGCCCGGCGGCCGGCCTCGGCCGGGGTCAGCCCCGCCTGGCGGGCGGCCGGCCCCAGGTTGGCCTCCAGCCGGGCCAACAGCTCCGGGCCCCGCCGGCTGCGAAAGGCCAGGGCATAGGGGCTCACCTCCACGCTGATCACCCCGGGCCGCAGCGCGGCCAGGGCGCGGCCCAGGCGGGCGGGCAGCTCGGGATCGGTGTGCACCACCCCCAAAAGCACCAGATCCTGGGCGGCGGGAGAGTTCATGACGCCTCACTTCCGGCCGGCATCGGGCGGGAATCCCGTGCGGAGCGCCCGGCCGGGCCAAAGTTTTTTTGGAAAAACACGCTGCTTTATGGAAAGATACCGCCAATAAAAAGATTTTCGACCCGGAGACGCCCGGGGCCGGCTGGCTCCGGGGTGGAGGACGCCAGCAACCGGGCCTTGAACCATAACCTCGCTGCCCGGCGGGCCGCCTCCCGGCCCACGGCCGGCTGCTTTCTCGCCGCCAGCCCCTTTGGCCAGCTAAACCCGGCGGAGAGCCGCCCGGGGGCGGCCGCCCGAGGCCCCGCCTCTTGCGCCGCCCCGTGGTTTCACCCGAGAGGATGTATGAAAATTCTGGTTACCGGCGGAGCCGGATTCATTGGCAGCCACGTGGCCGAGGCCTATCTCGCGGCGGGGCATCAGGTGGTGATCCTGGACGACCTGTCCTCGGGCCACCGGGACAACGTGCCCGCGGGGGCCCGGCTGGTGGTCATGGACATCACCCAGCCTGGCGTGCACGAGCTGTTGGCCGAGGAGCGCTTCGAAGTGATCAACCACCACGCGGCCCAGGTCTCGGTGCCCAGCTCGGTGGCCGACCCCCTGGCCGACGCCCGGGCCAACCTCCTGGGCCTGGTGAACCTGTTGCACGGCGGCAAGGAGTTCGGCATCCGGCGCTTCATCTTCATCAGTTCCGGCGGCGCGGTGTACGGCGAGATGGCCCAGCCCCCGGTGGATGAGAACCAGCCCACCCACCCGGCCAGCCCCTACGCGGTGAGCAAGCGCTCCGGCGAGTACTATGTGGACTACTTCGGCGGGTTCTTTGCCGACGGCGCGGTGACCCTGCGCTACGCCAATGTCTACGGCCCCCGCCAAGTGCCCCACGGCGAGGCCGGGGTGGTGGCCATCTTCATGGACCAGCTGGTGACCGGCCAGGAGCCCACCATCTTCACCTACCCGGACATGCCCCGGGGCATGGTGCGGGACTATGTGTACGCCGGCGACTGCGCCCGGGCCAACCTCCTGGCCCTGACCCAGGGGACCGGGGCCTACAACATCGGCACCACCGTGGCCACGGAGACCCTGACCCTGTGGGAAAAGGCCCGGGACACGGCCGGCGCGCAGCTCGGCCACAGCTTCGGCCCGGCCCGGCCCGGGGACATCAAGCGCTCGGTGCTCCGGGCCGAGCGGGCCCGCCAGGAGCTGGGCTGGGAACCGGAATTCGACCTGGCCCGGGGTCTGGCCGCCACCTGGGCCTGGCGCGTCGGGCAGGAGGGCTGAAACGCGTTTTGGAGCGGCCCGGCCTCCCCTGCCCCGGCCGGGGGGGTTTCCCCGGCGGTCGGCTCCTGTTAGAATCCTTTAAGCTTGCTAACCTTAGCCTTGATTGAGAGGTTGCCGATGCCCATGGACTGGAACCACCCCCCCCGGGGTCCGAACCAGAATCCCGACCTGGGCAAGGTCATCGACGAGATGAAAAAACGGATGCCCAAGCTGCGGCGTCCCCGGGGCTTGGGCCTGTTGGTGCTGGTGGTGCTTATCCTGGTACTGGGCTCCACGGCCTATTACACCGTGGAACCGGAGGAAACCGGGGTGGTGCTGCGTTTCGGCGCCTTCAACCGGGAAGCCGGGCCGGGCCTGCACTTCAAACTGCCCGTGGGCATCGAGGAAGCCATCATGGTGAAGACCGGCCGGGTCTTCAAGGAGGAGTTCGGCTTCCGGGGCATCAGCCCGGGGGCGCGGAGCCGTTTCACCCAGAGCGGCTACGGCGACGAATCCATCATGCTCACGGGCGACCTGAACGTCATCGAGGTGAAATGGATCGTACAATACAAGATCCGCGAGCCTCGCAAATGGCTGTTTGACGTGCAGGACCCGGTGGCCGCCATCCGGGACGTGTCGGAATCGGTGATGCGACGCATCGTGGGCAACCGCTACTCCGACGCGGTGCTGACCCTGCAGCGGGTGGAGATCGCGGCCCAGGCCCAAAGGGAGCTGCAGGAGATCCTGAACTCCTATCAGACCGGGGTGCAGATCATCACCGTGAAGCTGCAGGACGTGAACCCGCCGGGGCCGGTGCAGCCGGCCTTCAACGAGGTGAACGAGGCCCGCCAGCAAAAAGAGCGCATGATCAACGAAGCCCAGGAGGCCTACAACCGCGAGATCCCCAAGGCCCAGGGCGAGGCCAACCGCCTGGTGGCCGAGGCCGAGGGTTACGCCACCGAGCAGGTCAACCGGGCCCAGGGCGAGGCCGCCCGCTTCAAGGACATCCTGGCCGCCTACCGCCTGTCCCCCGAGGTCACCAAGCGGCGGTTCTATCTGGACGCGGTGACCCGCCTGTTGAGCGACGCTGGGCACATCTATCTGCTCGACCAGGGCACCTCGGGCGTGCTGCCCCTGTTGAACCTCAAGCGGGGAGGCCCCCTCTCGGTGAACCCCGCCGACCTGACCAAGGAGGACAAGCCATGAAATCGCTGAAACTCCTGGGGCCGGTGGTGGTGGTCCTTTTGATCCTGGGGTCCAGTTCTTTCTTCACGGTGCAGGCCGGGTTCCAGGCCATCCTCACCCAGTTCGGCAAGCCGGTGGGCGAGCCCTACACCGAGGCCGGCTTGTACTTCAAGCTGCCCCTGATCCAAGAGGTGCACACCTTTGAAAAGCGCCTGTTGAAATGGGACGGCTCGCCCAATCAGATCCCCACCAGGGACAAGAAATACATCTGGGTGGACACCACGGCCCGCTGGCGCATCAAGGACCCGCTCAAATATCTGCAAACCGTGTCCACCGAACGGGCGGCCTTGTCGCGCCTGGACGACATCCTGGACTCTGTCGTGCGCGACCAGGTCTCCAGCAGCCTTTTGGTGGAGCTGGTGCGCAGCATGGACTGGGAGCCGCACACCCGGGATCAGTTGGGCCTCGAAACCCTGCCCGAAGTGGTGCCGGGCGGCGAGCCCCAGGAGAGCGACGACACGCCCCGGGTCATAAAGCAGGGCCGGCAGCTCATCACCCGGCGCATGCTGGCCGAGGCGGGCAAGGTCACGCCCCAGTATGGCATCGAGCTGGTGGACATCCGCATCAAGCGCATCAACTACGTGGAAAGCGTGCAGAAGCGGGTCTTTGAGCGCATGGTCAGCGAACGCAAGCGCATCGCCAGCCAGTTCCGCAGCGAGGGCGAGGGCGACAAGCGGCGCATCCTGGGCCAGATGCAAAAAGAGTTGGCGGCCATCCGCAGCCGGGCCTACAAGCGGGCCCAGGAGATCCGGGGCGTGGCCGACGGCAAGGTCACCACCATCTTCGGCCAGGCCTATGGCCAGGACCCGGATTTCTACGCCCTGTTCAAGACCCTGGAGACCTACGGCCAGGCCGGGGCGGGCAAGACCGACATCTTGCTGTCCACCGACAACTACTACTACCAGTACCTGAAGAAACCCTGAACCAACGCTCCCGCCGCGGGTTGCCGGCCGGCAGCCCGCGGCCGGAGCCCGGGCCCCGGCGCCTTCCTCCGGCAAAAAACCGCCAGGCGGTTGCAGAAACCGCCCGGGGCAGGTAAAAATGGGGCCATTCGACAGACTGCGGCGAGCGGGCCGTCCCCCTTTCCGGTGGGATCGGGGGTGCGGTCGGCGCGTCCTTGTTCGGCATCTTGACAGATGGTAAGAGTCCTCCTATACTTGCCTTCTTCGCATCCCGGAGGTAGAGGCACATGTACGCGGTAATAGCCAGTGGTGGCAAACAATACAAAGTAGAGCCCGGCCAAGTCCTGAGGCTGGAAAAGCTTCCCGCCGAAGTGGGCGAGAAGATTTCCCTGGCGCCGGTGCTTTTGGTGGGCGGTGAAGGCGAGATCAAGGTGGGCCAGCCCCATCTGGAAGGCAGCGTGGCCGCCACGGTGATCGAGCAGGGCAAGGCCAAGAAGGTTACGGTCTTCAAAAAGAAGCGCCGCCAGGGCTACCGCCTGAAACGCGGCCATAGGCAGCCCTTCACCGCGGTTCGCATCGAGGCCATCGAGGCCTAGCCCAGGAGTAGTACCATGGCACACAAAAAAGCAGGCGGCTCCTCCCGCAACGGGCGCGACTCCGGTGGGCAGCGGCGGGGCATCAAACGTGGCGAGGGCCACGAGGTGTTGGCCGGCACCATCCTGGTGCGCCAGTGCGGCACCAAGATTCACCCGGGCCACAACGTGGGTCTGGGGCGCGACTACACCCTGTTCGCCCTGGTGAACGGCAAGGTGAAGTACGAGCGCCTGGGCCGCGACCGAAAACAAGTCAGCGTTTACCCTGCCTGATAGGGTGGCTCCGCCCACACCCTCCGGGGCTGGGGCGGCGCCCATCCTGGGGCTTTCTACCGGCTCCGGCAAAGGAACTAGAGACAGCCATGCGCTTCGTTGACGAAGCCATCATCGAGGTGGCGGCCGGCGACGGGGGCAACGGCTGTGTCAGTTTTCTGCGTCTCAAGTTCGAGCCCCGGGGGGGGCCGGACGGCGGCAACGGGGGCCGCGGCGGAAACGTGATCATCCGGGCCACCGAACGGCTGGCCACCCTCTCCGACCACAGCTTTTTACGCCATTTCCGGGCCGAACGCGGGCGTCACGGCCAGGGCAGCCAGAAACACGGCCGCTCCGGCGCGGACAAGCTCGTGGAAGTGCCCGTGGGCACCCTGGTGGTGGATGACGAGACCGGCGAGATCCTGGCCGATCTGGCCACCCCCGGCCAGGAGGTGATCGCGGCCCAGGGCGGCCGGGGCGGGCGTGGCAACATGGCCTTTGTCACCGCGGCCAACCGGGCTCCCCGCCGGGCCGACGAGGGCGGACTGGGCGAGAAGCGCCGCCTCCGCCTGGAGCTGAAGCTGTTGGCCGACGTGGGCCTGGTGGGGCTGCCCAATGCCGGCAAGTCCAGCCTGATCCGGGCGGCCAGCGCGGCCCGGCCCAAGGTGGCCGACTACCCCTTCACCACCCTCACCCCCTCCCTGGGGGTGGTCCTGAACTCCCGGGGCGAGCCCTTCACCATCGCCGACATTCCCGGCCTGGTGGCCGGAGCCCACCAGGGCGCCGGCCTGGGGCTCAAGTTCCTGAAGCACGTGGAACGCACCCGCCTGTTCATCTACGTGGTGGACCTGTCTTCGGAGGATCCCGTCACCGATCTGGAAGTGGTGCGCTCCGAGCTGGCCGCCTATGACCCGGCCCTGGCCGAGCGGGTGGCCGTGGTGGCCGCCAACAAGCTGGACCTGGCCCCGGCCCGGGAAAACCTGGCCGAGTTCACGGACGCCGTGCAAAAATCCGGCCTGGCCGTGTTTCCCCTCTCGGCCCTCAATGGCCAGGGCCTGGGCGAGCTGTTGGCCGAGATCGAGCGCCTCTTGGACCAGGTGGCCGCCGCCGAGGAGGACGCCGGCGAAGCGGCCGACGCCTTTGCCGACGATGATACGACCTGGGGGGACGATTTTGACTAGGGCGGAGATCATCGCGTGCGCCCGCCGGGTGGTGGTCAAGGTGGGCTCCGGGGTGCTGACCCGGCAGGTGGGCCTGGACCACCACCGGGTGGAGGTGCTGGCCGGCCAAATCTGCCGCCTGGCCGAAGGCAACCGCCAGGTGGTGCTGGTGTCCAGCGGAGCCATCGCCAGCGGAGTGGCCCAGGCCGGGCTGCCGGGGCCGCCGCGCTCCATCCCGGAGAAGCAGGCCGCCGCCGCCCTGGGCCAGGCCGGGCTGATGCAGGCCTATGAGGAGGCCTTTGCCCACCACGGCCGCAAGGTGGCCCAGGTGCTCCTCACCGCCGGCGACCTCCGCTCCCGCAAGCGCTACCTGAACGCCCGCAACACCCTGTTCACCCTGTTGGAATGGGGGGTGGTGCCGGTGATCAACGAGAACGACACCGTGGTGGTGGAAGAGATCAAGCTGGGGGACAACGACAACCTGGCGGCCATGCTCACCAACCTGTTGGGCGCGGGGCTCCTCATCAACCTCACCAACGTGGACGGGGTCATGGACGCCGACCCCCGGAAGAACCCGGAAGCCCGGCTCATCCCCCAGGTGAGCCAGGTGAGCACCAAGCTCTTGCAGGTGGCCAGCAGCCTGCCGGGGGCGGTGGGGCGCGGCGGCATCCTGAGCAAGGTCCGCGCCGCCGAACGGGTGGCCCGGGCCGGCGCCCACACCATCGTGGCCAATGGGCTTGACGACCACATCATCGACCGGCTAAGGGAAGGCGAGGAGCTGGGCACCCTGTTCCTGCCCCACGCCCGCCTGAACCGCCGCAAGCACTGGATCGCCTTTGCGGTGCGCCAGGACGGCGAGGTGGTGGTGGACGACGGCGCGGTGGCCCCCCTGAGCAAGGGCGGCAAGAGCCTGTTGGCCGTGGGCATCCGCGAGGTGCGGGGCCGCTTCGGCGCCGGGGCCGCGGTGCGGGTCCTGGACGGCCGGGGCGCGGTCCTGGCCGTGGGGCTCAGCAACTACTCCTCCCAGGAGTTGGAGCGCATCCAGGGCCGGCATTCCCACGAGATCGAGGAGATTCTGGGGCGCAAGGATTTCGAGGAGGTCATCCACCGGGACAACCTGGTGGTGTTCTCCTCTGAAGACAAGGAGACCATGTCATGTCTGCTGAACTAGTACATGGCCTGTGCGTGGAGGCCCGGGCCGCGGCCCGGCGCCTGGCCGTGGTGTCCAGTGAGGTGAAGAACCAGGCCCTGATGGCCCTGGCCGAAGAGCTCACGGCCCAGGCCCCGGCCCTCAAGGAGGCCAACGCCCTTGACTTGGCCGCCGCCCGGGAAGCCGGGCTCTCGGCGGCCATGCTGGACCGCCTGACCCTGTCGGACCAGGTCATCGCGTCCATGGCTGGGGGGCTCCGGGAAGTGGCCGCCCTCCCCGACCCGGTGGGTGAGGTCACCGGCATGTGGCGGCGGCCCAACGGCTTGTTGGTGGGCCGGCAGCGCATCCCCCTGGGGGTCATCGGCTTCATCTACGAGTCCCGGCCCAACGTCACCGTCGACGCCGCCGCCCTGTGCCTCAAATCCGGCAACGCCGTGGTGCTCAAGGGCGGCAAGGAGGCCCTGCACTCCAACCTGGCCCTGGCCGAACTCATCGCCCGGGTGCTGGCCGCCCACGGCCTGCCCCCGGCCGCGGCGGCGGTGATCCCCACCACCGACCGCGCCGCCACCCTGGCCCTTTTGCAGGAAGAAGACCTGGTGGACGTGATCATCCCCCGGGGCGGCGAGAGCCTGATCCGCTTTGTCACCCGGGAATCGCGCATCCCGGTGCTCAAGCACTACAAGGGCGTGTGCCACGTGTTCGTGGATGCCGGGGCCGACCTGGACATGGCGCTCGCCATCACCCTGAACGGCAAGGTCCAGCGCCCCGGGGTGTGCAACGCCCTGGAGACGCTCCTGGTGCACCGCGATGAAGCCGCGGCGTTCCTGCCCCTGCTGGGCCCGGCCATGGCCGAGGCCAAGGTGGAGCTCAGGGGCTGCCCCGAGACCGTGGCGGCGCTCCCCCAGGCCGTGCCCGCCACGGAAGACGACTGGCCGGCCGAGTTCCTGGACCTGATCCTGGCGGTGAAGGTGGTGGGCAGCCTGGACGAGGCCATGGAGCACATCGCCCGCTACGGCTCCTCCCACACCGAGGCCATCGTGACCCGCGACTACGCAAGGGCGCAGCGCTTCATCAACGGTGTGGACAGCAGCGTGGTCCTGGTCAACGCCTCCACCCGCTTCAACGACGGCGGGCAACTGGGCCTGGGGGCGGAGATCGGCATCAATACCAGCAAGCTGCACGCCTTCGGCCCCATGGGCCTCACCGAACTGACCACCACCAAGTTCGTGGTCTACGGCGAGGGGCAGGTGCGGTCCTAGGTAGCTTTCGGAGAAAGTGGAAGGTGTGGGGGGAAGGGTCCTTTTTTGAAAAAAAGGACCCTTCCCCCCACACCCCCCTTCCCCCAAAAAACTCTATAGACTTAATTGGGCTGAGGAATGGCCATCTTCAATCCGTAGCCCCTGCCGAAAGGCGCGCTTGCTCCGGCCCATGCCGCAACCGGATATTTCAGGAAGACCGGGCGGCTGGTTGGGCCGGTCCGGGGAACCAAACGGGGCCTGATAAATCAGGAGACCTAGCTTGCAAAACCATGCTACCTCAGAGGGGCGCCGTTTGACCCGCCCGCTCCTCACGGAATATCCAGGCTAGTGGCCGGCGACGTCGCGTACTTCGGCGGCACCTTCGACCCCATCCACATCGCCCATCTCCGCGGCGTGTTGGAAGTGGCCGAGGAGGTGGGCTTGGCCAAGGTGTACTTCATGCCCGCGGCCACCCCGCCCCACCGCAAAGGCGTGCAGGCCGGCATCGAGCACCGCCTGGCCATGGTCCGCCTGGCTGTGGAGGGTCACGCCATGTTCGGGGTGTCCGACCTGGAGGTGCGGCGGGGGGGGCTCTCCCGCAGCGTGGACACCCTGGGCCAGCTCATGGCGGAACATGGGGGGCAGCGGGTAAACTTCCTGGTGGGGGCCGACGCCTTTTTCGCCATCCACACCTGGCACCAGGCGCGGCGGCTGTTCGACCTGGCCGACTTCCTCATCATGGAGCGGCCCGGCGCCCCCGGCCCGGACCTGTTGCACTATCTGCGCAAGGTGGTGGACCCGGCTTTCGAGGAGGCCCCGGACGGCTGGGTGCGCCTGCCCGGAGGCGGCGGCGCCCGGTGGGTGCACACCCGGCTCCTGGAGATCTCCAGCACGGACATCAAGGACCGGGTTTCCCGAGGTAAGGCCATCACCTTCCTTGTACCATCCAAAGTGGAAGCTTATATTAATAAGATGAAGCTATACCGACAAAAAAAGGCCGAGGAATGAGCGAAGGAACCGCCTCCCAGACCCGTTCCCGCCCCCGGCCCCCCAAGCCCCAGGACGCCCAACAACTGGCCCTGTTGTGCGCGGCAGCGGCCCATGCCAAGAAGGCCGAGGAGATGCGCCTGCTGGAGGTGGGCGAGTTGAGCGGCTTTGCCGACTACTTCCTCCTGGCCTCGGGCCGCTCCACCCGCCAGGCCGCGGCCATCGCGGAAAACGTGCAGCGGGTGCTGAAAAAGGCCGGCCGGCCGCCCTTGGGCGTGGAAGGCCTCCGCGTGGGCCGCTGGGTCCTGTTGGACTTCGGCGAGGTGGTGGTGCACGTGTTTCACCAGCCGGTCAGGGATTTCTACGACCTGGACTCCCTGTGGGGCGACGCCCCGGAGGTGGAGCTAAACTTCCAGGAGTTGGATACGCTCCTGCCCCCCGCTCGCCCCGACTTCCGCCCGGCCCACGAAGACTGGGACTGAACCCGGCGGGCGGCCCGGCCGCCCCGCCCACCCCAAGGAGACAGCAAAGGTGACCCTATCCCGACCTGTGGCCCTGATCATCCTGGACGGTTACGGCCTTTGCCCCGACTGCGAAGGCAACGCGGTGACCCGGGCCCACACCCCGTTCCTTGACCGCCTGTTCCAGGAGCATCCCCACACCCGCCTGGCCTGCTTTGGCGAGGCCGTGGGCCTGCCCGAGGGGCAGATGGGCAACTCCGAGGTGGGGCATCTGAACCTGGGGGCGGGCCGGGTGGTTTATCAGGACATCACCCGCATCAACCAGGCCGTCCGGCGCGGCGAGCTGGCCGACAACCCGGCCCTGAACCTGGTGTTTTCGCGGCTGGCGGCCACCGGGGGCGCCCTGCATTTCCTGGGTCTCCTCTCCGACGGAGGGGTGCACTCCCTGCAAGCCCACCTGGAGGCCCTGGTGGACCTGGCCCTGGACCGGGGCCTTTCCCGGGTCTTCATCCACGCTTTCCTGGACGGCCGGGACACCCCCCCGGACTCCGGGGCGGGCTATTTGCGCCAGCTCCAGGAGTTCCTGGCCACCCGGCCCCAAGCCCGGGTGGCCACGGTCACCGGGCGGTTCTGGGCCATGGACCGGGACAAACGCTGGGACCGGGTGGCCCGGGCCTACGCCGCCCTGGTGCGGGGCGAGGGCAAATTGGCCTCGGACCCGGTGGCCGCGGTGGAGGAATCCTACGCCCTCGGCAAAGAGGATGAGTTCGTGGAGCCCATCGTCCTGACCCAGGACGACGGCCGGCCCCGCGGGCTGCTGGCCGACGGCGATGCGGTGGTCTTCTTCAACTTCCGGGCCGACCGGGCCCGCGAGCTGTCCTGGGCCTTCAACTCCCCGGATTTCTCCGGTTTCGACGTGGCCGACCGGCCCAAGCTGGCCGCCTGGGCCTGCATGACCTCCTACTCCGAAGACCTGGACGTGCCGGTCCTGTTCCCGCCCCAGGAGCTGGACCAGACCCTGGCCGAAGTGGTCTCCCAGGCCGGGCTGCACCAGCTCCACATCGCCGAGACCGAGAAGTACGCCCATGTGACCTTCTTTTTCAACGGCGGCGAGGAAAAACCCTTCCCCGGCGAAGACCGGGTGCTGATTCCCTCGCCCAGCGACGTGACCACCTATGACGAGAAGCCCGAGATGAGCGCCCCGGCCGTCAGCGACGAGGTAATCGCCCGGGCCCAGACCGGCCTCTACGACCTGATCGTCATGAACTACGCCAACGGCGACATGGTGGGCCACACCGGCATCTACCCCGCCGCCCTCAAGGCGGTGGAGACCCTGGACCAGAGCCTGGCCCGGGTGGTGCCGGCTCTGCAAACGGCAGGCTACCGCGTCCTCATCACCGCCGACCACGGCAACGCCGAGCAGATGCTCAATGACGAAGGCACCGGGCCCTACACCGCCCACACGGTGTCCAACCCCGTGCCTTTGATCATGCTGGATGGGGCGGGTCCGCCCTGCAACCTGGCCCACGGCGCCCTGTGCGACGTGGCGCCCACGGTGCTGGCCCTGATGGGGCTGCCCCAACCCGCACGGATGACGGGGCGCGATCTGCGGGAGATCTAAATAAAATGTGCCAAAGGCCCTCCCCGGCCTTTGGCGACCTGACTTGGTAAGAGCGTGATTACACCCCGGGGAGTTTCGCTCACCGGGGGCCCGAAATTTGCCAAGCCAAGCAAATTGCTCGCTTTTTTAAAAGCTACGCAATTTGGCGGGCCATCTTCGGGGTCCCCAAGCAAGCTGCCTTGCTTGGGGTGAATCCTGGGCCCGCTCCGCAGGCTGTGGAAGTGCAGCCTGCTAGGAGACAGAGATGTCGCGCTTTTTCCCGGCTTTGGCCCTGTTCCTCGCTCTGTTGATGGCGTTGCCTCCCTGGCCGGCCTCGGCCGAGATGACCATGGAGGACGAGCGCCAAATGGGCGACGAGGCCCTGGCCGAGGTCCTGGCCCAGCTTCCCCTGGTGCACGATCCCGACACCGTGGACTACGTGAACCATCTGGGCGGCAAGCTGGCCGAAGAAATCCCGGACAAGCCCTTCCCCTTCCACTTTTACGTGGCCAACGATCCCACGGTGAACGCCTTTGCCTTGCCTGGCGGCAACATCTTCTTCTACCGGGGTCTCATCACCACGGTGGACAGCGAGGCCGAACTGGCCGGGGTCATGGCCCACGAAATGGGCCACGTGTGGCGGCGGCACATCGCCAAGCGCATGGACAAGTCCAAGCCCATCTCCTACGCGGCCATGGCCGGCATGCTGGCCGGCATGCTCCTGGGAGCCCTGGCCGGCGTGCCGGCCCTGGGCTCGGCCCTGACCATGGGCTCCCTGGGGGCCGGCCTCCAGACCATGCTGGCCTACAGCCGGCAGGATGAAGAGGAGGCGGATTGGGCCGCCTACAACACCATGGCCAAAGCGGGCTATCCCCCCAAGGCCATGGTGCAAAGCTTCCGCCGCATCTGGAACCTGGAACGCCAGATGGGGTCTGACTCGGTGCCGGTGTATCTGCGGACCCACCCCACCAGCCCCCAGCGCATGGAGCACATGGAGAACATGCTCCGCCAGAACCCGGTGAAGGTGCAGCCCTTTGACAACTCCGATTTCCTGCGCATAAAAACCCGGCTCATCGCCCTGTACGAGTCCGAGGAAGAAGCCCAAAATTTCTTCGCCCGGGAGCGCAAGACCCACCCCTCCGACCCCATGCCCCTCTACGGCTTGGCGCTTTTGGCCATGCGTCAGGACAACTATGCCACCGCCCTGGGCTACCTGGATTCCCTCGCCAAACAGTGGCCCAACAACCCCCAGGTGCTCCGGGAGATGGGCCGCTGCTACCTCCTGCGGGGTGACTTCAACCAAGCCCAGAACGTCCTGGGCAAAGTGCTCCTCCTGAACCCCCGGGACCGCCAGGCCCTCTTGTACCTCGGCCAGGCCTACCTGCGCGAGGGACATCTGGAACCGGCGCGCCATGCCCTGGGCCGGGTGGTGGAGCTGGACCCCGATTACCCTGAAGCCCAGCACGATCTGGGCGTGACCCTGGGCCGCCTGGGCCGGGAAGGCGAAGCCTCCTACCACCTGGGCCTGGCCTTCAAGCTGATCGGCAAAGAGCGGCCGGCCCGCTTCCACCTGAAGAGGGCCATGGACGACCCCAAGCTGGACAAGAAAATCAAGGACAAGGCCGCCCGGGCCATGGACGACATGATCCAAGCCGAGGCCCACAAGAAACCCACCCCGGAGCCCACGCCCGAACCCACGCCCGAGCCCACCGGCCGCCGCTGGTAGGCGGCGTTGCCGCCGCTCGCGTAGCGGGTCGGGCGAGGCTGTCATTCAGGCCAGGCTCGCGCGCTCCCGAAGGTAGGCTGTGGCCACAAAGAACAAGCCGCCATGCCACGGCGGACACACCACCGCCCCGGCTCCTGGCGACTCCCGTGAATCACCCAATAACCACTTACTATAACTACGCTTTTCCTTTAGGAAGGGGGTGTGGGGGAAACCCTTTCCTTTTGGCTTCAAAAGGAAAGGGTTTCCCCCACATTCTTCATCTCCCCCTCTTACTTCTTCTCGGTATGATCGTAATGCGAAAACTGCATGGTGAAGATGGCGCGGCCTTGGGTGGCGGAGCGCAGGGCGGTGGAGTAGCCGAACATGGCTTTGAGGGGGACGAGTCCTTTGAGGACGTTGGTGCCGCCTTTGGGTTCCACGGATTCGACGGAGCCGCCGCGGGAGTTGAGGTCGCCGATGACTTCGCCCATGAATTCCTCGGGCACGACCACTTCCACTTTCATGATGGGTTCGAGGAGGAGGGGGCCGGCCTCTTCCAGGGCTTTTTTGAGGGCGAGCGAGCAGGCCAGGCGGAAGCCCAGTTCGGTGGAGGTGCCGGGGGTGAAGACGCCGTTCGTGATGGTGACGGCGGTATCGAGTACGGGGTAGCCCATGATGACCCCGCTGGTGAGGGACTCGTGCACGGCGGCCAGGAGGGCCGGGTGCATGGCGGCGGGCACGTTTTCTTCGGCACCGGTGATGGCCACGCGGTTGCCTTCGCCGCGGGCGAGCGGCTTCACGGTGACTTCGACCTGGCCCACTTCGCGTTTGCCGCCAAGGTCGCGGTCGAACAGTTCGGTGACCACGGCCTTTTGGGACACGGTTTCGCGGTAGACCACTTGGGGCCGGCCCACGTTGACGGTGAGGCCGAATTCACGCTGGAGGCGGTGCACCAGGACTTCGAGGTGCAATTCGCCCATGCCGGAGATGATGGTCTGGCCGGTGTCTTCATCGGAGCGCACCCGGAAGGTGGGGTCTTCGTCGGCCAGGCGTTCCAGGGACTGGGCCAGTTTGTCCTGGTCGCCCACGGTTTTGGGTTCCACGGCCACGCTGATGACCGGCTCGTAGAACTCCATGGGGTCCAGGAGGATGGGCTGGTCCTTGGGGGCCAGGGTGTCGCCGGTGCCGGCGTGTTTGAGGCCCATGACGCCCACGATCTCGCCGGCCAGGGCTTTTTCCAGGCGCTCGCGCTTGTTGGCGTGCATGCGGAGGATGCGGGAGATTTTCTCGGTGACGCCTTTGGACACGTTGTACACGTCGCCGCCGACTTTCAGCTCGCCGGAGTAGAGGCGCACGTAGACCAGCTTGCGGCCTTGGTCCATTTGGACTTTGAAGGCCAGGGCGGCCAGGGGGGCTTTGGGGTCGGCCAGGCGCACGGCTTCGTCGCCGTTGTCGGGGTTGAAGCCCTTGATGGGCGGCACATCGGCCGGGGACGGCAGGTAGGTCACGACCCCGTCCAGCACGGGCTGCACGCCTTTGTTGCGGAGCGCGGAGCCAGCGAACACGGGCACCAGCTTCAGGTCCAGGCAGGCCTGGCGGATGGCGGCTTGCAGGTCCTTGACCGGGATCTCCTCCTCGGCCAGGTACAGCTCCATCAGGTGGTCGTCGGTCTCGGCCAGGGCTTCCAGCAGGGCTTCGCGGCTCAGTTGGGCGTCCTCCTCCATCTCGGGGGGGATGGGGCCTTCGGCCATGACCGCGCCCTGGGAGTCCTGGTCCCAGGTGAGGAGCTGCATGTTCACCAGGTCGATGACGCCCTTGAACTGGTCTTCGGCGCCCCAGGGGATGGTCAAGGGCAGGGGCACGGCGCCCAATTTGTCGCGCATCTGTTGCAGCACGGCGTCGAAGTCCGCGCCGATGCGGTCCATTTTGTTGATAAAGGCCATCTTGGGCACGTGGTAGCGGTCGGCCTGGTGCCACACGGTCTCGGACTGGGGCTCCACCCCGCCCACGGCGCAGAACACGGTGACCACCCCGTCCAGCACCCGCAGGCTGCGCTCCACCTCGATGGTGAAGTCCACGTGCCCGGGGGTGTCGATGATGTTCAGGTTGTGGCCTTTCCAGAGGCAGGTGGTGGCGGCGCTGGTGATGGTGATGCCCCGCTCCTGTTCCTCCTCCATCCAGTCCATGACCGCGGCGCCGTCGTGCACTTCGCCCATCTTGTGGGTGCGGCCGGTATAGTACAGAACCCGCTCGGTAAAGGTGGTCTTGCCGGCGTCGATGTGGGCCACGATGCCGAAATTGCGGGTTTTTTTGATTCTGGCGTCAGCAGCCATGGGATTTCCTGCTCTCTGGGGGTGGTTGAGGGCGCTATCTGGATGTATTTAGCCTTACGCCCCGGGCGTGTCAAGGCGGGCTTGGCCACGGGCGCTCCCGCGTGCTATGGTCCCGGCACGGCGAAGGCCCCAGGGGCCCACGCGCACTTTAGCAAGGTAGAAGATAAGCATGTCTACCGCCGAAAGCTTGCGGGAGCTGTATAAAATCCTCCTGGGCAGCCTGGGCCCCCAGGGTTGGTGGCCGGCCCCCACCGCCCTGGAGGTGATGGTGGGCGCGGTGCTGACCCAGAACACGGCCTGGAAGAACGTGACCAAGGCCCTGGACAATCTCCGGGCCGCCGGCTGCCTGCGCGAGGCCGGGGCCTGTTTGAACCTCTCCCCGGGCGCGCTGGCCGAGCTGATCCGGCCGTCGGGTTACTATAACCAGAAGGAGAAGCGGCTCCGGGCCCTGTTGGAGCTGGTCAACCGCGAATATGGCGGCGACCCGGCCTACATGGCCTCGCGTTCCACCGGCACGCTCCGGGAGGAGCTGCTGGCCCTGAAGGGCATCGGCCCCGAGACCGCGGACAGCATCCTGTGCTACGCCCTGGGCCACCCGGTGTTCGTGGTGGACGCCTACACCTTCCGCATCCTGGCCCGCCACGGCATGGCCGAGGCTCCCACCTCCTATGACGAGCTGCAGTCCCTGTTCAGCGACAATTTGCCCCCGGACAACCAGCTCTTCAACGAGTTCCACGCCCTGTTGGTGCGGCTGGGCCACGAGTATTGCAAGAAGTCCAAGCCTCGCTGCGCCGTCTGCCCGGCCCGGGACTGGGTGCAGCCCCCGGACCTGGAGGAAGAGTTTTAGAAGTCTGCCAGAAATGGGGGAAGATGTGGGGGGGAACCCCTTTTTGTGAACAAAAAGGGGTTCCCCCCCACACCCCCCTTCCCCGAAAAACTTCATTTTTTTCGCTGTGTTAGGCAAAAAAGAGGGAAGCCCCCACGGACTTCCCTCAAATATTTCTTTACCCGGCGTTAAAAGGCCAGGGGATCCAGCAGCTCCAGGGTGGCGTGGCGCTCGGGGCTCACGGAGACCAGGGAGAACGGGGCGCCCACCAGCTCGGAGGCGCGCTCCAGGTAACGGCGGCAGGCCGGCGGCAGGTCCTCCAGGCGGCGGGCCCCGGAGATGTCCTCGTCCCAGCCTTCCAGCTCCTCGTACACCGGCTGGCAGGCGGCCAAGGTGGCGAGGGAGGCCGGCACCCGGTCGGTGAGGCTGCCATCGGGCAGGCGGTAAGCCGTGCAGACCTTCAGCTTGGGGATGCCGGTGAGCACGTCCAGCTTGGTCACGCAGATGGAGGTGATGCCCGAGAGCTTCACCGCGTGGCGCACCACCACGCCGTCCAGCCAGCCGCAGCGGCGGGGCCGGCCGGTGGTGGAGCCGAATTCCCGGCCCACGTCCCGGAGCTTGTGGCCCACTTCGTCCTCCAGCTCGGTGAGGAAGGGGCCGCCGCCCACCCGGGTGGTGTAGGCCTTCATGATGCCCAGCACCCCGTTCAGGTGGCCCAGGCCCACCCCGGCCCCGGTGCAGGCCGAGCCGGCCACCGGGTTGGAGGAGGTGACAAAGGGGTAGGTGCCGTGGTCGATGTCCAGGTGGGTGCCCTGGGCGCCCTCGAACAGCACCTTGCCGCCCCGGGAGAGAATGGTGTCCAGCTCGGCGGCCACATCGCAGATGTGGGGGGCCAGGCGTTGGCCCATCTCCAGGTATTTGGCCACGATGGCGGCCGGGTCCACTTCGGGCTCGCCGAAGTAGTTCTTCAGGGTGAAGTTCTTTTCCTGGGCGGCCCGGGTGATCTTCTCGGTCAACAGCACGGGCTCCAACAGGTCGCCGGCCCGGATGCCCACGCGGGCGGCCTTGTCTTCATAACAGGGGCCGATGCCCCGGCCAGTGGTGCCGATGGCCTCCTTGCCCTTGGCCTTCTCGCGGGCCAGGTCCAGGGCCTCGTGGTAGGGCATGATGAGGTGGGCCCGCTCGGAGAGCCGGAGCTTGGCTGGTCCGGACTCGATGCCCCGCTCGGCCAGCTTGTCCAGCTCCCGCAGCAGCACCTCGGGGTTCACCACCACCCCGTTGCCGATGAAGCAGATCTTGCCGGGGTGCAGCACGCCGGAAGGGATAAGGTGCAGGATGAAGGTGTCCGAACCGGTGACCACGGTATGGCCGGCGTTGTTGCCGCCCTGGAAGCGGGCAATGGCTTCCACCCGTTCCGTCAACAGGTCCACCACCTTACCCTTGCCTTCATCGCCCCACTGCGTGCCAACCACCACCAAACCGGGCATTGGGTCTACTCCCTTCAAGTCTCTTGTAAATCTGGACAAAACCCCAAGAACGTTACTGCATGGGGGTGGGGTTGTCAACTTGGGAGCGTTTGATGAAGGGCCCCGGCCATGATATAATCGCCCGGTCAGGTGCGGGAGTAGCTCAGCCTGGCTAGAGCGTCAGCCTTCCAAGCTGAATGTCGCGGGTTCGAATCCCGTCTCCCGCTCCAGATTTTGCAGGTGTTTGCGGCAGAGGGCCTTGGCTCTCTGCCGCTTTTTTTGAGGCTGCACCCTCCATTGGTAGAGCCGGAAAGCCCAAACACGTCAGCGACCAGACACCAGGATTGGTTGCGGTTGGTTTGGCATTCAAGGGAAATGGCGGCTTTTTTCCGATCAGAGGCCGATGCACGGCAAATGCTAATATGAGGCCATTGCATGGTGAAACACATAAAACGTGTTGATATTATGGCAAAAATGGCTGTGAAACATGATTACGGCAGGCAATGGCCGATGCGGGCCAAGGATGGCCCGCCAAATTGCAGGCTTCAAAAAGCTTGCAATTTGTGAGGCTTGGCAAAACCCGGGCCCCCGGCAAGCTCTGCTTGCTGGGGTGGAGTCACGTTTTTGCCAAGCCGACATTGCACGGTGCAGGACGCCCCGTGCATCGCTCTCTACTTGGTCACCTACAACCCGAAGCGTCCCCACCAGGGCCGCAACATGAAAGGGAGGACCCCCCTCCAGACTCTCCTGGACGGTATGAAGGACCTGAATCCGGAACCCGAAAAGACGGTAACTCACCAGGCAGCCCAACTTTACCCGGCAGGAGGCGACTGTCAGTCAAATACGGTCGCTGCACACTTTATCATCCGTTGAAATCGTCCTCGCACATCTGCTTTTGCAGAATTGCTGTTTCCGCTGGCAAGACATCATAACAAGCACTCGGCAAACAGAACGATGCTTTATGGATTAACGGGTTATAGTATTTCAGGTTGGACAGCGAAGCGGAATTAGTAAGTTTTGCAAACGAATAAGGACTCTGGGAATGTGAGCAAAAGGCAAAACCGATAATACCGCTCGTATAGGTTGGCACCATCGTCAGATAGTAATAAGCATGTTTGAACTTGTCCTTGAGAAAGCCAAACAGATCAGAAATAAAATCTGGGTAAATATAGTATGATTCCGCCTGACTTACGATGATGCCATCGGGGTGAAGTATTTTCGTTAAGTTATCATAAAATTCAGGCTCATACAAAACTGTAGCCGGCCCTGCCGGATCAGAACTATCCACAATTATCACATCATATTCACGCCGAGAATCACTTACAAATATAGCCGCATCACCGATATGAACCTTGACTCTTTGGTCAGAAAAGCCTTTGGCTATATTGGGCAAATACTTCTGCGAAGCTTTTATCACTTCCTCATCGATTTCACAGATATCAATAATTTTTATGCTCTCGTACTTAGCAAGCTCCCGCAACACGCCGCCATCACCACCGCCAATAACCAGGATTCGCTCTGGCTTGGGATGGCATCTCAGGGGAACATGCACAATCATTTCATGGTAGGCCGACTCATCGAATTCACAAGTCTGAATTTCATTGTCCAATATCAGCATACGCCCGAGCCCGCAGGCATCTACCACATAAATGTCCTGATATTCTGAGACCGTATGGAAAAGAACCTTTTTAACATAGATGGAATTTCCGATAGAATCATGCAAGGATGGAGAGTCAAGAAAATATGCGCCATCTTGCGGAAGGAATGACGTTTTCTTCATATTTAAACCCTGGGTATTATTTGGAGACATATCCAGCCGCGCGAATTCTATCAAAAAATATGAGAGTTGTAAAGCCGGGTTAAGCCGCCTGGAAGCATAACAATATCGCTTTTGCCAGTGTCGATAGTTGCCCAGGTAACGCAACCATTGGCGATGTTTTAACAAGCTGCTGATGAGTACCACCGCAGTTAACCGAGCAAATCTTACGACAATTTACCCTTGCCGCTGGACCGGCTTTCTAGCGCGGTATTTGCCTGACCGTCACCCCCGATAACTTTTTTATTTGCCCTGACGCAATACCCGACATCTTCCTTTTCACGAGTACTTTCTGGCAACGGTGGCTGGCTTGACCATGGTATCGCCAGTCGTGGTCAAGCGAAATGGTCTCCAACCTCTCCCCACCATCCCTGAAAGGGGGCAACCTGCCCGCGAAGAGCGCCAGGCTCTCCGACAACGTCACCGCACTGGAGGCGAGACGCTGCCAGCCATCTCGGCCAAGTGCGCCAATCCTAACTGCCGTCTCAACTTCTCGCGCCCTGGGACCTGCCCGTGACGCCAATATCCTCGCCCTCCCGCTGACCTGCGGCCCGCCTTGTCCACGGCCCGGAAGACCTTTCCGTTGGACGATCAAGAGCCCATACCCGTTCTCGACGTCCCCGACTCGGCCGAGGCTGGCCTGCACTGCCTTACCTGCCGGTCACGCCGTACGGGTCAGGGGCCGCGATTGACCTGACGCGCCGCCCTCCCGTAGCGGCGGGAGGAACTTTCTCGGGGCGGCGAAGATTGCCCCGCCTGGGGGGGGATAAAAGCTTGCCCTGGCGTGCCAAGGGGTGTAATTTATTGCGTAATCTTAGGATACAGTGATAACGGTTCGCCGTCTGGCCGGCCATGCTGCTGTGGCGTGTTTAGCTATCCGAGAGAGAGGCCGCCTTGTCCCTTCGTCTGCCGGCTTGGCGCTGGATTCTGCTGGCTGGCGCGCTGTTGACCCTGGGGCAGTTCGCGGGGACCGCCACGCACAGCGCCGGTGAAAGCGATGATACCCTGCCCCGCTACGCCGACCGCCCCCTGGCCCCGGCCGAGCGTACGGTCTATCTCTTTGCCGTGCACCCCCTGCACAACCCCCAACGCCTGTTCTCCAAATACCAGCCGCTCATCGATCTGGTGAACGAACGCATCCAGGGCTTTTCCCTCAAGCTGGTGGCTTCCCGCGACTACCAGGCCTTTGAGCAAAAACTTTATAATGGCCGCTTCCATTTCGCCCTGCCCAACCCTCTGCAAACCCTGGCCAGCCAGCGCCACGGCTACCGCATCGTGGGCAAGATGGCCGACGACGACATGTTCCGCGGCATCATCATCATGCGCCGCGACTCCGAGGTCATGTTCGTGGAGGACCTGGCCGGCGCGGCGCTGAGCTTCCCCGCGCCCACCGCCCTGGCCGCCACCATGCTGCCCAAGTACTTTTTGCAGACCCGGGGGCTGAACCTGGCCGGCAATGACCTCCGCTACGTGGGCTCCCAGGAGTCGGCCATCATGAACGTGTATTTGGGCAAGACCGTGGCGGCCGGCACCTGGCCCCTGCCCTGGGACATGCTCCTCCACAGCCGGCCCGAGTTGGGCCAGGCGTTGGAGGTGAAATGGCGGACCCCGCCCCTGGTGAACAACGGACTGGTGGCCCGCCGGGACCTGCCGGTCTCCCAGGTGCAAGAGCTGGTGGACGTGCTGGTGGCCCTGCCCCGGGACGCCCGGGGGCGGGAGATCCTGGCCCGCATCAACATCCCGGGCTTCGAGCAGGCCACCGCCGCCACCTACGCTCCGGTGCGGGAGTTCCTGGAGAACTACTACCGCCTCTTTCCAGCCGAAAGGCCGCCCGTCGAGGCAACCCCATGAAGTGGCGGGAGTGGACCAGCAAGACCAGCATCCGCACCAAGCTCATCCTGGGAGTCGCTTTCGTGCATCTGGTCCTGATGACCGTGTTCGTGGTGGACCTGGCCCAACGGCAAAGGGTGTTCCTGTTGCAGGAGGCCACCAACGCGGCCCTGAAGCAGGCCAGCCTCACCGCGGCCGCCGCCTCCTCCTGGGTGTTGGCCGACGATCTGGCCGGCATCGAGGAGGTCTTGCAGACCAGCCAGGAAAACACGCCCCTGCGCTACGCCCTCATCGCCGACCCCCAGGGCCTGGTTTTGGCCCACACCGACCGGCGCCTGGCCGGCAAGTACCTGGACGACCCCAGCAGCCGCCAGGTGCTGCAAAAGGCCCAGGGCACCCAGGTCTGGCACAATGACCAGCACACCATCCACGTGGCCGCTCCCATTTTGGCGGATGAGCGCAACATCGGCTGGGTCTTCCTGGGCCTGGACACCACCCCCACCGAGGAGCACCTGGCCCTGGTAACCACCAGCGGGCTGCGCTACACCCTGGTGGCCATCGCGGTGGGCGCGGTTTTCGCCTGGCTGTTGGCCCGCTATATCCTGCGCCAGCTAAACCCCCTGTTGGCCGGAGTGGACCGCCTGGGCAACGACCGCCTGGATCAGCCCATCCCCATCATCAACCAAGACGAAATCGGCAAGGTGGGCCGGGCCTTGAACACGGCCATGCAGGCCCTCCGGCAGAGCCGGGACGAGATCGAGCGCGAGGTGGCCGAGCGGCGGCGGGCCGAGCAGGACATCCGCTACCTCTCGCAGAAGCTCATTGGCAGCAGCGAGGAGGAGCGCAAGCGCATCGGCCACGACCTGCACGACGAACTGGGCCAGATGATCACCAGCTTCCAGTTCGGCCTGCAATCCATGACCGAAATCCTGCGCCACGACCCGGCCCAGGCCAGCCAGCTCTGCGGCCAATTGGCCAACCAGGCCGAGGAGATGGGCGACGCCATCCACCGCATCGCCTCCTTCCTCTGGCCGGCCACCCTGGAGCACATGGGCCTTTTGGTGGCCACCCAGGCCTATCTGAACGAGGTGAACCAGCGCCTGCCCGGGCTCAAGATCAACTTCACGCCCCAGAACCTGGCGGGGCGCCTGGACCCCCGCTTGGAGCTGGTGTGCTTCCGCATCATCCAGGAAGCCCTGACCAACATCACCCGGCACAGCAAGGCCCGGAGCGTGGAGGTGGGCATAAGCAGGGAGAACGGCTGGCTCAGCCTCAGCATCCGGGACGATGGCGAGGGCTTCGCGCCCGAGGGCGATGAGGAGTACCTTTGCGCCAAGGGCGGGGGGATCGGGATCATGGGCATGCGCGAACGGGCGGCCTCGGTGGGCGGCAGCCTGCGCATAAACTCGGCCAGCGGCCAGGGCTGCCGCATCGAAGCCCAGATCCCCTTGACCAGTGACCTAGAAACCCGAGGGAGGGGACCCGCGTAATGGGAGACAAGATCAGGGTGCTCATCGCCGACGACCACGCCATCGTGCGGGAAGGGGCCTGCCGCCTGTTGAACGCCCAGCCGGACATGGAGGTGGTGGGCGAGGCCTCCGAAGGCCCCGAGGTGCTGACCAAGGCCCAGGAACTCAAGCCCGACGTGGTGGTGCTGGACATCTCCCTGCCCGGGCTCACCGGCCTGGACCTGGTGCCCCTGTTGCGCCAGGCCCTGCCCCGCACCCAGATCGCGGTCTTGTCCGTGCACAACAAGCAGGCCTTTGTGCAGCAGATCCTGCACTCGGGCGCCCTGGCCTACGTGCTCAAGACCTCCCCCACCTCGGCCCTGTTGGACGCCATCCGGGCGGTGCACCAGGGCGAGTACTACCTCTCGGCCAAGGTGCGGGCCGAGGTCATCGGCTCCTATCTGCGCCAGCCCGCGGGGGACGGGGCGGCCGGCGGCCATACCCGGCTCTCCGAGCGGGAGCAGCAGGTGTTCCGCCTGGTGGCCAAGGGCAAGACCAACCGCGAGATCGCCGAGATTCTGTTTTTGAGCCCCCGCACGGTGGAGAAGTACCGGGCCCAGGCCATGCAGAAGCTGGACCTGAAGGATTTGGTGGAGGTGATCCACTATGCCATTCAGCATGGGCTGGTGGTGCCCGAGGAATAAGGGGTGGGCATTTCATGACGGGGGCGGCTGCGCCAGACGCTTGCCGGCGAACCTCTGGCTGTGCCGCTCCAGCGAGCTGGCACCGCCTTTTTGGCCAGGAGACCTAAAGGTAATAATCCTTCCAAAACAGAAGATTGGTGATCTGACCACCCGGCCCCATGCAATATCCGGGCTGGGTGGCGCGCAGGGGAAGGCCTCAGTTGGGAGCAGGACAAAAACGGGCCGGGATCGCCTGAGAGCGGTCCCGGCCTGTTGTTTTTTAAAAGGACCTGCCGGCCCGGAGGAGCAACCGGCAGGTCCTGGGGGGGAGGGGCGCCTTTACTTCCAGCTCACCAGCTCCTTGAAGCGGGCCAGTTCCTCGGGCTTCATGAAGATGGTGTGCTCCGGGCCGGGGTACACGTGTTCGCACACGTCGGCCATGTAATCGCGGTAGACCCGTTCCAGGATGGGGATCAGGTCCTCGTAGATCTTGGAGTGGCGGGGCACGTGGGGCTCATAGAAATGGAAGAGGTCCGAGCCGATGATGTGCACCCCGTCGGCCTTGTTGCCGGCGCCCAGGCTGATCACCGGCACCGGCAGGGTCTCGGCCAGGTATTCGCACACCTCGGAGGTGGTCACCTCG
Organism: Deltaproteobacteria bacterium; assembly: GCA_020444165.1. Next base: position 11,000 of record JAHLLK010000064.1, on the reverse strand, counting down.
CACATGATGGAAAAGCAGCCCGCGTCCACCATGGCCAGGGCGTCGTCCACCAGCTCCTTGGCCCGGTCCGCCGTCTTGCCCTGGGCGATGAAGCCGCCCAACTGGGGCATGCGCATGGGGGTGATGCCGATGTGGCCCTGCACCGGGATGCCGGCCCGTACGATGGCCTCGATGTTCTTGGCGTGGTACTGGTTGCCCTCGCACTTCATCACCTCGGCGTTGGCCTTGTGCACAAAGGTGGCCGCGCTCTCCACCGCCTGGTCCGGCGAGAGGTGGAAGCTCATGTAGGGCATGTCCACCATGCGTAAGCCGTACTTGGAGCCGCGGTCCACGGCCTGGGCCATCAACAGCACTTCCTCGAAGGTCACCGAGGTGGTGTTGGGATGGCCAAAGAGCACCATGCCGCCGGTGTCGGACACGCACAGGATGTCCATGCCCATGCGGTCGGCCACCATGGCGTTGGTGAAGTCGTAGACGGCCAACTGGGTGATCTGCTCGCCCTTCTTCTTCTTCTCGAACAACTGGGGGATGGTGACCTTCTTGCGCGCGGTCGCCGCCTTGTCTGCCATTTTCCTTCTCCTTTTTGGGCCGCACCCGGGCCGGCCGTTAGCTTGCGTGGCTATTGCTCCACTTGTTCCTTGCGGAAGGCCTCCAGGAAGTCCTGGGCCGCCTTGCTGCCCCCGGCAAAAGCCTTCAGGGCCTCGGCGTGCAGGACCTCCAGGGCCTCCCGCTTGTAGGCGAAGTATTCCTCGGTTTGCAGCAGGTCCTTGTGCCGGGGACGGGGCAGGGTGATGATCATCTCCTTGATGATCCGCCCCGGCCGGTTGCTCATGATCAACAGGCGGTCGGCCAGGAAGATGGCCTCGTCGATCTCCGAGGTGACGAAGAGCACGGTCTGGCTGCGCTCCTCCAAGATGGTGACGAAGTACTCCTGCATCAGCTCCCGGGTCATGGCGTCCAGGCCCCGGAAGGGCTCGTCCAGGATCATCACCGCGGGATCGTTGATCATCAGGCGGGCCAGCTCGCCACGGCGCTGCATGCCGCCGGAGAGCTGGGAGGGGTATTTGTGGCGGAACTCGGCCAGGCCCACCTTGTCCAAAAGGGCGGCCACCCGGGATTCCACCGTGGCCCGGTCCATCCGGTGGGAGACCCGGGGGCCGTAGGCCACGTTGGTGTAGGTGGTCATCCAGGGGAACAAGGCCGTCTCCTGGAACACCACCAGGCGGTCGGCCCCGGGCCCGGAGATGGGCTGGCCGTTCAGGAGAAGCTGCCCCTGATCCGGTTTGTCGTAGCCGGCCAGGAGGTTGATGAGGGTGCTCTTGCCGCAGCCCGAGGGACCGATCAAGACGGTCAGTTCGCGGTCCCGCAGGGTGAAGGAGCAGTCCGCCAGCACCTGGTGGGTGTAGGGTGGGTAGCCAAAGGCCTTGGCCAGGCCCAGGGCCTGCACCTCGGCCGCGCGGACCGTGTTTTCGTTCGCTGCCATAGCGCCAGGCCCTTTCTCAGAAGATCCGTTGCCAAGGCATGGCCAGGCGCCCCAGGAGCCGGATGGCCCAACTGGAGAGATAGCCGGCGATGCCGATGCTCATCATGCCCACCACGATCTGGGGGTAGTTGCCGCCCACGTAGGAAGACCAGGTGAGGTAGCCCAGGCCGGACTTGCCGGCGATCATCTCGGCCGCCACCACCACCTCCCAGGTGATGCCCATGCCCACGGCCATGCCCGTGAAGATGCTGGGCAGGGTGGCCGGCAGGACGATCTTGAAGAAGATGTCCCAGGGCCGCGAGCCCAGGGAGATGGCCGCCCGGGTGTAACGCACGTCGATGTTGCGCGCCCCGCCCAAGACGTTGATCACCACCGTGAAGAAAGCCCCCAGGAAGATCACGAAAGCGATGGAGGTCTCGGTGGTGGGCCAGAAGATGATGGAGATGGGCACCCAGGCCAGGGGCGGGATGGGGCGGATGATCTCGAACACCGAGAAGGTGAGCCCGTAAAAGGCGCGGCTCACGGCCATGGCCAGGCCCAGGGGGATGCCCACCAGCTGGGCGGCGATGAACCCGGTGAGCACCCGCTGATAGCTGGCCGCCCAATTGCCCCAGAAGGCCGGGTCCAACACCAGCTTCTTGATGACTCCGAAGATCTCGCTGGGGGCCGGCATGGCCTCCAAGAGGGGCAGCTTCACGGCCCGGCCCAGCTCCCACAAGGCCAAGCACAGGCTCACCGAGATCACCCCCCGGAGGACCGAGCGGTTGAACACCTTCTTGCCCAACCGGGAGGCCAACGTACTCTTAATTTTCGCCATGTCCTGCCTCCTTGCTTAAGCCAGTTCCCGTTCGCCGGCCTCGAAAGCCTTGCGGGCTTCCTCGTGCACCGCTTCCACCACCTGGTTCCGCAGCTCGCGGTAGCGGGGGGAGGAGCGGGCGGCCACGCCCCGGGGCCGCGGCAGGTCCACCTCGATGACCTTTTTCACCTGGCAGGGCCGGGTGGTCATGATCACCACCTTGCTGCCCAGGAACATGGCCTCCTCCAGGTCGTGGGTGATGAAGAAGATGGTCTTGGGCATCTTGTCGTAGACCTGCAGCAAAAACTCGTGCACCACACCCTTGGTCAGGGCGTCCATGGCCCGGAAGGGCTCGTCCAGGAGCAGCACCTTGGGGTCGTTCAACAGGGCGCGGGCGATCTCCACCCGGCGCTTCATGCCCGAGGAAAGCTCGCCCGGATAGTTCTGGGCGATGTCCCGCAGGCCCAGCTCGCCCAACAGCTCGGCCGCCGCCTTCCTGGCCTGGGGCGGGGTCAGGCGGCCCTGCACCACCGGGCCGAAGGTGACGTTCTGCTCCACCGTGTACCAGGGGAACAGGGCCCCGTTCTGGAACACCACGATGCGGTCGGCCCCGGGCGGGGTCAGGTAGTCGGCGGCGCAGAGGAGCTGGCCGTCCAGGTGGATCTCCCCGGAGCTGATGCCGTGGAACCCGGCCAGGGCGTTCAGGAGGGTGGTCTTGCCGCAGCCCGAAGGCCCCACCACCATGCAGAACTCGCCGGCCGCGATCTCCAGGGAGCAATTGTCCACCGCGCAGACGTTGACGCCCTCGGGGTCGTAGACCTTGCACGCGTTCTGGATCGAGATCTTGCCGAATTTGGCGCTCATGCCTCACCTCGCGTGGTCCAGCGCATCAGTTGCCGGCCCACCAGCCGGATGGCGGCGCTGCACAGATAGCCCACCAGGCCCAGGGTGCCCATGCCGATGACGATGACCGAGTACTGGCTGAGCACATAGGAGTCCCAGATGAGGTAGCCCAGGCCGTATTCGCCCGAGAGCATCTCGGCGGCGACCAGGGAGAACCAGGCCACCCCCATGCCGATCTGCAAGCCGGTGAAGATGAAGGGCAGGGCTCCGGGCACCACCACCCGGAAGAAGATCTGGAACGGCTTGGCCCCCAGGCAGCGGGCGGCCCGGAAGTAGACCTCGTCGATGGACTCCACCCCCAACAGGGTGTTGAGCACCGTGGCGAAGAAGGAGGCCAGGAAGGCCAGAAAGATGATGGGCTCCTCGCGGCCGGACCACATGAGGATGGCCAAAGGCACCCAGGCCAGGACCGGGATGGGCCGCAAGAGCTCCAGGATGGGGAAGGTGTAGTCCTTGAACTTCTTGTTCCAGCCCATGAAGAGGCCCAGGGGCACCCCCAACACGGTGGCCAGGGCAAAGGCGATGCCGATCCTGAGGGTGCTCCACAGGATGTGCATGTAGTAGTCCGGGGTGAACAGCGACGTGCCGAACACCGGGTCCGTGGAAGTGAATTCCCGCCACACCGCCACCGGCCCCGGCAGCTTCTCGAAGCGGGGCAGCTTGAAATACTCGGTGGTCAGGTACCACAGGGCCAGGAACGTGAGCACCCCCAGCACGCTGTAGATCAGGTTCTTTTGCGAGTCGGGGTTGGTCAGTTGGTGGCGCAGACGGAACCAGGCGCGGTTGATGGCCGAGTCGCCCGGCGGCGCGGCGGCGCTGGTCTGGGTTATGGAAGGGGTTAGGCTGCTGGCCATCTTTTTTCTCCCTGGGGCGGGCGGGCGGGCGAAGGTCCGCCCACCCGCCGTTTTAGTTCACGAGCGGCTTACTTGGGGGCCTGGCTGGCGTCCAAGGGCTCGATCACCCCCAGGGGCGTGGGGGCGTGGGCCTCGGCCACCACCTGGCGGGCCAGGGAGTCGTCGATGGCGCCTTCGGGGGCCTTGTCCACCGCGATGACCTTGGCCGCGCGCAGGAAGATGTAGGTGCCGGTCAAGAGTTCGTGGACCTGGGGAGTGAAGACAAAGGGCTTGGTGTCGCGCTGGGGGGCGCCGCCGCAGTTGGCCGGCACCTTGCCGAAGATGGAGTACCAGGCCATGGCTGGGGTGATGCCGGTGGTCTGGGCGGTGACGATCTGGGCCACCTCATTCCAGTTCTTGGGGTTCAGGATGAACTCCTGGGCCTCCAGCTCGGCCTGGAGCCAGGCCTTGGCCAGATCCGGGTGCTTCTCCACGAACTCGGAGCGCATGGCGATGAAACCGGCGTCCGGGGTGTCGAAGGTGAAGCCAGTGACCACGATCTTGGCCACGCCCTCGCCCACCAGGTCACCGATGCGGCTGACCGTGGGCTCCCAGAGCACCGCGGCGTCGATCTTCTTCACCCGGAAGTTGGTGGCGATGACCTCCAGGGACTGGTTCAGCACCTCCTTGGGCTTGATGCCGGTCTTGGCGATGACGTTCCTGAGGAAGCGGTCGGCGCAGGAGCCCTTGGGGGTGGCCAGGGTCTTGCCGTCCAACCACTTGACCGCCTCGTCGGGGTTCTTGAAGTCCGGGGCGTCGGAGCGGACCATGACCACGTTGCAGCGTTGGCCGGCCGACAGCCCCAGGCTGGCCACCAGCTTGATGGGGGCCACCGAGGTCTTGGTGGTGGAGACCACGGCGGGCATGTCACCCAGGTAACCAATTTGTTGCTTGTCGGCCACCATGGCGTTGACGATAATCGATCCTTGGAGGGCGGCCTCGAATTCCACCTCGGTGCCCGCGGGCAGGTACTTCTTCCACAGCTCCTTGGCGCGGATCACCGCCGCGGAATAGGAGATGGTGTCATAGGGCTGATAGCCCACGGTGATGGTTACCGGGTCAGCCGCCTGGGCCGCGCCCGCGCCCAGGCCGAGACCCAGGGACAGGACCAGGGCCAAGAGCAGCCCTCTGGCCATCAAATTTCTTTTCCGCATGGTTTTGGCTCCTTTTCCCTCGATTTTCGTTAATGCGGTTCCGGATAGCTCCCTCGCTCAAGATCAACGTAGTATTTCCGGGCTTAATCGCATAAGTCGTTCGCCTACCCAAATTTCAGACCTGGCCTGCGCCATTTTCGGGGGAGGAAAACCGCACCAAGGCTGGGGATATCCCCGCCGAGGACTGGCGTAGGGTTCCCCTGTGCACCTGGGTAGCTCTACCCAGGCAGGGGGGCGGGAGGGCGGCCGGAGCAGACCGTGATGGCAAATTAATATCAGCCATAATAGATAGTTAGACAGGTAAAGCGCCGCGGGCGCGCCGGCGGGGAGCCCCGCGAGGGGTTTGTCAAGGGCTGGGGGTGACGATCAGGTGACAGGGCCTGGGTGGGGGGACTACCCACCCCTCTGGAAACGGTTCCGGTGGGCCCTCAGGCGGGCCGGCGGAGGCCGTGCTTGGCCAGATGGGAGCGCAGGGTGGGCCGGGTGACCCCCAGGAGCCGGGCCGCGGCGGAGATGTTCCACTTGGTCAGGCGGAGCGCCGCCTCCAGGTGCTGCTTCTCGGCCTCGGCCAGGGTGGGGAAGGCCGTGGCAGGCTCCAGCGCCTGATGGCTGGTGGCCAGGGCCGCCCGCACCGCCTCGGTCAACAGCACCTCGTCCCGGCATTGCAGGGCCGCCTTGGTGAGCACGTTCAACAGCTCCCGCACGTTGCCGGGCCAGGTGTAGGCCGTGAGCAACTCCATGACCCCCTTCTCGATCATGGTGATGGCGAGGCCGAACTCCTGGAAGATGCGGTGCAGGAAAAACGGCACCAGATCCTCCAGGTCCTCCAGGCGCTCACGCAAGGGCGGCACCTGCACCGTGGCCACCTTGAGGCGGAACAACAGGTCGGGGCGGAAGTCGCCCAGGGCGGCCAGCTTCTCCAGGGAGCGGTTGGTGGCCCCGATGATGCGGGCGTGGGAGTGCCGGAGGAGGGTGCCCCCCACTCGGGTGAACTCCCGCCGCTCCAAAAAGCCCAGGAGCTTGGCTTGCAGGGAGGGCGAGAGGTCGCCGATCTCGTCGAAGAAGATGGTGCCCTGCCCGGCCAGCTCCAGGCGGCCCGGCTTGGCGGCCGAGGCGTCGGTGAAGGCCCCCTTCTCGTGGCCGAACAGCTCGCTCTCCATGAGGTTGCTCACCAGGGTGGTGCAGTCCACGGTGACAAAGGGCTCGCCGCTGTGGGGCGAGTTGTTGTGGATGACCCGGGCGATGACCTCCTTGCCGGTGCCGGTCTCGCCGGTGATCAACACCGTGGCCTGGTTGGTGGCCAACAGGCCGATGGTCTTGAATATCTGGCTCATGGCCCGGGAGCTGCCCACCAGCTGCCGCCCCGCCGCGTCCTCGGCCGGGGCGGCCGGAGGCCGGGCCGGAGCTGAGCGGAGCTTGGGCCGGTGGGTGGCCCGCTGCACGCTCCGCTCCAGTTCGTCGATGTCCAGCGGCTTGTTCAGATAGTCGAAGGCGCCCCGCTTCATGGCCTGGATGGTGGTGTCCATGTCGTGAAAGGCGGTGATCATGATGACCCGGGCCTTGGGCACCTGGCGCTTCAGGGGCTCGATGAGGTCCAGGCCGCTGGCGTCGGGCAGGCGCACGTCCAGGATGATGGCCCGGGGCTCGAACCCGGCCAGGACCTCGAAAGCCTCGGCCGCGGTGGCGGCGGCGCGCACCTCATAGCCCTTTTCGCCCAGGAAGCTGGCCAGGGAACGCTGCAGGTTCAGCTCGTCTTCGATTACCAGGATGCGGTTCATGCTTCGCACGGCAGATAGAGGGTGAACTTGGCTCCCTGCCGGCCGGCGCTTTCCACGTGCACCGTGCCGCCATGGGCCTCCAGGATGCGCTTGACGTTGGTGAGCCCCAGGCCGAAGCCGTGGCGTTTCTTGGTGTAGAAGGGAGTGAAGATGGCGGAGAGGTCCTCGGGGCTGAGGCCGGGGCCGGTGTCGGCCACCCACAGGGCGCACTGGCGGCCCGCGGTGGAGGAGGTGACCAGGTTGGTGCCCACCTCGATGCGCCCTCCCTCACTCACCTCGTCCATGGCGTTCAACAGGAGGTTGAACAGGGCCTGCTCCAGCATGGCCTGGTCCACCCGGGGTTGGGGCAGGCTCGGGTCCAGACTCCGGCCCACCAGGAGGCCCCGCGAGGTCAACTGGGGCTCCAGGAGCTTCAGGGTGCCGGCCACCAGGCGGTTGAGGTCGGTCGGGGCCAACACCGGCCGCACCGGCTTGGCCAGGTCCAGGAGCTGGTGCAGGATGTTCTCCAGGCGGGCCACCTCGCGCCAGGCCATGTCCAGGCGCTCCCGGTCCACGGCCTCCAAATAGGCCTGGCGGGCCACCACCTGCAAATTGAGGTTGATGGTGGACAGCGGGTTCCTAATCTCGTGGGACAGGGAGGCGGCCAAGTGGCCCACGTAGGCCAGGTGCTCGTTCTCCCGGACCTTCTCCTCCATCTTCACCCGGGCGGTGATGTCCTGGCAGATGCCGATCACCAGGGGCCCCTCGCCCAGGTCCACCACCTTGGCCCGGATCTCGGTGGGCCGCTCTTGGCCGGCCAGGTCCAGGCGCAGGTACTCCACGGCGCTGGGCAGGGGGCTGCCGGCCATGGTGTCGTTGTAGACCCGCTGCATGCGCCCGCGGTCCGCCGCGGCCACGAAATGCAGAAAGGGCTGGCTCAAGACCTGCTCGGGCGTGGCCTGGTGCATCAGGAGAAAGGCCTGGTTGGCAAAGGCGATGCGCCCCTCGGCAATGGCGAAGTAGCCGTCGTTGATCTCCTCCACCAGGGTCTTGTAGCGGCGCTCGCTGCGGGCCAGCTCCCGCCGGTCCTCGGCCACTTTGCGCTCCAGGTCCCGGGCGTAGCGGCGGATGCGCCGTTCGTGCAGGGCCTGGAACTCGTCGGAGAATTTGTGGATCTGGTAGGACACCCAGTAGTTCACCGCGGTGAGGGCCCGGGGCGCCCAGGGAGCCCAGGCAGCCCAATGCTCGCTGAAGTAATCGGCGAACAGGATGACCCGGTAGAGGTCAAAGGCCTTCTGCACCTCGGAGAGGGGAAAGCCGGCCTCCAGGCGCAGCACGGTGATGAAGGCCACGAATTTGTCCACCGCGTCGCTTTTACCGGTGGCCAGGGCTTCCAAATTGGCCTGAAAGGACTGGCTGATGGTGTTCTGCAGCTCGGCCGTGGTGCGCCGGGTGTAGTGGGGGCCCAGGCCAAAGGACAGGTCCACCCATTTGTTGATGATGTCGTAGCGGTTCTGCTTCAGAAGCTTGATGAACTGGGGGGGGCAACGCCCGGGCGCGTCGGTGGGGGCCGGGGGGGAAGCCGCCCCGTCAGCTTGGTCTTGCCGTGTCACCATCATGAGTTAACCTGACGCACCCTCCGCGGCCAAGTACCGCCGGCCCATTCCTGCAAAAAATTCTAGCACACCCGCCCCCTCCCGACCCCTGCAGCCCGCGCGACGACCGCCCTCCCCGCCCCCCAACAAGCTGCCAGCTTGTTGGGGATATGAAAGTTTTTTGGGGGATGGGGGGTGTGGGGGGAAGGGACCTTTTTTTCAAAAAAGGTCCCTTCCCCCCACATCTTCCTCCTGCTCCAAAAAAGTGTATTCGCCGCGGCAGGAGGGGCAGCCGGGGTGGTCACGGATTTCGGCGCCGATGATCCGCAGGGACAGCGGCCAGAGGTTCAGGGCCAGGAGGCCCTTTAGCACGTGGTCATGGTCGCCCACCAGGAGTTTGAGGGCTTCGGCGGTTTGCAGGCTGGCCAGGCAGGAGGCGGCGGGTCCGATGATGCCCAGGCTGGCCGAGCTTTCGGTGGGCTCGGTGAGGCTGGGGAACCAGCAGCGCAGGCAGGGCCCTTCCCCGGGCAGCACCACCAGCACCTGGCCCCGGGCCTGCACCACCCCGGCGTGCACCAGGGGCAGTTTGAGGGCCAGGCAGGCCTCGTTCAGGAGGTAGCGGGCCCAGGCCCCGTCCAGGCCGTCGATGACCACGTCCACCCCGGCCAGGAGTTCCCGGGCGTTGCCGGGCAGAAGGGCAACCGGGTGGGGCTCTATGGTGACCTCATGGTTCACCGCCCCCAGGTAGCGCTCCGCGGCCGCCACCTTGGAGAGGCCCTGGGCCACGTCGTCTTCGGTGAAGAGCATCTGGCGATGCAGGTTGTCATAGGAGGGGCGGTCGGGGTCGATGAGCCGCAGGGCGCCCACCCCGGCCCGGGCCAGCAAGAGGGCGGCCAGGCCTCCCAGGCCGCCGATGCCCACCACGGCCACCTTGCCCTGGCGGAGCCGTTCCTGGCCCGCGCGGCCCACGGGGGCGAAGCGCTCCTGCATGACGTAGCGGCCCTGCATGGCCTTCAGCCCCCAAAGGCCGGGTGGATCAGCTCCACCCGGTCGCCGGCCTGGAAGACCACGGAGGGGTATTGCCGGGGGTGCACGAAGCGTCCGTTGACCTCCACCACCAGGTCCTTGTGCTGGGCCTGGTGCAGATCGATCAACTCCGGCAGGCCCAGCCCGCTGGGCACCCGCTCGGGAAAACCGTCAACGATAATCGTGATGTCGCTCATTTACCTCCGCTGTCCAACCGGCTGCGCCAGATGCCCGCCGGCTGCGTTGCGGACCGCGCTCCAACCTCGACCTAGCCTAGGCTACGCCTCCGGTTGTCGCTTGTCCGTCGCCTTGCCGGCAAACATCTGGCTGTGCCGGTCAAGCCGAAAAAGAATGACCTGAAAACCGAAAGGCACCAACTAAAAATACTAACCAATTAGGATCGCTAGCGACCCCCTCCCCCAGCTTCCCGGCAATTTGCGGGCTGGCGCCGGCGGACCAGCCACCCGCCCCGGGGTGGATGCCCGGGGCCCGCCCGGCAGAGGGGGTCGCCCCCGTCTGCCGGGCCAGGCCCTGGGAGGGGTTCTTGGTCTGTCCGTCCCGGCTGCGCCCCCTACTTTCCGGCCGCTGTCTTGAGGGCCATGTAGACCCTCTCCGGGGTCAGGGGGGTTTCGTCCAGGGCCACCCCGATGGCATCACGGATGGCGTTCAGGATGGCCGGGATGGTGGGCATGATGGCGCCCTCGCCCACCTCCTTGGCCCCAAAGGGCCCGTTGGGTTCGTCGGACTCCACCACGATGCACTTCACCTCGGGCATGTCCATGATGGTGGGTATATGGTACTCGCCCAGGCTGGGGTTGACGACCTTGCCCTGGGCATTGAGCTTCACCTCCTCGAACAGGGCCTCGCCCAGGCCCATGGACACCGAGCCCTCCATCTGGGCCTCCACCGAGGTGAGGTTCACCGCCTTGCCGCAGTCATGGGCGTCGGTGATGCGCTCCACGGTCACCTGGCCGGTCTCCAGGTCCACGCTCACCTCGGCCACCTGGGCCGAGCAGCCGTAGGCCGGGCTGGTGCCCACGGCCGCGCCCTTGTACTTGCCGCCCAAGACGGGGGGCTTGTACTTGCCGGTGCCGATGAGGGTGCCCCGGCGCAAATAGGCGATGCGTGAGGCCTCGCAGAAAGTCAGGGCCTGGCCTTCGGGCTGCATGGGCCAGCCCCGGTGCTCCTTCACGTAGCGGGTCCTGAGCGCGGAGAAGTCCACCGGGTCGCCGGCGATGGTCACCAGGCCCCGCTTGATATCCAGGCGGGCCACGTCGATCGCCAGCTCTTCGGCCAGGGCCGCCAGGATCATGGCCTTGAGGTTGCGGGCGGCCTCCAGGGTGGCGTGGCCGGTCATCAGGGTGGTGCGCGAGGAGTAGGCCCCCAGGTCGAT
>JAHLLK010000063.1 GCA_020444165.1 Deltaproteobacteria bacterium | reverse complement strand
CGCCCACCAGGGCCTCCATGGTGGGGCTGAACTTGTAGCCAAAGGTGCCGCCGGTGGGGTTCTGCACCATCACCATATTGGCCGGGTCGGTGCCCAGGCCGGCGGCGATCATGGCCGCGTGCAGGTTCAGGCCGATGGACTTGGAGTGGATCACCAGCTTGCCCTCGTCGTTCAGGTAGGCGCAGCCCACGTCGGGCTCCATGGGCATGTGGGGCTGGCGGCCCACGTAGAAGTCGTCCTCCACCACGGCCGCGGCCTTGCCGAAGATGGGCCCGGTGTCCTCGCCCTTGGCGATCTTCTGGATGTAGTAGACGTTGGGGGTCCCGGGGTGGATCTCCATGGCGTCCTCGGCCATGGCCGCCGGGGCGCTCATGTAGGCCGGCAGGGTCTCCAGGTCCACTTTCACCTTGGCCGCCGCGGCCTTGGCGTGGGCCGGGGTGTCGGCGCAGACGATGGCGAGGGCGTCGCCGTATTGGAACACCTTCTCATCGCAGAGGATGGGGCGGTCCCAGCCGTCGCCCAGGTTGCTGGGGAAGGTGATGAGCCCGGTGATGCGGTTCTTGCCCTTGATGTCCTTGGCGGTGACCACCTTGGCCACCCCGGGCATCTTCTCGGCCTCGGCCGTGTCGATGCCCTTGAGGTTGGCGTGGGACACCTCGGCCTGCACCAGCTCCAGGTACAGGGTGTCGGCCGGCATGCGGTAGTAGAGGTCGTGGCCGTAATCCAGGGTGCCGGTGACCTTGGCCACGGCCGAAGGCCGGGGATAGGTCCCGCCCCAGATCTCGCCGTTGGCCGGCATCTGGTATTCCAGGCTCTCGGGCGGCGCCTCGCCACGCATCACCTTGGCCGCGTCCAGCACCGCGTCCACCAGCTGCTTGTAGCCGGTGCAGCGGCAGGCGTTGCGGTGGGCCTGGAACCAGTCGCGCACCTCCTCCCGGCTGGGGTTGGGGTTCTGGTCCAACAGGGCCTTGGAAGAGACGATGAAGCCCGGGGTGCAGAAGCCGCATTGCGCGCCACCGTGATGGATCCAGGCCTTTTGCAGGGCGTGCAGGCACTCGGGGGTGCCCAGGCCCTCGATGGTGGTGATGGCCGCGCCGTCCGGCACCTTGTTCAGCTTGGTGACGCAGGAGCGCACCAGCTTGTTGTCCATGATCACGTTGCAGGCGGCGCACTGTCCCTCACCACAGCCCAGCTTGGTGCCGGTGAGCCCCAACTGCCCCCGGATCACGTTGGCCAGGGACTCTTCCGCCTCGGCTATGACGGTTTTTTTGCTGCCATTGATAACTATCTCTTTTTTTAGCATGCTTTCCCCCTGGCCTCCGCTGACGAACAGCGTCTGGCTGGCTTGGTTTGTTCTTGGCTCCCCATCCGCCGGCCGCATGCGCAGATCAACCACGGCTGAGGGGCTGGGGGGCAGTGAACCGGCCTCTGGCCACTGTGCCGGACAATCCGGCTGCTTAGCCGCGAACGATGCCCGGTGCGTCCCCCTGGGGCTTGGTGGAGACGTGTTTGCTTAACACCGGAAAATTAATTGCCAAATTAGCCAGCCCGCGTGATTTTGCGGGCGCTCAAACGTTAAAAGGGCTGCCATAATGCACAGGAGCAAAGTATTTTCACAAATATATCGTCAAGGCCCGTACTTATAAAATATCCTAGGTTTTCCGGTTCGGAAAAGTCAAGGCCAGGGAAAAAACCCGGGTCGGCGGCCCAGGGGGGAGGGGCTTGGGGGGGAGTGGTTCCGGCGGGGGACGCAACTCAGCTCTCCAGGATCTCCCGGATCTTGCTGACCATGTCGTTGATCTTGTAGGGCTTGGGCAAAAAGCCCTGGGCCGCGGCCAGGGTCTCCTGCCGGGTCAGCATGGGGCCGCTGTAGCCGCTGGCCACCAGCACCTTGAGCCCGGGGTCCTGCTCCTTGAGCCGGGCCAGGCATTTGCCCCCGCCCATACCGGGCATGCCCAGGTCCAGCACCACCAGGTCGATCTCGGGCGCCCGGCGCTCATACACCTCCAGGGCGGCCTCGCCGCTTTCGGCCGTGAAGACCCGGTAGCCGAACTCCTCCAGCACCTCCCGGCCCACCACCAGGATTTGCGGCTCGTCGTCCACCAGGAGCACGCCTTCGCTGCCCCGGGCCGGCAAGGCGTGGGCGGCGGCCTCCACCACCGGGGCCTGTTCCGGCTCGGCCAACACCCGGAAGTACATCCGGAAGGTGGCGCCCTGGCCCGGGGCGCTCTCGCACACGATGGCCCCGCCGAAGCTCTTGATGATGCCGTAGACCATGGCCAGCCCCAGGCCGGTGCCTTGGCCCACGCCTTTGGTGGTGAAAAACGGGTCGAAAATCTGCTTCTGGGTCTCGGGGTCGATGCCCAGGCCGGTGTCGGCAAAGGCGATGAAGGCGTGAGTTCCCGGGGGGAGGCCCTCGGCCGGGGGGGCCTCGCCGGGCATCACCGTGACGAGGCCGGTGGCCACCGTGATGACGCCGCCCTCGGGCATGGCGTCCCGGCTGTTGGCCGCCAGGTTCAAGAGCACCTGCTCCAACTGGTTGGCGTCGCCCTGCACCCGCACCGGCGCGGGAGGCAGTTCGGCGGTGATGTGGATCATCTTGGGGATGGTGCGCCGCAGGAGGCCCAGGGTGTGTTCCACCACCTGGTTCAGGTCCAAGATCCCCAAGTGCGGGGAGACCTTGCGGCTGAAGGTCAACAGTCCCTTGACCAGCTCCGAGGCCCGTTCCGCGGCCTGCTCGGTCTCTTGCAGATAACCGGCCAGGCGGGGGGAAATTTTCTCCCGGGAGCGGGCGAGCTGCACGTAGCCCATGATGGTTTGGAGGATGTTGTTGAAGTCGTGGGCGATGCCGCCGGCCAGGGTGCCCACTGCCTCCATCTTCTGGGCTTGGCGCAACGCCTTTTCCAGGCGCTCCTTTTCCGCCCCGGCCTCCCTGCGGGCCGTGATGTCCTGCACCGTACCCATCAGCCGGGAGGGCGGGCCGAAGTCGTGGTACAGCGGCTCGGCCCGGAGGTGCACCCACACCTCGGCGCCGTCCGGCCGCTGGATCACGGTCTCGCCCTCGAAGCCCCGCCGGTCGGCCACGGCCCGGGCCAGGTCCTCCTGCAGCCGCCCCCGGTCGCCCGGGGCCAAACAGCGGCAGAAATCTTCCATGGTGGTCCCGGGAACCAGCCCCGGGTCAGCCGGGGTTTGGCCGAAGATGCGCCGGGCCTCGTCGGAAAGCTCCACGGCGCCGCTGGCCAGATCGGCGGTCCAGCTTCCCAGGCGGGCGATGCGCTGCGCCTCGGCCAGGTCGGCCCGGCTGCGCTCCAAGGCCAGCTCCGCCTCCACCCGGGCGGTGACGGTTTCCAAAAACTGGATGGTGCCGCCGATGACCCCCCCGGCGTCCCGCCAGGGCACGATGGCCCATTTCACCCAGTCCAGCCGGCCGTCCGGCCGGGGAAAAGGCTCGGCCTCCGAGCGGGGCTGGCCTCCGGCCAGGGCCGCTTGGTGGTTCGCCAGCCAGCGCTCCGGCGGGCGGGCGCGGCGCTGGTGGCCGGGCGGCGGCGGGGTTTCGGCCAGCACTTCCCACCACTGCCGGTTGCAGAACAACTGGCCCAGCCCCTGGTCGAACATGGCCACCCCGGACGGCGAGTGGTCCAGGATGAGCTGCATCTGGGCCTGGCTCTCGGCCAAGGCCCGCTGGGCCTCCTGCCGCCGGACAATCTCCTCCTCCCGCTGGCGCACCTGCTCCTCCAGGCTGGCCGCCTTGCGGCCCAGCTCGGCCTGCAGGATGAAACTCTGGATCACGTTGGCCACCACTCCGGACAGGATGAAAAGGTTCCGCTGACGCGGCAGGTCAAAGGGTTTGGCCCGGCCGAAGGAGATGTTCATCACCCCGATGGTGGTGCTTTCCGAGGTCAAAAGCGGCAGGCAGGCCAGGGAGCTGGGCGCGGTCTGGCCGTCTTCCCGGGTGAGGAGATGAGCCTGGGGCGAGTCCGGGTTCCAGAAACGGGGCTGGCTCTCGGCGAACACCGTGCCGGCCACCCCCTGGCCCGGCCGGAAGGCCAACTCCTTGTTGTAGCTGGCTTGGGCCACCTCGAAAAGATCGGCCTGACCCTGGGCGGCCAGGAGCTTCAGGCTGTCTGACGCGGGTTCGTACAGGAGCACCGAGGTGTTGGTCACGTCCTCCAATTCGCGCACCAGGGTCTGCAACATGAAGGCCGCCGCCCGCCCGAGATCCTGGAACTTCAGCGGCGCCGAGGTCAGCCCGTGAATGGCCGCCAAGAGCTTGAGCGAGGTTTCCAGGCGGGCGCCCTGCACCCCGATGGTCTCCAAAAGGGCCGCCTGACTGGGACCCCCAGCCGCCGGGGAGTTGTTCTCAGGCTGTGGCAAGGTCTCTTCCCCCCTCGAATTTGCTCCAACCGGCCAGGAGCGCCGGCAACTGGGCTTTGGCTTCCTGGCCCGTCTGCCGGAGCCGGGCGGGTTCCAGGCCCGCGAGCGCGGCCGCGGCGAGGATCTGGGCCTGGGACAGCGACGGACCGGGGTGGCAGCCGAGTCCCAGGCAGTTGGCCATTTGATCGGCCAGCATCACCACGGCCAAGAGCGCCGTGTGCTCCCCCGTGGGCGGAGGGGTGTGATGTTGGCGGAGTACCTCCAGCTGCCCCGGCGGCAAGCCCCAACGGGTGGCCAGCCAGTAACCCAGCTTGGGGTGCTCCACCCCCAGCCGGCTCTCCGCGGTGGAGAAATCCAGGCCCTCGGCCAAAAGCTCCTGCAAGGCTTGGTACTCCGCGGTCAGGTGGCTGATCAGGGCCAGCTTGCCCAGGTCGTGCAGCAAGCCGGCCACCATGGCCTCGCCGCCGCCCCCCTGGCCCGCGGCCAGGGCCAGCCGCCGGGAGAGCCAGGAAACCGCCAGGGAATGGCTCCACAACGCGGCCACGTCCTGGTGGTCCCGCTTCCCGCCCAGGAACACGTCGGCCAGGCCGGCGCCCAGGGCCAGGAGTTGCAGCTCCTGGAAGCCGATGAGCACGATGGCCCGCCGGATGGTGCTGATCTCTTGGGAAAAACCGTAGAAGGCGGAGTTGGCCAGGCTCAGGACCTTGGAGGCCAGGGCCGGGTCGCTCTCCACCAGGGAGGCCAGGTCCGAGGCCGAGGTGCGGTGGTCGGAGAGACTTTCCACCAGACGCACCACCACGTGCGGCAGCGAGGCCAGGCGCTCGATTTGAAACACCCGGGCCAGCAAGGCGGAGCTGGGCTCAGCAGCCATGGGCGGCCTCTAAAAATAAACCACAGATGTATTGTCGAGATACCGACGAGTAACGGGCAGGCTGAGGTATCTCCCCCCTGGAACACCAAATCTACGAGTTCTGTGACCCTGGTTCAGGACAGCGATGAAACGTAATCCCCAGCCGAGGGCAGCTTAGCATGTTTGGCCGGCCCGGGGCAAGGCGGAGGGGGGCCGGCAAGGCCCTGCCCCGGGAGCCTGCCGGAGAAACGGCTCCGGCAGGCTCTCCGGGCGGGGCCCGGGGCGGGAGACCCGCCTACAGCGCTTTCAGGGCCTGGGCCACCGCCTCCCGGGCCCGGGTCAGGTCCTCGGGACCCGGGTGACCCGCGGCCGAATCCGCCGCGTCGATCCAGGGCGGCTGCTGGTCCTTGGGTCGGGCGCGGACCATCTCCAGAATCTTGGGGTCCACCGTGCCCTGGCTGGTGACGCTGCCCACCACTTTGGCCTGGGAGGCCATCTCGCCGGCGGCGGCCAGGGCCCCGGCCACGTGATCCGAGCCCAGGGGCGCGCCGTGGGTGCAGAACAAAAAGAGATTCACCGCACCCAAACGGGCGAGATACTCCGCGGACTGCGGCTCGGGCTTGCCGCCCCGCAGCCAGAAGCCCATGGCCACCAGGTCGTAGCCCGCGGGATCGGGGGCTTCCTCCAGGGTGGCGATGGTTTTGGCTTCCGGCAGGGCCTCGAAAACGGCCCGGGCCAGGGCTTCCGTGTTACCGGTCTGGCTGGAGTAAACCACCAAAATTTTCATGACGATCCTTTTCCCGGCGGCATGACCCGCCGCGCCACTCCGCCCTGGGCGGGGACGAAAGGTGACGGCCGCCCGCCGCGCGGCCGCAAGGCCCGGCCGCGCCGCGTGGGCCGGAGCCGGGGCTCCGGCGGCGGTCCCGGTCTTGGCAACTATAGGCTCAGGGTGCTGCCCCGGTGCGGGCCGGGGCTGGCCGTATCTTAGCAAATCGCTCACGAGTGGCGGCATTTCTTTTGGGCCTTCCCCGGGGCGGCAAAGCCTCTCGACAGAGGCAAGGGCTGTGGGCGTATACTGGGGCCGGAAACCGGGCCCGGGGGTCTCCCAGGGCCAAGATGAATCTGGTTGTAAGTAATTCCGCCAGGCTGAGCCCCTTTGCGAGGCCCGGCCGGCTTCCTCTACGGTCTGGCCGCGGCTCTTTCCGGGGGCCGCCCGGCTTCCACCCCGCCCTGGTCCGGCGGGGCTGGCCCTCCCCCTGTTCCGGTGGCGGACGACGCCGGCATGGGCCGGCGGACCGCCGCCCTCCGGGGAGCCGGCCAAATCCTGGCCACGGCCCGGCTGATGCTCAGATTGACGGGATGAGGCCGATGCACGGCAAATACAAATATATTGCCGTTAAAACGGTGGGATATGTCATATTTCCGCGGTTAGTTGTGCGCCGTCGGCCTCAAGCGGGCCACGCATCCACCCCGAGCAAGTTCCACCTGCTTGGGGACCCCGGGGACGGCTCGCCAAATCTCGAGCCTAAAGGCGAGTGATTTGAACTGGTTGGCAAAACCACGCTTTTGCCAACCAGCTTAAGATGCACGGTGCAGGACGCACCGTGCACCACCCTCGGGATGGGAGGCGGGGAAGCGCCCCCGGGCGCTACAGCCGCCCTTTCTCTCCAAGAGGCAGCATGAAAGACGTGTATTACAACAAGGAACGCTCCGGCCTGATGCACACCAACGGCATGGGTCTGGTGCATGCCTATTACGGGCAGGGAGCGGGCAAGACCAGCCGGGTGTTGGGCCTGGCGGTGCGGGCGGCGGGGGCGGGGCTCAAGGTCTGGTTCGTGCAGTTCATGAAATCCGGCAATTCCAGCGAGGCCCGTTTTCTGCAAAACCTGCCGGGCATCACCTACCGCTGCCCGGGAAAGCATCCCTTTGTCATGTCCAGCGGACCCCGGGACCAGCATTTTCACCACGCCCAGGAAGCCCTGGCCGCGGCCTACGAGGCGGTGGAGGCCCAGGCCGACGTGCTGATCTGCGACGAGATCCTGAACACCCTGGTTTTCGGCATCCTCTCGGTGAAGCAGGTGCTGGCCCTGGTGCACCGCTGCCGGGGCGAGGTGGAATTGATCATGACCGGGGTGGACGCCCCCCTGGAGATCAAGGAGTCCGCCGACTACGTCACCGAGTTCGTGCAGCGGAAGCACCCCTACTACGCGGGGCAGCAGGCCCGGCGGGGCATCGAGTACTGAGGGGGGGAACTGGGCCCGGCGGGGGCGGCGGAAGCGTCTCCCCGCCGCCCTCTGGGATCAGCCGTCCCCCTGGTCTCAGCCGCAGCAGCCGGAGGAGGAAGGGGCCGGGGAGTCATTCCGCTCCGGGGCGGCGCCGCCAGAGCACGACCCGGACGCGGCCGCCGGAGCCGCCTCCAAGGGGCCCAGGGCCGGGGTGCTGCCGCAGGAGCAGGCCGCGGCCGGGGCTGGTTCACCGGTGACCGCCGTGGGCTTAGGACGGGTCTCCACCGAGCAGCAGCACGACGAGCTCTGCCGGCCCAGGGCCGCGTTGATCACCGCGTTGGCGCAGCCCACCCCCGCTTCCACGCTGATGGCTCCGCTGGGGCAGTTTTCCATGCAGGCCCCGCACTCCATGCAGGCGTCGCGGTCCGTGGCGGTGATCTTCTTGTCCACCAGGGCCAGGACTCCCTGGGGGCACACGGCCAGGCAAAGGCCGCAGCCCACGCAACGCTCCGGGCTCAGCTCCAGGGTGACCACGTTCTTCAGATAAACCAATCGTCCCATCGCACGTTCTCCTTGAGTTTCCGGGCCCCCCGGGGCGGCCAGCCGCCCTTCTCTACAGATAACCCAGCCCCCCGGCCAACCACAAGACCAGGCCCGCCAGCCCGATGAGGATCTGGAGCGGCACGGCCCAGCGCATCTCCTTCTTCACCCCGGAAAGCGAGGTGTAGGTGGAGGCGCCGGTGAAGTTCATGGCCAAAAAGGAGCTGAACCCCGGGGTCACCAGGAGCCAGGCGCTCCGCTCCCACAGGGGCAGCCCGGCCGGGGCCAGGGCCCACCAGGCCAGGGCCAAAACCAGGCCCGGCCACAGGCCCTTCAGGGCGAAGGCCCGGCCCGGCAGCCAGGGCAAAAGGAGCGGACTCAGCACCGCGCCGCCCAAGAGCCCCCAAACCGCTCCCAGGCCGGCGTAGAGGCCGTCCGCGGCCAAGGCGGGCACGAGGCCCAGGCCCCGCCACCAGCCCAGCCCCATGCCCAGGAGGGCCAGCAGCGGAGCGATATAAAGTACATGCTTCAAGGCGGTGACCAGCTCCACCGGAATCAGCACCACTCGCTCGAGCGTGGTGAAGCTGACCCGGCGCATCTCCGGCAGGGCCTCCCGGCCGTTGGCCAGGAAGGCGGGGATGTCCCGGGCCCGGATGGGGCCGAAGGAAGCCGCAAACCCGCAGGCCCGCCGCACCTGGTGGGCCGAGATGCCCGGGGCGGCCAACTGGGGCAACAACAGCTCCCGGTGGCTGACCAATTTGGCCAGTTCCGCGCCCTCCACCGAGGCGGTGAGGTTGTCGGTGCCCAGGTTGCCCTTGCCGGCCGCGCACCAGACGTTGACCCCGTCGGTGTCCAGGCAGAAGAGCCAGGCCCGGATGCCCCTGAGCTCCTTGCGCAGTTTGTCAAAGGTGAGCTTGTAGTTGGCGGTGACCAGGACCGGCGAGTCGGGCCGGGGCTCATGGAGGGCGTACACGCCGGGCTGCACCCGGTAATCCATGCGCCCCACGCCCCAGCGGGCCTTGATGGCTCCCCAGCGGTCGGCCCAGGTGAGCCGGCTGGTCACCCGGGGGACCGGGCCCAGCGGCGTCTCCTGCACACCCGCCACAAAGGGCTGGGTGGCGCTGGGCAGGCCGGCGACCGGCTGCACCGGGTGGCCGGCCGGGCCGCAGCAGGGGGCCGCGGCCTGGTCCGGCGCAGGAGCCGCGGGCGCAGGTTTGAGCAAATCATCGAAAGACTGGGGGGTGGCGTTCATGCCTGACTCCTGGGCAGCGGTCCGCGGGGATCGGAGGGTGGGGCAATGTTACACCCCCGGCCGGGGATGGTCCACCCGACGGTCGGTGGTCCACGGGACAGACGGAATCCTACGGAATCGCGCGACCCCGGGTCAGAAGAGAAACCATGAAGTTTTTTTGGGGAAGGGGGGTTTCCCCCCACATCTTGCCATTTCTCCGAACAGATTTTTAGAACTCGATCCCCCGGGTGGCGGGTCCGCCGTGGTCAAAAGTGTGCTTAACCTTGCGCATCTCGATGACCCGGTCGGCCCGGTCGGCCACCAGGGGGCTGGCCCAGCGGCCGGTGATCACCAGCTCCATGGCCGAGGGCTTGGCTTCGATGAATTCCAGCAATTGGTCCAAGTCCACCAGGCCCATGGCCACGGCCACGTTGGCCTCGTCCAGGACCAGCATGTCGTACTCGCCGCTGTCCATGGCCAGGCGCGCCTCGAACAGGGCCCCCCGGGCCAGCTTGTGGTCCATGTCCTCGTAGCTGGGCTTCAGACAGGAGTTCTTCTCGCCCATGGGCTCAATGCTCAGGTTGGGCTCCAACAGGGGCAGGGAGCGGTGCTCCCCGGAGCTTTCCGGGCCCTTGATGAACTGCACCATGAACACCCGCTTGCCCCGGCCGGCCGCGGCCAGGGCCAGGCCCAGGGAGGTGGTGGTCTTGCCCTTGCCGTTGCCGGTCAGCACCACCACCCGGCCGTTGTGGTTCCCCTGCTCCATGTATTCCCCCTCAGCTCTGCTCGCGCTGCTTTCGAGATGTCATGACCGCCCGGATTCACTGCTGCACAGGCATTTCCCGCCAAGGGTGGGGCGGCGCCGCCCGCGGGAAAGGGAATCAGGGGCTCCGGCCAAAGGCTGGTAACCGGTGCCTAAATAGAGGCCGATGCACGGTATTTACGAAGTTATTGACGTTCTTACAGTAAGTTATGCAATATTTTATCGGTTTGTTTTGCGCAATCGGCCTCCTGCGGGCCACGCATCCACCCCAAGCAAGTTCCACTTGCTTGGGGACCCCGGGGATGGCCCGCCAAATCACGAGCCTGAAAGGCAAGTGATTTGTGGAAGTTGGCAAAACCACGCTTTTGCCAACTTTCCAAGATGCACGGTGCAGGACGCACCCTGCGTCACGCTCAAATATAACATACCGGCCGAGGGAGCAAACCCGGCCCGCCGTTTTGCGGAGAATCGTCAAATTCCCCGTGCGACGGATCGTTGGGCCCCGCCGCGAGGCGGCCGAAAGGTGGCTGGCCCAGGCCGGGGCGGCCCTGAGCGGCTGGGTGGTCGGCAAGCCTGGTCCACGCCAGCCCTGTCCGCTCGCCTTAGCGGCCCCCGGCCCCGGCCGGCGGCGGGTCCGGGGCGTCCCAGGGCGGCCGGTCCCCGGCCCCCGGCCGGGCGGTGAACACCTGCTCCAGGGTCAACAGCGCCCGGTTGGCCGTCACCAAGCCCTGGCGGAAGCCCCGGCGCTGGTGTTCCGGCTCCCCCCTGAGCAGCTGGCCCAGGGCCGGGCAGAGCCACCAGTTGCAGAGGAAGGGCCGGCTCAAGCGGGGCAGCCGGCAGCCCGTGGGGCCCAAATGGCGGCAGGGCTGGCTCAGCCGGTCCCGGAGCTGGGCCGGCGGCGGGGGGAGGCCGGCCGCGGCAAAGAACAACAGGTCGCGGCTGGTGGCCACCACCCGGGCCTTTTGGCAACACACCTCCCGGCAAACCGGGCAGGTGGCGGGGGTGAGGCGGTCCAGGAGCGGGAAGGTGGCCGCCAGCGCCCGGGCCGCCTCGTCCGCCAGGGCGGCCAAGCGGGCCCGACCCGGGCCGCAAGCCCCCAGCTCCGCTTGCAGGTTCCGCCACACCCGGGCCCAGGCCTCCGGCCCGGCCCACGGCGCGGCCTGGTCCCGGGGCAAGGCCCGCCTACTCCTGCCCCGCCATGGGGTCCAACACCGAGTGCTGGGTGGCGTAGGGGAAATCGGCCACGGCCTCCTCCAACTGGTTCATCACCTCGGGCGGTGCGATCACCACCAGCATGTTCAACAACGCCTGCCGGCCCGCGGGCAGGGTGGCCGGTTTGACCTCCTTGGTGGCCATCACCTGGCTGTAGAGGTGGGTGGCGCCGTCGGCCGCGAAAAAGCCCTTGGCCCGGATGACCCCCCGGGGCAGCCGCTCCAGGAACTCCTGGAAATGGGGCAGGCTCTCCCCGCTCCACTGGTACACGGCCGAGAGCAGCCGGTCCGGCGGGGTGATTTCCCGGTTGGGGTCGTCCAGAAGGTCCTCGATGGCCGTCTCCAGCTCCTCGGGGCTCAGGTACTCCGGCAGGGGGCCGTCGTCGGCGGCGGTGGCGAACACGGCCGGGAACAGCTCGTTCAGGGGCACCTCGCCGTAGGATGTCTCGTAGAAGCGGGGATTGGGGTGGTTCTCCGCCACCAGTTCCTTCACCGCGGCGATTTCCTCGGGCGTGGCCTGGTCCACCTTGTTGATGATGAACATGGTGGAGGAAGCGATCTGCTTTTCCACACTGGCGAAGATCTCGTACTCCTCGGCGAAGTTGTGCGCATCCACGATGCAGAATTGCTCGTCCAGATCGAAGCGGTCCTTGAAGAAGGGCAGCTTCAGGTCGCGTTTCAGGTCCGTGGGGTTGGCCACGCCGGTGGATTCGATCAAGAGGATGTCGGGCTGCACCGTGGCGGCGATCTCGTTCAGGCCCTTGATGAAGTCGGTTTTCACGCAGACGCAGAAGATGGAGCCCTTGCTGATCTCCATCATGGTCAGGTCCTCGCCCTCCACCAGGGTGCCGTCCACCCCCACCTCGCCGAACTCGTTCATGAGGATCATCAGCTTCTTGTCCGGCGGGAAGGATTTGATGATGCGGTTCAGGAAGGTGGTTTTGCCCGCTCCCAAAAAACCGGTGATCAGATACACGTGGGTTTTAGCGCCCATTTTCGACTCCTCGCCAAGATTTGGTTTGCCGCCGGACCGACCTAAGCCTCCAAGGGGGACATGGTATGGCCCTGGGGATCATAGGCCAGGATCTGACGGCAGAATTTGCAGAGGACCAGCTCGCCCTGGCCGCTGAGCCGGTCCCAAGCCGCCTGATAGGCCGGCGGCGGCGCGTCCAGCTGGCCCGGCTCCTCCAGCTTGTAGATGCGGTCGGTCTTGCCGCAATAGGGGCACATGACCCCGCAGATGGCGAAATCGCTCCGGGGCAGGTCCAGGTCCAGGACCAGGGCCCGCAGCTCCTCGATGTGTTGCCACTCGCTCACGCCGGCCTCCTCAACAGCACTTGTAAAGCCGCAACAGTCGGCTATCCATGACGAAATAGAACTTCATGAACGAGCTGCCGTCAAAGCGGGTGCGCACCCCGTGCAGGGTGTTGGCCAGCTCGATGGTGCTCCGGAGATGGGTGATCATGATGAGCTGCTTCTTGGCGGCCAGGGTCTTCAACAGCTTCTGCATGGACTTGTGATTGGTGTAATCCAGGGCGGGCTCCACCTCGTCCAGGAGGTACAGGGGGCTGGCCAGCAATTCGAACAGGGCCAGCTTCAGGGCCAGGCTGGACACGGATTTCTCGCCGCCCGAGAGCTGATGGGCCCGGCGGCGGCGGTTGCCGGCCAGGGTGATTTCCAGGTCCAGGCCGGGCTGGCCGTCCTTTTCCGGGGCCACCAACCGCCCCTCGCCCAGGGGGAAGAGGTAGTGCAGGTATTCCTCAAAGAGCGGCGCCACCCGCTGGCGCACCAGCTCCACGGTCTCTTCCCGCTCCCGGCCCAAAAGGCGGGCCGCCGCCGCCAGGCGTTGCCAGGGGTCCAGGAGGATGAGGTCGTTGATCTCCTCCTGCTTGATCACCGTCTTGGGCACCTCGCGGAGTTCCAGATAGTCCAGATGGGCCAGGTACTCCTCCCGGGGCGCTTCCCGGCCGGCGAGGAAGAAATGCTCGCCGCCGGCCTTGTGGCGCTCCCGGATCAGGGGAAAGGCCGCGGCGTCCTTGCCTGGGCCTTGCCGGAAAGTCAGGGCCACCCGGGCCACCTCGGCCGGGGGCTTGTCCTTGCTGCCCACGAAGAAGAGTTCGTCGTCCTCCAGGCAGCGCAGCCGGGTGAGGTCGTCCTCGCCCAGGCCCCACAAGAGGGCGTCCAGGATGTTGGACTTGCCCACCCCGTTGTTGCCGATAATCACCCCGATGCCCGGCTGGAAGGTCATCTCGCTCTTTTCGGAAAAAGATTTGAAACCTTCCACCGTGACGTCTTCAAGATGCATGGATCACTCCTTGTGCCCCCTGGTTTGCCGCGGTCCGGACTCCGCCTCCCACACCGAAAAACTCCCCGGCCCCCCGGGCGGCTCCGGGCAAGGCGGCGGTGGCGTGGCGGCGGGCCGTGGCCGGACGGCCCTCTGGTGTATGGCGGCCGGGCGTTGACCGGCCGGCGTTTCAGGCGGGAAGCAGAGGCTCATCGGAGAAACCGTGCCCTAGCAGGATGTTGAAAAAGTCCCTCCATGGCCTTTTTCAACCAAACTTGACAAAAGCGTGGTTTTGTCAAGTTTTCCAAATTGCTTGCTTTTTCAAAGCCGCGCAATTTGGCGCGCCATCCCTGGCGCGCCTAGCAGGCTGTTTTTCAACAGCCTGCTAGGCTTCTCACCAAATCCCCGCGGGGGGCGGGAATTCCTGATGGCGGTTGGCTATGGCACAATCCATTTAAAACTACAAAGTTTTTTTGGGGAAAGGGGGTGTGGGGGAAAACCTCTTTTTGTTCACAAAAAGGGGTTTTCCCCCACATTCCTAACTTCTCCTAAAACCTCCCGGGCCCCGCCGGGGTTCAGTTAAGTTTTTCCTGATAGCGCCGTTCGATCTCGGCGATAAGCTCTTCCTGGCCCGGGATGAGGGACTCATAGACCAGGGCTCCGTCCATGGCGATGGACGGCAGCATCTTGGCCTTCAACTCCCGGAAGCGGGCGATCCCCTCCCGGGTGCGCAGGTCCCACTCCCGAACTTCCATCTTCTCAGCCAGTTCTGTCGGTAAGGCCCTTACCGATTCCGCCATATAGACGCAGGCCAGTCACTGGTTGAAATCGGTCAGCAGCACGTCGATGACCACTTTGTCGGCCACTTATCCCTCCAGGGGCCCGCGGGGGCCCATGATTTGCCAAATGGTTTCGTGGTCCCGGCTCTCCAGAAGACCCCAAGCCGGACCGCCGGGGGAGTCCAGGGCGCCCACGGCCAAAAAGGTTGCCCCGCCCAGGTCCCAACGGCCCCAGGCTCCGGTCTGGGCAAAGGCCACCACCCCGGCCGTGAACTGGGGCAGCATGGCCTCGAGCGCCGGAAAAACGCTGGGGTCTTGCAGGTAATCGGCCAGGCCGGAGACCATGTTTATCTCCAGGGCAAAGGGCTCGAAATCGGAAAAGTCCGGCATCTCCGCCAGATAACCTCCGGGGAAACCCAGGGCAATGCGTTCGCCCAGCAGGAAGGACACCGCCTGGGGCAGCTGCAGCAGGGCGTCGGCTTCCCGCGCCGGCAGGGGCTGGCCCGCGCCGCGGCCCTGGGCCAGGGCCCAATCCTGCTCGCCGCAGAGGCACACCACCCCCCGTCCGGCCAGGAACTTGCGGAGCGGCCCGGCCGCTCCGCCCGGACCGGAGAGGTCGCCCAGGGTGTAGACCGCCTCCACTCCGGCCGCCTCCACGGCGGGCCAGATCTCTTCCAAAAGGTCCAGCCGCCCGGCCAGATGCCCCAGGAGCGCCACCCGCTGGTGGGGCGCGGGGTCTGCCAACCGGCGGAAGGAGGCCGCCGGGGCCAGGTCGCCGGACAGGGCCTGGCTCAGGGCCCGGCCCAACTGGTCCGGGCAGGAGGTGTCGTTGCGGCAGTCGATGCCGTCCAACAGGGGCAGAATCTCCGCCACCTCGCGCCCCAGGAGCAGGCGGCTCACCAGCCGGGCGTTGCCCGGGCAGCCGCCGCCCACGAAACGGATATCCGTGAGGCGCCCCTCTTCCAAGCGGAAATGGATCTCCGGCGGGCAGACGCCTTGGGTCTTGAAAATATAGTTATGTTGGGGAGATTGCGTTTGCAAGCCTTGCTCCGGGCCGCCCCTGGGGCCGAGGCGGCGGGTTGGGGGCCTCGCGGGCCCCGCGGGCCGCCGAGGCCTGGCCCCCGCTGGGCGCGACGCGCCCAGGGCGGCGAAATCGCGGACCGCCGGCCCCGCGGCATATGGGCTTGGCCAGCTCCCGCGGGGCGACTGGCCGCCTGGTTCTTATGCTGAAGAACCAATCCGAGACTGTTGCACAAGGCTCCATGCTTTGGGCAACGAGCGGCTTGGCAAAAGCGTGACTCCACCCCAGCAAGCAGAGCTTGTCGGGGGCCCGGGTTTAGCCAAGCCTCAAGAATAACAAACCTTTTAGGTTTGTTATTCGGCGGGCCATCCCTGGCCTGCATGAGATCATTGCCACAGAAAAACTACCAAAAACCGAGATAATCGGCTGTTATAGCTATTGTTTGCTGGAAAATACCGTGCAATGGCCTCAATCCAGACGGCAAAACGATTTAACGCCGCGTCATGTGGGAAACAAAGCTCCCGCTTGCCGGGGCGGGACCGCAGGGGGCCCGGTCCAGCGGGGGCCGGTGGGAGAACCGGAGCCCCGGTTGGAGAGCATTGCACGGGGCGTCCTGCCCCGTGCAATGTCGGGTTGGCAAAAACGCGATTTTGCCAACCCTCACAAATTGCAAGCTTTTTGAAGCTTGCAATTTGGCGGGCCATCCTTGGCCCGCATCGGCCATTGCCTGCCGTAATCATGTTTCATAGCCATTTTTGACATAATATCAACACGTTTTATGTGTTTCACCATGCAATGGCCTCGGTTGAAAACCCGGAAAAAAAAGGGACAATAAGAAGCGCCCAAACCCCTCCCTTCCGCCGCGAAAAATGCAACTTGGCAGCGACGGGCCCTTTGGCAGGGCGGGGGGAAACGGCGACCCCACATATGGAAACCCAAACCAATAACCAAAACAAAACAGAGGCTTGCCAGGCTAGCCACCCTCCCGTGGCCTCTGGTTAAACCGCGTTTTTCACCTGGGGCGCCGGCTGGGGCACCCGAGCCTGACCACGCAGGGCCCGTGGCTCAAGCCACGAGATCAGCCCCCTGGTCGACCCTATGCCCAGCTTTCTGGCCCGCCTTTTTTTGCGCCAACGCTTCCTCCAACGCCTCCAATAGTTCGTGGCGGGGGGGGATGCCGTCGAAGACCATCTCCCCGTCCAACCAGAGGGAAGGAATGGGGGCGATGCGCCGGTGCTTGTACACTCCGTCGTACCCGAAAAGGGAGACCGAGAGGTCCAGGAACCGCTGGCGCCCTTCGCCCCGCAGGAAGTCGATGCGGCGGTAGTCAATGTGCTCGGCATACTCCGGCAACACATCGTACACCGCCTCTTCCATGTACACACAAAGCAGGCAGTAGCTGGCTTTGTAGGTGATTTCCAAAAGCAGTTTGTCCAAAGAACGCCTCGTGCCGGCTCCTGCGGCTTGGTTTGGGGGTTTCCGGCCCGCCGGACCGGGGTCCGGCGGGCCGGTGGTAACGCCGTGCTACTTGATCTTGGAGTCGACCCGGGTGGCGGCGCCGGCGCCGGCCCTGGCCAGGTTCTCCTGGATCTTGTCGAACTCGAACCCCTTGTCACGCAGGCCCTTGATCTTGGTGGCCATCTCCTGCGAGGGAGCGCGTTTGGCCATCTCGTCGATCAGTTCCTCATATTGGGGAATGATGCTCTCGAAAACCAGATCGCCTTCAATACAAATGGTGGGCAGCACCCGGCCCTTGCGCTCCAGGAATTTGCCGATGCCATCTTTGTTTTTGATGGACCACTCTTTGTACTCGATGATGTCCTGGATCTCTTTGGGCATGGCGGCGATGGATTCCATCATGTAACCGCACGCCGCGCACTGGACGCTGTCCAGTGTAAGGACCTCGATGGTCATGGTTTCACCAGCCATGAACTGTCCTCCCTTAAATTCTCTCCCAGAGAATTTCTACCACTTAGTGGGGTACTTGGCGTAGTAGTCGTTGTACCAAGCCTTGGCCTCGTACGCCTGATCCATATGTTCCACCGGAACATCGTAGGGCATGTCTCAACCAGGTGCGAATGTGTAGCCTTGTTGTCCGCCGGCCGCCAAACTGACAATGGCGTCCTCCCGGGGAGACAACAGGCCCAGGCTGAGAGCCAGGGTGAGCTTCAAGTTGCCGCCGAAGCCCCGGCCGTGCTTGATGGCGATGTCGCGCACGAAGTTCATGTTGAGCTGCTCGTCGATGGCGAAACCATGGGTGCCCAGCTCGCAAACGTCGGTCATGACCTTGGTGCAGTCGCCGCAGATGAAGAACGACGAGGTCTTGCCGGCGTCGTGGATCACCTGGATGGCTTCCTGGCAGTTGGGGGTCACGAACTCCTTGAAGGTCTCGGACTTGATCTGGCTGGCCACCGGGTCCACGATGGCGATGATGTCGCAGCCCATGTCCGCATAGAACTTGGCCGCGGCCGCGCCGACCTTGCCCGCGTAGCTCAGAACCTCATGGGCAAATTCCTTCTTCTTGTACACGTCGGTGAAGATCCGCACGCCGGCCAAGTGGGAGGCCAGGGTGAGGGGACCGCAGTACAGACCCATCAGGCAGCAGTCCAACTCGTCCAGCTTCGGCTTGGCCAGCTTGGCCGCCTCGAACAGCACGGGCCAACGGCCTTCGTCCGCGGTGGGGATCTTCATGCCCAGCTCTTTGGGGGACTTCTCGGAGCAGGGGTGGGACTTGACGCTGGGGACGTTGTCCGGCCACCATTTCAGATCGCAACCTACGCTGTTGGCCTCGACGGAAAGGTCGAAGACCAGCGGAATACCGTCGGCGTGATAGCGCTCGGCGGTGTAGGTTACGCCCTTGGCCAACAGGGCGGGATCCTGCAGCATCTTGTCAGCCGGCTCGTTGATCATAAACGCGCAGTGCACGCCGGCATAGGGCACCCAGGGGGCGTCCTCTGTCCTCTTTCCACGGTAAGCATCAATCAATTTCTGCTTAGCCATAAAAGGGCTCCTTTCACCTGGCAGGTGTTTTCTTGGTTCTGGGTCCTTATCAGCGAAATAAATGGGTTGCCGGAGACTTGCACCTCCTTTCCTGGCTTTCCGCGGTTTTCCGCCGCAAATGACCGCTCAAGCGCCCCGACGTTTCACGATCTCGGCCTTAATCTGTTCGGGACTCAAAAGCTTGCCAGCGGAAACCACTTCCCCGTCTATTACCAAAGCTGGGGTTACGAACACCCCAAGCTTATACAACGCATCAAGTTCCTTGACCTTTTCGACTTCTACCGCCTGGCCGCCTTCCGGCAGGGTCGCCGCGGCCGCCTGGGCGTTCTTGTGCAACTGGTCACACCTCTGGCAACCAGGGCCGAGTACCTGAACCTTCATAGGCAACCGCCAATCCGGGGAGGATTTTGTGATAACGGGAACAACTCCCGCCGAGATATACGGGTGACGATGAGAAGAGGAGCGGAACAGCTGTTCGAAAAGCGGCGCCCGTACGGACCACGGGCCGCGACCGCATTTCAGCTGTGTATTAATGCGACGTTTAGTTTCATTGCCCCGGTATTTAGATGAGTATTAATTCATGTCTAAGTATACCAAAAAATAGTGTGGGTTTTCCCGAAAAAAACTGCTTATTTCAATAGGATCAAACTATAAGTCTGATAGGTGTCGCTGGCCTTCTGGGCCAGCTGAATACGTTTGCCCATCCGCTCAATTGTCTTAAAAATGTCAATGGAGCAGGACTCAATGGAAGGCCGCTTTTCATTGGGGAAAAGACAATTGTCAGGGTAGGCGCATTTCTCGCAGAGGGCGCAGGCCTCGCCCGGCAGGCCGAAGGCTTTGTAGTAACCCTTAAGGAACAATTTGCGTTCCATGGCCACCGTGGCCTTCCACTCCTTCATCTGGATGCGCCTTTTGGCTCGGTTTCGCCGATAGAAATGCTCGTTTTTCTTGCTGCCGATCAATAATAGGGCCAGGTCGTATTCCGAGAGAAGCTCCCGGGTTTTCTCCAGACTGGGTGTGGCCGGCGGGCAGCACCAACTGGTGTTGTAATTGGCGCAACCATAACGGCATTTCAAACCTACCCAGTGAGCGGTGACGATGCTGGAAGTCTCCAGCAAACAAACATCGTCAAAGCCCATCTGACGGACCATTTCCGTGATTTCCGCCATTTCGTCGGCGGCCAGAACGGCCCGGGGGGATTCAACCCGTTCGGTGGTAATTTCCGCGATACGCAAATGAGCCATGGTCATGCTTCCTTATGGTAAAAACAGCCGGCCAATTGAGCCAAAATCTCCTGTTGATCCATCTTCCAAGCCACGAAAGCCAGCCTGGTCCCCGAGGGCTCCCGGCTGGGCGCGAACTCGGAGCGACGGTACGTGTGGTTCAAAACCTCGGTTCCCTCGGCAAAGCGCACGAACCCCTTGACCCGAAACACCCCCCAAGGAAGGCCGGCCAAAAAGCCCTCCAAACATTCCTTTTGGGCCAAGCGGTCGGTTTCAAAGGAAAAAGACATGAAATCCCTGGTGGTGTCGTGTTCATGCTCGTGCCCTTCATGGCCCGGAGCTTGGGTCAGCAGGGACATCATGTCCAACACCGGCATCGTCACCTGGCTGCGCTCCCGGGGCTGGCCGGGTTGGGGATTCAGGATGATGGCCCGATCCACCGCCCCATAAACCACAGGCATGATGCGGGCCCCGGGATTGATCTCGTGGAGGGCCTCCGAGAGCTCCTCCACCTCCCCGTGCTCCACCAGGTCTATTTTGTTGAGCAAAATCAGGTCGGCCGTCTCCATTTGGCGGTAGAACAACGGCCCCAGCATGTCGCGGTACTTGAAGTTCTCCGCGTCCACCACCGTGACCACGCTGGCCAGCTCCACGTCCGCCCGGGCCTGCAGCATCTCCACCGCCTGGACCAGATCGCCGGTCTCGGCGATGCCGGTGGCTTCCACCACCACCCGGTCGGGATGGAAATCGGCGAGCATCTTGTTGAGAGTAGAAATGAAATCAGCTTTGAGGGTGCAGCAGATGCACCCGCTGGAGAGTTCCAGCACCTCGGAATCGAAGCCTTCCAAGAGCGAACCGTCTATGCCCAGCTCACCGAATTCGTTGACCAGCACCACCAATTTTTCCGCGGGGGGCTGCTCGGCCAGAATTCGGCGCAGCAAGGTGGTTTTGCCCGAGCCCAAAAAACCACATATGAGGTGGACCGGAATCGGGCGAGACATGCTCAACTCTCCTTCTTTATCTCCAAAACCACATCGCGATGCACCGCCAGGCCCATTTCCGCCTCGGCGGCCTTCAAATATCCGCATAGTACGGGGCAGGTGGCGTGGAACAGAGTGCCGGTGGCGACCTCGAAGGGCCGTACCGCCCCGAAGCCCCCCTTGCCCACGATGTCCCGCATGGTCAACAACGGCAGTTTCTCGCCCAGGGCCTTCACCGCCGGGCATTTGGATTCAACGGTCATGCGCACTTGGTGCTTGCCGTCCTTTTCCGCCGTGATCTCTGCTTCAAAGCCGCAAGGGCCGGGAAAAACTTTGACCTTGGTCACACTCGCCGTCCCCAAAAGGGTGAATGGCGGGGGGCCGAGGCCCCCCGCCAAGGTCTAATTTACCACTATTCCTGATCCAGGATGTCGTCCGCCACCAAGCCGCGCAGGTGGGGGAACTCGTCGCGCATATGAGGAATCTGCATGGAGGCCGAGAACTCGTCCTGGAAGTCCTCTTCCACGGTGAGTTCGATGTATTCCACGTTGCGGGCGCACCAGTTGGCCTCTTCCCGCTTCTTGCGATTCAAGAGGGCGGCCCGGGCGCCGTCGCCCGCCGCGTTGCCCACGCTCTTGATCTTTTCGATCTCGCAGTCCGGGAACAGACCCATGATCAGGGCCTTTTCGCGGTCCACGTGGGTGCCGAAGGCGCCGGCGATCTTGACCGTGTCCACCTTTTCCATACCCATGCGGCGCATCATCAGCTTGCAGCCGGTGTACAGAGCGCCCTTGCCCAGCTGGATCTGCCGCACGTCCTTCTGGGTGATGACCACGTCCTTGTTGATCTCCTTGGGAGTCTCGTTGGCCCAAGCGATGACGAATTCGGAGGTGCGGCCCACCTTACGGAAGCGATTGGATTTCTGGGTGGGGTTGAAGCGGCCGCTCTTC
The DNA here is from genome assembly GCA_020444165.1 of Deltaproteobacteria bacterium. Next base: position 14,696 of record JAHLLK010000063.1, on the reverse strand, counting down.
ACGATGACGCCGGCCCGGTAAAGCTCGGCCAACACGTCCAGGATACCCGAACCGCAGATGCCCTTGCACTGCATTTCCTCGGGCTTGGAGAAGGCCCGCCAGGCGTCGCGGCCGATGACCTTGTAATCCACCTCGTGGGTCTCGGGATCGATCTTGATGCGCTCGATGGCGCCCGGGGCGGCGCGCATGCCCCAGGAGAGCTGAGCGCCTTCCAGGGCCGGGCCGGTGGCGCAGGAGGAGCTGATGAGCTTGTGCTTGTTGCCCAGAACCAGCTCACCGTTGGTGCCGATGTCGATGATGAGCTGCAGCTCTTCGCTCTTGTAGGGCTCTTCGGAGACCAACACGCCCACGTTATCCGCGCCCACGAAGCCGGCCTCGTTGGGCAGCACGTGCACGTAGCAGCCCTTGTTGAGGGTGATGCCCAGGTCACGCGCCTTGATGTCCAGGCTGCGGTGGATGACCGGCGGGAAGGGGGCTAGACCCACGAACTCGGGATCCAGGGCCAGGCAGATGTGGTGCATGGCGGTGTTGCCCACGAGCGTCATGTCCAGCACGTCTTCCAGACTCAGGCGCAGGTACTCCACGCCTTCCTCGGGCGCTTCCACCATCTCGCCGGTGGCTTTGTCCTTCTTCTTGGGGGGATGGGTGCCGTCCACGCAGCGTTTGATGAGCGTGTTCAGGCCCTCGATGATATCCGCGCTCATGCGCTCCAGGCCGTCTTCGTTCATCATATGGTAGGTGATGCGGGCCATGACGTCCTCGCCGTACTTGCACTGCGGGTTCATCATGGAAGCCGTGTCGATAACCTTCATGGTGACGAGGTTGCAGAAGTAGGCCGCGCAGGTGGTGGTGCCCATGTCGATAGCGATGCCGTAGCAGTCCGCGACCTTACCGGGGTAGAAGCGCACGATCTCCCGGTCCATCCACAAGGCCACGGTGACCTTCCACTTGCTGTCCTCGTTGCGGATGACGCGGGGCAGGGTCCGCAGGGCGAAGTAGTCCACCCGGATGGAATCTGGCTTGATGCCGTACTGGCGGTCCAGCTCGTTCAATACGCGCTCGAAATCGCCGGTGGGCTCCTCGAAGGTCGGCGGCTCGACTTCCACGTAGTACAGTTTCACGGCGGGGTCCCAGTCGATGTGGATGTCGCGGGCGGCCTTGCTCACCACCTGCTTGCCGGCGCGGGACTCCTCCGGCACGAACACCAACAAGTCACCCTCGACCTTGGCCACGCAGCCCAGCCGCATGCCCTTGGCCTTCTCCTCGGCGGAGACGAACTTCTCCTCTTCCACCTGCCAGGGGGAAGAATGCTTTTGCCCGGACTCGATGCCGTACTTTTCGAACATGCCCTCTTCGATGCGGACCTTGCACTTACCGCAGACCTTCTTCTCACCGCAGAGGGCCTCGATGTCCACGCCCAGGCGGCGGGAGGCCTCGATCAGGGTGATGCCGGCGGGAACCGGGCCCCGGCGGCCGGAAGGCTGAAAGATTACAGTGTGTTCTTTTTTGTCCATGACCGTTAAGTCCTCCTAGTGTGATTCATAACCGTTCAGGGTTAGGTATCTATGCCTTTTTCACCGCCCGAGGGGTGGTTAGACCTTCCTGTCGCCCGCCCCCCGGCGGCGGGCTGAAAATTCCTGAAAAAAATTTCCCAGGGATCAAATTTCCGCGGCGGCCAGGTAGTCCGTCGCGCTCTTGGCCGCCAAAGCACCGTCCGAGGCGGCGGTGATGATCTGCCGGAGCGGGCTGACCCGCACGTCGCCGGCCGCGAACACGCCGGGCAGGCTGCAGGCCAGATCGCCGTCCACCACCAGGAAGCCTTCCTCGTCGGTGGCCAGGGCGCCCTGCAAAAATCCCGTGCTGGGTACCTGGCCGATGCCCACGAATACCGCGTCGATCTCCATCTCTTCGATGGCGCCGGTGGCCGGGTCCTTGAGGCTCACGCCCGCCACCCACGAGCCGCCGTGGATGGCCACCACCTGCCTTTGGAAACGGCAGCCGGCCTTGGGGTCGGCCAGGAAGCGGTCCACCAACACCGGCTGGGCCCGCAGGGCCGGGCCCCGGGTGATGAGGGTGACCGCCTCGGCATGGGGCAACAGCCCCTGGCCTGTGTGCACCGCCGTGTCGCCGCCGCCCACCACCACGGCCCGCTGCCGCTTCAGGGTGCGCAGGAGGGGTGCGTCGCACATGGCGCAGGAGAAAACCCCCCGGCCAGCCAGCTCTTCCTCGCCCTTGACCCCCAGTTTTCTTCCCGAGGCCCCGGTGGCCACGATGACCGTGCGGGCCTGGTAGGTGCCGCCCTCGGCCTCGATGGTCTTCACCGCACCGGCCAGGTCCACCTTGGTCACCATCTCCGGCCGGGGACCCTCGCCCACTTCGTCAGCCACCTGCTTGACCCAGCGGATCATCAGCTCGGCCCCGGTGACCCCCTCGGGGAAGGGAGGGTAGTTCTCGATGTGGGGGTGCATCATGACCTTGCCGCCGGGATGGTCGCCGCCGACCACCAGGGTGGAAAGGCCGGCGCGATGGGCATAGATGGCCGCGGTGAGGCCGGCGGGGCCGGAACCCAATACGGCAACGTCGAAAATTTGCTCGCTCACTGCTTCCCCTCCCAATCGGCCAAGGCTCGGTCCAGCACGGAACGGAGTTCCTCCGGCCCAGGGTTGTAATCAAAGACTAGCTGGCCCTCGATCAAGATGCCGGGCACCGGCAGGGGCTTGCCGGCCGCCCGGCTGAGGGCCAGGTAGCGCTGGGCGTCGGCCCTCTTCTTGGTTTCCACCACCCGGAATTCAATACGGCCCTGGTAGTACTCCGCCACGTATTCCACCGTGGCGATGGCGTATTCACAAGGGATGCAATGGGGCCCTTCGGAAAGAACCTCCACCAACATCAGGCGGGAGCCGCCGCCCGCGCCGGCGCCGCCGGTTTGGGCGCCGCCGCCGGGGCCCGGGGCCGCCTCCGGGGAGCCGGGGCCAAAATGCCGGCCACGCTCCGAAGGGCTCGCGGGGTTGGTGGCGGAAGTCTGCAAAACGTCTCGTCCAATCTGTCGCCCGCCAGGCCCCAGGTGGCCGGGGGGGTGAGGTCAGGAGAAAAAAGGGGAGGCCGTCCGGCCGGGACGGCCTCCCCTTTACTTACCCAAGGGAGCCGGACGGCGGGTTCACCGTATCGGGATGCTGTGCTCTGGAAGCTATGTGCTGGTACTGCGTCACCGCCGGCGTCCTTATCTCAACTAGGCGTTCTTTTTGGCGTGCAGCTCGCGCAGGCGGCCGATCATCTTGATGCCTTCCTGCACCGCGTTGCCCGCGCTCTCGGCGTAGCCGTCGGCGCCGAACAGGTTCGCCACGTCCTTGGTGACCGGCGCGCCGCCCAGCATGATGGCCACGTTGGGGTTCTTCTCCTTGATCATCTCGATGACCTTCTTCATGCCCATCATGGTGGTGGTCATCATGGCGCTCATGGCCACGATCTCGGAGTCGGTCCGCAGCTGCTCCTGCACGAAGTTCTCCAGCGGAACGTCGCGGCCCAGATCGTGCACGGTGAAGCCGCCCACGTCGAACATCATCTTGACCAGGTTCTTGCCGATGTCGTGCACGTCGCCCTGGATGGAGCCGATGACCACCTGGCCCTTGACGCCGCCGTCGGTCTCGACCACGGCCGGGCGCAGGATGTCCAGGCCGCCGTACAGGGCGTCGGCGCACATCAGAACCTCAGGCACGAAGTACTCTTGGTTGTCGTACAGCTCGCCGACTTCTTCCATGCCGGCGGCCAGGCCGTTCATGATCAGGTCGAGAGCGTCACAGCCGATCTCCAGGCCCTTGTTGGCAGCGGCCACCACGCGATCGGTGTCGTATTCGACGACGCCCTCATGCAGCTCTTTTTTCATCTCGTCGCAAGTCGCCATTACTCCATCCCCTTTCGTTGTGTATGAGAATCCCAGAGAATCTAGGACTTAAATGCGGCCCACCGCAGGGCTGGCCTTGGCCCCGTACTCGGTGACCGTCTTGCGCATCATCTGCAGGTTCTCTTCCTTCACGTCCGGCCACAGGTCGCAACCCGGCCACACGCCGTCCACGCCGGCGTCGATGCAGGCCTGCATGGCCTTCTCAGCATCCTCGACCGGGTTCTGGCAAGGAATGTAGAACACCTCGTAGTTGCCCAGGATCGGTATCTTGCCCATCTTCTCGCGGGCCACGGCCAGGTCGGTCTTGACGTCGAAGGACAGGGCGTGGGCCCCGCAGTCCATCATCATTTCCACCAGCGGGGTGGCGGTGCCGCAGATGTGGAGCACCTTGGGAATGTCGCCCCAGCCTTCCAGGATCTTGGTCAGGCGGGGTTGGATCAGCTGCTTGAAGGTGCGGGGGGACAACAGGTCCGCGGCCACGCCGGGCTCGCGGAGGGTCAGGAAGTCCACGCCGGAAGCCTTCAACCGGCGGCCGGTCTCGATGGCCATGTCGGTGATGGCGTCCAGGACCTTCTCCACCTTGGCCTTCTCGCGGAACACGCCCTTCAGGATCAGGTCCAGTTCCAGCATCTGGCCGGCTTGGGTGAACGGGCCCAGGCTCCAACCGCCGGCCGCGAACTGGTCGCCGGTGAGGCCCTTCAGGATCTTCACCGATTCGAACAGCATGGGGAAACGGCCCCGCTCGTGCACGTCGTCGGGAATAGCCAGGTCATCCATGGTCTTCCAGATCTTGTGCGGGATGGTGGGGTAGAGGATGTCCTCGCTGTCCTCGTAGAGGCTGATGGTGTTGCCGATGGCCTCGGACTCGATGGCCATGTCAAAAGGCACCACGCAGGACTCCATGCCGAACATTTCGCAGGTGGAGAAGGCGGCCCGGGCCAGACGCTCGGCGTCGGTGTGCACGGTGGCGAACTTGTAACCCAGCTTCTTCAGGCCGGGCATGGTCACGCAGCCCATGCCGGTGAACAAGCCCATGTGGTCAATGGGTTTACCCAGTATGGTGTTGAGGGCTCTCTCTTTGGGGGTCATTAGCTTAAAGCTCCTTTCAGACCATTTGATTGCTTAACGGCGACAGCCTTATTTATTTATCTCAGCCGGCGTGCGGCACCGTGGCGCCCTGGCCCTTCAACTGCTCCACGAAGTCGGGGAACAGCTTGTACAGGGGGTGGGTCTCCAGCTCGGGCAGCTTGCCGGTTTGGTCATAGATCCACAGGGCCAGGTAGGCCTCGGCCATGCCCACGGCGGGGAACAGGCGCTCGGCGCCGGCCATGGGGCCGCTGAAGGAGAGGTCGTGGTAGTTGACCGCGGCCAGGGCTTCCAGGGCGGCGTCGGCGCCGGCCCAGGCCTTGAAACCCCACTTTTCCTTGGCGGCCTTCCACATGTAGATGCCGTTGGAGGGGGCGCTGCAGGTCGGGAAGCCCCACTTCTCCTTGACCAGCTTGTTGGCCGCGGAGCAGAAGGACACGGCGGCGGTGCCCATGACGCTGGTGTCCACGAAGATGCTCTCGAACTTGGCGCCCACCTTCTCGATGGCGTCCAGAAGCTTCTGGGTGCCGGGGATGCGGCCGCGGGAACTCTGGTCATCTTGATCAAAGGCCACCAGGAGCACGTGCTTGACGCCCATCTGGTAGATCTCGCGGATCTCGGTTTCCAGGTCCTGCTCCCACACGGTGAGGCTATTGTAGAACATGCGGTCCAGGAGGCCCTTTTCCGCGCAGTAGGCGGCGCCTTCCAGCTTGGGTTTCATGACCCAGGCGTCCACGCAGAAGGGCATATCGGACACGCTGGTGACGAAGTCGATGAAGGTCTTGAACTCGGCGCCGGTGTTGGCCACGATGTCGGCCATGCCGGGCACGCCGGTCTCGGCGGTCATGCGGTCCTGGGTCTTCAGGAGCTCTTCGGCCTTTTTCTCGTTAAAGCCTTCCTTGCGCTTGGCGCCCTCGAAAACGCGGTCTCCCTTTTGGAAAATCGAGCTGCACATGGCCATGGGGTACTGGCCGGGCTGGCCACCAAACTTGACCCCGCCGATATGGCAAACCTTCTGGGGCGTGTCGAAATGGAACATAAGGACCTCCTTAAGTGATTGGAAAATGAGCCTGACGGCTTGGGGCCGCCTGGCAAATCATGGCCGACCGCCTGGCCCGGACCCCGGTCAACAATCGGCCGGGGGCCAGGGCGGCAAAAAAGGTTTCCAACTTCTCCGGACCGCCGGGAGTTCGCCGGAGCAGCCCCGGCCCAGGGCCGCCTTACCGGCGCGGGAGGGCTCCCGCCGCCCCTTTCCGGGGACGGGGACCGGGGCCTCAGGCCTGGTGCGGACGCCAAAAAAAACCCACCGAAGCCAACCGGCCGCGGCGGGAGAAAAATGGCCAAAAACATTTTGGGGGCTGGCTTGCGGCCGGGCGGCAGGGTCCGGGCCGCCCGCCCCGCCCAGGCCCGCCGGGCCCGGAAGGGGGGCGAAGGTGTTGGCGAGGTGGAGAGAGAGGGTGCAGGGGGAGAACGCGCGGGGGAGTCGGGACAACAGCGTGGGATGCGAACCCGCCAATTTTATTTTTTGAGCTTTGCGGCGCCTCACACAGCCTCCGCTTTGGTAAACCGGCGGCCAAACCGGTGACAGTCAAATCGGGGCCGTCCGTGCCGCCCCGAGTGATTCAGTTTGATCGCTGACGTTTTTTCAGGATCGTTAAAACTGTGATACAGTTTTGTTGAGCGCGGTGTCAAGTCTATGTTTGGGCATTAAAAGTCTAGTAAAGTCTAGATGAGGAGGGGGGTAAGGTCTAAAAAGCGGAAAAACTCAGAAAATATCTAGTTGCTTCAGGGCTTCCTGTAGGTTGTGGTCCCGCCGGCTGAGACCCAATTTCTTGCGGATGGAAATCCGCTGCAAACGCACCGTGTCGGTGCTTTTTTCCAACAAAAATGCAATTTCGTCCGTGGTCTTGCCCAGGCGGATCAGGCGGGCCACTTCCATCTCTTTGCTGGAGAGGGCCGCCAGGGGATCGCCCGGACCGCGGAACTCGGGTTTGGTGTTTTCTTGGCCCAGGTCCTGCAACATGGCCCGGCTCAGGTGATCCACCGTCTCGGGGCTGTGCTTGGAGCCCACGATCTGCTGCAGGCCCTCGGTGAACTTGCTGGTCACCTCGGCCGCCACCTGCTGGCAGGCCCGGAGCCGCTCCTCTTCCGCGTGGCGTAACAGGGTGTTTAGCGCCAGGTTTTTCTCCTGCAACTCCCGGGTGCGGATCTTCAGCCGCTCCTCCATCTTCTTGCTCTCGGTCACGTCGTGGCTGAGGCCCACCGTGCCGTAGGGCCGGCCGCGGTCGTCCCGGAGCACCGCGAACACCGTGCTGGCCACCCCGGGCTGGCCGTCGCGGCGGGTGAAGCGGTACTCGCCTTTCCACACGTCGCCGTCCCGGAGAATCTCCCGCGCTTCCTGGTGCAGGGGCTCGCCGGCGCGGTCGCTGGTCAGCAGAAATGCCGGGCTGCCCAGGATCTCTTCCTTGCGGTAGCCGTACATGCGCTCGCTGGCCGGGTTCCAGTCGATGATGTTGCCCTCCAGGTCGGTGACCACAATGGACTCCTCCATGTGGGCGAAAATGTGCTGGTACTGCTTGAGGGCCTTTTCCTCTTCGCGTTTTTCGGTGACATCGCGGAAAAAAACGGCCGCGCCGTCGCCCACCTTGCCCAGCCAGAAGTACACCAGGTGCAGATGGGCCTCCTCGACCCGGAGCGGCAGGGTGAACTCAAACGACTCCTGGCCGCCGGTCTCGGTGATGGCCACCAGCCGCCCGAAAAGGCGCTCCCGGGATCCGGGGTTGGCCACCAGCTGGGACAAGAGGAGCGCCTCGGCCGGCTCGGTCTCTCCCCGGCCCAGGAGGCGGCGGGCGGCGCGGTTCAGGGCCAGACAACGGAAATCGGTCACCTCGCCGCCCCCGGCCCGCTCGGCCCGGAGCAGCAAAAAGGCATAGGGGATCTCCTGCAAGGTCAACTCGCACAGTTCGGAGTGCCCCAGGCCGGCGTGGGTTTCGGCCAGGAGATCCTCCCGGGCCCGCACCAGGGCCACCACTCCGCCGGGACCGTCCTCCTGGAGCTGGTAAGGGGCCACCAGGCTGTGCTCCACGATGCGCCGACCCGGCAGGCCCAGGGGCGGCAGGCTGGGGCGGTTGCCGGGACTGTCGCCCTGGCGCTCCACCCAGCCCTGCCAGCGGCTGGCCGTGCCGTCGGGCAGGGGCAGCTCGTGGATCTGCCGGCCCCGGATGTCCTCGGTGTGCAGATCCAGGTCAAAGGCCTTGTTCATCAGGGCCAGGGCGTTGGGGGTGATGGACTGGAAGCCCGACTGGCGGTGATAGACGTAGAACCCCAGGTCGCTCTGCTCCAACAGGGTCTTGCAAGCCTTGGCCTCGGCCCGGTCCTTGGGGTCGAAGATGAGGATCACCAACTGCCGGGGCTCGCCCCGGTCGTCCTGCAACACCAGGGTGGTGGCCGACAGGGTGAGGATGCGGCCGTCCTTGTGCCGGATGCGGAGCGGCATTTCCTCGCGGGCCGCGCCCTGGGACCAGAAGCGGGTCAACGAGGTCAACACGGTCATCATGCTGCCGGGATCACGCAAGAGCGTCTCGGCCCATTTGCGGATGTGGGGCAGCTCGTCCTGGCTGTAGCCCGTGAGTTGGCGGGCCACCGGGTTGTAGAAGGTGATGAAGCCGTCGCGCCGGGTGCTGATGATGCCGACCCCCACCGGCCGGTTCATCAGGGCCAGGATGGCCTCCACGTTTTTGCGGGCCAGGGAGAGGTGGCGGCGGAAGCCGTCCTGCACCCGGGCGTGCTCCTCGCGGCTGGCCACCAGCTCCAGGAGCTTGGACACGGCCGAGACCAACACCTCCGGCGACACCGGGGAGCGGAGCAGCAAGGGGCGGGGGCCGGGCGCCAGAGCCCCGGTGAGAAGCTGGTCCTCGCCTTCGGTCAGGAGAATGATCTCCAGCTTGGGGTTCACCTCCCGGATGCCCTGCAACAGGGCGTCGGCCGGCAGACCCGCCGCGGCCAGGTCCAGAATGACCACCGCGTAACGCTCGGGCTCCTGGGCCAGGTGGGTGAGGATCTCCAACCCGCCGCCCACCTGGGTCACGGCCAGGCCGGGGATGCCGGCCTCCAGGGATGTGGCCGGATCGCTGCCGGGAAACCCGGCGGTGAAGTGGCCCACCAACAGCGCCTGACGATTCACGGCCTACCTCCCGGCAACTCCGGCCCGCGCCGGCGGACGGGCGGCCTGGGCCGCGTTCTTGGCCCTCTGCCAGGCCTCGGTCAGCATGCTCATGTCTCCGGGGCGGGCCTCGGTCCGCAGCCCGAAAAGCTCGTCAAATCCCTGAAGATTGCGGGACATCTCCGCCTGGGGCATGGCCGGGGTGGTGAGAAGCAGGGAGCGGGTGTAGTTGGCCAACATGCGCCGGGCGAATTTTTCGCCGCCAAAGTGCTTTTCCACGATGTGGGTCCAGTGGCGGCTCCAGCCCGGGGTCATGAAAAAGGTGCCCGCTTCCTGGCATTGCTCGGCGTAGTAGGCCTCCCGCCCCCCGATTATCAGCCCCACGCAGTCATCCACCGCGTGGTCCTGGTCCCAGGGCAGGATCACGGGAATCCCCAGGCCGGCCAAAAGCTCCTCGGGTTTTTCCAAGGCGTTGCCGCACAGGCCATAGCCCAACAAGAGGGCGTCCACCTCCAGGGCCAATTCCTGGGCCGCGGCCACCACGCCTTCCTTGAGGCTCGGCCGGTGGTCGTGCAGGCCCAGCTTCAAGACCCGCACCAGGGCCTCCCAGCCATCGTCTTCCAGGGGATGGAAGTAGCCCAAACCGGCCAAATGTCGGGAATCCCGGCCGGAAAAGGCCTGGTATTCCCGGGCGAAACCCTGGGAGTACTGGTCGGACAGGTGGCTGACCCGCGCCAGTTCCGGGTCGCCGGCCAAGAGCCAGGCAAACTCCGTCTCCAACACTTCACAGATGAGCACCCCCAGAACAGGCATGGCGGTCTCCCTTGGTTTGGCAGGCGGTGGAAAAACAGCCTGCCAGGCGCGCCGCGGATTCACTCCAAACAAGCAAGCGGCTTGCCGGGGGCTCCGACGATGGCGCGCCAAATTGTGCGGCTTGGAAAAAAGCAAGCAATTTGCCAAACCAGGCCAAACCACGTTTTGGCCTGGTTTGGTTGAAAACGTCCAGGGGTGGACTTTTTCAACATCTCGCAAGCCGACTACTCTCTCATTGATACCCGTCGGCTTGGGGGGATTGCAAGGCCCGGCGTGCAATTCCTGGTAATATTCTAGGGCTTGACGCCGCGGCTTCGCCCGTGCTAACCAGTAACAAAACCTGCAAGCGACGCCCGTTGGCCGGCTGCGGCCGGCCCTCGGAACACGGTGAAATTCCGTGGCGGTCCCGCCGCTGTGACCGGAGACAATGCTCCAGAGGCCACTGCCCCGCCCCAGCGGGGTGGGAAGGCGGAGCGGAGGAAGACCCGGGAGCCAGAAGACGGACGGGCGTGCGCTGGGGGAGCCGGCTGGTCCGGCGGCCAATGGCAAAGGCAACCCTCGCCCATTTGGGGCGGGGGTTTTTTATTTGGGGCATAGCGAATTGGGAACGGTGAGACAAAGCGAGCCGGCCAACCTGCCGGCTTTCATGCCGGCGGCCCGGCTGCACGGGCCGGGTGACCTCCGCCTGGAGACGCTGCCTTGTCCGGCCTGTCCGCCCCGGGGGGCGGTGGTGCGGGTGAGGGCCGCGGGCATTTGCGCCTCGGACCTGAAGATGTTCCGGGCCGGGCACAAGGAGCTGACCCTGCCCCGGGTCCTGGGCCACGAAACCGCCGGCGAAGTGGCGGCCGTGGGCCCCGAGGTCCGGGGCTGGCGGCCCGGGGACCCGGTGCTGGTGTTTCCGGGCCTGGTCTGCGGCGAGTGCCCGGCCTGCCGGGCCGGCCGGGACAACCTCTGCGCCGCCATCCGGGTGCTGGGCTTTTCGGCCGACGGGGGCATGGCCGGCTACCTGGCCGTGGAGGAGGCGGACCGGGCCCTCATCCCCTTGCCGCCGGGGCTGTCGCCCGTGACCGCCACCCTGGCCGAGCCGCTGGCCTGCGGGCTCAACGCGCTCAGCCGGGCCGGCCTGGCCCCGGGGGAAGCCGTGGTGGTGCTGGGGGCCGGAGTGGTGGGCCGCCTGGCCGCCGCCGCGGCCCGGGCCCGGGGCGCGGGCACGGTGCTGTTGGCCGACCTGAACCCGGCCCGGCTCACGGCCTGGGCCGGCCCCAGCCTGGACGCCTCGGCCGGGGACCCGGTGGCCCGGGCCCGGGAGTTGCTGGGCGGCGGGGCCGCGGTGGTCATCCCGGCCAACCCCGCGCCGGAGGCCTTGGCCTGGGGCCTGGACCTCCTGGCCCTGGGCGGTCGGCTGGTGCTCTTCTCAGGATTGAAGCAATCACTGTCACTAGATCTGAACCGCCTGCACTACGGCGAGCAGACCCTCACCGGCGCCTATGGCTGCACATTGGCCCAATGCCGCGAAGCCTTGGGGCTTTTGGCCACGGGGCAGGCGCCGGCCGCCGACCTGGTGAGCCGGGTTCTGCCCCTGGCCGCGGCTCCGGAAGCTTTCCGCCTGGCCGCTTCCGGCGATTACTTGAAGATTGTGCTGGAACCTTAAAGGGGTTTGACCATGTACTCAGAGGAAAAGCTGAAAGAGTTCGGCCGGGTGATCGGCCGGTTGACCGCGGGTGGGGACCTGAGCCGGGAGGAGTCCCTGGAGTGCTACCGCCAGATTCTCTTGGGCGAGCAGCCGGACCTGCAACAGGGCGCCTTCCTGGCCGCCCACATCGCCAAGGGCCCCACCACTCCGGAGATCGCCGGGTGCTGGGAAGCGGTGCACCGCTTCGACACCCAGACCATCGCCCCCAACCTGCCCGAGCCGGCCTGCGACATCGTGGGCACCGGCTCGGACTACCTGAAGACGGTGAACGTGTCCTCGCCCACCGCGGTGATCGCCGCGGCCTGCGGGGTTTACGTGGCCAAGAAGGGGGCCCAGCGGGTCACCGGGGTGTCCGGGGCCAGCGAGATCTTCGGCGCCTTCGGGGTGGACTTGGCCAGCCCCCTGGCCCTGGCCGAAAAGTCCCTGGAGACCTGCGGCCTGGCCTATCTGCCCGGCGAGAGTTTTTTGAAGGCCGGCTGGGCGCGGCTGATCCAGCACATGCGCTTCACCTCCATCTTCAATATCGTGGGCCCCCTGACCATGCCCTGTCCCGCGGCCACCACCCTGGTCCTGGGGGTGTACAAGCGCGAGCTGGCCCGGCTCATGGCCGAGATCGCGGCCCAGATCGGGGTGACCCGGGCCCTGTGCCTCTACGGCACCTCCCGGGAGCACCCGGCCGAGCAGGGCATCGACGAGGTCAGCGTGTGCGGCGCCACCCACTGCGTGGAATTGGTCGAGGGCAAGCTCACGGAATACACCCTGGAGCCCGAGGACTTCGGCCTCAAGCCCTCGCGCTACGCCGACGTGGCCACCAAGGGCGACGCCCGGGGGAACGCCCTGGCCGCGCTCCGGGTGCTGGCCGGGCGGGACGAGGGGCCCCTGGCCGACTTTCTGGCCGCCAACACCGCGGTGGTGCTGAAGCTCACCGGCAAGGCCGCCAGCCTGCCCCAGGGCCTGGACCAGGCCCGCCAGGCCCTGGCCGACGGCGCGGCCCTGGAGCGGCTCAAAACCCTGGTGCAGACCCAGCACCAGGACCCCGGCGCGGGGCTCAGCTCCTTGGAAAGCCTTTTGAGCCAGGTGAGTTAAGTTGTAAACTCGGGCAGGGGGCAACGGCGGGGGCAACGGCGGGGGCAACGGCGGGGGCAACGGCGGGGGCAGCGGCGGGGGGCGGGCTGGCTTGACACCCCGCTCTGCGCGGCGTATATCCCGCCGAAACGGGCCGCGGCCCGAAAAACGGCGCGTGAAACCCCTGCCGGAGCGGTGCGTTGGACCCCTTGGTGCTGGCGGTGTTCGGCCTGGTCTATTTGGGCATGATCCTGGGCCGGCTGCCCGGGCTGGGGCTGGACCGCACCGGGGTGGCGCTCTTGGGCGCCCTGATCCTCCTGGCCGGCGAGCGGGAGTTCCTGGCCGGGCTGGGCCGGGCGGTGGACTTGCCCACCCTGGCGCTCTTGTTCGGGCTGATGGTGGTCTCGGCCCAGCTCCGCTTGGGCGGCTTCTACACCGAGGTGGTGCGCCGCCTGGCCGGGGCCCGGGTCTCGCCCCCGGCCCTGTTGGGCCTGTTGACCCTGGCGGCCGGGGTGCTCTCCGCGCTCTTGGCCAATGACATCGTGTGCCTGGCCATGGCCCCCATGCTGGTGGAAGCCGCGGCCCGCCGGGGCCTGGACCCCCGACCCTTCCTGTTGTCCCTGGCCCTGGCGGCCAACGTGGGCTCGGCGGCCACCCTCATCGGCAATCCCCAGAACATGCTCATCGGCCAGGTCCTGCACCTGGACTTCGGGGCCTACCTCGGCTTGGCCGCCCTGCCGGTGGCCCTGGGGCTCCTGGTGGTGTGGGCCGTGGTGGCCGCCCAGTGGCGGGGAGCCTGGACCGCGGCCGGTCCGGCGCCCGTGGCCCCGGCCCCGGAATTCAACCGCTGGCAGTCCACCAAGGGCCTGGTGGTGCTGGGCGGGCTGGTGGCCGCCTTTCTCTGGGGCCCCTGGCCCCGGGAGGTGGCGGCCCTGGCCGCGGCGGGGCTCCTCCTGTGCTCCCGGCGGATGCGCTCCCGGGAGATGCTGGCCCTGGTGGACTGGCAGCTCCTGGTGCTGTTCATCGGCCTGTTCGTGGTGAACCACGCCTTCCAGACAGCCGGGGGCCTGGGCCTGGTGGGGAGGCTCCTGCCGGCCGGCGGCGCTCCCGGTACGGGTGGGCTGTTCGTGGTGACCACGCTCTTGTCCAACCTGGTCTCCAACGTGCCGGCGGTGATGCTGCTCCTGCCCTGGGCCCAGGGCCCCCTGGCCGGCCCGGCCCTGGCCCTGGCCTCCACCCTGGCCGGCAACCTCCTCCTGGTGGGCTCCATCGCCAACCTGATCGTGGCCGACCAGGCCTCCCGCCTGGGGGTGAGCCTGGGCTGGCGCGACCACGCCCGGGCCGGGGCGCCGGTGACGCTGGTGACGCTCTTCTTGGCTTGGGGGTGGCTGGGATTGGTGGGAGGGTAGGGCGGAGGGCTGCCCGGGCACCGTGGCAGCCCAGGTCCCTGCCCGGCCGGGCGGCCGAGACAACCCGGGGCCGGGCCGCAAGGGCTGCGGACTCTTGAGGCCAGGCGAGGAAGCGGCCGAGCCCCAGGCGTTGCCGGATTCGACTCCCGCCGGAAGTCTGATCTCGGGGTCTATCGCGTGCGAAAAAATTCCTTTTAACTTTCAAACATAGGAAACCGACAAAGAACCAACGGCCAAGGTTGAAGCCTGGCTCGCGGACTGCCAAGCAAAAAAGCGCTGGGCCGCGATGGTTGCCAAGGACGCCAAGTTGCTTGCTTCCTAGCTGCTAGCCAGGCTCCCCTGGGTCTCTGCGGCCACCTGGCAAGGGGACCCGCCCGGCGGGGCGGTTGAAAATGACCTTGGCTGGAAAATGTAACTAATAACTGACGTTTACCGATGGCCTGCACCAAAAATTGAACCGAAAAAGCGAGCTGGATTACTCGCGTACTCTTGTGAAATGATATATGATTTTCGCAGGCTGTTGAAAAACAGCCTGCGGGGCGCGCCAGGGACCACCCCAAACAAGCT
>JAHLLK010000181.1 GCA_020444165.1 Deltaproteobacteria bacterium | reverse complement strand
ACCCGGCCTCGGTTGAATTCATTCAGCCAGCGATCAAGGGCTTCCTTGCGGGTTACCCCTTCGATCTTGCCCAGCTCCATGACCGCCTCTGCCAGCTTCACCACCTTGGCCTTGGCCAGGGCCAGTTCCAAAACCGGCTGCGGTAGCTTGTAAAGGCTGGCTGCGCTCTCGGGATGGCTCCGGCGCGGCTCCAATACCTCTCCCAGGCTCATGCTCTTGAGCCGGTGTCTCAAAAGACTCCGCTGGATATCCGGCGGCATGGAGGAAACCTCGTAATGCTTTATCTGGCCGCCCCGCCCGGGGAGGAATTGGACCCGCCATGAAGCAGAGTGTTTTTCAATGTGTTGCCTGGAAACTCCCAAAACCTGTGCAAGCTGCGTATTCGTAACAAGCTGAGTCATCTTGCCTTGCCTTGGGGCAGAGAGGCATGGCCCGCTATAGCGCATTCGGGCCTTGATGTAGCTGGACAACCAGGATGTAAACTGCCGAGAGCAGCGGGGGAGGCGCTCACTTCCGGCTTCTCCCGACCGGAACCCCCTGCCTGGTTATTACCTTTTTAAGTTCCTTCTTTTCTTGTCTTATTTCCGCCTCCACAAGCTTAAGCTTGCCCAGCTCAACGTCGGCTCTGACGAGGTCTGGTTGGTGGCGCTGCTTGAAGGTGGAGGGATGATGCAGGTGAGTTATCAAGGCCGCTTTTCCCTTGCGGATTTGGGAGATCAGATTCTTGACCGTCCCTTTCGCTGGCAATTGGCGGTCCTTGAACTTGAAGACCATCAATTCAAAAATTTCGGCCGAAGGCATCCCCGGACGAGTCAGTACACAAGTTTCTATGAAGCCGCGCACGTCCTTACCTATAAAGCCGCGCGAGTGCTTGCCCCGCTTGTCGACCAGGCCCTTCATGCCCTTTTCATTAAAGGCCTTGCGCCAACGGTAGACGCTGCTCATGGACAGAACGCCTAGTTCGTCTTTGAGCTCTCGATCCACCCGGCCTCGATTGAATTCATTCAGCCAGCGATCAAGGGCTTCCTTGCGGGTTATCCCTTCGATCTTGCCCAGCTCCATGACCGCCTCGGCCAGCTTCACCACCTTGGCCTTGGCCAGGGCCAGTTCCAAAACCGGCTGTGGTAGCCTGTAAAGGCCGGCTGCGCTCTCTGGATGCTGGCGGCGGTGGGCCATGTTTATTCATCCCTCGGTACGTTTGCATTGCTGCCCACACCAGAGTCATGTTTTAATGTAGACATCTGGGTAGCAGCGCGATGAATTAGCAGAGGTCTGTTTGGCTGGCCATTGGGTGTATAGCGCTCGGGCCAAAGATCTTTTGGGTGAAGCGCTAGTTTTTCTGCGATAGCCCTCTCCATCTTGGGATAAGGGCGCTGAAGGGCTCGACCAGGAGTGCAACGGTCAACACCAATTTCTCGGCCCAGCCTGGCAAGGGTGTAGCCTTTGAGCCGAAGTTGGTATTTAATCCATTCAGCTCGCTCATATTCTGAGGTAGGTATATTTGGCATATGTCTTGGACTCCCAACTAGCCCGGCAGGGCGCAATGCGTATACGCAATAGTATTGCCTATAGCCTTTACTTGTCAAGCGTATTTGCTACAGAAGACGGATATGGAATCAAACAGAAAATATGTCGGCGAAATCGACCCAAAAAAACTTGGGGCACGCATAGCCCAACTAGCTGATATGGTTGGAGGCAAGAGGAAGCTGTCCCAGGAAACTGGGATTAAGGAGCCGCAACTCTATCGCTATATCAGGGGAACAAACCAACCCACAGTTAACGTATTGCTTTCATTGGCAATTGTTGGAAATGTAACTTTAGATTGGCTAATTACAGGCAAAGGAACGATTAAAAATCCTGGCAGCCACAGATCATCCCAAATCGATGGCGCTGAATATATGGCAATTCCCGTTCTAACTGAAAGGGATGTTCAGACCACGGCACGAAGGACAATACAATTTCCGACAGAATGGGTTCCGTCTAGTAAAAATAAGGAATATTATTTAGTTAAGCAGCTGGGTGATTCAATGGAACCCACTATAAAGGTGGGAGATTTTGTATTAGTGGAAGGGCCAGCAAGTGATCTTGTTCGGGATGGCTTGTATGTTATAAAGGCAGGTGATCATTATTTAATAAAGCGAATACAAATAATTCCACCTGGTGTGGCTCGTTTTACAAACGACAACCGAAATTATAACGATTTTGAGCTAGTTGAATCAAATGGCCTCGACAATGTCTCAATCGTCGGCAAAGTTGTCTGGGCTGGAAAATATTTTTAGGATGGGTCCTGCCGCGAAGCTTCGACTATATATAGATGAGCCCAAACGAGCCGTTAGTTGCTTGACTCACACTGTCTGGAGGCCCACAATTTAAACACGCTAACGGACAGGAGCCCCCACAGGCCGGAAAGCGTCTGCCAACAGAGTGGGAGCTACCCTGAAGGCAATCACCGCGGCGCGTGGGGCCAAGGCTCTGCTCGCCTTTTTGCTCAAATTGAGGGTCGGAAATAATTTATAGTCATAAAGGCTATTTTGTGCGGTTGCTAATTCGGTTGCAGGTTAGGTTTTGGTCTTCGAGCGCAAAAACTGCTCAACTAATTAAAATTACTATAATTATTTTGGTTGCAGCTTTGGTTGCAGGTTAGCCGTTTAGCCAGCCGTTTTAATAAGTTAAGCTGCAACCAAATTTGCCGGTAAATTTTTTATTTATTCTAGCAATGGCAATTAGTTGCGCGGCAATTCCAAAATCATCCTGTCTCATTTATGCAGTGCACTGGTTTCCAATTTCCTTTGCACTAGTGAGACAGGCATAAAATCCCATTTTGTGCCATTCACGGGGGCACAAAATCCCAAATAACCCCCTGTTTTTACCATAAATTAATCATAAAAGTACGGTTCCCCCAAATCAAGTTATGTCATTTCGGGTAGTTGCATTTATGGCGGGTATTCAGG
>JAHLLK010000062.1 GCA_020444165.1 Deltaproteobacteria bacterium | reverse complement strand
CTGGGGCTGCGCCAACGCCTGCGTGGGCGGCGGCCAGGGCGTGGCCACCATCATTGAACGGATATAGCCCCGGCCGGAGCGGTGGGGAGAGAAAAGGACCAGCCATGCCAGGGCCGCTGCACGGACTCAAGATACTGGACTTCACCACGCTGCTGCCCGGGCCCTTTGCCACCCTCAACCTGGCCGACCTGGGGGCCAAGGTCCTGCGCATAAGCTCGCCCAGCCGCCCGGACCTGAACGCGGAGACGCCACCCTTTCTCCCCAACTCCGGCCTGGCGGCCAATCTGGCCTATCTGGGGCGCAACAAGCGCTCCCTCACCTTGAACCTGAAGCATCCGGCGGGGGTGGCAATAATCCACCAGCTCCTGGCGGATTACGATATCCTCATCGAACAATTCCGGCCCGGGGTCATGCCCAGGCTGGGGCTGGGTTACCAGGCCCTGGCCGAGGTCAACCCCTCGCTCATCTACTGCTCCCTCAGCGGCTACGGCCAGGACGGGCCCCTGCGGGATCGGGCTGGGCACGACATCAACTACCTGGCCCTTTCGGGGCTCATGGCCCATTCCGGCCGCCGGGAGCAGGGCCCCAGTCTTACCGGCACCCAGATCGCCGACCTGGCCTCCGGCTCCTACGGCACGGTGATCGCGGTGCTGGCCGCGGTGATCCACCGCCAGCGCACCGGGGAAGGCCAATACCTGGATGTGGCCATGACCGACGGGATGGTTCCCTTCAACGTGGTGGCGGCCATGGACTACTTGGTGGAGGGAATGGAGCCCCGGCGGGAAGGCTATTTCCTCAACGGCGGCTCGCTCTATGATTTCTACCAAACCGCTGACCACGAGTACCTGAGCTTCGGAGGCCTGGAGCCCAAGTTTTTCGCCGCCTTTTGCCGGGCCATTGGCCGGGAGGACCTGATACCGGGCAGCGTGTCGCCCCCCAACCTGGCGGAGGTGAAGCCCCAAGTGACCCGGATCATGGCCTCCAAGACCCGGGCCCAGTGGCAGGAGGTGTTTCAGGGGGTGGACGCCTGCCTGGAGCCGGTGGTCAGCCTGGGCCAGGCCCTGAACAGCCCCCTGGGGCAGGCGCGGGGCTGGCTGGTGGAGGTGCAGGGGCAGGGCGGCGAGAAGATCCGGCAGCCGGCCAACCCCCTGAAGTTTTCCCGCACGCCGCCGGAATATGGGCCGGCCGGAGTGATGGCCGGCACCCACAACCGGGAGGTGTTGCAGGAGTTGGGCTATTCCCCAGAGGAGATCGCGCAATTGGAGAAGGACGGACTGTTCAGTTAGGGTGAGGTCTTACGCGGCCGCCGGTTATCGCCGTCGCGGCGCATGGCATGCAAGGAGGGACCACCATGGTAGTCGGGGAACTGTACGAAAGAGCGGCCAAGAGATATCCTCGGAAAGCGGCGATCATCTACAAGGATACGCGGCTGACCTACGAGCTGTTGAATGAACGCATAAACCGCCTGGCCAACGCCCTCATAGGCATGGGGCTGCAAAAGCAGGACCGGGTGGCCCTGATCCTGGACAATTGCTACAAGTACGTGGAAATCGTAGGGGCCTGCGCCAAGGCGGGGCTCATTCTGGCCCCGGTGAGCACCAAGCTCAAGGACGAGCTGGACCATATCCTGGGCAATGCCGAGCCCCGGGTGGTAATCGTGGGGGAAAAGCACGCCTCCAAGATAAAAGATGAGTACGGGTACGTGGAAAAGGTGGTGCTGGTGGACCGGGAGTCCCAGGAGTTCCGCCAGGGCTCCCGGGAGTACCTGGACTACGAAAAGCTGATCGATCAGTACCCCGCCGACGAACCCGCGGTGGCCGTGGATGAAAGCGACATCATCCTTTTGTACTACACCAGTGGCACCACCAGCCTGCCCAAGGGCGCCGCCCTGAACCACCGGGCCATCGTGGCCAACGCGGTGAATGGGATTATCGAAAACCAGCTCCGGCACGAGGACGTGAACCTCTCGGTGCATCCGCTCTTCTTCACAGCCCCGGTGAACTGCTCCATCATCCCCATGGTCTACTTGGGCGGTACCTCGGTGATCCTGGACGCCTTTGAGCCGGAGCTCTTCCTGCGCACGGTGCAGGAAGAGAAGATCAGCATCGTGGTGGTGGTGCCCACCATGATCATCCGCCTGTTGCAGTTCCCCACCATAGACGATTGGGACGTGTCCAGCCTGCGGGCCATCATGTACGGTTCCTCGGCCATGCCAGAGTCGGTGATCAACCAGGCTATTGCCAAGTTCGGCAACATCTTCCGCCAGGGCTACGGGCTGACCGAGACCACCTGCTTTGCCACCATGCTCAGCGCTGAGCAGCATATGATCCGGGACGACTCTCGCAAATTGCCGCGCTTGCGCTCCTGCGGCCGCGAGGTGGTCAATACCCGGGTGAGGCTCATCCACAAGGACGGCACGGATATCGCGCGGGACATGGAAGATGTCGGCGAGATCATCATCAAGGGTGACAACCTCATGGACCGCTATTGGAACATGCCCGAGCTGACCGCGGAGACCATGAAGGACGGCTGGTTCTACTCCGGCGACTTGGGCTGCATGGACGAAGATGGCTACGTCTACATCGTGGACCGCGAAAAGGACATGATCGTCAGCGGGGCCATCAACATCTATCCGCGCGAGGTGGAAGAGGTGCTTTTCAAGCACCCAGCCATCGTCGAGACCAGCGTCATCGGCCTGCCCGACGAAGACTGGGGGGAAAAGGTGGTGGCCCTGGTGGTGCTCAAGCCAGGCGCGGAGGCGTCGGAAAAGGATCTCATCGCATATACCAAGAAGCACCTTGCCACCTACAAGGCGCCCAAGTCCGTAATTTTTGTTCAGGATCTGCCCAAGGGCCCCACGGGCAAGATACTCAAGAGGGTCCTCAAGGATCTATACGCCGAATAATCAAAGTACCCCAACGCACCGGCGCTCGGGAGTTCGCTTGAGCGCGGCGAGTATCTTTAGAGACTGTTGCACAAGGCAGGGAGCCTTGTGCAACAGTCTCTATTTGGTTAAGCAGGGGTATTGGGTAAATTGTTCTCTCGCCCGGCAGCGTTCGATCTATAGCTCAAGTACTGCGCCTTGCACCATAAATAGCTGACGAGATCGGCGATCGTAATCCGGCGGTTCATCAGCCATGGCGATACAGCACAGTAGATGTGCGTTGCCCTGTCACCGACCGGGAAAAGGCCCCTCGCAAAACCGGACAAAGGGTCATCGTGGGGGAAAAGGACACGCCTGGTTTTTCTGTTGGAAAAATGAAACCAAGCTGAGCTTACGCGCCTCTTCCACCTGGGGGTTGATTTTCGAGGACTGCGAGGTTCCGGCGGAAAATCTTTTGGGCAACGAAAGCGACGGCTTCCACATCCTTAGGAAGCCCCCGGATTTCACCCGTCTCGGTGGAGCAGTCCAGGCCTTGGGCATCGCCCGGGGGGCCTGGGACTACGCGGCGGCCCAGGCCCAGGAGCGTCACCAGTTCGGCCAGGCCATCCTCAATAACCAGCGCCCTAACGGGAAGCTTGTCGACTTGGTCGCCCCGACCGAAGCAGCCCGCCAGACGCCTCGCCAGACCCGCGCTACCCGGCCCCTTCCTGACTGACCTGAGCCCACGGCACGGCGCCGAGCCGGATGATCCTTTACCGGTTAGGCCTAAGCCAGGTTCGAACTGCAACGTGGTTTCGAGAAGTCCAGCAAACGAAGCGCCAGCGCCCGGGAGGGGCTCAAAAGTTCAACCCCAGAGTTTCTTTCAGACCAAATTTTTCCACGCTCTGGCCCGCCACCGCATTCCATGACCTTACTTTGGCGGCTGGCACCCTCAGCCGGGATTCCTGGCGCCAAACAAGGTGATCTCCAAAGATTCTTTCAGCGTGCATTTTGGAGACTGGTCACAGACTGGTCACGGCTAAAAAAAGGCAACAGCCGTTTAGCGTGGTTCGCTAAACGGCTGTTATTATGGTGGTAGGGCGGAAGGGATTTGAACCCTTGACTTCCACCGTGTGAGGATGGCACTCTCCCACTGAGTTACCGCCCTGAATTTCGCTTGCCGGGGTGCGGCCCTGGGCCCTTTCGGCCTGGAGCCCCGCCGCGCTCGTTGTCCCGGCCGGTTCGGGAGCACGCTCCCTGGTCCTGCTGGTCCCGCCGGGTGCGTCGGTCCCGCGGCGATTTTTTTACACCATGGTCAGAGGTTTTGCAACTGCTTAGTAACCCCAAACTCTTTTTCAGCTGGGTCACCTCGCCGGGGCTCAGGGGCCGCGAGTGGCCGTAGGGCAGGTCGCCCAGTTCTAACGGCCCGAGGCCCACCCGCACCAGGCGCTCCACCGGATGGCCCACGGCCTCGCACATGCGGCGAATCTCCCGCTTGCGGCCCTCAAAGAGCACCAAGCGCAGTTTGGCCCGGCCGTCGGTGGTGCCCTTCAGGGTCACCAGGGCCGGCGAGGTGCGGCCGTCCTCCAGGTCCACCCCTTCCTTGATCCGGGTCAGGGCGGTGGCCGAGGGCGTGCCCTCCACCCACACCCGGTAGGTGCGAGCCACCTGGTAGCGGGGGTGGGTGATGCGCAGCGCCACCTCGCCGTCGTTGGTCAGCAGCATCAGCCCCTCGGAGTCGGCGTCCAGCCGCCCCACGGGAAATAGGCGGCCCTTGGCCTCGGGGGGCAGCAGGTCCAGCACCCGGCGGCGGCCCTGGGGGTCCTGGACCGTGCTCACCACCCCGCGGGGCTTGTGCAGGATCCAGTAGGTCAGGTGCTCGGGCTGGGGCAGGGGACGGCCGTCCACCATGATCCGCTGGCGGCGGGGGTCGGCCTTGGCGCCCAATTCCTGCACCACTTGGCCGTCCACGCTCACCCGCCCCTCGCGGATCATTTCCTCGGCCGCGCGGCGGGAGGCTACTCCCGCCCGGGCCAAAATTTTTTGTAAGCGCTCCAAGCTTCTGCTTCCTCAGGCCGCGCTGGGGCCGGGGTCCTGGTCTGGCGGTGGTGAGTCGGGCGGCGGCGCGTCGGCCGGCCAGGCCTCGCCCGCGGGCTCCGGCGCTTCCTCCGCCTCGGTTTGGTAGGCTCCCAAAAAGTCCAACTCCGGCTGCCCGGCTTCCAGGCCCTCGGGCAGGTCCTCCCCCAGGGAGGCGATCTCCTCGATGGTGGGCAAGTCCCGGAGGTCCTTCAGGTCGAACACTTCCAAAAAGCGCCGGGAGGTGGCGTAGACCAGGGGGCGGCCGGGCAGGTCCCGCCGGCCGGCCACCCGGACCAGGCCTTTTTCCAGGAGCATCTTCAAGACACTGCCCACTTCCACCCCGCGAATGCGCTCGATCTCGGCTTTGAGCACCGGCTGGCGGTAGGCCACGATGGCCAGGGTCTCCAGCGCGGCCCGGGACAGGCGGGTCACCTGCTGCTTGCGGAGCTTTGTGATCCAAAAGGCCAGCTCCGGGCGGGTGCGGAAGCTGTAGCCTCCGGCCACCTCCACCAGACTGAAGGCCCGCTCCAGGGACCCGTACTCTTGCTGCAGGCTCTCCACCGCTTGTTTGATAGCCGCCCGGTCGCTGGTTTCCAACACCTGGCCCAGTTGGGCCAGGCTGAGGGGCCCCTCGGCCACAAAGAGCAGCGCCTCCACGATGCGTCGGAGATCGTTTTTCAAACCAGAGCCTCCTCCTGCCCCTGGTCCTCCGGGCTCTCCTCGTCCTCCAAGGGCCGCAGGAAAAGCCGCAGGGTGGCGGCCGGATCAGGCGAATCAGCCAGGGCTTCCGGGCTCCGGTCCTGGTAGACCCGGAGGAAGCCCAGGCGGGTCAGCTCCAGAATGGCCAGAAAAGTTACCACCAAATCCTGCCGGGTGCTCGCTTGCGCAAAACATTCCCGAAAGGAGACGCTCTCCCGCCGCCTGAGCAGCTCCAAAAGGTGGCTCATGCAGTCTTCCAAGGAAAGCCGGGCCAGGGGCAGACCCAGGATCATTTGCTTGCCCCGCTCGCTGATGAGCTGCCGGAAAGCCTCGATCAGGTCAAACACCCCGGCCACCACCAGACCTTCCCGCCCGGCGGCCGCCGTGTCCACCTCGGCCTTGCCGCCGCCGCGGAAGAACACGTCCCGATCCAGGACTTGGCGGTTCTGCAGGTGCTCGGCTGCGGTTTTGATGCGCAGGTGCTCCTTCAAGGCCTCCACCAGGTCCAGCCGGGGGTCATCCTCCTCGTCGGCCTCGCTGCCCGGAGCGGAGCTGGGCAGGAGGATGCGGCTTTTCAGGTGGATCAGGGTGCTGGCCATGACCAGATATTCGCCGGCCAGGCCGATGTTCATCTCCTGCAACAACTCCAGATAGGCCAGGTACTGCTTGGTGATGAGGGCAATGGGGATGTCGTAGATGTCCACCTCGTTCTTGCGGATGAGGTGCAAGAGGAGATCCAGGGGGCCCTCGAAAATCTCCAGTTTGACCGGCAGTTCCATGGCAAACCTAGCGGCTGCGGGGGCGGTGGAGGCAGCCCGGCCGGCCGCCCCGGAGCCCCCGGCCGTTACTCCGCTCCGCCAAGTGAAACCGGGTGCTCAAAGGGGCAGAATCCAGTTCAAGTAGACTTGGGCCGGCCGCATCACCAGGAGGTCGATGAAATCGGGAAAACCCGGCAGGAAATCCGGCAACATGATGAACGCCAGGAGCACCACGAAGCCCCAGCGGCTCAATTCCAAATAGCGCTGGGCCGCACGCGGCGGCAGGAGACCTCCCAGAATGCCCGAGCCATCCAGGGGCGGCAAGGGCAGGAGGTTGAAGAAGGCCAGGATGGCGTTGATCTGCACGCCCACGATGAGCATCTGCCCCAGCATTTGTTTCCACAGGGGATAATAACCCAGGCCCAGCATGCTGCTGGCAAAAAAGCCGCTATGGATCAGCCAGCCCAGAACCTGGGCCAGCACCAGGGAGCCCGCCAGGTTGACCGCCGGGCCGGCCAGGGAAACCCAGATCATGCCGTGCCGGGGGTCCTTGAAGTAACGGGGGTTCACCGGCACCGGCTTGGCCCAGCCGAAGCCCTTACCCAGCCAGGCGGTGATGAAAAACACCAGAGTGCCCATGGGGTCCAGATGCTTGAGAGGGTTCAGGGTGAGGCGGCCCGCCGCCTTGGCGGTGGGGTCTCCCAGGCGCCAGGCCACCAGGCCGTGGCTGACCTCGTGGATGGTCAGAGCCATGAGGATCGGCGGAGCCAAAACCACCAGCCGAATCAGGAACCCGGTGATGCTGTCCATCAGGCAATCCTCTCGATGCGGTCGCCGAACTCCTGCATGACCAGATCCCTCTCCTCCCGCCTGGTGCGCACCAGACCGTCCAACCTGGCTTTGAGTAAAACCTCCAAGATATTCTTGAACAGGGGGCCTTCCTCAAAGCCCATGCTTTTAAGATCATCACCGTTCAGCTTGCAGCGGATTCGACATAAGGTGGTGTGGTAGGTGCTGACCGCCCGCTTAACCCAGTCGATCTCGGTCTTGGCCATGATCAAGAGGTGATACTCGGAGTCCAACGGCTTGAGGTATTGGTAGATCTCCGAGGGCCGCGGCTGCTGGCGCTGCATATTGTTCAGGGCCTGGTCGGCCAGGCTCCGCATCTCCAGCATCTGGCGCAAGAGGCGGGGGGCCAAGTCCAGCCGGTGGCCCAGGCCGGTCAGCTCGCGGTCGGACAAGGGATCGGCCAGACCCAGGAGCATCACCAGCCAGCGGTGCACCGGGTCGTCCAGGAAGGACAGGCGGTGCCAAGCCAGGGACTTTTCCAGGCGCTCCAAGAGGGTCACGTGCCAGGGCTCCAGCCGCAGCTTGGGGTGGAAGACCTTCAGGAGGTTCAGCTCCTTGAGCCGCTTCAAGCAGTTGATGGCCTTTTCCTCCTCCAGGATCTGCCGTAGCTCGCCAAAGAGGCGCTTGCCGCTCAGCCGGCTGAAGGCGTCGATCTTGATGGCATTTTTGATCAAGCTTTCCGTGAGCTTGCCGATGCGGAACCCGAAGCGCTGCTCAAAACGCACCGCCCGGAACACCCGGGTGGGGTCCTCCACGAAGGAGAGGTTGTGCAGCACCCGGATGGCCTTTTCCTTCAGGTCCCGCGAGGCGTCGAAAAAGTCGATCAGGGTGCCGAAATGCCGGGCGTTCAGCTTCACGGCCAGGGTGTTGATGGTGAAATCCCGCCGGTAAAGGTCCAGCTTCAGGCTGGAGTGCTCCACCACCGGCAGCGAGGCCGGGGCGTGGTAATACTCCAGCCGGGCGGTGGCCACGTCGATGGTGGGGTGGTCCTGGAAGATCAGCTTGGCGGTTTGGAATTTCTTGTGGAAGCGCACCCGCACGCCGCCCCAGTCCTGGGCAAAGACCTTGGCCAGCTCGATGCCGTCGCCCTCCACCACCACGTCCAGGTCCAAGTTGCCGTGCCGGAGGAAGAGATCCCGTACCGAGCCGCCCACCAGGTAAAGGTTGTAGCCCAGGTCGTCGGCGGTGCGGCCCAGGGCCTTCAGGGTGTTCAAAACCGGCCGGGGCATGCGCTCGTTGAGCAGGTTGGCTACGTTTTTGTGCCGGATGGGCGGGTAGCTGCCTTCCTGGGGCCCGGCGTGGCCACCCACCAGGTTTTCGTCCACCAACAGATTCAAGAGGTCGGTGCGGGTGATCACCCCCACCAGCTTGCCCTGATCCATCACCGGCACCAGGCGCTGGCGGCGCTCCAGCACGGCCTGCTCCACCTGGGCCAGGCTGGCCGAGGGGGTGATGGACTCCACCCCCGGGGTCATGTACTCCGAGACCGGCAGGTCGGCCAAGCCGTGGAAGGCGGCTTTTTCCAGGGTTTGCCGGGTGATCTGACCCAAAACCTGGTCCCCGGTCACCACGGGCAACACGTTGATGTTATAGCGGGTGAGCTTGGCCTGGGCCTCGCTGAGGGAGGTCTCCGGCGGCACTGAGATCACCGGGCTGGTCATGATGTCCGCCGCAGTGCGCGAGGGGTTGATGTGGGTTTGCAGGGCCGCGTTCAGGCGGTCGCGGACCTCCAAGAGGGTCAGGTCCTTCAGGGTGGCGCTGGCCGCCGAGGGGTGGCCGCCGCCGCCCAGCTCCTTGGCGATGACTCCCACGTCCACCTCCCGCAGGCGGGAGCGGGCCACCACGTAGACCCGGCTCTCCATGCGGGCCAGGACGATCAGCACGTCCAGGTTCTCCATATCCATGAATTTGTGGACCAAAACCGCCAGATCCGGCATGTACCACTCGCGGCTGACCTCGCTGATCACCACCTCCACCCCGCCCACCACCACGGTCTGGGCCGAGTGGATCAGGTCGTGCAACAGGGCCACCTCGTCGGTGGAGAGCTCCTTGGTGGTCAGCTCGGAGATGACGTTCAGGTTGGCCCCCTGGCTCATGAACCAGGCCGCCGCCTCGAAGTCGTAGGGGGTGGTGGACACGAAGTTGAAGGAGCCCGTGTCCTCGTAAATGCCCAGCGCCATCACCGTGGCCTCGTCCTCGCCCAGCCGCACCCCGGCGGCGCGCAGGAAATGGGAGAGGAGGGTGACCGTGGCCCCCACCTCCATAACCCATTGCCGGTCGGCCTGGACGTCGTCGGGGGTGTCGGGGTGGTGGTCATAGGCCAGGACCTCCACCTCCGGATCCTCGGCCAGTTGGGCAAAGGGCCCGATACGGTCCTTTTGCCGGGTGTCCACCAGGATCAGGCGGCGCACCTGGTCAAAGGGCACTTCCTTGATCTTCGCGAAGTTGAACAGGAAGCAGACCGACTCCACGAAGAAGTTCCGCAGGCTGCGCTCCTGGGCGCCGGGAAATACCAACAGCGCCTCGGGATAAAGCTTGGCCGCGGCCAGCATGCTGGCCAGGGCGTCGAAATCCGCGTTGACGTGGGTGGTGATGATTTCCACCTCGCGCCGTGGCTTGGTTTCTGGTTTTGGATCAGGGCGGTCGGCCATGCTTCAACCCCGAGGATGGAAGCGGCGGTGGATCTCCACCAGGCGCTCCCGGGTCACGTGGGTGTAGATTTCCGTGGTGGAAAGGTCGGCGTGGCCCAACAGGAGCTGCACGCTGCGGAGATCCGCGCCTCCCTCCAGCAAATGGGTGGCAAAGGTGTGCCGCAAGGTGTGGGGGGTCACCTTTCCCTTAATACCAGCTAGGGTAACGTACTTTTTCACTATTTTCCATAGCCCCATGCGGCTGAGTGCGCCGCCCCGGGCGTTCAGGAACACTTCTTCGCGCCGGTTCTCCCGGAGGAGCCGTTGCCGGGGTTCGGCCAGGTAGGTGGTGAGCCGGGCCAGGGCGGTGTCGTTCAGGGGCACCAGCCGCTCCTTGGCGCCCTTGCCGCGCACCGTCACCACCCCCACCTGGAAGTTCACCTGGCCCACGCCCAGGCCGATGACCTCGCTGGCTCTGAGCCCGGCGGCGTACATCATCTCCAACATGGCGCGGTCCCGGAGCCCCAGGTCGGTTTGCGGGTCTGGCGCGTCCAGGAGCCGGGTCATGTCCGGGCGGGACAGAAAGGCGGGCAGCCCGTCGGGGGTCTGGGGGCCTTCCAGGCCGTCCAGGGGATTTTTGCCCAGCTGCCCCTGGCGCACCAGAAAGTTCATGAGCCCCCGGGCCGCGGAGAGGCGCCGGGCCCGGCTGCGGGGGGCCAGACCCTGGCGGGCGGCCCGGCCCAGATAGGCCAGCATGGTGATGTCGTCCAGCTCTTCCCAGCCCCGGAGGCCTTCCTCGCTCAAAAAGCCCGCCAACTCCGCCAGATCCTGGGCATAGGCCTCCACGGTCAACGGCGAGAGCCCCCGCTCCACGGCCAGGTGGGCCAGGTAGGCGTCCACCTCCGGGGCCAGGCGGTCCGCCGCCTCAGAGGACGGCACGGCGCGGGCCTGGGGCAAGGGGGGCCGCGACCCCGCCGGCCGGGCGGCGAGGCGGGAGCCTCCCGGGGAGGAAGTCAGCTGAAATCATAGAAATGATCCAGCTGGTTCAAGAGATGGCAGCCGTCGTGATCCAACAGCACCATCTGCTCCAGGCGCACCCCGCCCCAGCCGGGCAGGTAGATGCCCGGCTCCACGGTGAAGATCATGCCCGGCTCCAGCACGTCCCGGGAACGGGGCCCCACCGACGGGCTTTCGTGGGTGGCCAGACCCACCCCGTGGCCCAGGGAATGGCCAAACTGGGGGCCGTAGCCGGCGTCCTCGATGATCCGGCGGGCGATGGCGTCGGCCTGGGCCCCGGTCATGCCGGGCCGGATACCCTCCAGGGCGGCCACCTGGGCCTGGCGCACGATGCGGTACACCTCGCGGAAGCGCGCGTCGGCCTGCTCCCGCCCCCCGGCCACCACGGTGCGGGAGATGTCCGAGCAGTAGCCGTCCAGCTTGGCTCCCACGTCGAAGATCACCGGGTCGCCGGCCTGGATCACCCGGGAGCCGGGCTCGGCGTGGGCTTCGGCCCCGTTGGGCCCGCTGGCCACGATGGGCTGGAAGGCCGGCCCATCGGCGCCGGCGTCCTCGGAAAGCCGGGTCACGGCCAGGGCCAGCTCCCGCTCGGTCCGGCCCACCAGGTCTTCGTCCAGGATCTGCTCCAGGGCGGTCTCCATGGCGGCCAGGGCGCGCATGAGGTCCCGCACCTCACTGGTGTCCTTCTCTACCCGGAGGGCCACTACCAGCTTCTCGGTGGGCACCAGCTCCACCCCGGGCAGCTCCTGGGCCAGGCGCTGGTGGGCCAGAACCAACAGGGCCTCGGACTCGAAGCCCAGGCGCTTCAGGCCCAGGATGGGGGCCAGGCGGGCCAACTCCAGGGCCAGGCCGTGGGGGTAGATCACCGTCTCGAAAAAGGGGGCCTGGTCCCGGGCCGAGAGCTGATACCGGAAGTCAGTCAGGATCACCGCCGCGGCCTGGGTGATCAGGAGGGAGCCGGACGACTCGCCGAACTGGCCGTCATCCGGGGAAAAGCCCGAGAGATAGCGCCGATTGGCCGCCAGGCTGACCAGGAAGCCGTCCAGTTTTTTTTCCTTTATCTCCCGGCGGAACCGGGCCAGCCGTTTCTTGATCATGGTCTTGTCGATCCTTTGCGAGGTTAGGAGCCCCCGATCCGGCGCAGAGACAGGGCGGAAGTGCGGTCAGGCGGGCGGGAGAGGAGAGAGCCGGCCAGGGGGCCTTGCCGTTGTAGATTCCCCTTGGCGAGGCCAAACCGGGGTTTCGTGGCGCCGCTCCGGTAAAAATCCCGCATTGCTAATTATTTGATAGCATCCGGGGCGGGCGGTGACAAGCCACATCCCGTCCAGGCGGCCCCGGCATCCCGCACGGAGAAATGCCACGCTCCCGGTCCAGGGGGTTCTTGCCTCCAGAGGGGAAGGTGCGGTATGTACAAGTCTCCGGAGTAAGGGGCCAAGTGCGCTTCCCCGGAAGGCCGCGGGATAAATCGCTCCGCCAGCCTCCCAGGTGGGCCCAGGACCCATCCCCCACGAGCTGACGGTTTGGACGGGCGCGGGGACGGCTTTCTCCGCAACACTTTTGGGGGGGCCTGGTAGGATGGAAGCAACCGAGCGAGTCACGCGGGCGGTGGTGGAGCGGCTCTTGGGGGCCTGGGAAGAAGAACCGGGCGGACCAGCCCCGGCCCGGGTGGCCGAGAACCGTCCCGAGCCCCGAGGGCGGGCGGCGGCGGGGCTGGACGTGCGCCAGAGCCTGGCCCAACTGGCCCGCGCCGCGGTGGAGGCGGTGCTGGCCCTGGCCGGCCAGGAGATCAGCGTGGCCGAGGCCGGCCGGGTCATGGAGCGCGCCGCCCGCAAGCAGCTCATGACCCTGCCCGATCTGCAAGAGGCCCACTTGGCCCGGCTCTGCGCCCAGGCGCCCCGCCTGGTGGATCTGCCCCGCCTGGTGGCCCTGGCCCGGGAGGGCCTGGCCCCGGGGCCGGCCGCCCTGGTGGGCCGGGGCGAGGACCCTGAGCCCGTGGGCGGGCGGGCGCCGGCCTTCCGGCGGGTGTTGGAGGACTTGGCCCTGGTGGCCGAGACCGAGTTCCCCGTGCTCCTGGTGGGGGAAACCGGCACCGGCAAGGAGGTGCTGGCCCGGCGGCTGCACCGGCTTTCGCCCCGACGCGGAGGGCCTTTCGTGGCGGTAAACTGCGCGGCCCTGCCCGAGGGGCTGTTGGAGAGCGAGCTGTTCGGCCACGAGAAAGGCGCCTTTACCGGGGCCATGGCCGCCCGGGAGGGCTACTTGCGGGCCGCCCGGGGTGGCACCCTTTTTCTGGATGAACTGGGGGAGACCGGTTCCCTGTTGCAGACCAAGCTTCTGCGGGTTTTGGAGGAGCACCGGGTAACTCCGGTGGGGGCCAGCCGGGCCGAGCGGGTGGATTTCCGCCTGGTGTGCGCCAGCCATCGGGACTTGAGCGCCGAAGCGGCGGCCGGCCGCTTCAACCCGGCCCTGTTGTACCGCGTCCAGGTGGTGCCGCTCCGGTTGCCGCCCCTCAGGGAGCGCCCCGAGGACCTGCCGGAGCTGGTGGACCATTTTCTGGCCCAGGCCTGCGGCTTGGCCCGGCGGGAAAAAACCCTGGCGCCAGAACTGCGCCGGGCCCTGCTCAGCTATTCTTGGCCGGGGAATGTGCGGCAGCTCTCCCATGTGTTACAACACATGGTGGCCCTGGGCCGCGGCTCGGTGTTGGGCCTGGCCAGCCTGCCCCCGGAGTTGGCCGCCGACCTCGTGGCCGCCGGCCCCGGCCAAGCCCGGGGCCCGGAAGAGTATCAGGCCGCCCTGGCCGCCCTGGAGCCCAAGCTGGCCAGCCGGGCCGGGGAGCTGGCCAAGCTCCTGGCCGCGCGGCGCGGGCAGGACCTGGCCAACCGTCACGTGCGCTCCTGCTTGGGCTGCTCGGACACCACGGCCAAGAACCTCCTGGGAGCCCTGGCCCGGGCGGGCCTGGTGCGGGCCGTGGGCCAGACCCGGGGACGGCGCTATTTGGTGGAAGATCGCGAGGAGGATTGAGCATGGCCATCGCGGGTCGCTTGGGAGTTCTGGGAGGCGGCAACATGGGCTCCGCCCTGTTGCAGGGTTTGCTGGCCAAGGGCGCGGTCGCTCCCGGCCAGGTGGTGGTGGCCGAGATGGACCAGGCCAAAGGCCGGGCCCTGGCCGAGAAGTTCGGCGTGGCGGTGGTGAGCGCTCCCGCCGAGTTGGGCCAGTTGGACATCCTGGTGGTGGCGGTGAAGCCTTATGACGTGCCGTCCGCCCTGGAGGCCGCCAGCCCGGGGCTCTCGCCCGGCTCCCTGGTGATCAGCCTGGCCGCGGGGGTGACCCTGGCCACGCTGACCGCCCATCTGCCCGTGGGTCAACCGGTGATCCGCACCATGCCCAACACCCCGGCCCTGGTGTTCATGGGGGCGACGGCCATGGCCCCGGCCCCCGCGGCTGACCGGGAAGACTTTTTGGCCGCGGCCCAGGAGATCTTCGAGGCCGTGGGCCGGGTGGTGGTGGTGGCCGAGAAGCATCTGGACGCGGTGACCGGGCTGTCGGGCTCCGGGCCGGCCTACGTGTTCCTGTTCCTGGAGGCCCTGGCCGACGGCGGGGTGGCCCAGGGCCTGGACCGGGGCACGGCGCGGCTCTTGGCCGCCCAGACCGTGGCCGGGGCCGCCAAGCTGGCCCTGGAAGATGGGCGGCACACCGGCGAGCTGAAGGATATGGTGACCTCACCCGGCGGCACCACCATCGCCGGCCTGCGGGAGCTGGAGAAGGGCGCGTTCCGGGGCGTCGTCATGGAGGCGGTGGCCGCGGCCACGGCGCGCAGCCGGGAGCAGGGCAAGGGCTGAGGCCCTCCCGGCGGCTCGGGGCGGGGGGGCAGGGGGCAGGGCGGCCGAGTGACCGCTTCCCCGGGCCGCACCGTTGGCCCCGGCGGCAAGAATGAAGAACTACCGCGGGTCGCGTTTGCGAAACGCGCCGGGCTCGCGCTCCCCCTCTGGGACAGGGTGGAGCGGGACCCGCGCCGGCGCACCGCGACCTGCCCAGGGAGGAGGAAAGCCATGGCCCGTCCCCGCAAACCGCGGCAGTGCGGCTGCCAGATCCCCTGCCGGGGTTTCAAGCCGGCCGGCGTGCCTCTGACCCAACTGAATACCCAGCGCCTGGCCCACGATGAGCTGGAAGCCCTGAAGCTCTGCGACCTGGAGGGGCTGACCCAGGAGGAGGCCGGGGAGCGCATGGGGGTGAGCCGGGGCACGGTGCAGCGGACCCTGAAGGCAGCCCGGGCCAAGGTGGCGCACGCCCTGGTGGAGGGGGAGGCGCTGCTCTTGGCCGACGAATAAGCCGCCGCCGGCCCGGGGGAAAGGCCGGCCGGGCCAGGGAGAGCGGCGCCGGGCGAAACCTGCAAAAACTGCCCGCCCCAGCGTGCTTATGAGCTTGACCCCCATCCCCAACTCTTTCAGACTCTAGATTAGCGGGACCGGTAAAAAAACCTCACTCCTCCGGCCAGGCGCCGGCCTTGGGGCCAGGCGCCAAATCTTCGGGCGGAGCGGGGGAGCCGTCCTCTCTATATCTTGCACGGCCTTGCCCCAAGGTACGAGCCTGCGCCGCGGCGGGCTTGGCTTCACGCGGGGCAACCTCGCTGCCGTAAGGGGCCAAGGACCGCCCCGCGGCGGGCCGTCGTGCGGCCTCCCTCCGCCAAGCCGGCCGGGGGGCGGCCCCAACCCCGGATAGGAGCCTGTCGGCCAGTCCATCCGGCAGGCGCTGGACCCACACGATCAACCCTCGTCTTGCCTCTGGAGGATGGCCTTGGCAGACATGAAAGAACAATACCGCACCGTGATGGATGACCATTTTCCCCCGGAGGTGAAAATCGAGGTGGGGGGCACCGTGTTACGCTTCCGCAAACGGGCCTGGAAGCTGCCCGACTCCGACGGCCAACTGGTGGAGAAAGGCCTGCGCTACGGCGAGAACCCTGGCCAGGAGGCCGCCCTGTATGAGCTGGTGAATGGCGCGCTCTCCGTGGGCGAGGTGCGGCTCATCGAGCCCGGGCGGGGTTTGGTGAGCGCCCTGGACGAAAGCCAGATGCTGCAGGCGGGCAAGCACCCCGGCAAGACCAACCTGACCGACGTGGACAACGCGCTGCACATCCTGCGCTACCTGACGGACCAGCCCACCGCGGCCATCATGAAACACAACAACCCCTCCGGCGTGGCCCGGGCCGGCGACATCGCCACGGCTTATCACCGCGCCTTCATGGCTGACCTCATCGCCGCTTTCGGCGGCGCCGCGGTGCTGAACCGGCCGGTGGACAAGGCCGCGGCCGAGATGATGGCCGAGCTTTACCTGGAAGTGGTGGCCGCGCCCGACTACGAGGAAGGGGTGCTGGACATCCTGGCCCAGCGCAAGAACCTCCGGATCCTGTCCATCCCCCGCATGGACCGCCTGTCCGAGTGGCGCGACCTGCGCTTCCTGGACATCAAGAGCCTCATGGACGGCGGTATCATTCTCCAGACCTCCAGCTTCAACCGCATCGCCCAGCCGGCCGACCTCTTGCCGGCCCGTTGCGAGCACAAGGGCCAGGTCTACGAGCCGGCGCGGCAGCCCACGGCCCGGGAGCTGGACGACGTGGTGTTCGGCTGGGCCGTGGAGCAGGGGGTAACCAGCAACAGCGTGATCTACGTCAAGGACGGCTGCACCGTGGGCATCGGCACGGGCGAGCAGGACCGGGTGGGCGTGGCCCGCATCGCGGTGGACAAGGCGTACAACAAGTACGCCAACCGCCTGGCCTGGGAGCGCCACGGGCTCAAGTACGATGAGCTGTGCCAGCAGGTGGAAGCGGGTCAGCACCCCGAGAGCGAGCTGGACCAGGTCTACGAGGACACCATGCTGGACCGGGCCGGTCTGGGCGGCGCGGTGATGATCTCCGACGCCTTCTTCCCCTTCCGGGACGGGGTGGACGTGGGCCTGGCCCAGGGCGTGTCCTGCATCGCCCACCCCGGGGGCAGCCTCCGGGATTGGGAGTCCATCGAAGCCTGCAACCAGGCCGATCCGCCGGTGGCCATGGTTTTCACCGGCCAGCGCGCCTTCAAGCACTAAACCTGGCGCATGCCAACGAAAATCCCGGGGAAGCAGGCTTCCCCGGGATTTTTTACGCTGGTAGGCAGAGGTTCAGTGCAGGATTTTGCCGATCCTGTCCCAGCGCACCCCAAAGCCGTCGCCGTTCCAGGACCAATAGATGATGAAGGCCCGGCCCAGGATGTCGTCCCGGGGCACAAAGCCGCCCCGGCCGTTGAACCAGAACCGGGAATCGTGGGACTGGTCCCGGTTGTCGCCCATGACGAAATACTGGTCCGGCGGCACTTTCACCGGCCCGAAATTGTCCCGGGTCTGGAGTTGGTTGGGCAAGATGACCCGGTCCGTGTATTGACCCCAGGGATCATCCAGCTTCTTGCCGTTGATGAAGACGTTTTTATCCCTGATCTCCACCACATCCCCCGGCAGGCCGATGATGCGCTTGATGAAGTCCTTGGAGCGGTCCTCGGGGTAGCGGAACACGATGATGTCCCCCCGCTGGGGATCGCTGACGGGGATGGCCACGATGTCCGAGAAGGGCAGCTTGATGCCGTAGGAGGATTTACTGACCAAGAGGTGGTCACCCACCAGGAGAGTGGGGATCATGGAGCCGGTGGGGATTTTGAAGGCTTGCACGCCCCAGGTTCGGATGATGGCCGCAAGAAGCAGGGCCCACAAGAGGGCTTCCAAATACTCCCGCCAAGCCGGCTTTTTAGGCTTGTCCCGTTTGCTTGTCCTGCTAAACAATATCGCCTCCCATCGCTGAAAATTCCTGAGGCCGCTCCTGGGATCGGGGCGACGCTAGCAAAGATAGCCACTGGGTTGGCATCTGTAAACGAATTTTTGGTCGGCCAATTGGGGGCTTTCGCCCGGGCCCAGGCCGTGTTAGGCTCTCGCCATGAACGCCGCGCGTCAATATTTGGCCTGTCCCCGCCGCACCGGACGTCATCGGGTGCCGCCCGAGGTCTGCCGGGAATGCCGCCACAACCCCCGCTGTCCGGCCTGGCAAGAGTACCGGCAGCCGTCGTTGTTCCCAGGCTGGGCCCGCGATCCCCGGGAGCAGGGCTGACCCCTGACCGGGCCCCCCGACCTGCCGTCTATCCCCGCCGATCGTCGCCTCACCCGACGGCCTCCCATGGGGAGTGTGCCGGGGAAAGTCCTCCTCAGATTGACTTAGCTAACTGCAAACTTGCTGGCAGGGTTGCCCTGGCCTGCCGAAGAGGCTGTTTACCAGCATCGCGTAGTTACGACCTTTATCAAGTTTTTTTGGGGAAAGGGGTTTTCCCCCACATCTTCCCTCTCCTCCCCTAAAGCCCTAACAGACCAGGGATCTGGGGAAACTCCTCCGCGTGGGCCCAAGCCCGGAGTTCCGGGTTGCGGAAGGCCAACAGCGGCACGTCGGCGGCCAGGCACAGCTCCTCGTCGATGGCCGAGTCCCCCACGTATAGCACCTCCTCCCGGCCCAGGCCCAGGTGGGCCAGGGTGGCCTCCATGATGGCCGGGTGGGGCTTGGGCGGGCCGACGTCCAGGGGGGTGAGCACCACGGAGAAACGCTCCCACAGGTTGAAGCGCTCCAGGGCCGGCCGGGCGGTGCTGGTGCGGTTGGTGGCCACGGCCAGTTGGAAGGTCCCGGCCAGGAAGTCCAGGGTTTCCCGCACTTGGGGAAACAAGGTCAACTTGGCCACAAAGGGGCGGGTGTCCATGGTGCGCCAATAGGCCAGGCCCCGCTGCAAGAGCTCGCCATCCCCCACCAGGGCCCGGAGGGCTCCCTCCATGGCCTCGCGGTGAATGATCTCCCGCTGTTCCTCGGCCCGGGGCGGCAGGCCCAGGGCTTCCAGGATGTGGTTGTAAAAGGCTACATTGGCGTCCTGGGAGTCGAAGATGACGCCGTCCAGATCAAAGATCACCGCCTTCAGGCGGGCGGGCTGGGCCTGGGGAGGTGGGGTCATGATTCTCACCATGGCAAGGGGGAAGCACGGGCCATCCTGCCCCGGGCTGAGAGAGGATGAGGGCCCAGGCTGGCGAGCCAGCCGCCGGGGCTGGTCCCGCCGGGGGCGGCGCCACGCCGCTCCCCGGGCCACGGGGTCACCAGGCCCAGGGCTATCTTACTACCACGGGCCCGGGGCCGCAAAAAACACGGCGGGGTGCCTGTCGGGACCTGGCCGTACTGGCTGTTGACAAACAGCCAGTATGGGCCATGGATGGCCCGCTGACCAAGGCCACGACGGCCTTGGTCAGCAATATGAACGGCGGGGTCCCTGTCGGGACCCCGCCGTATAGCTTGGCTAAGCCAGGGAAACCAAGGCCGGATCAGGCCTAGGCGTGGGCGTGGCCATGACCGTGTTCGTCGTCCTCAGCGTGGGCGTGGCCGGCGTTCAGATCCATGATGGTCTTCACGATGGTGCCGAACAGGGTGCCGGTGACCACGGTCAGGATACCGAAGAACAGCCCGAAGAAGATGAAATGGCCAATATCCCAATGCCATTCATATACGAAGGGAAACATATCCGCCTCCTCAGTTCTTGTTCAGGCCCGGTTCCTGGGGGAACACCGGCAGGTAGCGGTAAGCCAGGGAGTAGATCAGGCAGCCGTAGCCTATAACCATGGCCGCGATGCCCCATTCCTGCCAGCTCGGGAAGTAGGAGTAGAACTTCTCAAAGGGCAGCACCGGCAGGGCCAAGGATTGGATGGTGAACACGAAGCGGTTCAGGGAGACCCCGATGCAGTTCAAGAGCATGGCCGTGAACAGGGCCCAGTAGCTCTCCCGCACCCGGGGCACCAGGAGCATGATGGCCGGCAGCACCCCGCAGAAGAAGATCTCGACCCAGACCAGCCAGACGCCGTAAGGCTCGTGGTAGAAGGAGGCGGCGGGCAAGCCGGCGTTGGAAGCCATGACCTCGGCCCAGTACCAGGTGTCGATGATCTTCAGGACCACGTACACCGACAACAGGATGCCGCTGATCTTGCCCATAAGCATCTTGACCTTGTGGGTTGTGAGCTTACGGCCGGTCACCTGCTCCGTGATCATGGTGATCAGGGTGGTGAAGGAGGGGCCGGCGGCAATGGCCGAGAGGATGAACAGGAAGAAGGTCCAGGGCCAGATCAACAGCCCGGTGCGGTAGGCAAAGGGACGGGCGTAAAGCACGCCGTACATACCGCCCAGGGAGCCCTGGTGAAAGAAGGACAGGAAGGTGCCCGACGCCGCGAACACGATCATGATGCGGTGCAGGTTGTGGGAGAAGGTGCCCAGCTCGGCCACCTTGACGATCTGCCGGTTCTCCAGCACCGTGGGCAACAGTTCGATGGTCAAGACTATCGCGTACGTGGTGATGCAGAACATAACTTCGGTGAGCATGGAGTGCACGTTGGCATGCCAGAAGCCGAACCAACCCCGGATCGGCTGGCCGATGTCCACGCCCAGCATGATGATGGCGCCGGTGTAGCAGATGAACCCGATGAGCACCGCGACGTTGACGATGTTCTTCAGCTCCTTGATGCCGATGATGTAGCTCAAGAAGCTGGTGAAGAACGCGCCGGCGCCCAGGGCGATCACCGCCAGGTCCACCACGATCCACACGCCGAAGGCGAAATAGTCATTCATATTGGTCTGGTTGAGACCTTTCCACAACACCAGGAACACGGAAAGGCCCGACCAACCCAGGATGCCCAAGCAGACAGCCATCCAAACGCCGAAGGCTTCGGGTCTGCCCCGGGTCACTCCCTTTGGCCAGAACCTGGAATCATCCACCACCATAGGAGACCTCGCTAATCCTTTATGAATTCATTAACCCCAAATAGTCTGCTAGGCTCCGGCTTTTTTGGCCGGGGTCACCACTTCGCCGGGCAGGTAGTTGTCGCCCAGGCGGCGGACCCACATCCGGTCGGTGGCGTAGTAGACCTTGGTGTCGGTGGCCAATCTTTCCAGCAAACGGAACACATAGCGCCCCTGTTCGCGGTACTCCTTGATCTTCTTGCTCACCTCGTGCTCTTCGTTGTGCAGATCGCCGAAGATGATGGCCTGGGAGGGGCAGGCCTGGGTGCAGGCGGTCTGGTAGGCCGCCTCTTCCAACTCGCTGCCGTCCAGGAGGCACTTGTTGCGGGCCGCCTGGTAGCGGTGGAAGCAGAAGGTGCACTTCTCCACCACGCCGCGCATGCGGGGGGCCACAAAGGGAGACAGGGCTCGCTCGCTGCCCTTGGGCCAGGGCACGTCATACCAGTTGAAGTAACGGGCGTGATACGGACACGCCGCGACACAGTACCGGCAGCCGATACAGCGGGTGGGGATCTGGCTCACGATGCCGGTGAAGTCGTCGTAGTCCGTGGCCGTGGCCGGGCACACCGACACGCAGGGCGTGTGATGGTGCTGGGGGTCCTGGTCCTCCTCGAAGAAGCCATCCTTCCATTTGCCGCTGGCGCCGCCGGCGCAGTGCTGGCAGGGCCGGGGGAAGAAAGCCACCTCCGTCTCGGGGAAGGGGGCTCCGTTGTCGATCTGGTAGAGCCTGAGCCAGGTGATGGAGCGGATCTTGTCGGTTTCGTCGGGCAAGACTCCGATATTGTTTTCACTCATGCATGCCACCGAACAGGCGCCGCAACCGGTGCACTTGTCCACGTCGATGAGCATACCGAATCTGTAGCCTTCCGTTGCTTGACTCATGACTTACCCCACCAACTTCTTGAGGTTGACCCGAGTCAACCGCCAATCGGGCTGGCCGCTGGCGGGATCGGTCGCCACCTCCACCGCGCGGTTGAAGTTGTCGCCCTTGCCGTTCAGGTACATGCCGAAAGCGGTGTGGCCCAGGCCCACCGGCACGTAAACCACGCCGGGGGTGGCCCCGTGATACAGATGGACTTCGGCACGCAGGCCGCCGGCCTCGGACTCCACCTTGACCATATCGCCTTCGTAGAGGTGCAGCTCGTGGGCCGTCTCGGGATTGATCTCCACCACCAGGTTGTTGGTGTGCGCCAGGGTGGTGTCGCTAAGGATTTTGACCATGTAGGGCGTGATGGGTTCACGCCCGGCGCTGGTCCGGAGGCTCGGGATGGCTTCCATGAGGAAGGGGTAGGCCTTGTTGGTCTGGTAGGCCTCGGGCGCCTCCCACAAGGGCAGGCCCTTTTCCCCGCCGCCCAGCTTGGCCGCCAGGGCCGCGCTGTTGAACTCAAAGGATAGGCTGCCGTAAGCCGGCTTTTCCTGGGCCCAGAAGGTCTTCTCGGCCAGGCTCTCCAAGCCGCCCAGGTCTGCCACCCGCGCGGTCAGGGCCGCTTCCATGTTCTCGAAGGGCAGGGCCTCGGCGGGTTTGCCGCCCAGCTTGGCCGCCAGGGCCAGGAAGGCCTCGCCCACCGGCTTGGCCTCGGGATGCACGTTGATCAGCGGCTTGTGCACCCCATGGAAGCCCACCGGCA
Source organism: Deltaproteobacteria bacterium (assembly GCA_020444165.1). Next base: position 15,061 of record JAHLLK010000062.1, on the reverse strand, counting down.
GGCCGTAGGGGGTGCCGGCGTCGCCCCAGCCCTCCAGGAAGTGGGTGGCGGGGAGGCAGAGGTCGGCCACCGCCGCGCTCTCGTCCAGGTAGGGCGTGATGGCCACCACAAAGGGGGTCTTGCGGGCCAGGCGGTGCATTACGTTGGCCTGGGGCCCGTAGAACACGTGGTTGCCGCCGGCCAGGATCAAGACCTGGGCCTTGTAGGGCTCGCCTTCCAAAGCGGCCTTGGCCAGCTTGTGGATATTGGCCAGGCCCAGGGGCGATTTCTCGCGCCCGTCCAGGCTGACCGCGGTGGGAGCCGGCAGGTCCGCGCCCAGGGGCTTCAGGGCCGCAGCCTGCCGCACCACCAGGCCGCCGGGCTGACCCAGGTTGCCTTTCAGGGCGTTCAGGGCCAACACGGCCATGAAGTCGTAGAGCCGGCCGGGCTCCCGGGAAGGGCCGGGGCCGATCACGGCCACACCGGCCTTGGCCTTGGCGAACTCCTCGGCGATCTTGGTCAGGTTTTCCGGGGAGACGCCGGTGATGGCTTCCAGCTTGGCCACGGGGAAGTTGGCCTGCAGGTAGGAGCGGAACTCCTCCAAGCCGGCGCCTTGGCCCTTGGCCAGACCCTTTTGCAGCATGATGGCCGCGAGGGCCAAAGCCACCGCGCCTTCGGCGCCAGGCTTGCTGGCCAGCCAAAGATCAGCCTGGCTGGCGGTGATCGAGCAGCGGGACTCGAACTGCACCAAGTAGGCCTTGTTGGCCCGCCAGGCCTGGAACACCGCCCGGTCGGCCACCGGGGCGCCGAAGCCTTCCAACAAGGGCGCGCCCAAGCTGACCACATAGTCGGCGTGGGCCAGGTCGAAGCCCAGCTCCTCCTGACCGGTGGTGAACTTGCCGGCCAGGGCCAGGGTGGTCTTGGCCGAGGGGCTGAAGGCCAGGTTGGGAGTGCCGAAGGCCGCGGCGAAGCGGCTGAGGATCTGGGCCGTGGTGCTGTCGGCGTCATCGCCCAGAATCACCAGCTCCTGGGGCTTGCCGGCCTGGGTCAGCTCGTTCAGCTTGGCCGACCAAAGGGCCAGGGCCTCGTCCCAGCTCACCTGGTGGTGCATGCCGGTGGCGCGGTCGCGGACCAAGGGAGCGGCCAGGCGGATTTCATCGTTGTACAGGAGCTGCAAGGCCGTGGTGTCGGCGGGAACCACGCCGCCGCCGGTGACCGGGTTGTCCGGGTCGCCCACCAGACGGATGGCCCGTTCGCCCTTGACCCGCCCGTTGATGAGGTTGACGGTGAGACCGGTGCTGGTGGACGGGTTCAGCGTTTTGGCGAAGGCTCTGGCGCCGTCCTCGGGGACGGGGACCCAGTTCCAGTTCTGGGTCCAGATCGCCGTATCGTCCATGAACTTGTAAGCCAGCGGACTGGCTCCCATGCCCAAGACGCCGCCCACCACGAACTTTACGAAAGTCCGTCTATCCCAATCCATATAAGGTACTCCAAAGCTTGATGCGCCCGCCTACTTGTGGCAGACGAAGCAGGCGTCACGCACACCATTGTCGCGGTGGCAGTTGGCACAATCGTCCATTTTCATGCGATCGGGAGGCGAGCCCAGGGGGATCAGGCTCTGGCCCCAAAGATCGCGGCTGTAACCCGTCAGGCGGTTGTACTGATACGGCCTGAGGGTCTTGGTCTCGCCTTGCTTGCCGTGACACTGGGTGCATTCCAACCCGGCGTTGGCCGTATGAGCCGCGTGAGAAAAGAACACGCAATCCGGCTGCTGGGCGTAGACCAGCCACTCGATGGGCTTGTTTTCGGCGATGTGCTTGGCCAAAATCTTCTCGTTGGGATTCTCGCCCTGTGGCTCCTCGCTATGGCACTCCTTGCAGTTTTCCAGCGTGGGAATACCGGTAAACGAGCCATCCTCGCGGAAGGTATGGCAGGATTTGCAGCCGTCAGACACCTGCTCCATGTGGAGCACGTGGTCGAACTGCATGGGCTGCTCTTTCTCCGCGTAGAGGATGGTGGGGGTGAGCCAGAAGCCCAAGGCCGCCGCCAAAACGAACCCCAGGACAAAGATTGCCCAGTCTGCGGGTGACCTGTTCTTCAGCTTCTCGAGCTCTTCCTTTGTTGCCATATGCCCCTTACCCTAGCCTTGGTTAACCATTGTAAAGAACCACGGCCGGCGCGGGTCCGCCCGGCGGAAAAGCTCTTTCCGTCAGGTCCGCCTGAAGAAGTGGTTTGGTTCCCAGACAAGATTTTATGGGTTTTACCGCCAGTTGCAGCGAGCTTCCCACCCGGACCCCAGGGCGCTCACCGCGGTGCCGCCTTGAAACTGTGGCACTCTAGCAGGATTGGCGGTTTGTTGTCAACTGAACTGGAGAAGATAATCACAAGCGGGGGCCAACAAAGATAGCGGGGGCAAGCCCCGGAAAACCTTGGCGGGAAGGCGGCCGCGCCGGGGGGCCGCCACCCGGAGGGAACTCATGGCCGGAACCCGTCCCGGAGCGCCACGGCCTTGGCGATGACCCGGGCCGTGTCCGCGGTCAGGCCCAGGTCCCCCACCTGGTCCAGGGGCACCCAACGGGCCTGGGCCGCGTCGTCCCCGGCCGTGGGCGGGGTGGGCTCGGCCCGGCAGAGATAATCCAACAGCACGTAGTGGTACTCCACCCGGTCCGCCGCGTCCCGGCGGAGGCGCTCCACCACCTCCACCAGAGGCCCCACCTCCACCGCCAGCCCGGTCTCCTCGGCGATCTCCCGGGCCACGCCCTGGGCCAGGGTCTCGCCTAGCTCCAGGCCTCCCCCGGGCAGGGACCACAGCCCCTTGGCCGGCTCCGCGCCCCGCTTCACCAAAAGCACGGACTCGCCGGCCAGCACCACCCCGCTGACTCCCACCACGGGCGAGGCAGGATAACGCCGGCTCATGCCTTATGCACGCCTTCCTGGGCCAAACGCTCCCGGAAGTAGGCGATGGTGGGCCCCAGGCCGTCGTCCAGGGAGATCAAGGGCTCCCAGGCCAGCTTTTCCCGGGCCAGGCTGATGTCCGGGCGGCGTTTGGCCGGATCGTCCGGCGGGAGCGGCCGGTGCACGATGCGGCTGGCCGACCCGGTGAGCCGCAGGATGGCCTCGGCCAGTTCCAGCATGGTGTTCTCCACCGGGTTGCCCAGGTTCACCGGGCCGGTGAAGCTGTCCTGCTCCATCATGGTCAGCAGGCCCCGCACCAGGTCGGAGATGTAGCAGAAGGAGCGGGTCTGGGAGCCGTCGCCGTAGATGGTCAGGTCTTGGCCGGTCAGGGCCTGCACGATGAGGTTGGAGACCACCCGGCCGTCTTTCAGGGCCATGCGGGGGCCGTAGGTGTTGAAGATGCGTACGATGCGCACGTCCACCTTGTTGTCGCGGTGGTAGTCCATCATCAGGGTCTCGGCCAGGCGTTTGCCCTCGTCATAGCAGGACCGGAGCCCGATGGGGTTCACGTGGCCCCAGTAGTTTTCGGGCTGGGGGTGCACCTGGGGATCGCCGTAGACCTCGCTGGTGGAGGCCTGCAGGATGCGGGCCTTGATGCGCTTGGCCAGGCCCAGCATGTTGAGGGTGCCCAGGACGTTGGTCTTCACGGTCTTGACCGGGTTGTATTGGTAGTGCACCGGGCTGGCCGGGCAGGCCAGGTTGAAGATGCGGTCTACCTCCAACAGGATCGGCTCCACCACGTCGTGCCGGATCAGCTCGAAGCGGGGGTTGCCCAGGTGCTGCCGTACGTTGTCCCTGCAACCGGTGAAAAAGTTGTCCAGGCACAACACCTCGTGCCCCTGGGCCATGAGCACGTCCACCAGATGGGAGCCGATGAAGCCGCCTCCGCCCGTGACCAGAATCCTGGGCAAGATCAACCCTCCTTTGACTGTTTCCCGGGTGCGCCCCCGGGTAGGCCGGCAGCCGTCAGCTCCCGGCCGGGTGGGGCAGGGCCGGCCCGGCAAGCTTGCACCGCAGCCTTCCTGATTATGCCAGATAGCCACCAAGGCCGTCCTGGCCTTGGTCCGCCGCCCTTCTGCCAAAGCGTGGTTTGGCAGAAGGGCACGAATTACGGCGATCTTGGTGCATCGCCGCCATGCGGCGGGCCGTCCATGGTTCGCTGCAGGCTGTTTGTCAACAGCCTGATTATTCGGCCCCGGCGGCCTGCCGTCAAGCCGGGTGAGGTTGCCGACCGGCGTCACTGGTGATACAAACCTTTGATGAACCATTCTCAGGCAGGGGCGCTATGAGTTTCAATGGTGATCCGGTGACTTGCCTTTTCCACCCCGACCAGCCCGCCGCGGCGTTCTGCCAGAAGTACGGCAAGGGCCGTTGTCTGGATTGTCTGGAAAACGATCCCCGTTGCCCGGACCCTGAAATATATTGCAAGTTCCGTGAGCAATGCGTGATATTTTTCCACCTCAAGGAAAAACGCCGCCAGGAGCGACATGAACGGGAGGGGATAGCCCATGGCCGCTAAATCGCCGTTTTCGGATTTCATTCATCAATGGCCCCACGCCGACATCGCCTTTGAGGGGGTGGAGGCCCGGCTTTTGGCCGGGGAGGTGGGCCAGGCCGTGTTCTTCTGCCTGCCGGCCGGGGCCAGCGTGCCGCCGCACAGCCACGGCGCCCAGTGGGGCATCGTGGTGCAGGGCGAGCTTACCCTGACCATCGGGGGCGTGGCCCGCACCTACAAGAAGGGCGACACCTACCAGATCGGCGACGGCGAAGTGCACTCGGGGGAGATCACCTCCGATTGCTGGGTGATCGACGTCTTCGCCGATCCGGGGCGTTATCGCGCCCGTGAATGAGACTCCTCTGGCCGGGGACCCCGCGGCCCTGGCCATGGCCACCCCGGCCGACGCCGCCCGGGAGTTGGTGCGCGGCCTGCCGGCTGGGCCCTACCTGGAGCTGTGTTGCGGCGTGGGGGGACTTACCCGGCAACTGGCCCGGCGCGGCCCGGTTTTGGCCGTGGACCGCCGGGCCGACCGCCTGGCCGCCTGCCGGGCGAACCTCCAGGCGGCCGGGGCCCGCCATCCCGTGAACTTCCTGTGCACGGACCTGACCCGCCCGGCGCTCGGGCCCGATCCCCGGGGCCTGCCTTTCACGGCGGCGCTGCTGGACCCGGACTGGTCTCCCCTGGGCGCTTCGCCCGCGGCCTGGACCGCCGACCCCGAAGAGATGACCCCGCCGGTGGCCGCCCTGGTGCGCTTGGCCCTGAGGCTGGCGCCCTTGGCCGTGTTGCGTCTGCCCCCGGACCTGGAGCCGCCCCTTATCACCCGGGTGGACATCCGCAAGATCAAGCCCTTCCGCCGGGAGGGCCGCACCCGCTTCCAATGGATCTACTTTTCCCCGTGTTGACAATAGCCTGGCGCCGCCCGGGGGGCGGCCGACACCCCGCGCCGGCTGGCTATCCCGAGGCTGATCATCCTGACCGGCCGGGTTTTCTGCTATGGTGGGAGAAATCACCCTGGCTCCAGCCGGCAGGATAAGACAGCCCCCATGACGCCGCCTCCTCCCCATACCGCCACCCTTTCCGGCAAAACCCTGGGGCATCCGCCCCGGCCGGCCTTTCTGGCCTGGTTGGAGGAGCACAAGAAGGAGATCCTGCGGGAATGGGCCAGCCGCCTGGCCGGGCTTTCCCCCCGCTATGCCGCACGCTCCGCCGCGGAGCTCGGCTACACCGTGCGCGGCGCCTATGCGGCCTACCACGAGGCCCTGGCCACCGGCAGCTTGGCCGGCATTGAGCAATTCATCGATTACATCACCAGGAAGCGCCTCAAGGCGGGGTTTCCCCTTTCCGCCGTGCAGCAGGCCTTTGAGCTGTTCCGCACCATCGTGGTGGAGCGCCTGTTGGCCCCCGGCCGGGAAGAGCTCCTGGCCCAGGCCCTGCCGCCCCTGAACGCCTGCCTTTCCCACACAATCCAGGGTTTCTCGGATTACTTCCAGGCCATGCACGACCAGGTGGTGAACGACCACGCCCGGGAGCTGGAAAAGGAGGTGGCCGCGCGCACCGTGGAGCTGGCCGATGAGCGCCGGCGCTACAAGGCCCTGGTGGAGGAGATAAGCGACGGCTTCGTGGTCATCCAGAAGAGCAAGATCCGCTTTGCCAACCCCGCCTTCTGCCGCATGCACGGGGTGAGCCGCGAAGACGCCCTGGGCCGGCCGTTCCTGCGCTTCGTGGCTCCGGCCTCCCGGCCCCTGGTGCGCGAGGTCTACCGCCGGGCCATGGCCGGCGAGGAGACGCCCCGGTTCATGGAGTACGACCGCCTGGGCTGCCCGCCGGAGCGGGCGGCCACCGAGATGAAGGCCCGCCTGGTGGACCTGGGCCAGGGCCGGCTGACGCTCGGCATCTGCCGGGACATCAGCGAGCGCCTGAACCTGGAGGCCCAGGCCCGGGAGCACGAGCGCCTGGCCTATTTGGGCCAACTCACCGCCTCCCTGAGCCACGAGATCCGCAATCCGCTGTCGGCCATCAAGATGAACCTCCAGATCCTCTGCCGCAACCTGGAGGTGGACGGTTTTGACCGCCGCCGCCTGGACATCACCGCCTCGGAAGTGGGGCGCCTGGAAGAGGTCATGCGCCAGCTCTTGGATACGGTGCGGCCCATGCGGCTGGAGCCCGTGCCGGTGGACCTGGCCAGCCTGGCCCGGACCGGCCTGGACCTCCTGGAGCCCCGGCTGCGGGAAAACCAGCTCGCCGTGCGCCAGCGGCACGCCCGCAACCTGCCGCCGGTCTTGGGCGACGCGGCCAGCCTGCAGCAGGCCTGGCAGAACCTATTGTTCAACGCCCTGGACGCCTCGCCCCCCGGCGGGGTGCTCACGGTGTGGACTCGCAAGGGCCGGGCCCAGGGGGTGAGCTTTTTGGAACTGGGGGTGCGGGACCAGGGCCCGGGCATCGCGCCGGCCGATCTGCCGCTTTTGTTCAAACCGTTCTTCACCCGCAAGCAGCAGGGCACCGGTCTGGGGCTTTTGAACGTGAAGCGGGTCATGGAGGCCCACGGCGGTGAGGTGACGGTGCGCACCCGTCCCGGCCAGGGGGCCACTTTTGCCTTGAGGCTGCCATGCCTGCCCTGAAGTCCATTTTGGTGGTGGATGACGAGGCCTCCATCCGGGAGTCCCTGGACATGTTCCTGCGGGAAAAGGGCTATGCCGTGCGCACGGCCGCCAATGGCGCCGAGGGCTTGGCCTTGTGGCAGCGCCAGCGACCCCAGGTGGTGATCCTGGATGTCCGCCTGCCGGACATGTCGGGCCTGGAGGTGTTGGCCACGATCATGGCCGAGGACCCCCTGGCCAACGTGATCATCATCACCGCCTTCCACGACATCGACTCCACCATCGCGGCCATGCGCGGCGGCGCTTTCGATTATCTCAACAAGCCCCTGGACGTGGACGAGCTGGAGCAGACGGTGAGCCGGGCCATGCGCATGAACGAGGCCCTGCACGGCTCCCGGGCCCTGTCCCACCCCCTGGGGGAGTTCCCGCCTTCCCAGCGCCTGGTGGGCCGCACCACGGTGATGCGCGGCATCTTCAAGACCGTGGGGCTGTTGGCCCGCAACCGGGCCACGGTGCTCATCGAGGGCGAGACCGGCACCGGCAAGGAGCTGATCGCCCAGGTGATTCACCAGTCCTCGCTGTTGGGCGGAGAGCCTTTCGTGACCGTGGACTGCACCACCCTGGTGGAGAACCTCCTGGAGTCCGAGCTGTTCGGCCACGAACGCGGGGCTTTTACCGGGGCTCTGGAAGCCAAGCCCGGCCGCCTGGAGCTGGCCGGGGAGGGCGCCATCTTCTTCGACGAAATCGGCGACCTGCCCCTGACCTTGCAAGCCAAGCTCCTGCGCTTCCTGGAATACCGGGAGTTCACCCGGGTGGGCGGCACCCAGGTGCTGCGTTCGGCCGCCCGCATCATCGCCGCCACCAACCACGACTGCGGCGAGCTGGTGCGCCGGGGGCGCTTCCGCCAGGACCTCCTCTACCGGCTCAAAGTCATCAGCATCCGGGTGCCGCCCCTGCGGGAGCGCAAGGAAGACATCCTGGAGATGGTGGAGTATTTCATCTCGCGCTTGAACCCCGAACTGGGCACCCGGGTGACCCGGGTGGAAAAGGGGGCCCTGGCCGTGCTGTTGGCCCATGACTGGCCGGGCAACGTGCGGGAACTCAGGAACGTGTTGACCAAGGCCCTGTTGGAGGCCCGGGGCGCCGTGCTGCTGACGGAAGTGGTGCAGGCGGCCCTGGCCAGCCAGCCGCCGCCCAGCCCGGCCCCGGCCGCGCCGCCGCCGGCCGCGGCCGCGGAGCGGGACCGCATCCTGGCCGCCCTCACCGCCACCGGGTGGAACTACTCGGCCACCGCCCGGGCGCTCGGCATCTCGCGGCCCACCCTGCACAAACGCATGCTGCGCCACGGCCTGTTGGTGAAGTCCCCCACCTGAGCCGGTGCGGCGGCGAGAGCCGGCGCGGGAGGGCCGCGCACATGGCCACAAACCTGAGCCGGGGCGCCCCGGCCGGGAGGGCCAATATTGTAAAAAAATTGGCAAGCCTCGGCGGGCACAGCTGTAAAATAGCTTTACAGTTTCGCTCCCTCCTGCGGCAACGCAACCGATTCCCATGGCATAAGTAACGTTAAATCAAGGGCTAACCCGGCAGCACCCCGGGTGGCATGGCCCTTGCTTTCTCTCCCACCATTGGGGCCCGCGAAGATGGCCCGCCAAACGCCAAGGCAGCCGGCCTCCGGGCCGGGAGGGAGAGATGCCATGCAAAACCACACCTTCACAGTTGATTCGGTTGGCTCCACCAGCCGCTTGGTTTTTGCACCCTGTTTCAACGTGGCCGGTCATTTCATAGACCGCCACTTGGGGGAAGGCCGCGGCGGCAAAGCGGCCATACGCACCGACGAGGGAGAGAACGTAACCTACGCGGAGCTGGCGGGGCGGGTGAACCGGGCCGGGCAAGCTCTCCTGGGCTTGGGCTTGACCCCGGGCGACCGGGTGCTGCTGATGATCAAGGACTCTCCGGAGTTCTTTTATGTTTTCTGGGGGGCGGTGAAGGCCGGGCTGGTGCCGGTGCCCATCAACACCATCCTGCGGGCCAAGGACTACAAGTTCATGCTGGAGGACTCGGGCTGCGGCGCGGTGGTGTACTCGCCCGAGTACGCCGGCGAGGTGGAAACGGCCCTGGCCCAGGCCACCCAGGGCCCGCGCTTTGCCATCCGCACCCAAGGCCAGGGGCGGGATTTCGCCACCCTCATGGCCGAGGCCAGCGACGAGCTGGACCTCCACCCCACCAAGGCCACGGACGAGTGCTTCTGGCTCTACTCCTCGGGCTCCACCGGCGCGCCCAAGGGGACCGTGCACTGCCACCAGGACATGGTGTTCACCAGCCACTACTTCGCCCAGGGGGTGTTGGGCGTGGGGCCGGACGATGTGTTCTTCTCCGCGGCCAAGCTGTTCTTTGCCTACGGCCTGGGCAACGGCATGTACTTCCCCCTGTGGTGCGGCGGCACCGCGGTGCTCTCGGCCGCGCGGCCCACCCCGGACTCCACTTTCGCGGTGATCGAAAAACTCCGCCCCACCCTGTACTTCGGGGTGCCCACCCTCTATGCCGCCCAACTGGCCGCCCTGGAAAAAGCCCCCCGCGACACCTCCGCGGTGCGGGCCTGCGTCTCGGCCGGCGAGGCCCTGCCGGCCGACATCCTGCGGCGCTGGCGGGAGCACACCGGCCGGGACATCCTGGACGGCATCGGTTCCACCGAGGTGTTGCACATCTTCATCTGCAACCGCCCGGGAGATGTGATGCCCGGCTCCAGCGGCAAGCTGGTGGAGGGGTACGAGGCCCGCATCGTGGACCGCGAGGGCTCGGAACTGCCGGTGGGCGAGGCGGGGCGGTTGTTGATCCGCGGCGGCTCCACGGCCAAGTATTATTGGAACAACCCCGCCAAGACCGCCGGCACCATGCTGGCTGAGGGTTGGCTGGACACCGGCGACACCTACTACAAGGACGCCGGGGATTTCTACTACTACTGCGGGCGCAACGACGACATGCTCAAGGTGGGGGGCATCTGGTGCTCGCCCTTTGAGATCGAGGCCAAGATCATCGAGCACCCCCAGGTGCTGGAGGCCGCGGTGGTGGGACAGAACGACGAGAACGGCCTGGTCAAGCCCGCGGCCTACATCGTGCTGAAAAACGCCCAGGAGGCTTGCGAGAACCTGCGGGACGACCTTCTGAAGCTGTGCAAGGGCGGGCTGGCGCCCTACAAATACCCCCGCTGGATCAACTTCGTGCCGGAGCTGCCCAAGACCGCCACCGGCAAGATCCAGCGTTTCCAACTGCGCCGGGCGGAAGCGCAGCCCCAGTTGGGATAGGGTCGGCGTCTGAGTCCACGGCTCGCCTTGGCGCAAAAGCAGAGGCGGCAGCCCCGCGCGGGGGCGCCGCCTTTCCTGTGCGGCTTCCTGCCTGGTCAGTCGCCGGATTCGCCTTCCGGGCGCGGGCCGGCGGACGGGGCGGCTCGGCCGCCGTTGGCGCGGTTGACCACCTGGGCCGGGGCCTGGGGATCGTCCAAAAGGCTGTCGATCCGGTAGAGGCCTTCCGGCTCCGCGCCACCGGACTCGGCCAACGCGGTCAGAAGTAAACCCTTGGGCAGAAAGCGCAGGGGGAGGTGTATCTGCCAGCCGAGACGGCCGGCGGCGAAGTCGCGCAAGGTCTGCCGTTTTTTCTCGGTGGTCACCATGATCGGCGGTCGGTCGAAGGGGGAGTAGTAGAACAGGGGCTGGGGGTAAACCCGCAGGAATTCCTGGTGCAGCCGGGGATTGTAGGCCAGCCCAAAGCAGGTGGCCGCCGCGGGGGAAGACGAGTATTGCGCATGGATGGTCGGCGTGGCCCGGACCCGGGGGGCGATGGCGGCCTCGAACGTCAAATGCTCCCGGGCCAAGGCTTGCTTCTCCGCCATCCAGCGGCGGCTCTCGCCGCCGTCGTGGACGATCTGCCCCACCCACAGTACGCAGACTCCCGCCACCATGGCCAGACGCCGGGCCCGGCTGGGCTGCGTCCGTTCACTCCACAACCACAGCAAAATGAGGTTGAGGCCGCAGAGGGACAGGGTTGGGACCAGATACCTGGCCAGGGGGGAGCTGCGCGCCACCAGGAAAATCGCCAGGATTTGGGCCGCGGACACCGCCAGAAGGGCACGGGTGAGCCGCCGGTCTTCCCGGTTGGAGGCCGCCGCCAGGATTCCGGCCAAGGCGGTCAGCCCCACCAAGAGGAAATAAAAGGAGCAGGACGAGGCCAGCGCGCTCAAATTGCTGAAGAAGATGTCTCCATTGAAGACGGAAGGGTCGCTGCCGTACTTGCCGGCATGGCCGGCCAGCTTAAAGGACCAGCGCAGGAAAAAAACCATGCGGGACCAGAAAGGGGCCAGCCAAAGGGCGGAAAACCCAGCGAAAAGGCCGCAGAACACCAAGCGTTGCCGCCAGGTGATCAAAACCATGATCGGTATCAGCAACAGGGGCAGGCTGGTGATTTTGGTGGCCACCAACATGGAGGCCAGGAGAGCCAAAGCCGCCGCGGGTCGCCAGCCTTTCGCTTCTTCGGGGGGCCGCAGAAGGTAGCCGGCCAAGTAGGCGCCCAAGAGCGGCGCCAGAAGCAGCAACTGAGCCTCGGGGCGCACTCGGAAGCTGTCCTGCCACAGGGTGATCAAGGACACCAGAGGGCCCATTTGCAGCAAGAGGGCCAGGCTCAGGCGGCCGGTGGCCCAGAGAACCCAGGCTCCTGCCGCGAAAAGCAGCAGCGCATATTCCGCCAGATGCAACCAACGCAGAAAGAGCAGGTATCTTTCGGAGTTTTGCAGCAGGTCCGTGGCCAGGTCGGCCTGCCCGGCAAGGGTGTGCCAGGCCGCCGCGGCCAAGCCATCGTGCAAGGTGGTGGTCACCCCGGGATGGTGGATCAGGCCGTCAACCCTGAAATGCTCCACCATGTTCAGGGCCCCAAAAAGGTAGGGGTATTCGGGGTCCTGATTCCCCTGTAGGTAGCCGGGGCCAATGCCTTCCAAAGGCCAAACCCCTGCCCCGCACAACAGGGCCGGGAGGATGAGCAACCAGAGCAGACGCCGGAAGGTCGGCGGGAAACCCTGTCCCCTTTGCGTGGCATTTGACGGCACCAAGCGGACTCCTTCTTTGGGGACCACCCTTAGCACTCCAGCCAGGATAGCCGCTGGCGGACCCCGAGCCAGAAATTATCCTCAGTCGCCGGATTCGCCTTCCGGGCGCGGGCCGGTGGACGGGGCGGCTCGGCCGCCGTTGGCGCGGTTGACCACCTGGGCCGGGGCCTGGGGATCGTCCAAAAGTCCCGCCACCCGGAAAAGCCCTTCGCCCAGCTCCGAGGGCACCGGCAGCTCGGCCAAAAGCTCCAGGCGGAGACCCGGGGGCAAAAAGCGGGTGGGCACCCAGAACAGCACCCCCGGATCCTGGGCCGCCACCTGGCGGGGCCACCAGGAGACCGGGGCCGGAGAGGCGCACAACAGGTCGGTTTTCTGGGAATAGGGCGAATAGAAGTACTTGATCTCCGGCCAGACCCGGCAGAAGTCCGGCTGCAGGCTGTAGTTGTAGACCAGGCCGTAGCCCAGGGCCGCCTCCTGGGAGGTGACGTACTTGGAGAACGCGGTGGAGGAGGGCAGGATCAGGGGCCGCACCTGGGCCGCGAAAGCCTCCCGGGCCACGGTTTCGGTCCGCCGCTCGGCCAGCTTGTTCAGGCCCAGGCGCAAGTCCCAGCCCGCCCCGGCCAGCATGGCTGCGGCCAGGACCCCGGCCAGGGCCCCGCGGAGGCCGCGGCGGGAGACAAAGCGTTCTGCCCACCAGATCAGGAGCACCAGGTTGAGGCCGCCCAGGGCCAGGGTGGGGATGAGATAACGCCCCGCCGGAAAGCTGCGGGCCACCATGACCAGCCCCAAGGCCTGGGCCGCGGCCACGCTCACCAGGCATTTGGCCAGGCGGGGATCCCCCTTCCGGGCCAGCCAGGCCGAGAGGCCGGCCAGGCCGGTGAGGCTGACCAGGAGGCAGTAAAAGGGCGTGAGCGACACCAGGGTGACCAGGTTGCCTAAGAACAGGCCCCAGTCCATAAAAGACTGGTTGGTGCCGTACTTGCCCGAGTTGTGGATGAGCTGCAGGAACCAGCCGCTGAAGAAGTCCCAATGGGGCCACAGGGGCGCGAGGAACAAGGCGGTGAGCCCCAGCCATAGGGCGGCGAAGCCCAGCCGGGTGCGCCAGGAGGGCAGAAGCGCCAGGGGGATGACCAACAAGGGCAAGCTGGTGATCTTGGTGGCCACGAACAGGGCGTAGACCAGGGCCAAAAGGGCGGTGAACCCCCAAGGCTCCCCCGAGGCCGGCCGCCCGGCCAGATGGGCCGCCAGCGCCACTCCCAACAGCGGGCCCAAGAGGAGGAGCTGGGCCTCGGGGCGCACCACGAAGGTGTGGTTCAGCAAAAAGGCCAGGGACACCAGGGGGGTGAGCTGGACGGCCAAGGCCGGCAGCCAGCGGCCGGTGACCGCCAGCAGAAGCACACCCGCGAGCCAAAGGACCAGGGCGTACTCCGCCAACTGCACCGCGCGCACGGCGCTCATGAAATCTTCGGGGTGGCGGAGCACCTCGTCCACCAGGGGGCCGCCGCCAGCCAGGGCATTCTGCACGGCCATGACCAGTCCGTCGTGGGCCATGGTGGTGATGCCGGGGTGGTGCAACAGCTTGTCGATGGTGAAGCTGTGCACCAGATTCAGGCTGGCGAAAAGATAGGGATACTCGGGGTCCTGGTTGAAGGGCAGGTAACCCGGCCCGCGGCCGTGCAGAAACACCGCTCCCCCGGCCCAAAACAGGGCGGGCAGCAAGAGAAGGGCCAACCAACGGGCCGGCGCTGACGAAATGGCTTTACGAGGCATGCCCTTACCTTGGGGAGCGGCATCAGGGGCCGGGGTGGTCCGCTCCGCGGGGCCGACCCTGGGGCGGGCCCCCGAACGCGGGCAGCCGCGGGAGACCGGCATTTACTCCCGCGGCCCGGCCGAGGTCTCAGCCCAGGAGAAGCTCTCCCAGTTTGTCGGTGAGCGCGGACAGGCGGTTGTAGGCTTCCCGGGAACCCTCCCGCCACAGGGCCGGGAAATCGGGATGGGCCAGGGCATTGGGCCGCACCGCGTCGCCCCGGATGCCCAGCTCGGCCAGCTCCTCCAAGGCGCGCTGGCTCAACACCGCTTCCAGCCGGAGCACTTCCTGCTCCAGGCTGGCCAGCACTTCCTCCAAGGATTTGAGCAGCGGCTCGGCGGCGGGCTTGCCCTGGGTCAACACCCGGAGGCCGGCCAGGGCCTGGGGCGAGCCCTGGCCCAAGGCCTGGGCCAGGCTCTCCAAGGCCACGCCCAGGGCGGCGGGCCGGCCCGCCGGGCTCAGGCTGGCCCAGCGCTGGCTGTACTCCTCCGGCGCGATGTCGCCGTTCAAAAAGGCCCGGGTCCAGGCTTCTCCCCGCTCCCGGGCCTCACGCTCCTCATCCTGGGACGAGGAGGCCTCCAGAGCGGCGGCCCGCTCCAGGGCGATTTCCAGACTGGATTTGATGTCCGCCAAAACTTACCTCCGGTGTCGCGGCCGGCCGCGGGGCTCCCCCCCAGGGCCAGGGTCTGGGCAATTATAAACGAAAAACCGCGGCCCTGCTGCCCAGAGACGTCCTGCCCCGTTTTCAGCGACCCGGCGAGAAAAGAGCAGGGCCGCCCCATGGGCGGCCCTGCGGGTCAAACCGAAGGTTGGAGAAGACCGGAGGCTACTCCATATCCTCTTCTTCCAGATCGACTCCCAGCTCTTCCCACTGGGCAGCCCCGGCGGCGCGGGACTTCTCGATCTCTTCGTCACTCCAAGGCTCGATGATGATGGCCTCGGACAAGAGCTCCCACAGATAGAAGGTCTCCACCGGCAGTTCGAATTCCGGGGTCAGGGCCTTCATGATCTGGTCGCGGCAGTTGTGGCAGGGAGCGATGACGATCTCGGCCCCGGTCTCGCGGATCTGCTCGGCCTTTTTGCGGCCGTAGTAGAGGCGCTCGTTGGTGTAGGGCATGGCCCAGGCGCCGCCG
>JAHLLK010000061.1 GCA_020444165.1 Deltaproteobacteria bacterium | reverse complement strand
TCAGCCTGCCCATGCACCCCTACCTGACCGAGGAGGCGCAGGAGAGCATCGCGGCCGCCCTGGCCAAGGCCTTCTAGCCATCGCCGAGCACCCAAGAAATAGCACTCGGCCGAGAGGAAGCTCTCGGCCGGGTAATATCATTTCTCACGCAGGACAACCTGGCAAATCTATAACCTGATTGGAGCCTGCCCGTGGCGATAAAGCTAGTATGGCTTGGGCTGACTTCCTGAGCGCGATTACTTGGAGCGCCGACGCTAATATTGTTACCCGCCACTAACTAACATGGCATCGATTTCTGATTCCTAAAATCGTTTCTTACGACCAAATTAATAAAGCTTCAAACTTCTGGTAGTGCATTTTACCGCGAATGGTGCAAATAGTGCGCAAGTCAGATGTGTGGTATCCGTTCATTGTGCGTCATGTAACTACCTTATTACATTCGTTTATCACATATTCGGGAATAAAGTCAAACACTGAGGGATCAAGCTGACAGATGAATTCGTTCTCAATGTGGTATGTCTCGTTGATAAATTTCTGAATAACGGAATTTCCCACATCTAGTTCTAGAAGCCGAAATAGCTGCAATTTCTCATACCCATTATCGGACGCATGATACAATGCCTTCAGTCTATCCATGTTAGTAATCTCTGCTTGTATACCAGAGTAAGAAAAACCATCAAAGAAAGACTTTATTTTTTCACATCCTTTCAAAAACTTATCCCCGTCCATTTCAGGATGATTGCCGGTAGGGTCTTTCAGTTCGCGGCTATCGATAGCTCGTTCTCTTTTGTGCAGAACGTTCGAAAGAACCTGATAAGCGTCTCCCGCACCATCAACAATTTCAAAGTATCGACGTAAATAAATCAACTTGACGATATCGGGTTTCCCTGAATTGAGGGCATCATCGTTTATCTGCACGAAAGTCTTTATGTCATCCCGGCTTATGAGTTGCTCGGAAATTTTACCATCGACCATTCTTAAAAAGAAAGCTGATGTTTGATTATTAAACTTGTGATACAGCGATTTTACGGTATCGATAATTGGCTCAATATCGTGTGTGAGCATGAGAACAGTTTTGTTTTTAAGACAAGAAGCAGAATCTCGACGAAATAGCATTTCAAGTATGGCGTATTTTTTATTCTTATCAAAAGAAGAAATTGGGTCGTCAAGAATTATAAGATCCGGTTTTTTGGAGAGGCATTCATACATAAAAAGAACAATTGCAAATGCATTCCTCTCACCAAAACTAAGATATTGATCCCCTCCGCTTAGGTGTTGTTTGTGATCTAAATGAAGAAGCTTCAGTTGCGCCTGTTCATCTTTGCCTACAATTTCAACTCGGTAGCTGTACCCAGCATAAGCCAGAAATCCATTTATGTCCTTTTGATGCTTTTGGATAACCTTTTGCATTTCACTGCGCTGCCGGTTAATCTTCCCCTGTAGCTCGCTGGCCTTCGTGATCATCTCATCCAGGGATTTATTTATAGGATTGATGGCTTCTTGAGTTTTAAGCGATCTCAACGGAGCAATATACTCAAGGTCAAGTTTATATGTAGGCAACTTTTCAGCTACCATCTCACCGTCTTTGAAGTGAAAACCAGATAGCGTTCTGAGCTGTTCTAACTTTCCAACAAAGGCGTCTATCTGGCTCTTAACATAAACCAAGATGTTTTCATGTTCTCTTCCAATACCGTCCTTGAGCGCCGTGATTTTCGTTAATTCAGACTTGGTATCTTCAGAAAAATATTCACCCAGTCGATCAATAACATCAATTATTGCAACTAGATTCTTAATCGTGTTCTTATCATATTCCTGACCAACTCTTCTTATCTGTTCCTTTTTGTCAGCAACATGCGTCGTACAGAAAGGGCAACTATCCGACAATTCAGCGAATTCATAGCCTTTGGTTTGCCAGTCCACCCAGCCAACGCTGTTTCGGCTTTGAATAAATGGTCGATATGCCTCCAGACCTGCGGGAATATGTTGAATATTATTCCCCCTAGCTAACCCCTTCATTCCCAGGGATGCTTTAGATATCCCTGATTTGGTTAGCTTAAATGCTTCAGCCAATTCTTTCAGGTTGGCGATTAATGTTTCCAATTCTTGATTATCTAAAAACAAACCCTTGATTTCTTCAATCAGCTTTTCGATATCTTGTTCTATTTGCCTGTAAATATCCGTTCTAATAAAAACATCAAAACTATCTCTAAGCAATTCAGCCGGCTTGAAAACAAATTGACTCACGTAATCTTCATTGAAACACATAGAGTTACGAACGCTATCCACACCCGATATTTCTGGTATAAGGTTATTAGGATTTGAGTTTCTGAGCTTGAACGGCAGGAGTTCCTTCAGATTAGATCCTTCAGCAGTTCCCCGTACGATTGCTTTTGCAATTGTACTTTTCCCCGTGCCATTTGGGGCGTATTTTATATTCAGCTTCCTTTCATCAATAGTGATTTTTGCGGAATCAATATTGTTGCAGTTCTTAATTTCGATGTCCATCTGCCGACCTTCTAACACTAATTGAATTTACTTCGAGCACATTGGGTGGATGCTATTGCTACAACAGATTGGCGAGAGTTACAGATCTTTAGCAACAGTGGCGCAGAATGGCTTTGAAAAAGTTGCCGTTTCACCGATTATCGTATCGCCTGTTTTCAAATATCCATATACGTTTGGCCGGGGTTATTTTGTTCAAAAAGGCCCTGCGCTCAAGGACTGTCTCCCTCTATCCGATATATATAACGTCGAAGGGCATGTTTCCTTAATCCTTCGCACTAGTTTATATCCTGATGCTCTACCTCGTTTGAGGAAGGTTTTGCCATCTAGGGAGTGAGCAACAAATATCGTAAATGATTTGGCGACTTGCATCCTTAAGCCGCCAGGGACTCGCCCTGGGACAAACTCACCGACAGCACCTTGCTGACCCCCTTTTCCTCCATGGTCACGCCATAGAGCATGTCCATGATCTCCATGGTGCGGCGGTTGTGGGTGATGGTGAGGATCTGGCTTTCCCGGCTCAAGCGGCGCAGCAGGTCCAGGAAGCGGCCGGTGTTGGCCTCGTCCAGGGGCGCGTCCACTTCGTCCAGGATGCAGAACGGCGCGGGCCGGATGAGGAACAGGGCGAACAGCACGGCCATGGCGGAGAGGGCCTTTTCCCCGCCGGAGAAGGCTTCCAGGTTGCGCACCTTCTTGCCGGGCAGCTCCACCATCAGGTGCAGGCCGGCTTCCAGGGGGTCCACATTGGGCTCCA
Source organism: Deltaproteobacteria bacterium (assembly GCA_020444165.1). The sequence continues at coordinate 34,526 of JAHLLK010000061.1, read as the reverse complement.
GCTCCAGCCGGGCCACCCCGCCGCCGCCGAACAGGACCGGGAAGATCTCGGAGAGGCGCTGGTTCACCTCTTCCAGGGTTTCCAGGAAACGCTCCCGGCTGGTGCGGTTGATCTTGCGCACCGCCTTCAAGAGGTCGTCCAGGGAGGCTTCCAGGTCGGCCCGCTGGCTGGTGAGGAACTCGTGGCGCTCGGCCAGGGCCTCGTGCTCGGCGATGGCCTCCAGGTTCACCGGCCCCAGGTTAAGGAGCTGGTTTTTCAGACGGTTGAAGCGCTCGCGGCCCTCCTCCAGGTCAAAACCCTTGGCTGGCAGATGCCGGGCGCAGTCCTGGGCGAGATCCACCCGGCAGCGTTCGGCCACCTGCCCGGCCAGGTTGTCCCGGTTCAGGGTCAGCTCTTTCTTGCGCCAATTGGCTTGGGTGGTGGCTTCCTCCACCTGCTTCAGCACGGCCCGGGCGGCTTTCAGCTCGGCCTCCCGGAGGGCCAGATCGGACTGGATCTGGCTGAGGGACTCCTGGGCCTCGCGGTAGGCCGCCTCGCGGCGGTCCATTTCGCTGTAGAGGGAGCCCAGGCGGCTCTGGGCGTCGCGGCGGCGTTTCTCCAACGAGGCCAGGGTGTCGCTGCCGCTGGTCAGCTCGGCGGCCAGGCTCTCGACCCGCTCGCCGACGCCTTCCAGCTCCCGGGCCAGCCGCGTGGCTTCCCGGGCGGCCTGCTCGGCCTGGTTCTCCAGGGAAGACACGGCCAGCCGGGCTTCGCTCTCCTGGCGGCGGACTTCCTCCAGCCGCTCCCGGGCGGCTTCCAGGCCGGACTGGTCCTGGCTGAGGGCCGCTTCCTCCCGGGCCACCCTTTGGGCCAGGTCTCGGCCGGCGATCTCCAGACGCTCCCGCTCGGCGGTCAGCTGGTCCAGTTCGTCCAGGGCCTCGCCACTGTCAAAATCCAGGCCCTCCAGTTGGCGGCTCTTCAGGGACGCGGTCTCCCGGGCCCGGAACAGGTCCTGCTCGGCCTGGCGGCTGGTCTGGCCCAGCTCCTCTAGGCGGGAGCGCTGTTCCGCTTCCTCCTGGCGGAGATACTCGGCCTCCTCCTGGGCCTCGGCGGACAGGGCCCGGGTCTGCTCCCATTCCTCCCGGGCCGCGTCGCGGGCGGCCCGGCGGCGGTCCAGCTCGTTCTGGCGGGCCAGCACCGAGCCGCCGCCCTTGCCGGCCTGGGCCACCCCGGGCCGCTCCAGGCGGAAGCCCTCGGGGCCGGCCAGCCATTGGCCCGGGGCCAGCGCGCCTCCGGCCTCCCAGGCCGCGGCTTCCTCCGGGCAGGCGCCGGCGCCTTCCAGCAACCAGGCCAGGGGCTCCAGGCCCGGGGCGGGGGAAACTTTGTCCAACAGGGCGGTGGACCCGGCCGGGGTCGCGGCTCCCCGGCAGCGGAGCTCTTCCAGGGCCGCCACCCGGAGCCGCCCCAGCTTCTTGGGGGCCGCCCAGGCCAACAGCTCCCGGGCCTGGGCCGCGGTGGCCACCACCACGGCTTGCAAGTCCGGCCCCAGGGCCGTTTCCACCAGCTCCTCCCAGCCGGGCGCGGCCTTCAAAAGCTCGCCGGCCACCCCTAGCACCGGGGCCGGGGTCTGGCCCTTGGCCGCGGCGTCCAGGACCTTCTTGACCGCGCCGCCGACCCAGTCGTGGGAGGCCAGGCTCCCGGCCAAGGCGTCCGTCTCGGCCGCCAGGCGGGCGTGCTGGCGGTTGGCTTCCTCTTCCTCGCGCCGGAGCACCGCGCGCTCTTCCTCACGCTGCCGCCGCTCCTCGCGGAGTTCTTCCACCCGCTGGGTCAGCTGGTCCAGTTCCTGGCGGCCGTCCGCCAGCTCCTCCTCCGCGGCGGCGGCCTGCTCCTCCAGGGCGGCCAGGTCCGTGGCCAGCTGCTCCCGGCGGCCGGCGAACTGCTCCTGGCGGCGCTGCAGCTCGCCCTCCCGGCGGTCCAGATCGCCCAGGCGGTTCTTGGCCTGGCTCTGTTGGGACAAGAGATCCACCAGGGCGTGCTTGCGGCCGTCGCCTTCCCGCTCCAGGCGGGCCACCTCGGCCCGGCAGGCTTCCAGGGCCTGGCCCGCCTCGCCGGCCGCGGCCTGGCTTTCCTCGGCCTTGGCCCGGGAGCCGGCGGCCTTGGCCCGGGCCCGCTCCAGGTCCTCGGTCAGGCGGCCCAGGCGGGCCTTGCTCTCCCGCAGGTCGGCCTCCAGGCGGGCGGCCAGGTTCCGCTGGTTCTCCAGCTGCTGGCCCAACAGGGTCAGCTCGTTCTCGGCCCGGTTGATGTTGCCCTGGGCCTCCAGCCGCTCCCGGCCGGTTAGGTTGATGTCCTCCTCGGCCTGGGCAAAAGAGAGCCGGGCCGTCTCCAGGTCCAGCTCCAGGGCGGCGGCCCGGTCCTGGGCCACCTCCAACTGGGCCAACAGCGCCTGGTGCTCCGCATCGGCCTCGGCCAGGCGCTCGCTCAGCAGGTGGAACTCCAGGCAGGAGAGAGTCAGGTCCAGGTCCCGCACCTGGGTGGTGAGTTCCTGATGGCGCAGCGCCTTCTTGGCCTGGCGCTGCAGGCGCTCCATCTGCTTCTCCACCTCCAGGACGATGTCGTTCAGGCGGGCCAGATTCTCCCGGGCCCCCTCCATCTTGCGGAGGCTGACCTTCTTCTGGTTCTTGTAGCGGGTGATGCCGGCGGCTTCCTCCAGCCAGAGGCGGCGCTCCTCGGGCCGGGCCTCGATGAAGGAGGCCACCCGCCCCTGTTCGATGATGGCGTAGGCCCGGTTGCCCAGGCCGGTGTCCATGAGAAGCTGTTGGATATCCTTGAGGCGGCAGGGCATGCGGTTGATGAGGTAGTCGCTGTCCCCGGAACGGTAGAGCCGGCGGGTGACCATAATCTCGGATAGATCAGCGAATTGACTGGCCTTTACGGTTCCGTCGTTCTCGAAAACCACGCTGACCTCGGCCATGCCCCCGGGTTTCCTGGCCTGGGCCCCGCCGAAGATCACGTCCTCCATGCTGTGGCCGCGCAAGAGCCGGGCTGATTGCTCGCCCAAGACCCAGCGCACCGCGTCCACCACGTTGGACTTGCCGCAGCCATTGGGACCCACCACCGCGCAGAGCCCCTGGGGGAACTCGATGGAGGTCCGGTCGGCAAAGGATTTGAAGCCGTTGATTTCCAGGCGTTTGACCCGCATGTCTCCCACCCGTGCGCCGGCCGCCCCGAGGGCGGCCCGCTGGACAGCGCGGCTATGAGCGACGAGCGCACCGGCCCCGGCGGCAAACCCGCGCCTTTGCCGCCCGGCGGCGGAGAGAGCCCGTGCGGGCCCCTCCGCCTGGTTGCCGGTTCACCCATACCTAGCATCCCGGCCTGCGCCGGTCAACAGATTCCACCATATTAAGTGGCAAGGCCACACACATGCAACAAGATATTGGGTACGAGCCGCGGAGGGGGATTTTCCCGGGTGCACTGGGCCGGGAGAAAATCAAACCCCCCGACCGCGGCGGCGCGGGCGGGGGGAGAGGCGGCAGAGGGGGAACGGGGGGAGGAGGGCCGCCTCCCGGCGGTCAGTAGTTGAGGCCCACCCGCGAACGCACCAGTTCCAGGGTCTCCTGGGCATAGGCCCGGGCCTTGGCCGCACCCCGGTCCATGATCTCGTGCACCTGGCCCGGGTCCTGGGCCAGCTTCTCGCGGCGGGCGCGGGCCGGGGCGAAGTATTCCCACATGCGGGCAAAGAGATCCTTCTTCACCGTGCCGTAGCCCAGGCCGCCGGCCCGGTAGCGGTCGGCCAGCTCCTTCTTCTCCTCGTCGCTCATGAACAGGGAGATTATATTGTAAACATTGCACTTTTCCGGGTCCTTGGGCTCCTCCACCGGGGTGGAGTCGGTGACGATGCGCATCACCTTCTTCTTCAGCTCTTTTTCGGAGGAGAAGATCTCCAGGGTATTGCCGTAGCTCTTGGACATCTTCTGGCCGTCCAGCCCGGGCACGGTGGCGGTGTCTTCGGCGATCCAGGGCTCGGGCACCACAAAGGTGTCGCCGTAGTTGGAGTTGAAGCGGATGGCGATGTCCCGGGTCATCTCCAGGTGTTGCTTCTGGTCCTTGCCCACCGGCACCGCGTCGGCCTGGTAGAGCAGGATATCGGCGGCCATGAGCACAGGGTAGCTGAACAGGCCGGCGTGGGGTTGGTAGCCCTTGGCCAGCTTATCTTTATAAGAGTGGGCCCGCTCCAGGAGCCCCACCGAGGTCTGCTGGAACAGGATCCAGGTAAGCTCGGTGACCTCGGGCACGTCGCCCTGCACCCAGAAGATGGACTTTTCCGGGTCCAGGCCCAGGGCCAGAAAGTCCAGGCAGGCGTTGATGGTTCCCTGGCGCAGCAAATCGGCATCGCTCACCGTGGTGAGGGCGTGATAGTTGACGATGAAGCAGAACAGGGTGTGTTCCCGCTGAAACTCGATCATGCGCTTCATCATGGCGAAATAGTTGCCGATGTGCAGCATGCCCGACGGTTGGATGCCCGAGAGTACCCGCATGAATGACCCTCCGGTGGTGCAGGGGTTTTTTCCGGCTTTCGACTATACCCAAAGCGGCCCTTAGCGTCAAATCCAGAGCTTGGCTGGGGCTCCCTGCCCCGGCCGCCCAAAAAAATGAGAGGCGCCCCCCTGCCAAGGAAGGCGCCTCCAGATTTCGGCTTTTGGGGGCCTATATAATGTTTTTTTGGGGAAGGGGGTGTGAGGGAAACCCCTTTTTGTTCATAAAAAGGGGTTTCCCTCACATCTTTCCCCTCCTCCAACAGACTCCTATACGGCTACTTGAAGCAGCAGAACACGCGGGTTTCCAGGATTTCCACCTTGTCGTTCAGGAAGCGGGCGTTGTAGCCGGCGTTCCGGAGGATGGTGTAGCCCATTTCGGCCCGGAGGCCGGTGCGGCAGTGGGTGATGATCTCCTTGTCCTTGGGCAGTTCCTTGACCCGGTTTTGCAGTTCGTCCACGGGGATGTTCACCGCGCCGGGGAGCATGCCGCCGGCGGTCTCGGCCTTGGTGCGCACGTCCAGGATAAGCTTGTCCCCCGGCTTGTTGTTCACGATGTTCATGAACTCGTCGCCGGTGATCTCCCCGGGGTGCGGGCGGGGCAGGTAGAAGATCTGGGTGCGGATCATATCCTTTTGGATGGGGCCATTGGCGGCCAGCCAGCCCTGGTACCCGCCGTCCAGGATAAACACGTTGGAGTAGCCCCAACTGGCGATCTCCTTGACCACGGGGCGCATCTGGTCGAGGTTGGTGCTGTCGCCGTAGAGCACGATGTAGGCTTTGCGGTCCACCGGGAACTGGTCGCGGTTCTTGATCACCTGGTCCAGGGGCATGGCCACGGCCCCCTGGATATAGCCTTTCTTGGCCGTGTCCACCGCCCGGGTGTCCAGCACCACGATGTAGGCCAGGCGCTTGGACACGAAGTCCTGGGTGGTGATGACGGGCAGGCCGGCCTGCTTCCAAGCGGGCATGCCGGCGTGAAAAACCTTCACCTTGGTGTAGCCGTTCTTTTCCGCCAACCTGGCGGCCATGGGCGAGAGCACTCATCTGAACCCGCCGCAATAGAACACGATGAGCTTGCCCTTGTCCTTGGGCAGCATGTCCATCTTCTTGGGCATGGCCGGGAAGGGCAGGCTGATGGCGCCTGCGATGTGGCCTTCCTGGTAGTGCATGGGCGGCCGGGAGTCGAACAGGACGAAGTTGCCCTTTTCGGGCCCTTCGGCCACCAGCTTGGCCATGTCCTTGACGTCCAGGAGCTGGTTCGCGGGCACCTTGATCTTGGGCTTGGCCACCACTTCGGTGGCCACCAGGTCGTCGCCCTTTTTCACGAACTTCACCAGAACGGGAATGGGCTTCTTCAGGTCGCTGATCTTGCCCACGTTCTTGACCTTGGTCTGGTCGGTGAACTGGATGATCAGGTTGTCCGCGTCCGAGGTGGCCACCTGCAGGGATTTGGCTTTCTTGGAGACGCTCTGCACCTCGCCGGCCACGATGTTTTGCATCTTGCCGAACTCGGTATGGCAGCCCAGGCAGTTCTTGGCGGCCATGACGTGGGGCTCGGCGGCGAGGGCCGGACCCGCCACCAGCGCGGCCAGGCCCAGGGCCAGGAGCAGCGCGCGGGTGAAGGTATGCTTGGCTGGCATGTGTAACCTCCCCTGATAGGTAGTATTTAGTTAATATATGTTAATTTATTTTAATGAATAGTATAGCCCAATTTTAACCTATTAACTGTATTAAATTTCACGATCCCGATCAAAAACCGTTATCCTTATCGAATTATCCGAAGCATACATGTTTGCTGGCCAAAGGGTCCCGCCTGCGTTATCTTGAAAATAAAGCGCCGTATTCCGGCCTGAGATTTCCCGCAAATCAGCAAGGGAGGCCCGCTAAATGTCTGAAGTAGAACAGAAAATGTCGTGGAAGTGCACCCATTGCGGCTATACGTTCCTGGCCCCGCCGCCTCCGCCGGAAACCTGCCCCAGCTGCAAGGAAAAGTGCGACTTCGTGGACGTGAGTTGCTACACCCCCGATTGCAGCGGCTCGGGCACGGACAACCGCCTGGGCTGATTCCCCGCCGGACCGAGCCGGCGGGGGGCCGGCCAGAACCGCCCTCCGGCTGCGGGGTTGCTTCGGGTTCCCCTTCCAGGGCCTGGCGGGTCGCACCGCCAGGCCCCTGGTGTCAGCTTTTCGTAAAGCCTGCCTGGCCTCGGGGAGACCGTCATGGCCAAGTATTGTCTAGTGGTTTTCCAGGGTGAGCCCGCCTGCCTGGTGCACGTGCTCCTTAACGCCCTGGATATGAAGGAACGGGGTTTGGAGCCTACCATCGTGGTGGAGGGCAAGGCCACCAAACTGTTGCCCGAGGTGTCCCAGCCGGAGCACCCCCACCACGGCCTGTGGCAAAAAGTGCGGGACCAGGGCCTGTTGGGCGCGGTGTGCCAGGCTTGCTCCCAGCAGATGGGCGTTTTGGAACAGGTGCGCGCCCTGGGCCTGCCCCTGGCCTGGGAGATGAGCGGCCACCCCAGCCTGGCGGCCTACCTGCTCCAGGGCTATCAAATCATCACCTTCTGAGCGTTTAACGCCGGCGAAAGGGCGCAGATGAAAGTTTTGGGCATCTATGGCAGCCCCCGCAAGGGCGGCAACACCGATTTTCTCCTGGACGAAGCCCTGGCCGCGGCTCGGGAGGCCGGGGCCACCACCGAGACGGTGTACTGCCGCCGCCTCAAGGTGTCCGGCTGCCTGGAGTGCGGCGGGTGCGACCAGACCGGGGAGTGCGTGGTAAAGGACCAGATGCAGGAGGTCTATCCCAAGCTCAAGGAGGCCGACGCCATCATCCTGGCCGCCCCCATCTTCTTTTACGCCGTGCCGGCCCAGGCCAAGGCGGTGATCGACCGCAGCCAGGCCTGCTGGTCCGCACGGCTCCTGCGGAAACCGGACAAGGCCGCCCGCAAGTCCTTTGACAGCGGCAAGGGTTACCTCATAGCGGTGGGCGCCACCCGCGGCCAGAACTTGTTCCAGACCGTGGAGTTGGAGGCCAAGTACTTCTACGACGCCCTGGACATGAGCTACGAGGGCGGCTTGTTCCTGCGGGGGGTGGAGAAAAAGGCCTCGGTGGCCGAGGACGCCCAGGCCCTGGCCGACGCCCGGGAACTGGGGGCCCGGGTGGTGCGGGAGGCCGGCGCGGCCTGAGCAAGATTGCCGCCCGGCGCCGCGGCCGGCGGCGGGACCACGTGAGCACTATCCAGCGGCGCGCAGAACTGGGGGACGGCGGGCGCGCGGAGAAAGGGATCGAGGAGCATGGCTAAAGCATTGGTGGTGTACGCCACCCGTTCGGGTCAAACCAAGAGGATCGCCGATCTTTTGGCCGAGGGCCTCCGCATCGGAGGCATGGAGGTGGACGTGAAGGACGCCACGGCGGTCAAGTCCGCCGAGGAGCTCCAGGGCTACGACGCCTACCTTTTCGGCTCGGCCACCTATCACGGCGACATGATGGCCTCCATGAAGCAATTACTTTTCCTGGCCGAAAAAGCGGGCCTGGAAGGCAAATGCGGCGGCTCATTTGGCTCCTTCGGCTGGAGCGGCGAGGCCCATCAGCGGATATTCGACACCATGAAGCACATTTTCAAGATGAACATGACCGGCGACTGCCTGCGCCTGAAATCCGCCGATCTGGAAGGGGCCATTCCCATGTGCCACCAATACGGCCGGGATATGGCGGGGAAGACCTCGTAACTCCATAGCAATTCAGCCAAGCCCCCCGAGCCCCCACCCCCGCGGGAGGGGGCTTTTCGTTCCCCCCCGCCGAAGTTACCAGCAAGCTGCCGGGCCATCCGGCTATTTTTCCTGCCTTTCTCGTCCTGAAACTGTTGACTTCAACTCCACCCTTCCCTATTTTGGGAGGGCGTTGCGGTTGGCGTTGCACCTTGCAGCAAATCAATCCCGAGCCACCCCCGGTTTGGCCTCGGCCCCCGGACCACGGAACAGTTGGAGGAAGTACTTACATGAAAGCGCAGACATCTCATCCTTGGCGGCTCCGGGCCCTGGGCGCGGCCCTTTTGGTCATGCTCTCCCTGGGGAGCGGCGCGCCGGCCGCGGCCCAGGACGTGGCCGTGTCGGGGCAAGTGGGCACCCTGGGACCGGAAATCGAGCTGGGCGGCAAGTTCAACGATTATCTGGGGGCCCGCCTGCAGGGCTCCGGATTGTTGTGGGGCTATGACGTCTCGGTGGACAACATTGACTATGACTTCGACATGAAGCTCTTGGCCCTGGGCGGGTTGTTGGACCTGCACCCCTTTGCCGGCGGCTTCCGCTTCACGGGCGGAGTGTTGTTCAACATCAACAAGCTGGACAGCGACGTGGACTTTTCCTCCAACAAGTTCTACCAGATCGGCGACCAGATGTACCCCGGGCTCCTCTTGCGCGGCTTGGAGGCGGACGCCGAGTTCAACCCGGTGGCTCCCTACCTGGGCCTGGGTTACGGCGGCGACTTCACCGGCAAGGGGCATTGGTACTTTTCCTGCGATCTGGGGGTGATGTACTGGGGCAAGCCCGACGTGACCCTGAAGGCCAAGAACGACGTACCCGTGCCCGGCCTGGACGAGAACCTGAAGCGGGAAGAAAACAGCCTGGAAAGCGAGCTGGAGAACTTGCAGTTCTATCCCGTGGTGGCCGTGGGCCTGACCTACCGTTTTTAGCCCCGTCTCTTCCGCCCAGCGCCCCTGGCGGGCAAAACCCCAGGCAAGTCCCGTCCTTGCCTGGGGTTTTTTGCGTCTTTTTCCCCAGGCGGGCCCCCGGCGCCTGACCTGCCGCCCGGAGTCACTTGCCAGGTGGCCCCACCGATGATAGCATGCTGTTTTTATTTTGGAGTCGTGCCGTCAAAGAGCGCCCGCAGCCCCGCCGGAAACGCCGCGCGGCCCGGCTTCACCATCATCCCAAGCAAACCCCCGGCGGCGGGCGGGTCTCGCCGCCACCCCGGCGGGAAACCCGGGGCCTCAGCGGCCCGCGGCTTCCCCCACCTTGACTGGAGAAAACCTATGGCCGCAGTGATAACCTTTCAGGAGCTGATCATGGCCCTGGAGCGCTACTGGGCCGCGCAGGGCTGCGTGATCGGCCAGCCCTACGACCTGGAAGTGGGAGCGGGCACTTTCAACCCCCACACCCTCCTCCGGGTTCTAGGGCCCGAGCCCTGGAAAGCGGCCTATGTGGAGCCCAGCCGCCGCCCCACCGACGGGCGCTACGGCGAGAACCCCAACCGCCTGCAACATTACTATCAATATCAGGTGATCCTGAAGCCCTCCCCGCTGGAGGTGCAGCAGCTCTATCTGGACTCCCTGAAGGCCTTTGGCATCGACCCCCTGGAGCACGACATCCGCTTCGTGGAGGATGACTGGGAATCGCCCACCCTGGGCGCCTGGGGCCTGGGCTGGGAGGTGTGGCTGGACGGCATGGAGATCACCCAGTTCACCTATTTCCAGCAGGCCGGCTCCATCGACCTGAACCCGGTGAGCGTGGAGTTGACCTACGGCCTGGAACGCATAGCCATGTACCTCCAGAAGGTCAACAACGTCTATGACCTGACCTGGGCGCCCGGGGTCAAGTACGGCCACGTGCACCACCGGGGCGAGTGGGAGAACAGCACCTACAACTTCGAAACGGCCAACGTGGAGATGCTGTGGACCCTGTTCGACCTCTATGAAAAGGAGTCCCGGGCCTGTCTGGAGCGGGGCCTGGTGCTGCCCGGCTATGATTACGCCTTGAAATGCTCCCACACCTTCAACCTCCTGGAGGCCCGGGGAGCCATCAGCGTCACCCAGCGCACCACCTACATCGCCCGCATCCGCGACCTGGCCCGCCGGGCGGCGGAGGGCTACGTGGCCCAGCGCGAGGAAATGGGCCATCCCCTGTTGGCCAAGGAGGCGGTGTGATGGCGGATTTGCTGTTCGAGATCGGTTTGGAGGAGATGCCGGCCCGCTTTGTCCAGCCGGCCCTGGAGGACCTGGCGAATCTGGCCCGGCGGGACCTGACCCGCGAGGGGCTTTTGGACTCCACCGCGCCGGCGGACGCGGTGGCCGGCTACGCCACCCCCCGCCGGGTGGCCGTGGCCGTCAAGGGCCTTTTGGATCGTCAGCCCGACCGCATGGAGCTGGTGTTGGGCCCTCCGGTGAAAAACGCCTTTGACGCCGCGGGCAAGCCCACCAAGGGGGCTATCGGTTTTGCCAAGAGCCAGGGCCTGGCCGTGGAGCAGCTGGAAGTGATCCCCACGGACAAGGGCGACCGGGTGGGCTTTGAGAAGAAGCTCCCGGGCCGCGCCGCCCAGGTGGTGCTGGCCGAACTGTTGCCCCGCTGGGTGGAGTCCCTGAACTTTCCCAAGTCCATGCGCTGGGGCGAGGAGAAGCTCCGTTTCGCCCGGCCCATCCACTGGTTCGTGGCCTTGTATGACGGCCGGGTGATCCCCTTTGAGCTGGCCGGCATCAAAAGCGGCGACACCAGTCGGGGCCACCGTTTCAACTCCCCCGGCCCGGTGAAGCTGACCGGCCCGGGCGACTACCTGGCCGCCCTGGAAAAGGCCTCGGTCATCGCCGACCGCCAGACCCGGCGCGAGTTGACCCGCCGCGAGGTGGAAAAGGCCGCGGCGGGCAGTGGGGGCCGCTTGGTGCCCGACCCCGGCCTCCTGGAGGAGAACACCGATCTGGTGGAGCAGGCCGTGGCCTGCTGCGGCACCTTTGACCCCGAATTCCTGGAGGTGCCCCGGCCGGTGATCATCAGCGCCATGCGGGAGCACCAGCGCTACTTCGCCCTGGAGGACGCCGCGGGCCGGCTCCTGCCCGCCTTCGTGGCCGTGAACAACACCCGGCCCAAGGACTTGGCCGTGGTGACCGAGGGGCACCAGCGGGTCTTGCGGGCCCGCTTGGCCGACGCCCGCTTCTTCCTCACCGAGGACACCCGCCGGCCCCTGATCAACCGGTTGGAGGACCTGAAACAGGTGACCTACCACGCCAAACTGGGCACCAGCTTCGAGAAGGTCACCCGTTTCACCGCCCTGGCCGAGTACCTGGCCAGCCAGGTGGCCCCGGAACTGCGCACCACGGTGGGCCGGGCCGCCCAGTTGGCCAAATGCGACCTGGTTACCGAGATGGTGGGCGAGTTCCCCAGCCTGCAAGGCGTGGTGGGCGAAGAATACGCCCGCCGGGACGGCGAGGACCCGGAGGTGGCCCGGGCCGTGACCGAGCACTACATGCCGGTCAGCGCCGAGGCGCCCCTGCCCGCGGGCCTGGTGGGCACCCTGGTGGGCCTGGGCGACCGCTTGGACACCATCACCGGCTGCTTCGGGGTGGGGCTCATCCCCAGCGGCGCGGCCGATCCCTACGGCCTCCGGCGGGCGGCCATCGCGATGGTCCGCCTGGTCACCGAGAAGGGCCTCCGGCTCTCCCTGGAAGCGGCCCTGGACCAGGCCCTGACCGGCCTGGCCCCCTGGCTGGACCGCCCGGCCGCCGAGGTGAAGGCCGAGGTGCTGAAGTTCTTCGCGGCCCGGGACCAAGGCCTGTTGGCCGAGCAGGGCGTGCCCACCGACGTGGCCCAGGCCGTGTTGGCCGTGGGCCTGGACGACCTCACGGCGACCCGGGACCGGGCCCTGGCCCTGGCCGAGGTCAAGGACTCCCCGGAGTTCGCGCCGTTGGCCGTGGGTCTGAAACGGGTCATGAACATCCTGAAGAAGGAGGCCCACCAGGTGCCGGACCGGCGACCGGCCGACGCGGACCTGCGGGAGGCCGAGGAGAAGGAACTTTTCCAGGCCTTCCTGGCTCTGGAGAGCGAGGCGGAAGCCCGCTTCGCGGCCGGCGACTACCGGGGCTTCCTGAGCGGGCTTTCGGCCCTGAAGGGCCCCATCGACGCCTTCTTCGACAAGGTCCTGGTCATGGACCCCGACCCCGCGGTGCGGGCCAACCGCCTGGCCCTGTTGAACCAGATCGCGGGCCTGTTCGGCCGCCTGGCCGAGTTCACCTATCTGCAACTGGTGTAGGTCACTACCCATCCGAGGAACGATCAGGGAGCCCTCCCACGGGGGGGCTCCCTTTTTGGGGGCCCCTCCCCTTCCCCGCCCCGGCCAGGATTTCGGCTTACCCCCCGGCCCGCCGTGCTATCATGAAAGCAATCTCGTTGACCATCACGGGAGGCCCGGGAACGGCCCCAGCCTCCCGCCTCGTTTTGGTCGGAAACCTGGAGGAACCAGCCATCATGTCCCCTGAAAAAGCCAAAACTTTTGCCCTGGTGCTCGCCCTGACCTTCTGCCTCACCGCGGCCTTCCCGGCCCTGGCCGGCGAATGGACCACCAAGAAGGACCCCCTGGACGTTTCCGGGGTGCTGACCGTGGACGGCGACATCATCCGGGTGGCCTGCAAGGCCAAGAACCCGGTGATGAACTTCAACATCGGCACCTGGTCCTGCAAGAAGACCAGCGAGAAGGACGGCAAGGGCGTGTACAACTGCGCCCGCAAGGAGAGCGACGAGGAGATCACCACCCGCTTCTGCGGCGGCCGGGTTTTGCAGCTCGAGCTGACCGGGCAGGAGGCCCAGGACGTGAACTTCCTGGCTCCCCGCCTCTGCCTCTGCAATGATTACAACTAGATCACAGCCGACCCGCCATGCCGCACCTGCCCATAGACGACACGGAGTTGTACTACGAGGTCGCGGGTGAGGGCACGCCCCTGGTCATGATCCGCGGAGTGGGCAGCACCCTGGGCCAATGGTTCGCCCAGGTGCCGGATTTCGCCCGTGGCCACCGGGTGGTGACCTTTGACAACCGGGGCGTGGGGCGCTCCAGCCGGGGCAGCGCCGCGATCACGGCGCCCCGCCTGGCCGCGGACGTGCGCGCCCTTTTGGCCGGGCTGTCCGCCCTGCCGGCCCACGTGCTGGGGGTGTCCCTGGGCGGCATGATCGCCCAGGAGCTGGCCCTCTCCTATCCCGAGGCGGTGCGGAGCCTGGTGCTGGTGGCCACTCACTGCGGGGGGCAGGACAACGAGCCGACCACCCCCGAGGCCATGGCCGCCTTCACACGGGTGGTGACCGGCACGGCCACCGACCCCCAGGCCGACCTCCTGAGCGCCATGTTCGCTCCCGGGGCGGCCCAGCGCCTGCCCCTGGTGGTGGCGCGCTATTTCCACGTCTCCTCCCTGGAAACCGCCCCGCCCCAGGTGATGCAGGAGCAGTACCAGGCCGTGCGCGGCTTCGACGCCTGCGGCCGCCTGCCGGGCCTGGCCTGCCCCACCCTGGTGCTCTGCGGCCGCCAGGACGGGATGATCCCACCCGGCAACTCCCGCCGCCTGGCCGGCCTCATCCCCGGCGCCCGCCTGGAGATGGTGGACCAGGCCGGGCATCAGGTGCTCTTGGAGCAGGCGGCTCCCTGCAATGAACTGGTGTTGGAGTTTCTGTCCCAGGTGGACGGCGGGTCGGCCGGCGTGGTTTAGGCGGCAGACCAACCGAGGCGGGAGGGGCCAGCGGAACCCGGGAGAGAGGCCGGCGCGGTTCAGGCTACAGACGATCCGAGGCTGGGGGGGCCAGCGGAACCGGGGGGAGAGGCCGCGCGGCGGACCGGCGGGTCGGCCGGCGCGGAGCCAGGGTCGGGCGCGGCGAGCTGGGGTCGGGCGCGGCGAGCGGCCCCCCCGGCGGGGCTCAGTGGACGTTCACCCAGCCGGCCTGCTCATGGCCCTGGGCGGACTGCAGGGAAGCCCCGGCCAGCCGGAGGACACACCCGCCTTCGTAATGCACTTCCAGATTGATTTCACACACTTCCTTAACCTGAAATTCCAACGCGAAACCCCGGTACTCGCGGCTGAGTTCCCGGCCGTACACCACCCGCTCGGCCAGCATCCCGTTGGAGTCTTCCACGCCGGGATCGGCGTTGCGCCGGGCGGTGACCACCTTCACCACCGCGGCGACCGCGTCCGGGCCGAAGCAGTTTTCCCCGGCCAGCAGGAAGTGGGTGCGGTAGCGGCCCGGCCCCAAGGTCTGCTGCGGCCCGGTCATCAGCGTGCCGTGGGGGTGGCGCGCGGGATCGGCCAGCACGGCCAGGCCGGACTCCAGCCGGCTGTCCTTCAGCAGCTCTCCCGTGTGCCGCCACAGCTCCGAAGCGGGATAGAAGAAACGGGGGAACTCCTGGCTGGCGAAGTTGATGAGCACCAGATCCAGGTCCAGGGCGGTCTGGCCGTAGACATAGGTCCGAAACTCCAGCACCGCCGGCTTGGCCAGATGGAAAGGCAGCCGCACATCGTGCCAACCGCCGTGGGGCAACAGCACGTCGGGGGTCAGCTCCAGGCGGGCGTGGATTTGGCTGCCCTTTTCCGAAACCACATCCACCCGGCCCGGCACCGGCCCGGGCCCCCGCCGCAGGCGGAAGCGGGCCACATAGTCACCCGAGGGGAACAACCGGTAAGGGCCCCAGGCCAACTCGCCCCGCTGTTGGTGCCCGGCGGGCAGGCCCACCACGTTGCAGCCCTCCCGGCCCGAGGCGTCCGAGCAGTCCTTCAGGGTGCCGGGCATGGCGTAGAGCTGCTCGGCCTCCAGCATCAGGGTCACCGGCGAGGTTATGCCGGGGGTCTCCCTCACTTCCGGTGGCGGGGAGGGCACCCGGAACAGCCAGAGGTTGGCCTGTTCGGCCGCCACCTGGCCCAGGCCGGAGGCCAGGAGCCGGCGCCGGGTCAGGGCCGAGGGGAAGTAGGAGATGTTGTTGTTGAAAAGCTGGGGGTTTTCATCCAGGGCCACCAAGTTCACGCCCAACCGATCCAGACAGGCCAGGGCTCGGGGGGAAACCACCCCCACGTTGAGGTCGGACAAGGGGGTATAGATCTGCTCCAGGTAGCTCAAGGGCACATAGGGCGAGTAGCCGTTGACCATCACCACCCCGGTGCGGGTGGTGGCCAGTTCGTAGAGGGAGGCCCGGTGCTGGTCGCCTTTGTACAGGGGCAGGTACAGGAGCCGGTGGCCGGCCTGGGGGCCCCGGCCCACGATTTTGGTGATCAGCCGGTCCAGGTCGCTCACCGGGGGTATGTAGGAAAGGCCGGCGTGGCAGTGGGGCCAGAGGTCGGCCGCCACCAGCACCACCAGGCCCACCACGGCCCAGCCGGCGGCGCGGCGCGAACGCCACAGCCGGGTCCACGAGGCGGCCAGGAGCCAGGCCGCCACCAGGGACAGGAGCAGGCCCGCGAACACGGCCATCCGGGTGGGCACCCGGGGGAAGTTGAAATAGGGCAGGTTATCGTACAGCCACTCGTACAGGGGCAGGCCCGGCACCTTGGGGCCCAGGGACAGGAGCAGGAACACCGCTCCCAACAAGGCAAAAAGGCTGGCCAGGGCCCCTCCCCGGGCCGGCCGGGGCCGGCCCAGGCTGAGCAGCACCAGACTCCCCACAGCCAATAGCGGCAGGAGACCACCCAAGAGCCCCCGGGAGGAGAGATCGGAAAGCTTTTCCAGGCCGTAGGAATTGGCCACCACCTCGTAAAGGGGCCGACCCTGGGAAACGATGCTCACTTCCATATAGAGGTACTTGGTGAGCATCAGATAGCCCACGGCCAGTAGCAGGGCCAGGGCCAAGGGCCACAAGGAGCGCACCAGACTCCCCACCTGCCAGGGCGACCGCCCCTGGCGCCACACCGCCCGGCCCACCACCCCCAGGCAGAACAAGCCGGCCAGCCCGGCCAAAGTGGTGCCGGTGTAGGGAAGGCCCAGGGGGCTCAGCAGGGGGTCCAGGCCCAGTACGCCGAAGCCGGCCAGGCCCAGGGCCCAGACCCGCCTGGCGCGGCCCGGGGACAGGCGGGTGAAGGAGGTGGTGAGCCAGGCCAGCACCAGCCACCCCAAGAGCCAGATTACGGCCAGGCCCACCAGGAAGGTGAGCGGATGACCGGCCAGGTTGCGGCCCAGGGGACCCGTGTAGTGCAGCAGGCAAAGCGCCGTGCCCAGGCCCAGCCCGCCGGCCAGCACCAATAGCGGCTCCCACCAAGCCCCGGCAGGGTCCCCCTCCCCGGCCTGGTGCGTGTCCTCCGCGCCCAGGAGCCCCAGGCGCAGCGGCAGGTAGAGGCTCAATAGGAGGGCGCTGTAGTAGAACAGGTGCGGCTCCATCAGCGAGGTGGCCACCAGGGCCACCCCCGCCCCCGCGGCCCACCAGGGAGAGCGCCGCCGCAGGGTCCGCTCCAGGCACCATAGGATCAAGGGCAGGAGAAAGGCCACGAAGCCGAACAAATGGCCGCCGTAGGCCCATTTGGAGCGGGAGGGGAACAGGGCGAAGAACAGGGCGGCGAACAAGGCGGCCGCCCGGTTTTGGAAGAGGTCCCGGGTCAGGAGATAGGTGAACAGGCCCGAGAGGACATAGGACAGCAGGAACAAGAGGTTGTAGGCCAACACCGCCCCCAGGGGGCGCAAGGCCAGGAACAAAAGGGAGAAGGGGAAATTGGCGTAATTTTTCAGGCCGTCCGACAGAAAGGTGTTGAATTCGTAGGGATTGGTGAACAGCGAGGAGGGACCGAAGATGTTGTCCACCAAGAGCCAGAACCAATAGTAGATCTGCAACTGGTCGCCGGCCACCACATAGTGGCTGACCTCCGGGCCGTTGTGGCAGACATAGGGAATGGAACTGGTGAGGCTGCCGCCCAGGGGCCAGGTAAAGGCCAGGGCCAGGGCCAGGAGCAAGCCCGCCACCGCCCAGATATCCCACCCCCGGCGCGCCTGGCCCGCATCCCCCTTGGAGGGAGGCGGGGGAGAGGCTGGCCCCCCGCCCGAGGTTTGCCTGTCCGCGAAAAGCAACTTTTCTGCCACCATTTCCCCGGGCCCGGCCTGCCCGCCCGGGCTGGAACAACCTCCAAAGCCGGCCTACCCCGGAGAGCCGAGGGGGCTATCCGCCCCCGGGGATGACCGCGCCAGGAATTTCGGCGCCATGAGCCCCCGGACCGGTGAATCCCGTTCCGAGGGCTGGGGGGCCGTCCACCCCCCAGGGATCACCGCGGCAGGCGCCGCGGCGCCATGAGCCCCCGGACCGGCGAATCCCGTTCCGAGGGCTGGGGGGCCGTCCACCCCCCAGGGATCACCGCGGCAGGCGCCGCGGCGCCATGAGCCCCCGGACCGGCGAAAACCGCCCGGGGAACCAGGGGCCAATTATAGTGGAACCCGCCGCCGGTTTGCACGGAATTTCCCCCGCGCGCCGGGACGGGTCGTCACGTTTTTTCGCATGCTGTCCAAGGGTTCGCCCTCCGCCGGGGCAGGTCCGGCGGCGCGTGTTAAGACACACTCACAGATGGATTAGGGGCTCAACGCTGGAGAAACAAGCTGGGGCAGGCTTGTCAGAAATTCTCGGACAAAAAATTGGTGATCATCTTGTGGGCCACCTTCATGGGGTCCACCTGATACTCCTGATTTTCGATGCGCTTCTTGATTTCCATGATCTTCTGCTTGCGCAGATCCGGCGCACTGGTCGCCGCCTCGGCGGCCTTGGCCATCTCCCGGCTACGCCCGGAGATCTCCACCCGGTCCTCGGCCGCAGCTTGGGCCTCAGCCCCGGAGGCGCTCTGGGTCTTGGCCCGGGCACCGCCTACAGCGCCGGTCTTGCTCCGTCCCTCAATGCTCTTGTCTATGAGGCTCAGGGCCTCCTTAACCTTCATGGCTTACCTTCCCCTCTGGGGTTGTATGCCTTAACCCGTCCCCACCACACTCGGCGAATAGTTTCCTCTCAAATTCTCTATCGTCCCCTCACTTCGAAAACTTAAGGGGAAAATGGCGTTATCGAGACGAATTCCGGTAGCGGTTGGCATATTTGCCAATTTTTCCGAGGCCATGGACTGGGGGAGAAAAAATGAGGTTTTTTTTATCCCCAGAGGGGTGGCGAGCTTCCTCGGGACCCGCTCCCCCCCCGGAGCAGGGGGGAGCGGGAATCATCCTTCCAGGGGTCGGGCGCGGCCCCGGGTGGCCGGCTCCGCGGATCAGAAAGGCATGGCCAAACGAGCGGTCTCGTCCAGCTCCTCCTCGATCCTAAGCAGGCGATTGTACTTGCAGATACGCTCGCTGCGACACAGGGAGCCGGTCTTGATCTGTCCGGCGCTGACCGCCACGGCCAGGTCGGCGATGAAGTTGTCCTCGGTCTCGCCGGAGCGGTGGCTCACCACCTGGGTGAAGCCGTTGCGCTTGGCCAGGTCGATGCAGGCCAGGGTCTCGGTGACGGTGCCGATCTGGTTCAGCTTGATGAGGATGGAGTTGGCCGCGCCGTCCTCGATACCCCGGGCCAGGCGGTCGGGGTTGGTGACGAAGATGTCGTCGCCCACCAGCTGCACGCTGGCGCCCAGGGCGTCGGTGAGGACCTGCCAGCCCTCCCAGTCATCCTCGGCCAGGCCGTCCTCGATGCTCACGATGGGGTATTTCTCCACCCAGCCCTGGTACAGTTTTACCAGATCGTCCACCGAGCGGGTCTTGCCGTCGGACTTGTGGAACACGTACTTGCCGTCGCGGAAGAACTCGCTGGCCGCGCAGTCCATGGCCAGGGCCACGTCCTCGCCCGGGGTGTAGCCAGCCTTCTGGATGGCCTCGATGATCACTTCCAGGGCTTCCTCGTTGCTCTGGAGGCTGGGCGCGAATCCGCCCTCGTCGCCCACGCTGGTGACCATGCCCCGGTCGCCCAACACCTTCTTCAGGGTGTGGAACACCTCGGCGCCCATGCGGAGCACCTCGGCGAAGCTTTCGCCGCCCACGGGCACGATCATGAACTCCTGGATGTCGAGGTTGTTGGGGGCGTGGGCCCCGCCGTTGACGATGTTCATCATGGGCATGGGCAACAGCCGGGCATAGGCCCCGCCCAGATAGCGGTACAGGGGCACCAACAGGGCATTGGCCGCGGCGCGGGCGGTGGCCATGGACACGCCCAGGATGGCGTTGGCCCCCAGTTTGGCTTTGTTGGGGGTGCCGTCCAACTCCAGCATGGTCTGGTCCACCAGCACCTGATCCAGGCCGTCCAGGCCCACGATCTCCGGGGCGATGACCTCCTCCACATTGGACACGGCCTTGAGCACGCCCTTACCCATATAGCGGCTCTTGTCGCCGTCCCGCAGCTCCAGAGCCTCGTGCTCGCCGGTGGAAGCGCCGCTGGGCACGCAGGCGGTCCCCTGGGACCCGTCCTCCAGCATGACGTCCACCTCCACGGTGGGATTCCCCCGGGAGTCCAAAATCTCCCGCGCCTTGATTTGCTCGATGGTCAACATGGGTTCGACCCCCTTTTTTAGGATGGAAAGTTTGGCGGATGAGCCCGGAGGGCGGCTGGGACCTCCGGACGCGGGCCGGGGCTGCCGGGCAAGGATGAAAGTTAGGGCAAAGCCCCGCGCCGCCGGGTTATCTCCCGGGTGGCCCCAGGCTATCCGGGCGGGGGGCGGGTGTCAAGGCGGCTTGTACCGCCGGGGGGAGGATTTTGCGCCTAGGTTGGTGAAAATGGGGCGGGAGGGAGACGGAACGATTTCTTCGCCAAGCTCTTGACCAAACACTATGAAGTTTTTTGGGGGATGGGGGGGGTGGGGGGAAGGCCCCTTTTTTACAAAAAGGGGCCTTCCCCCCACATTCTTCCCCTCTCCCCAACCCCCTCCTACGACCCCGGCTCGGCGGCCAGTTTGGCGCGCATTTTGGCCAGGTTGGTCCGGGCCCAGTCCAGGCCGGGGTCCAGTTCCAGGGCGTGTTCGTACATGGAGGCCGCTTCGGCCCAGCGGCCCAGCTCGCGCAGGTTGCTGCCGATGTTGGCGTAGTTGATGGCCGCGCCCGGTTCGATTTCGACGGCCCGGGCAAAGGCCTCGATGGCCTCCTGGTGCTCTTTCAGGAGATAGTGGCAATAGCCCAGGAGGTTGAAGACCTCGTGGTGCGGCTCGGGCATGGCCGCCGCGGCCAGCAGCACTTCCTTGGCCTCGGCCGGGCGGCCCAGGTCTTTGAGCGCCACGCCCTTGTGCACCAGGATGCTGGCCAGATCGGCCGGCGGGGGGTTCATGGCCTGGGCCTGGTCCAACAGCTCCAGGGCTTCGGCCGGGCGGCCCTCCTCCACCAGGGCCAGGGCCCGGAAGAAGAAGAGCTGGTAGCCCGCGCCGGTCACCCGGCCCATGGAGTCCAACACCTCCCGGGCCAGGCAGGGGTCGGGAAGCTGGCTGGCCAGCTTGGCCGCGTGGAAGAAGACGTCGGTGCCCGTGGTGCGCTGGGCGAAATGGGCCCCAGGAATGATGGTGTAGACCGCGGGCACCCCCAGCGCGGGATGGGTCACGTCCAGGCAATAGACCGTGAAGTCCCGGGCTTCCAGGGCGGCCACGCAGGCGGCGATCTCCTGGTTGAAGTCCGGGTCCGCAAGGTCCGGCAGGCTGGCCAGGTCCACCACCCCGTCGGGGTTCAGCACATAGGCCGCCTCGGCGAGGTTGGCGAACTTGGGCAGGGCGCTGACCTTGTAGCTGGTGCGGTGGGCGAAGTCGCCGGCCAGCTGGGCCACCTCGGTTAGGGCCCGGATCAGGGCCTTGGCCGGGCTGGTGGCCGTGCCGGCGGTGTAGACGATCTCGCTCTCCGCCGGGAAGGTGGCCGGGTCGTAGCACAGGGCCCCCACGCTGGGGATGCCCATGCCGCAGGTGTAGTCCCGCAGGTGCACCTCCACTCCGGCCTGGGCGAACTTGGCCAAGAGCTCCTGGGCCACGGGGTCGCAAATGCTGGCGGGGTCGATGGCCGGGGTGGCCAGGCTGCGGTTGGTCACCACGGCCGAGACGTGGCGCTCCACCACCTCGCAGAGGCTCTGCAGCACCGCCTCTTCCTGGCAGTTGCCGGCGGCGGGGCCGTTGTACTCGTTGATGGCGAAAAACCAGGACAGGGGCAGGTACTCCTCCCGCAAGGTGGTGAGGTTGCGGGCCCAGGCCCAGCGTTGGGGCAGGAGCTCATACACCTCCCGGGCGCGGGCCAGGTCGGCCGGGGGATGGTGGACAGCCTTGGCCGCCTGGGCGAAGTCCAGGGCCTCGGGCGGGACCTGGGCCGCGGTCAACAGGGGAAAATTGGTGTGGCGCATGAAGTGGAAAAAGCTGTAGCGCTCGGCCAGCTCCATGAGGGCGCTGGCCTCGGCCTGCACCGGGCTGGCGCCCTTGCCCATCTGCTTGGCCGTGCCGGTCAGCGCGCTGGCCGCCGGCCCGCAGAGGCTCAGGTACACCGGGATGCCCAGACGGCCGGTGTCCACCCGCACGGTCTTCTTGTGCACCTCCTCGCCCAGGACGGCGAAACGCTCCTTGACCCAGGCCACGGTCTCCCCGGGGGGCCGGAGCTTGTCCTGCTCGCGGTCATAGCCCTTGGTCACGGCATGCAGCACGATGCCCGAGGTGGGGGGAGGGGTGCGAACCATGGGTCTTCTCCTGCCGAGGGGGAATGGGGGCGCCGGGCGGCCGCGGGGAAACCCGGGGCCGGGGGATCAGGTGAGTGGGGGCCGGCGTGGCAAAGGCTGGGAAGCCCCGCTCCGCCGGCCCATTAAAGACTAGCAGATGGATAGGCTTTGGCCCAGCCCGAATTGCCACCCGGCCGCCGGCTGCGGCTGACCGGGATCGCCGCGGGATGCGACCTCCGCGGTCTCCCGGCCCGTCCAGCCTGGGCCTGGGCCGCGGACCAGGCCCGCCGGCCGAAGCCGGCGGGGCGCCACGCGGGAAGCGGCCTCCGCGGCTCGCCTCGTCCCTGGCCCCTGGCCGGCAAAGTGATGGTGCCCGACGTGAGACACGCCGGGCACCATGAGCTACTTACTGCGTAGGCGGCGCGGGATTACACGCAACCCGTGGGCTTGGCCAGGCCGGCCATCTTGCAGGCGCCTTTGCCGGGGCCGCTGGGGAACAGCTCATAGATCTGTTTCAGCTTGAAGCCGGTCACCTTGGTCATGATGCGGACCATGGGGGCGATGCCGTTCTTCTTGTAGTAGTCTTGCAGGTAGTTGATGACCTTCCAGTGGTCCTCACCCAGCTCGGAGATACCTTCTTGCTCTTTCACGTAGTAGGCGAAGTCCTTGTCCCACTTTTCGGGATCCTGCAGAAAGCCGTCCTCGTCAACCTCGTAGGTTTTGCCTTTGTAAGTCACAGTAGGCATTTATTGTTTCCTCCTCCTTCAAGGTGAATTCCTTGCGGCCGTTCATAACCGATTGTGACGAAAATAGCACATACTTCTCTATCAACTGGCCCTCGGACTGTCAAGTTAAAATCATCACAGCCCAAACCCTATCAACCACAGTGTTCTAGCGGTTTTAACGCCAGCCCCGGGGGGTGCAAGCTGGTTTCACGCCTATAAAAAGCTCTGCACCCGCTCCAGGTTGCCCCGTAGCCGCGCGAGCTTGCTTTCCGCCTCGGCCACCTTGGCCTTTTCCTTTTCCACCACGTCGGCCGGAGCCTTGGCCAGGAAGCTTTCGTTGCCCAGTTTTTTGCGGCTGGTCAAGAGGTCTTTTTCCTGCTTGCCCATTTCCTTCAGGAGCCGGGCTTCCTCGGCCCGGAAATCCACCAGGCCCTCCAACGGCACATAGGCGGTCACCCGGCTCAAGGCCGCGCCGGCGGCTTTGGCCGGAGGCTGGCCTTCCTCGGTCCAGGAGAGGTCCGCGAGCTTGGCCAGGCGCACGAGGCTGCCGGCCTGGGCGGTTAAAAATTCCCGCACCCCGGGCTCGGCCGTGGTCAACACCAGGGGCACCGGCTGGGCCGGGCTGAAGCCCATCTCCCCCCGGATGTTCCTGACCGCGCCGATGACTTCCATGACCAGGGCCATGGCTTCCTCGGCTTCGGGGTCGGTGCCCGCGGCCTGGGTCGGCGGCCAGGGGGCCTTCAGGATGCTTTCCCGCGTCCCAGGCAGGCGCTCCCACAGCTCCTCGGTGACAAAGGGCATGAAAGGGTGCAACAGCCGGAGGAGCCGGGAGAACACCTCGGCCAGGGTCCGCCGGCTGGCCGCCTGGCGCGCGGGGTCCTCGGCATTGTACAGGGGGGCCTTGACCAGCTCCAGATACCAGTCGCAGACCTCGTGCCAGACGAACTGGTACACCGCCGACGCCGCGTCGTTGAAGCGGTACTCCTCGATGGCCTGGCCGGTCTCGGCCGCCACGCGGGCCGCCCGGGAGAGGATCCAGCGGTCTTCCAAAAGGGGCTCCAGGTCTTCGCCGCCCTCCAGGGGACCGTCCAGGTTCATCAGGGCGAAGCGGGCCGCGTTCCAGATCTTGTTGACGAAGTTGCGGTACCCGGAGATGCGCTCCTCGGAGAGCTTGATGTCCCGGCCCTGGGCCGCAAAGGCCGCCAGGGTGAAACGCAGCGCGTCGGTGCCGAACTTGTCCATGATCTCCAGGGGATCGATGACGTTGCCCTTGGACTTGGACATCTTGTGCCCGTGCTCGTCGCGCACCAGGGCGTGGATGTACACGTCCCTGAACGGCACCTTCCCCCGGAACTTGAGGCCCATCATCATCATGCGGGCCACCCAGAAGAACAGGATGTCAAAAGCGGTGACCAGGCAGCTGGTGGGGTAGAACTTGGCCAGTTCCGGGGTCAGGTCCGGCCAGCCCATGGTGGAGAAGGGCCACAGGGCGCTGCTGAACCAGGTGTCCAGGACGTCGGTCTCCTGCCGGAGTTCCGTGGCGCCGCAGACCGGGCAGGCCGTGGGGTCTTCCCGCTGCACGATCACGTGGCCCTCGGGGCAGTACCAGGCCGGGATGCGGTGGCCCCACCAGATCTGACGGCTGATGCACCAGTCGCGGATGTTGTTCATCCAGTCGTAATAGGTCTTGTTCCAGGTCTCGGGCACGATGCGGGTGCGGCCGTTCTCCACCGCCTTCACCGCCTCCGCGGCCAGGGGGCCCACCTTGACGAACCACTGCTTGGACAATAACGGCTCCACCATCTGGTGGCAGCGGTAACAGTGCCCCACGTTGTGCAGGTGCTCCTCGTGCTTTTCCAGAAGCCCCTGGGCCGCCAGGTCCTCCAAGACGCGTTTCCGGGCCGCGAAGCGGTCCAGTCCGGCGTAGGGCCCGCCGTTCTCGTTGATGGTGGCGTTGTCGTCCATCACCTTGATGGTGGCCAGGCCGTGCTTTTGGCCCAGCAGGAAGTCGTTGGGGTCGTGGGCCGGGGTGACCTTCAGGGCGCCGGTGCCGAAGTCCAGGGCCACGTAGGAGTCCCGTATCACGGGGATCTCCCGGTTCAACAAGGGGAGGATCACCGTGTCGTCGGACAGGTTCTGGTAGCGGGGGTCTTCGGGGTTCACCGCCACCGCGGTGTCGCCCAGCATGGTTTCCGGCCGGGTGGTGGCCACGGTGAGGTAGCCCTTGCCGTTCTTGAAGGGATAGCGGATATGATAAAGCCCGCCCTTGATCTCCTCGTGCTCGGTCTCCAGGTCGGAGAGCGCGGTGTGGCAGCGGGGGCACCAGTTGATGATGTAGTCACCCTGGTAGATGAGCCCCTCTTCATAGAGCCGCACGAACACCTCGCGCACCGCCCGGGAAAGGCCCTCATCCATGGTGAAGCGCTCCCGCGACCAGTCGCAGGAGGCGCCCAGGCGCTTCAACTGATTGACGATCTTGCCGCCATACTCCTTGCGCCATTCCCAGACCCGCGCGATGAACTTCTCGCGGCCCAGGTCGTGCCGACTCACACCCTCGCTGGCCAGCTGGCGCTCCACCACGTTCTGGGTGGCGATGCCGGCGTGGTCCGTGCCGGGCATCCACAAGACCTCGAAGCCGGTCATGCGCTTGTAGCGGCAGAGGATATCCTGCATGGTGTTGTTCAGGGCGTGCCCCATGTGCAATTGTCCGGTCACGTTGGGGGGCGGGATCACGATAGAGTAAGCCGGGCGGGGTGAGGCCGGGTCGGCCCGGAAGGCGTTGTCCGCGAGCCAGCGCTCGGACCATTTCCGCTCCACCTCCGCCGGTTCGTAAGCTTTATCCAGCATCTCGGATGCCATGGGACCATCTCCAAAAAAAGCGTGCTACTGGGAATATGGCTCAGAAAGCCGAACCTGGCTTTCTCCGCCGGGGGCCTGCCCATGGCAATCCAGGGCAAGTATTGTAAATTATGCCGAATACCAAACTCGGCCTAATTTCAGGCGGGCCAGGGACGGCCCGCCGGGAACTGGCCGGAACCAGGCGTCCGGGCAGCTCCAGGGCAATAATACAAACAAAAAGGCGAGGGAGCGAACTCCCGCGCCTTTTACCGGCCCGCCGGGCCGGTGCGTCAGTCTACTACCGAGTCTAGGGGATCGTCGCCTTCCAGGAGGGACGCCTCTTCCTTTATAGCGGCCAGTTCGCGGGCCACCGCCTCGGCCACCAGGCCGGGCACGGTTTCCCGCACCACCTGTTCCACCACCTGGGGCACCACCCGGGCCAGGATCTCGTTGAGTCGTTCCGCCAGCACCTGGCGCACCTCCTCGCGGACCACCTTCTCGAACACGGCCAGGGCCTCCGCGGCCGGCAGGGCCGGGGCGGCCGCGGCGGGAGCGGGCGCGGGAGCCGGGGTAGCCGGGGCAGCCGCGGCGGGGGCGGGAGCCGGGGCAGCCGCCACGGGAGCCGGCGCGGGCTTCGGCGCCGGGGGAGCCGGGGGAGCCGGGGGAGGTGGCGAGGCGGCCGCGGCGGGGGCGGGAGCCGGCGCGGCTTCCTCTTCCCCACCCAGCTCGGCCAACAGGAAGTCCAGATCGTCCTGCCCCAGGTCCGCTTCGGTGGCCGGGGCCGCCGCGGCCGGCGCGGGGGCCGGGGCGGCTTCCTCTTCCCCACCCAGTTCGGCCAACAGGAAGTCCAGGTCGTCCTGCCCCAGGTCCGCTTCCGCGGCCGGAGCCGCCGCGGCCGGCGCGGGCGCCGGGGCGGCTTCCTCCGCCCCGCCCAGTTCGGCCAAGAGCGAATCCAGGTCGTCCTGACCCAGTTCCTCTTCCGGGGCGGCGGCAGCCGGCGCGGGCGCCGGGGCGGCTTCCTCCGCCCCGCCCAGTTCGGCCAAGAGCGAATCCAGGTCGTCCTGACCCAGTTCCTCTTCCGGGGCGGCGGCAGCCGGCGCGGGCGCCGGAGCGGCTTCCTCCGCCCCGCCCAACTCGGCCAAGAGAGAGTCCAGGTCGTCCTGACCCAGGTCCGCTTCCGGGGCCGGGGCGACGGCGGCCGGCGCGGGCGCCGGGGCGGCTTCCTCCGCCCCGCCCAGTTCGGCCAACAGGGAGTCCAGGTCGTCCTGACCCAGGTCCGCTTCCGCGGCCGGGGCGGCGGCGGCCGGCGCGGGCGCCGGGGCGGCTTCTTCCGCCCCGCCCAGTTCGGCCAAGAGCGAATCCAGGTCGTC
Source organism: Deltaproteobacteria bacterium (assembly GCA_020444165.1). The sequence goes on along the minus strand of JAHLLK010000061.1, from coordinate 7,738 downwards.
CTGACCAATATCGCCATCGCCCGCCGGGGCGGTGGCGGCCGGCGCGGGTTCCTCCGCCCCGCCCAGTTCGGCCAACAGGGAGTCCAGATCGTCCTGGGCCAAATCATCCCCTCCGGAGGGGGCTGCCGCCGCCGGTTCCGCCGCTGCCGCGGGCGGAGCCTCGTTGCTCAGCTCGGCCAACAGGGAGTCCAGGTCGTCTTGCCCAATATCGCCATCGCCCGCCGGGGCGGCCGCCGCGGCCGGGGCCGCAGCCGCCGCGGCCGGGGCTTCGCCGCTCAGCTCGGCCAGGAGGGAATCAAGATCGTCACCCCCGCCGGAAGGCGCGGCTGGGGCTGGGGCCGCCGCCGGGGCGGCTGCCGCCGGGGCCCCCCCGCCCAGTTCGGCCAAGAGGGAATCCAAATCGTCACCCCCGCCGGAAGGCGCGGCCGGAGTGGGAGCAGGGGCAGCTTGGCCGGTGGCCGGCGCGGGTGCGCTCAGCTCAGCCAGCAAGGCATCCAGGTCGTCGGAAGCGCCCGTACTTTGCGCAGCCGGAGCGGCATCCTCCTCAACCACGTCCACCAGATCGATTATCTGGACGCCGGGCGGGGGGGTTTTCTTGGCCAAGCTAGCGACCTCCTTAAGTTAGTCGTCTGGCTAGTTAATTAGCATAGCGAACAGAGGGAGTCAACCTAGGCTGCCAATCCCGCGGGAGAAATGACCACACCGCTGGGGGGAGCCCCCCCGGGTCCGGCCGCTGGCCGGCTGGGAAAAGCCGGGACGGGCCGGAGGTCGGCCGACCGGCCGGCCGTTCGCTCCGGCCTCCACGGCGGCAAGGCTCTTTTTTACTTGCTAAATGTACATGTTTGCTGGGTTTCCTACCCGTGGGGGCATATTTTAGTGTATGCTCCCGCCGGGGGAAACGTGGCGTTCCCAACCATAACCCCGGCCAACTGGCCGCTGGCGTGCAATCCGAGGTGAAGATGTCCCGGGCCTGCCGCTGCCTCTGCCTAATCCTGCTTTTGTTGGTGGTCCCGGCCTGCGCCTGGCGCGCCGCCGGCAAAAGCAGCTTGCCTCCGGCCGAGATCGGGCTCCTGCCCGATCCGAGCGGCCAGATGGGCATCGCTGAGGCCGCGGCGTCGAACACCTCTCCCCGTTACCGCCTCCTGGAGGGCAACCGGGTGTCCCTGGGTTTTACCCGGGAGGCCCTGTGGGTGCGCTTCGCCCTGGACCAAGCCCCCGGGCCGGCCCCCTGGGTGCTGGAGTTGCCGGCCTCCTGGCTGGACCGGGCGGAGCTTTACCTGCCCCGCCCGGGCGGCGGTTGGCGACGCTTGGCCACCGGGCTCTTGGAGTCTGGTCCGGTGGCGGGGGCGGGGACTTTCGCCTTCACCGCCCCGGCCGGCACCCCGCAGGAGGGCTACGCCTATCTGCGCCTGGAGGCGGTCCTCTCCCTGAACACCGGGCTCAACCTGTGGGCCGTGGACGCCTTTGCGGCCCATAGCGTGCGCCAAGCCTACCTGTACGGGATATTGTTCGGCATCATGGCGACCATGGTGCTGGTGAACCTGCTGGTGCTCCTCACCACCTGGGACCGGGCCTACCTCTGGTACATCCTTTATCTCTTGAGCATCATTGCCCACCAGCTCCTTTTGCAGGGGCAGGTGCTGTTCCTGCCCCAAGCGATTTGGCCCTGGGTGCCCCAAATCAGCCTTTTGGCCTGCACCTTTCTGTACTTTTGTGGGGCCGGCTTCAGCCGCGCCTTCCTGCAGACCGGCTCCAACGCCCCCTGGGCCGACCGGCTCCTGTTGGGCGTGCAGGCCTCGGCCCTGGTGCTGGCCGGCCTGGTGGTGGCGGATCAGATCTTCTGGGGCACCTGGCTGGCCCACATCACGGTGGTGCTGGGTCCCGCGGCGGCCATCGCGGCCGGGCTCAGGGCCTGGGCCCGGGGCTTCCGTCCGGCCCGTTTCTACCTCATGGCCTGGATGATCCTCCTCCTGGGAGGCATGGCCTGGGGCGCCTGGAGCATGGGCCTGGCCCTGCCCTTCCCCCCGCCCCCGGCCTCCCTGACCCTGGGCGCGGCCCTGGAGTGCGTGCTGTTGTCCCTGGCCCTGGCCGACCGGGTGGGAGTGATGCAGCGGGAGCGCCGGGTTTTGGTGCAGCGGGAGCGCCGCTACCGCCATCTCAGCATCACCGACGAGCTGACCGGCCTGTACAATGCCCGCTTTTTCTGGAGCAAGCTGGCCAGCGAGGTCCACCACGCCCACGAACTGGGCCAGCCCCTGAGCCTGGTACTCTTGGATGTGGATGATTTCAAAAGGTTCAACGACTCCTACGGCCACCCCGAGGGCGACAAGGTGCTGGCCACCTTGGGCCTCTTGCTCCGCAAGATCGTGCGGCCGGCCGACTCGCCCTGCCGCTACGGGGGGGAGGAATTCGCCGTGCTCCTGCCCGGGGCCGAGGGCCCGGAGGCCCACGAGGTGGCGGAGCGGGTGCGCGACGCGCTGGCCCGCACCCTGTTCCAGCCCGGCGCGGGATCCAAGGTGCGGGTCACCACCAGCCTGGGCACGGCCCAGTTGCGGCCGGACGACGACACCAGCGCCCTGGTGCGCCGGGCGGATCAGGCCCTGTACCAGGCCAAGGCCCGGGGCAAGAACCGCACCGTGACCGGGGAATGAGCCCCGCGCCCCCAGCCTGCCCTTCGTCCCGCCTGCTGGCCTGCTCCTCCACTATGGATGGATGGAGCCCTAGCCCGGATATTTCATGGGGGCCGAGTGGCCACCTCGACTAAAGACTGATTTAGCTCTAGCAGGGGGTTGAAAATGACCATCCATGGCCTTTTTCAACCCATCTTGGCAAAAGCGTCGTTTTGCCCAAGGACAGCTTACAAAGGCCATGACGTCCTTTGTAAGCTATATGGTGTTAGCTGCGCCCTGGTTGGAGCGAAGGCCGTGGGCGCAGCCGGCGGGCATCTGGCGCAGCCGGACGCCCGGTCTTCATGAAATATCCGGGCCAGTTTATACTATGAAGTTTTTTTGGGGAATGGGGGGGTGGGGGGAAGCCCCTTTTGGTTCACAAAAAGGGGTTTTCCCCCACAATCCTGTTTCTCAAAAAGCCTCCCTGCCCTCCCCGGCCTACCTCCCAGCCGCGGCCAGCCGCAGCAGCCGCCGCAGATAAGCCAGGTTCCGCCGGTCGGCCCAGCGGGAATCCTTGGGGGTCTCCATGACCAGGGCCGCCCCGGCCAAGCGCGGTTCGGCGGCGAGCGCCTGGAAACCGGGATCGCCGATGAGGCCCCGGCCCAGGTGCTGATGTACGTCGCGGTGGCTGCCCCGGGGCGAGGAGGTGTCGTTGCAGTGCCACAGCTTCACCGAGCCCGGCCCCAGGAGGCGGTCCACCCGATCCAGAAAACGGCCCACCGCCCGAGGCCCGTCCAGGCGGTAACCCGCGCCCCAGGCGTGGGCCGTGTCCAGGACCACCCCCACCGGCCGGCCGGCCAGGGCCGCCAGGAGCAGATGCATTTGAAAGAGCCCGCCGCCCAGGTGGTTCTTGCCGCCGGCGGTGTTCTCCAGCCAGATCTGGGGCAAGGCCTCCGCCCCGGCCGGCACCCCGGCCAAATCCAGGGCCAGGTCCACCCCGGCCGCGGCGCGGGCCACCCCCCACGCGGCCGGGCGGCCCCGGGTGCTGCCGGGGTGCACCACCACCGCGTCCGCCCCCAACTCCCGGGCCTGGGTCAACTGATAGGCCAGGCTGTCCACCGATTTCTGCCACAACTCGCCGTCCGGGCTGGCCAGATTGATGAGGTACGGCGCGTGGACCACCACCGGCTCCAGGCCGGCCGCCTCCACGCCGAGGCGGAAGGCCGCGGCCTGGGCCGGGCTCACCGGGGTGCGGCGCCACATGCGCGGCGAGCCGGCAAAGATCTGCAGGCAGTCGAGCCCCAACTTGCGAGCCTCGGCCACGGCCCAGGCCGGCCCGCCGGCCGTGCTGAGATGCAGGCCCAGGCGCACGGCCGGCCTCAGGCTCCCGCCCCGGGGGCGAAGATCTCCCCCAGGCGCGCCGCGGCTTCCCGGGCCTCGGCCACGGTGCGGCGCACGATCTCGGCCGCGGGCAGCACTTGGTCGATGAGCCCCACGGCCTGGCCCACGGCCAGCACCCCGCCCTCGGTGTCCCCGGCCTGCAGCGCGGCCAGGGCCCGCTGTCCGCTGATATAGGGCCGCAGCTCGGGGAACGGCGCGCCGGAGGCTTCCAGCTCCTGCACCTGACGGGCGGTCCGGTTGGCCAGCACTCGGGCGTTGTTGTGCAGGGAGCGCATGATGATGGTGGTGGCCCGCTCGTCGGCGGCCAACAGCCGCCGGCGCAAGGCCAGGGGCAGGTCCACCTCCTCGGCCAGGAGGAAGCGGGTGCCCAAGACCGCGGCGTCCGCCCCCAGAGCCAGGGCCGCGGCCAGGCCCCGGCCGTCGGCAATGCCGCCCCCCGCGATAAGGGGCAGGGAAACCTGGGCCCGGGTGGCCGGGATCAGCACCAGGGTGGTGACCTCGTCGGCTCCCGGGTGCCCGCCGCATTCGAAGCCCACCACGGTCACCGCGTCGGCCCCGGCCCGGGCGGCCGACACGGCGTAACGCACCCCGGCCACCTTGTGCAAGAGCTTCACCCCCGCCGCGTGCAGGGTCTCGACCAAGCCGGCCGGGGGCTTGCGTCCCGCGGTCTCCACCACCGGCACCGCCTCGGCCACGCAGGCCGCCACCCAGCCCTCCACCGGGTCCGGCCCGGCCAGCTCCGGCAGCATGGAGATGTTCACCGCGAAAGGCCGGCCGGTGATCTGGCGGACCGCCGCGATCTCGCGGCGCAGATCGTCGGGGTGGGCAAAGCTCTTGGCGTTGATCACGCCCAGCCCCCCGGCCTGGCTCACCGCGCCGGCCAAGGGCGCCCGGGCCAACCACTGCATGGCCCCCTGGATCAGGGGGTACTCGATACCCAAAAGTTCGGTGAAACTGGTCCGCACTGCGTCCTCCCGTATCCGGAGCACCGGGGCTCGTTGTTTTGCCTAGTCTACCCGATCTGTCGCCTCAGGGCCGGCAGCCCCGGCGTGGGAGCCCCTGCCGAGGCGGGGCATTGTTTTACTTGACAATACCCCCCGACTTGCGTCAGATAGTCACAACATAGCTATATTGAAGTTATAATCAGGCTGTGCCCACAGCCTGCTGCGGGCCAGGGACGGCCCGCCAATTTTCGGTGATGTTTCTTGAATCACCGAAAATTGAGTGCCTTGGCAAAATCACGATTTGCCAGGGCACAGCTGACCAAGGCAGGACAGCCTTGGTCAGCCTTCCAACCATGGAAGCTTCTCTCTCACCGCGGGCCGCTCCGGCCGCCGCGGGCTGATGCAACAAAGGAGATGACATGCGCCTAAAAGGCAAAAAAGCCATAGTTACCGGCTCTTCCCGGGGGGTAGGGGCGGCGGTGGCCCTGGCCTTCGGCCGCGAAGGGGCTGATGTGGTGGTCAACTACTCCTCCAGCCAGGGCCCGGCCCAGGAGGTGGTGAAGGCAATCGAAGCTCACGGCCAGAAGGCCATCGCGGTCAAGGGCGACGTGGCCCAGGAGGCCGATTGCCAGGCCCTGGTGGACGCGGCGGTCAAGGAGCTGGGCGGCCTGGACATCGTGGTCAACAACGCGGGCTTCACCCGGCCGGGCATGCTGCACAAGATGAAAGAGGCCGACTGGGACGCCGTGTTGGGCATCCACCTGAAAGCGGTGTGGCTCATGTCCAAATGCGCCTACCCCATCATGAAGGAGCAGAACTCCGGCCGGATCATCAACGTGACCAGCGTGGCCGGCGTGGTGGGCACCGTGGGCCAGGTGAACTACTCCGCGGCCAAGGGCGGGGTGATCAGCCTCACCAAGTCCATCGCCCGGGAGATGGCCCGCTATCAGGTCACCTGCAACGTACTTAGCCTGGGCATCGTGGCCACCGACATGACCGAGAAGATCATGAGCGATCCCAAGCTCAGCGAAATCTACATGAACCGCATTCTGCTCAAACGCTTTGCCGAGGCCTCCGACGTGACTCCCTCCTTTGTGTTCCTGGCTTCGGACGAGGCCGCCTACATCACGGGGCAGCTCATCTGCTGTGACGGCGGCTACGGGATGATATAGGCGACCAGTTCGCCGGGGAGCCCGGGCCGTGGGACCCGCTCCCTCTTCCGGGTCCGCTCGCGCGCGGCCCCGCAACCAATTCAAGGAACCCGAGGAAGCCGCCCGGCCCCCGGCCCGGCCGGCCAGCCTGAAGGAGAAAAGTTCATGGCCTCGATACCGACCAAAATCGAAACCTGGCAGATGGTGGAGGCGGGCAAGGACGGCCAACCCGGCAAACTGGTCCGGGCCACCATCGACATGCCCGAACTGGGCCCCGGCGACGCTCTGGTGAAAGTGGCCGGCTGCGGCGTGTGCCACACCGACCTCAGCTATTTCTATGACGGCGTGCCCACCGTGAACCAGCCCCCCCTGACCCTGGGGCATGAGATCAGCGGCACCGTGGTCGCCGGCCCGGCGGACCTGGTGGGCAAGAACGTCATCGTGCCCGCGGTGATGCCCTGCAACAAATGCGACATCTGCGCCCAGGGCCGCGGCAACCGCTGCCTCAGCCAGAAGATGCCCGGCAACTCCCTGGCCCACTTCGGCGGCTTCTCCGATTACATCCCCGTGCCCGCCGAGGACCTCTGCGTCATCGACGAACTGAAAATGCCCCTCCCGCACTACGCGGTGGTGGCCGACGCCTGCACCACCCCCTACCAGGCGGCCATGCGCGGCCAAGTGGGCCCCGGCGACCGGGTGCTCATCACCGGCGCGGCCGGCGGCGTGGGCCAGTACATGACCCAGACCGCCAAGGCCCTGGGGGCCGACATGGTGGTGGGCATCGACATCGACGAGGCCAAGCTGGAGCGCGCCTTGAAGTTCGGCGCCGACTACGTGATCAACTCCAAGGGCAAGGATTTCAAGACCATCCGCGGCGAGTTCTACGAGATCGCCAAAAAGGCCGGCGTGCCCAAGAACTACGGCTGGAAGATCTTCGAGTGCACCGGGGTCACCCCGGGCCAGGACCTGGCCTTGGGCCTGCTCTCCTTCATCGGCAAGATGATCGTGGTGGGCTTCAGCCCCAAACCCAACACCTTCGCCATCAGCCGCCTCATGGCCTTTGACGCCGAGCTGATCGGCACCTGGGGCTGCCTGCCCAAATATTACCCCGCGGTGCTGGAGCTGGTGCAAGCCGGCAAGGTGCAGATCGAGCCCTTCCTGGAGACCAAGCCCATGAGCCAGATCCAGGAGATCTTCGAAGACCAGCACCACGGCAAGTTCGACCGCCGTCAGGTGCTGATCCCCGATTTCGACAAATAATCATCCGCGTGCAAGCGGAGCCCGAATTTGCGGCCAAAGGAGGAAACCATGGCCTTGGATTGGATGCCCCGGGACAATGAGCTGCGCAACCACCAGCTTTTCGGCACCGAGCACTGGGGCACGGACGCCGACGCCCCCTGCGTGGTCTACACGAAAAAGCCCCTGACCAACCCCAAGACCGGCGAGGCCGTGCCCGAGCTTTTCGTCTCGGAGATCCGGCTGAACAACCCCCGCCAATACAACTCCTACACCACCGAGATGGTGAAGGGGGTCATCGCCGGGTTCAACGCGGCCAGCGGCGACCGCAGCGTGGTGGCCGCGGTGTTCACCGGCACCGGCTTCGACGCCTTCTGCACCGGCGGCAACACCAAGG
>JAHLLK010000155.1 GCA_020444165.1 Deltaproteobacteria bacterium | reverse complement strand
ACGAGGACAAGCTGATCATGCAGATCGCCCAGGGTCACCACCAGAACCTGGTGGACATCGTGCACAAGGTCCAGGACGGCGAGATCAGCGATCCCGGCGAGGTGGAGCCCGGCATCGGCCGCACCTACGTGGCCGGCGCCCTGGCCATCCTGGGTAATATCCTCTATTCCGACTCCTGGTTCCAGATCGACGGCGGAGCCACCGAGGAGGATATGGTGGAGTTCGCCGAGGCTTACGCCAAGGAGAACGGGCTGTAGGACCCATTCTCCGGCGGCCTTGGCCGTCTTAGAGCGCCAATGGCGGCCTTGCGGTGCGCCGTGGCGCGGGAGAGGGGAATTATGAGCGAGCAAAAAGTGAAAGCTAAAGCCGCCAAGAAGCCCAAAGAGGAATACGGCGAGCCCCGCCCCGTGGGCGTGGCCGGTCCCAACGCCTCTTATGTGGAAAAGAGCCTGCAGCGCTGGCGCCTGCGCGGCGACGGCGTGTTGGCCAGCAAGAGATAACGAACTATTCCATCAGGCCGGGTTTACCCGGCCGGTGACGATCCCTCCAAGGGGCTTCACAGCCCCTCCCTTCCAAGGGACCCGGGACCGGCGGACGGCAACCCCGTTCGCCGGTCATTTTTTGTGGTACAGAGCCAGGTAGTTGAAGCCCAGGTCTTCCAGGCTAAGGCGCTCGAAGCCGTGGGGGAGAATCAGATCGTCCAGCTCCTCGGGGGTGATGCGCAGATGGGCGGGGGGGCCGAAGGAAAGATCGGCCATGGAGCAGTTGATCACCGCCAATCGGCCGCCGGGGCGCAGGATGCGCCGCACCTCGCCAAACAACGAACCATCGGCCAGGGTGAATTTGATGACGTGCAGCACCGTGGCCAGCAGGCACAGGTCCACCCCGCGATCTTGCAGGGGCAGGGGCAGGCGCAGGTCGGCGGCCAGGGTGTTGAGATTCTCGAGGCCCCGCGCTTGGGCCTCGTCCGCCAGGGCGGCCAGCAGGCGCGGGTCGCGGTCCAGGGCCCAGACCTTGCCGTGCGGGCCCACCCGGCGGGCCGCCTCCAGGGCATAGTCCCCCGGCCCGCAGCCCAGGTCGGCCCAGGCTTGGCCGGGGCGCGGGTCCAGAATTTGCCACAGGCGCTCGGGGTCCTGCATGGCGTAGGAGCTGGGACCGCGCCGCTGGTGGTGGTTTTGCGATTTCGGGTTCATGAGCGCCCCTTGCGTGATTGGCTGAAAAAGATCGCCCCCAGGCCGCTCCGTTAGGGGAGGCCCGGGGGGTTGAAAAGGGCTCAAGTCAAGGGATGGGTCATCGCTTGACCGGCTCCTGGCATCTTAGGCGCCTTGGCCGCGCCGGCCTTGGCCCTTGCCGCGTCCGCCTTGGCTCCTGCCGCCGCGTCCGCCCTGGCCCTGGCCCTGGTCTTGGCCCTGGCCGCGCCCGCCTTTGCGGTTCTTGCCGCCGCCGCAGGGGCCCAGGCCCTTGCCGGTGCCGCGTCCTTGACCGCGAGGTCCGGTTCCGTCTCTAAATGGCATGCCTATCACCTCCCTTCGGGAGTCGGCTGAAAGTGATCATTCCTGGCCCGGCCCCTGGCTATCCAGGCGGGCTTCCACCTGGGCCAGGCGCCGCCGAAGCTCCTCGGCCTCGGCTTGCAGGTCCTGGGCGGTGGGGCCCATGGCCGCCGGGCCATAACCCATGCCCTGACCCATGCCGTAGCCCATGCCACGGCCGCGCCCCCGGCCGTAGGCCCGGCCGCCGCCGCAGGGGCCCATGCCCCGTCCCCGTCCCTGGCCATAGGCCGGGGGGGCTCCCCAGGCCGCGCCTTGTCCGGTGTAGGCATATCCGCTGCAACGTCCCCGGCCTCCGCCGGTCATGGGCCCTTGGCCCATGGGTCCTCTTCCATTGAATCCAGGCATATCTTGCCTCCTTGTCTTGCTGGTTATTCTTGGGCGGGGCCGCCGCCTTGTCGGCCTCCACGGCCTCGCCCCATGCCCCGGCCCATGCCGCGCCCGCCGCCCCGGCCCCGGCCCATGCCGCGGCCCGGTCCGGGGGGCACTAGCTCGTAGTCGCCACCGGCCACCACCAGCTCCATGCCGCCGTTCAGAGCCCGGGCCACAGCCGTCCTGGCCGAGGCCAGCACCCGCCCGAAGGTCTGACGGCTCACCCCCATGAGGGCGGCCGCCTCCTCCTGGTCCAGCCCCTCCACCTCGGCCAGGCGCAGGGCCTCCAGGCCCTCAACCGGCAACACCACCTCCCCGGCGGGGGGGCGGTCGTAGGGGCCGAAACGGCGGGCCGGGGGTTCGGCGTATATGCGGCGGCAGCGGCGTGGTCTGGGCATATGGTCCTCCAAAAAGTAATGAGCCTATGCTCATAACCTAAGGCGGGGCTCCGGTCCTGTCAAGAATTATTTTGGGCGTACGCTCAAAAACTAGACGGGCGCGAAAAGCTTACCCTTTTCAGAAAGGCTCGATTAAGCCATAATTAAGGCCACGGAAACACTACCGGGGCTTTGATCCCGGCAAGAGGCAATATGGGTCCGCGAGGGGGGCCGGGGAAGTGATTCCTACGGCGCACCGAGACCATAAGGAGGAAGGAAATGTTGAGTAAAGTGCACCGCCTGGCTATTTTGGCCGCCTGTCTGGGGGTAGTGGCCCTCTTGGCCGGATGCGCCGCCACCTACACCGGTATCCGCTACAAAGATTTGAAGGTGGAAAACAAGATGAGCGCCTCCATCTTCCTGGACCCAGTGCCTCCGGCCCAGCGCACCGTGTTTATCCAGGTGCGCAACACCACGGACAAACAGTTCAACCTGCAACCGGACATCGTGGCCGCGGTGCAGGCCAAGGGTTTCAGGGTGGTGGACGACCCCTCCAAGGCCCACTACTGGCTGCAAGCCAACGTGCTCTCCGTGGGCCTGACCGATGAATCGGCCCTGGAGAAGGCCAAGCTGGCCGGCTTCGGCGGGCCCATCGCGGGCGGCGCCATCGGCGCGGTGCTGGGCGGCAGCCAGGCCGGGGCCGGCGCGGCC
>JAHLLK010000060.1 GCA_020444165.1 Deltaproteobacteria bacterium | reverse complement strand
CATCGCCACCGCGCTGATCGACACCGGCAGCCGCATGGACGAGGTGATCTTCGAAGAGTTCAAGGGCACCGGCAACATGGAGATCCACCTGGACCGCAAGCTCAGCGACAAGCGCGTGTTCCCGGCCATCGACATCAACCGCTCCGGCACCCGCAAGGAGGAGCTGTTGTTGAACGAGGCCGAGCTGAACCGGGTCTGGATCCTCCGGAAGCTGTTGAGCCCCTTGACCGCGGTGGACACCATGGAATTCCTCTTGGAAAAGCTCCAGGCCACCAAGTCCAACGCGGAGTTTTTGGAGTCCATGAGCCGCTAGGCAGCTGGCGCCCGGGGCCTCCTCCCCGCACCAACCAGGCGGGGGAAGGGTTTCCAGGCCCCGGCCGGCGGTAAGCTGGCTGAGGAGGGACCCCAAGGCCCCGCCGGCGCGCGAGGCCTGCCCAGGCCCCCAAAAAGTCGGTGGGGTTGCAACACCGGGTTTTAGGATTATAATACCAGGTTCCAACGAACCACTAATTTTAGGAGTCGGGCACCATGAAGCCGGATATCCATCCTTCATATCATGAAGTGAAAGTACGTTGCGCCTGCGGCAACGAGTTCCTGAGCGCCTCCACCGGCGGCGACGTCCGGGTGGAAATTTGCTCCGCCTGCCACCCCTTCTTCACCGGCAAGCAGAAGCTGGTGGACTCGGCGGGCCGTGTGGAGCGCTTCTACAAGAAGTACGCTCACTTGGATGCCTACCGCGGCAAGGCCGACGAGCTGGAAGCCGAACGTTTGGCCAAGGCCGAACGCGATGCCGAGGCCGACGCCCAGCAAGGCGAGACGGGCCAGGAATAGGGGCTCCCGCGATGAACCCCCAGACCGTGGGAGGTCAAGCGGTTATCGAGGGGGTGATGATGAAGGCCCCCACCCGCCTGGCCGTGGCGTTGCGCCTGCCGGGAGGGGAGATCCTTGTCAAGGACGACCCCTTCCGGTCCCTGGCCGCCCGTTTCCCCCTCCTGGCCAAGCCCTTTATCCGGGGACCGGTCATCCTGGGCGAAACCCTGGTCCTGGGCATGAAAGCCCTGTCCTACTCGGCCCAAAAGGCCCTGGCGGACGAAGAGGAGGAAGAGGGGCTGGGCTCCTGGGCCCTGGCGCTGACCATGCTCGGCGCCGTGGCGCTGGGCTTGGCCCTTTTCGTGGCCCTGCCCCACCTCTTGGCCCTGGGTCTGGGCCGGGTGGCGCCGAGGGGCTTTGACGAGACCACTCTGGCCTTCCACCTCACCGACGGCGGGCTGAAGACCCTCATCTTCCTGGCCTACTTGTGGTCCATCTCCCTGATGAAGGACATCCGCCGGGTGTTCGAGTATCACGGCGCGGAGCACAAGGCCATCTACTGCTACGAGTCCGGGGGGGAGCTCTCCGTGGCGGCGGCCCGGGGCTATTCCCGGCTGCATCCCCGCTGCGGCACTGCCTTTCTTCTGGTGGTGCTCCTGGTCTCCATCCTCATCTTCACGGTGGTGTTTCCCCTGTTGCCCCGCCTGGCCGCGGCCGCCTGGGCCAACCAGGCCGCCCAGATCGGCCTCAAGACCGTGTTGATGCTGCCGGTGGCGGGCATCTCCTACGAGATCATCCGCCTGGCCGGGCAGAAGGCCGGCCATCCCCTGTGCCGGGCGTTGTTGTGGCCGGGGCTCCAGTTGCAGAAGCTCACCACCCGCGAGCCTTCCGACGACCAGATCGAGATCGCCCTGGCCGCTTTAAAGGCGGCGCTGTCCGAGGGCGCCGGGCGCGAAACTTGCCTGCCCGTGCCATAGGGAGTCGGAGAAAGCCATCCCCGGAGTCCCCCCGCAAGTGCCTACCTGTTTGGGGCGGGCCCCTGGCTTTCTCCTCGGGGAACTTGCCCCAAGCAAAAGGTGGCAAGTTCACGCCAGCGCGCTTATCCTCGCTGACCGCGCTGGCGGCCAGCCGTCCCCGGAGTCCCCAGGCAGGCCTCGCTTGCTGGGGGTGGGTCAAGGGCCCGCGGGCGGCCCTGAGGATGGCCTTCGCGCCCACCTCCCTTGCCTCCGCCGCCCTGGAGGATGGTTATCCCCGGGAGCCCTGGCCCTAACCTCTCTCCGGCCTCTTTGCGCTCATCCCTCTTTGCGAACCTCCACCCAAGGGTGTGGCCATGTCTTTGAGTTCCGAGATCAAGAGCAAGCTGGACAGCTTGCTGGACCGCTATAAAAAACTGGAAGGCCAGATGGCCGACCCCGAAATCCTGGCCGATCTGGCCAAATACCAGAAGGTCTCCAAGGAGCACGCCGACCTGCGGGAGCTGGTGGCCGTGTACCAGGAGTACCACACCCTGGAAGCCGACCTCGGGGAGAACCAGCTCCTGGTGGAGGACGACGACGCCGACCTGGCCGAGCTGGCCCAGGCCGAGGTGGAGGCGGCCGAGGAGCGCCTGCCCGAGCTGGAACGCCAGCTCCGGGTGCTGCTCCTGCCCAAGGACCCCAATGACGAGAAGAACGTCATCCTGGAGATCCGGGCCGGCACCGGCGGCGAGGAAGCGGCGCTTTTTGCCGCGGACCTGTTGCGCATGTACCTGCGCTTCGCCGAGCTGAAACGCTGGAAGGTGGAGATCATGGACAGCCATGAGACCGCCGGCGGCGGCTTCAAGGAGGTCATCGCCAACATCAGCGGCCAGGGCGCCTACAGCCAACTCAAGTACGAGTCCGGGGTGCACCGGGTGCAGCGGGTGCCGGCCACCGAGAGCCAGGGCCGCATCCACACCTCAGCGGTGACCGTGGCCGTGCTGCCCGAGGCCGCGGAGGTGGAGGTGGACATCAAGCCCGAGGAAATCCGGGTGGATGTCTACCGCTCGTCGGGCCCCGGCGGCCAGTCGGTGAACACCACCGACAGCGCGGTCAGGATCACTCATTTGCCCACCGGCTTGGTGGTGTCCATCCAGGATGAAAAGAGCCAGCACAAGAACAAGGCCAAGGCCATGAAGGTGCTGCGGGCCCGGCTGTTCGAAAAGATGCAGAGCGAGGCCCACGAGGAGCAGGCCGCGGCCCGCAAGAGCCAGGTGGGCTCCGGCGACCGCTCCGAGCGCATCCGCACCTACAACTTCCCCCAGGGCCGGGTGACCGACCACCGCATCGGGCTGACCCTCTACAAGCTGGAGCAGGTCCTGAACGGCGAGATGGACGAGCTGATTCCCCAGCTCATCGCCTTCTTCCAGGCCGAGGCCCTGGGCTCCGAGCTGCCGGGGTAGCCAGCCCGGATATTTCATGGGGGCCGGGTGGCCAGATCGACATCGATCTAATATGGAAAGGTTTTTCAGTTGAAGCCTTCCGGTGTTACAAGTGACGTTATGTACCCTGGACCGGCCCAGCCAGATGGCGGCCGGCAAGGCGACGGACAAGCGACAACCGGAGGCGTAGCCAAAGCTACGTCGAGGTTGGAGCGATGGCCGCAACGCAGCCGGCGGGCATCTGGCGCAGCCGGACGCCCGGTCTTCATGAAATATCCGGGCTAAGCACCGTGGCGGGAGAGGTCTGGACTATTCGCGAACTGATCCGCTGGTCGGGCCAGTACCTGGCCGGTCACCAGGTGGAAGCTCCCCGCCTGTCGGCGGAGTTGATGTTGGCCCAGGTGCTCTCCTGTTCCCGCATGGACCTCTACCTGCGCTTTGACCAACCCTTGTCGCCCGCTGAGTTGGCCGCCTACAAGGAACTTCTGCTGCGGCGGCGGCAGCACGAGCCGGTGGCCTATCTTTTGGGCCGGCAGGGGTTCCACAGCCTGGAGCTTAGGGTGGGCCCCGGGGTCCTCATCCCCCGGCCCGAGACCGAGCTCCTGGTGGAGGAGGCCCTGGCCCATCTGGCCGACCAGGACTACCCCCGCCTGTTGGACCTCTGCACCGGCTCCGGGGCGGTGGCCCTGGCCGTGGCCACCCATCACCCCGGGGTGGCCGTGGTGGGGGTGGACCTCTCGGCGCGGGCCCTGGCCTATGCCCGCGCCAACGCGGCCGCGCTGGGCCTGGCGGAGCGGGTGAGCTGGCTCCAGGGCGATCTTTGGGAGCCCCTGGCGGCCGGCGGTGGCTTCTTCGAGGTGATCACGGCCAACCCCCCCTATGTGGCCCGGGAGGACTGGGACAGCCTGCCTGCCCAGGTGCGGGACTATGAGCCCCGCGAGGCCCTGGACGGCGGCCCCGGCGGCCTGGACCTGATTCGGGTTATCCTGGAGGGAGCGGGCTCCTATCTCCGGCCCGGCGGCTGGCTTTTGATCGAGATGGGCCAGGGCCAGGCCGCGGGCGCCCGCCGGATCGCCGCCGCCACGGGGGTATACGTGGAAATCGACACCAAATTGGACCTGGCCGGCATCGAGCGGGTGCTGGTCTGCCAAAGAGGGGACTATGGATAGACTGGTGGTGGAAGGCGGATCCCCCCTGGTGGGGCGGGTGCGGGTGAGCGGGGCCAAGAACGCCACCCTGCCGCTCATGGCCGCCTGCCTGCTGGGCCGGGGACGCAGCCGCCTGGCCAACGTGCCGGCGCTCCGGGATGTGAAAACCATGGCCGGGCTGTTGAGCACCCTGGGCGCCAACGTGGATTTCCGGGGCTCGGACCTGACCGTGGAGGCCATGGGCGAGCTGGATTGCGAAGCGCCCTACGAGCTGGTGAAGACCATGCGCGCCTCGGTGTTGGTGCTGGGGCCCCTGGTGGCCCGCCTGGGCCGGGCCCGGGTGAGCCTGCCCGGCGGCTGCGCCATTGGCGAGCGGCCCATCGACCAGCACCTGAAGGGCCTGGAGGCCATGGGCGCCCGCATCGAGATCCGCGAGGGCTACGTGGAAGCCACGGTCAAGCGCTTGAAGGGCGCGGAGATCACCTTTGACTTGGTGACCGTGACCGGCACGGAGAACGTGCTCATGGCCGCCTGCCTGGCCAAGGGCACCACTGTCCTGCGGAACGCCGCCCGGGAGCCCGAGGTGGTGGACCTGGCCCGGGCCCTGGCCAAGGCCGGGGCCAAGATCGAGGGCGCGGGCACGGCCACCGTGGTGATCCGGGGGGTGGACGAGCTGGCTCCCCTGGACCACCGGGTCATGCCCGACCGCATCGAGGCCGGCACTTTCATGGTGGCTGCCGGCATCACCCGGGGCGAGCTGACCATCCAGGACGCGCCGCTGGAGCACCTCACCGCCGTGGTGGGCAAGCTCAAGGAAGCGGGGCTCCGCTTTCAGCAGACCGCCCAGGGCGTGGTGGTCTCGGCCCGGCGGGCCCCCCGGCCGGTGAGCTTCATCACCGGCCCCTACCCCGGCTTCCCCACCGACCTGCAAGCCCAGGTCATGGCGCTGATGACGCTCTCCAACGGCAGCTCCCTGATCCAGGAGACCATCTTCGAGAACCGCCTGATGCACGTGCCGGAGCTGCGCCGCCTGGGGGCCAACGTGGAGGTCACCGGCTCCACCGCCATGGTCAAGGGGGTGCGCCGCCTGGCAGGCGCGCCGGTGATGGCCACCGACCTGCGGGCCTCGGCCTGCCTGGTGCTGGCCGGCCTGGCCGCCGAGGGCCGCACCGCCATCAGCCGGGTGTATCACCTGGACCGGGGCTATGAGCGCATCGACCAGAAACTGACCGCCGCCGGAGCCCGGGTCACCCGCGACCAGGAGCCGCCGCCGGGCCGGGAACTGAAGTCTTGACCTCGGAGCCGGTTGAGCAGGGGGAGCCCACCATTGGAGGGTGGCGGAGTATTCGCGCCACGGCCGTTTTTCGCCACTTTCCCGCCTTCGGCAGGCATTCCGGATTAAAGATTACTTTTGCTCAACCACCTGAAACCTACGAAGTTTTTTTGGGGAAAGGGGGCGTGGGGGAAAACCCCTTTTTGTCCACAAAAAGGGGTTTTCCCCCACATCTTCCCATTTCTCCAACAAACTCTTAGGCAGCCGGGTGTTTTTTCATCCCTTGTTGCCGCCGGTCTTGGGGCTTTTGGCCGGCTGCCTGGCCGGCGGGGCCCTGCCTCCGGACTGGCGGCCCCTCTGGCTGGGGGTGGGCCTGACCCTGGCCGGCCTGGCCCTGGCCTGGCTGGCGCTCCGCCACTTGGCCCTTTTCGCCGCGCGCTCTCCCGGTTCCCCTTCGCTCTCGCTCCACCAACTTCTCGGCCTAGCCGGGGCCTCGCTGGTCCTGGGCCTGGGGCTGGCGGCCTGGGACGCCGCCCCGCCGCCGCCGGACCACCTGGTGCATGAGGCCGACGGCCAGGACCATATGCTGGTGGCCGACGTGCTCACCGCGCCGGAGCCCCTGGTGCGGAATTCCCGCCTGGACCTGGCCGCCGTGAGCCTGGACGGCCGTCCGACGCGCGGCCGCCTGCACCTGAGTCTGGCCCCGCAGTGGGCCCCCCCGCCGCCCGGGGCCCGGGTGCGGCTCAAGGTGCAGCCCCAACCCATCACCAGCCTGGCCAACCCCGGCGGGTATGACTACGCGGCGGAGCAGGCCCGGCAGGGCTTCCTGGTGCGGGCCTACGCCGGAGCCCAGGCCGGCCTCACGGTCCTGGGCCGGGGTGAAGCGCCCGCCTGGCAGGTGTGGCGCGAGGAGGGCCGGGCCCGCCTGGGGCTCCTTTTGGAGCGCCTGCCGCCGGGGCCGTCCCGGGGGCTGTTGCGGGCGCTCATCCTGGGCCAGCGGGGCCAGCTGCCGCCCACCCTGAAAGAGGCCTTTGCCGACCTGGGCGCGGCCCACCTGCTGGCCATCTCGGGCCTGCACCTGGGTCTGGTGTGGGGCGCGGCCTTTCTCCTCTGCCGCCTGGGCCTGGCCGCTTGGCCCCGCCTGGCCCTGGCCCTGCCGGCGCCCAAGCTGGCGGCCCTGTTGGCCCTGATCCCGGCCGCGGCCTACGCCGGCCTGGCCGGAGCCTCCCTGCCCACCCTCAGGGCCCTGGTCATGGCCGGAGCCCTGGCCGCGGCCCTGCTCTTGAACCGCCCCTACCATGCCGTGGGCGGCCTGACCCTGGCCGCCCTGGTGATCCTGCTCCTCTGGCCCCAGTCACCGGCCAGCCTCTCCTTCCAGCTCTCCTTCACGGCGGTGGCGGCCATCCTCCTGGTGGTGGGGCCGGCCAGCTACCGCCTGGCCCGGCGGGGGAACACCCCGGTGGGCCGCTGGGCCGCCCGCCTGGGGGGCTGGGCCTGGTTCTCGGCCGGCATCGGGGTGGCCATGCTGCCGTTGGGGGTGTTGTATTTCCACACCCTGCCGTTTTTGTTCCTGCCGGCCAATCTGGTCCTGGTGCCGCTCACCGCCCTGGGCATTCTGCCCCTGGGCCTGGCCGGGGCCGCCCTGGGCCTTTTCTGGCCGGCCGGCGGGCTCCTGGTGTGGCGGGCGGCCCTGGCGCCGGCCGGCTGGGCCGTGGAGGCGGCCCAGGCCCTGGCCGCGGTGCCCGGGGCCACCTGGTTCCTGGCCGGCCCCGGTCCCTGGGCCGTGGGGCTGGTCTATGCCGCGGCCGGGGTGTTCTTCCTGGCGCGGGGCGCCTGGCGCCAGCCGGTGGCCCTGCTGTTGGCCCTGGCCGCGGTGGGGGCCGGGCTGTGGCCCGCGGCCCCGGCTCCTGGCGCGGCCCCGCCCCCGGGGCTTACCGCCTGGGTCCTGGACGTGGACCAGGGCTCGGCCGCGGTGGTGCGCCTGCCCCAGGGCCAGGTGGTGGTGGTGGACGGCGGCGGCTGGCCGAACAGTGGTTTTGATATGGGACGGCGGGTGGTGGCGCCTTTCCTGTGGAGCCAGGGTATCCGCCGGGTGCACGCCGTGGTGGCCAGCCACTCCCACCCCGACCACACCGACGGCCTGCCCTTCATTCTGGAGCATTTCGCACCGGACGAGCTGTGGAGCAATGGAGAGCCGGGCGAGCCGGCTGACCAGGGCTCCTACGGCCGGCTCCTGACCCTGGCCGCGTCCCGGGGAATCTCCCTCTTGACCCCCGGCCACGGGCTCTCCCCGGCCTTTTCCCTGGGCGGGGCCGAGGTGCGGGTCTTGTGGCCGCCCCCTCCCCCGGCCCCCCGGCCGGACAACCCCAACCAACAGAGCCTCTGGCTGGGCTTTGGCCAGGACGGGGCCTGGCTCTGGCTGCCCGGGGACAACGGGCCGGCCCAGGAGCGGGCCCTGGCCCCCCTGCTGCCCCGGGGCGGGAGCCAAATCCTGGCCGCGCCCCATCATGGCGGAGTGGACTCCTGCACCCCGGAGCTGCTGGACCGCCTGGCCCCCCAGGCCGTGTTGTTCTCCTGCGGCGCCTTCAACCGCTTCGGCATGCCCCGGCCCGCGGCCCTGGCCGCCCTGGCCGCCCGGGGCATCCCCTGGTACAGCACTGCCCGGCACGGTTGCCTGACCCTGGCCGCCACGGCGGGCGTCTGGCGGATAACCCCCTGGCTGGCCCTGCCCCGTCCCACCCGCTGAGCCCCACCGGTCCCTCTGCCGCCCAGGGGACCCGGCACCACCAATCCGACTTTTATTCTTACCCCGGCCCTTTTCCGGCCCCGGGCTCCAGGTTGCCGGATCACCGCGGGGTCAGGTTGGGTAACCTCGCGCCATAATTATCTTTTCTTACCCAATATTTTCCGTTTGCCGCCCCGGACGCCGGGAGCCGCCAGCGGGCCCTACTGAAGCTTTCCCCCCGTAATTAGCCGAATAGTTTAGCGAAAATCCCCTGAGAGGCCCGGGGGTAACATTACAGCTTTGTAATGCCGCCGCAAGGTTGCGGCAAGACTGAGTTGCTATCTTCGATCATGGGTGCCTAAGGGATTGGGAAAAGCCCGAAAGGAGTTCTGGAATGCCTACCCTGGGTCAATTAAAAAAAGACCCTTGGGGAGAGAGCCTCCCCGCAGTCTCTCCCCCCTCCGTACTCCGTCCCCTGCGGTTGGAGGAGCGGCCGGACCTGGCGGAAAAAGTCCGGCACGCTTCGGTTTGGGTCGAGATCCTGCGTAGCGAGATGGGCCGCGTTTTAGCGGGCCAGATCCATCTCGTGAACCGGATGTTGACTTCACTTCTCACCGGCGGTCATCTCATGCTGGAAACCCTGCCCGGCTTGATCCAGGCCAAGGCCTTGGTAACCCTGGCCGCGGCCACGGGCTCCGAGTTCCGCCGTATCCAGTTTACCTCCGAAACCCTGCCCACCGATTTGGTGAGCGCCGAATTCTCCATGGACTCCCGCCGCGAGCGCCTGGCGCTCACCCGGGGTCCCATTTTTGCCACCTTCCTGCAGATCGACGGCCTGGAGCGGGCCTCGGACCGGGTACTGGAGTATTTGGCCCAGATCCTGCGGGAACGCCAGGTGACTTTAGGTCTGCGTACCCACCGCCTGCCCCAACCTTTCATGGTTCTCGCCACCCGGGAGCCCCGAGAGGCTTCGGCCGGGACGCGCCTGCCCGAGACCCTGGCGGATAATTTCATGTATCAGATGAACCTGGAAACCTCCGGCCCGCGGCTCACCAGCCTCAACGGGACTCTGGGAGCGGCCGAGCAGTCGACCCTTCCCGTGAGCCCCGTGGTGGACCGCAAAAGCATTCTTGCTGCCCGCCGGGTGGTGGAAAGAATTCATCTGGACGATAGGGTTGCCGACTATGCGGCCCGGCTGGTCTACGCCAGCCGGCATGCGGCAACCTCAGGCTTGGGCCTCGTCTCCAAGGCGAAGCGCATAGCGTTTCCCCGGGCGGCGGGCTGCCTGGAACTGGCAGCCAAGGCCCAGGCCTTTTTGGCACGGCGCGGGCATGTCACCCCTAGGGACGTCCAAATCGCGGCTCTGGACGTCCTGCGCCACCGGATCATCCTCCGTCGTTCGGCGGGCGCTCAGACGCCTCCGGCCGGCGTTCCGGTGGAGCAAATACTAGAGGCTGTGGCCATGCCCTGACCCCCCTACCTCACACCTACCCCCCTACCACGGCGGCCCGCGTCACGGCGCGGGCCGCCGTCCTAACCTCCCCCGACATCGCCGCCGGGGCCCTGGCAGGGGAAAGGAGGTGCCGTGTCATGATTTACCCCTCCCGTCTCACCGCCAGCTTGGCCGGGCTCGCCGCCCTGGCCCCGGCCGCATCGGCAACCGCCGACACCCTGGGGCGTGATATCCTGGATATTCGGGGCCCGCTGCCCCTGGAGGGGCCAGCTTTTTGGCCCTGGGCCGTGGGGGTTGCGGTAATCTTGGCTTTGGGCGGCATCGCGGCCTGGCTGAAGTCCCGCCGGCAGGTGGGGCGCTCCGCCCCCGGCCCCACGCCGCTGGAAAAGGCTCTGTCCCGCCTGGCCCGGGCCCGGGATCTGATGGACCCGGACCGCGTCCGCGTCTTCACGGCGGAGCTGGCCGATATTTTGCGTTTCTACCTGGAGGAAATCTTGGAAGCGCCGTCCAGCCAACTGGGCAGCCAGGAGTATCTGGTGGAGCTGGCCCTGTTGCGGCCCGCGGGCGCGTCCCACGTGGGACGGGATTTGGGCAGGTTCCTGAGGCTTGCGGACTTGGTCCACCGGCCGGGCCGGGAACTCACCCGCGGTGATCTGGAGGCCCTTTGGGCCGCGGCCCACCGGGTGGCGGCGCGAGCGGCCGGCGGAACCGGCACCGGAACCCGGCCCTCCCCGGCCCCTGCCTCCCGGGCCGCATGAGGAACCCTATGGCTTTTCGGCACAAAACCCACTGCCCCGCCCCCCCGCGGCCGCCCCGGCGGCCAGAGCGCCGCCCCGGCCGGGCGGTCCTCTGGCAAGGGCTGGTGTTGGCCTTGGGCCTGGGCACCCTGTGGGGGCCGGCGCCGGCCTGGGCCTCGGCCCGAGACGGCATGACGGCCTACCAGCAAGAGGACTATCCCCGCGCCCGGCAGGAGTTCAGCCGAGCCGCCCGGGCCGAGCCGGGGCGGCTGGAGCTGACCTTCAACCTCGGCGCCGCCGCCTATTGCCAGGGCGACTACCCCGCGGCCTTGGAGGCCTTCCGCACCGCGGCCAAGTCCCCCAACCAGGCCCTGGCCAATCGCGCGGCCTACAACCTGGGCAACACCTACTTCCGCCTGGGCGAGAAGGAGCTGGCCCGCGATCCCGAGGAAACCGTGCGGCAATGGCGCCTGGCCCTGGCCGCCTATGGCCGCGCCTTGAAGTTGAACCCCGCGGACAGCGAGGCCGACCACAACCGGGAGGTGGTGCGGGACCGTCTGGCCGACCTGGAAACCAGCCTGGCCGAAGCCAATACGGCCCGGAGCCCCGAGGAGCGGGCCGACATCCTGGCGCCGCCGCGCGGCAACTGTCCTGCCGGAGCGAAACCATGAGGGCCGGCCCGCGCCGTCGGGCCTGGGCCGCCCTGGGCCGCTGGATGCTCTGCCCCGGCTGGCTCCCGGGCTTGAGCCTGGGTCTGGTGCTGGGCCTGGGGCTGGGTCTCTTTCTGGGCTCGCTCTTGGACGCCGGGGTGTCCCTGGCCGAGGGTCCCTCGGCCGCCGCGCCGTCCGCCCCCCTGGCCCCGGTCCACCTCTCGCTGCGCCTGCAACCCCGCGCCCTGCACCTGGACGAAACCGCCCTGCTCAGAATCCAGGTGGCCGGCGCCAACCGGGTCCTGGACCCCCGGCCCCGAGGCCGGGGCCTGTTGATCACCCCGGCGGGGGTCAGCCGCCGTCGGGAGCCGTCCGCCGGACCCAGCCGCATGGTGGTGACCTTTCTCTACCGGGTGCGCGCCCTGGAGCCGGGTGATTTCGTGGTGAACGTGGGGGAGGTGGAGGCTGACGGCAGCCGGCTCTCCAGCCCCGGTCTGCCGCTGACCGTGTGGCCGACAGGGGAGATCCCGGCCAGCACCGTGGCGGCCCATCCCCTTCCCCATCCCCCTCCCCATCCCCTTCCCCATCCGGACTCCGGCTTCAAGCCCAGGGCGTTCGCGCCCGCGCACTAGGGCCGGGGCGCGCCCGCCCTGCGCCACTCCTCCCTTTGTCGGCGGATTCATTTCCCCCGCAGGCTGATGCCGCGACCGGCAGCGTATTGGTTGCTTGGGGTCAGACGCCCCGGGAAAGCCACCCGAGCCCCATGAAATATCCGGACTAGGAGATCGGCGTGACCCCGCCCGGGACCGGCGGGGCGGCGGGCGACACGGCCTCCCGGCGGGGAGGACCCGGCTCCGTGGGCAGCCAGACGAGGAAGGTGGAGCCTTGGTCCACCTCGCTGTCCAGCTCCAGGCAGCCGCCGTGGGCGATGACCATGGCCCGCACCAGGGACAGGCCCAGGCCCAATCCTTTCTGCGAGCGGGAGCGGTCGCCCCGGTAGAGACGGTCGAAGATCTTGTCCTTTTCCTGGTGGGAGATGCCCTGGCCCTGGTCGCTGACCGCGAAACCCGCCCAACCCGGCCGGGAAATGGCCTTGATGCGCACCTCCCCGCCGTGATCGCTGTATTTGAGCGCGTTGTCCACCAGGTTGGCCAGGGCCTGGCGCAGCCGGGCGGTGTCGGCCAGCACGGTGAAACCCGGCGGCACCTCGGCCACCAGGGTCAGGCCCCGGTCCTCGGCCACCTCCTGGTACAAGTTCACCACCAGGTCGGCCAGGGGGGCCAACAAGACCGGCTGGTGGTCCAGCTTCAACACCCCGGCCTCGGCCTCGGCCACGTCCATCAGCGCGTTGAGCATCACCAAGACCTGATCCGACTCCTCCAGGCAATCGGCCAGGGCCTCCCGCAGCGCCTCCGGCCCGCCCCCGCCTTGCAGGGCATACTCCGCCGCGGCCTTCAGGCGGGTGAGCGGGGTGCGGAGATCGTGGGCCACGTTGTCCAGGGACTCATTGAGCCCGGTGATCAGCGCCTGGTTGGATTGCAGCATGCGGTTGAACAGGCTGATCAGCTCGTCCAGCTCGCCCTTTTCCGGCCGCTCCGGCACCCGGAGCGCCAGGTTGCCGGTGGCCAGGATGCTCCGCACCGTGTGGATCAGGTTCCTGAGAGGCTTCAGGGCGCGGTAGGTGAGCGCCCCGCCGGCCGCCACCCCCAACAGCACGATGGGCACGGAGAAGCCCAGGAACACGGCCCGGAGCCAGGCCAGGAACTTCTCCTCCTGGCTGGAGTCCTTGCCCACCTGCAGCACCATGTCCTTGGAAAGCGGCAGGGAGGCCACGGTCCAGGAGCGCTCATGGTGGGGATCTTCGAAGGTCTCCCAGCGGGCCGCGGCCAGGAACTTGGGCCGGGGCAGGTCATCCAGGTCCACCGGCCGGGTGCCCGGCGGCAGGCTCACCAGCACCACCCCGCCCTGGGGACCGATGATCCGCAGGAAAAACACCTCCGGGCGCTGGGAGGTCTGGAGCTGGAAGCGCTCCTCCAGGGCCCGCACCCCTCCCTCCCGGTACCAGGCCTCGTACTCCTCGGCCCGGTTCTGGATCAGCTCCCGCTCCCGCTTGTGGCCCAGCTCGTCCACGATGAAATAGGCCGCGGTGAACAGGATGAGATAGCAGCCCACGAACCAGATGGAGTTCAGGGCGGTCAGCTTGAGGCTGAAGGACAGGCCGGGACGCGCCGGGCGGCGGGGGGCGGGGCCGGCCGGGGCCTCCCCGGTTGGCTCAGCCTTCCTTGAGAACATAGCCCATGCCCCGGATGGTGTGGATCAGCTTTGACTCGTGTTCGCGGTCCACTTTGTTGCGGAGGCGGCAAACCAGCACGTCCACCACGTTGGTCTGGGGGTCGAAGCTGAAATCATAGACCTTTTCCAGGATGGAGGTCTTGGTCACCACCCGCCCGGCGTTGCGCAGCAAATGCTCCAACAGGGCGAACTCCTTGGCCGGCAGGTTGATGACCTGACCGTTCCGGGTGACCTCCCGGGTCAGGAGATCCATCTGCAAGCCCCCCACCTCCAGGCTGGTGGGCTCGGTCTGCAGGGAGGAGCGGCGCACCAGGGCCTGCACCCGGGCCAAGAGCTCGGCAAAGGAAAAAGGCTTGGTCAGGTAGTCGTCGCCGCCCTTTTGCAGGCCCCGCACCCGGTCGTCCACCGAGCGTTTGGCCGAGAGGATCAACACCGGGGCGGTCATGCGCCGGGCCCGCAGCTCCTCGATGAGCGAGAGCCCGTCCCGGCCGGGCAGCATCAGGTCCACCACCAGGACATCGTGCACCCCGGTGAGGCCCTGGACCAGGCCCTCGTCCCCGTCGGCGGCCAAGTCCACGGTAAAACCCGCCTCCCGGAAGCCCTTGGCCAGGAAGTCGGCGATCTTGGTATCGTCTTCCACCACCAGGACCCGCACGCTAACCTCCTCTCCGGACGGCGGGCGCCGCCCTGGTTGCCGCTCCCCCCGGCCATGGTCCACGGCCGGTGAGCACCATGCTTTGGGCTCTCACGCCACCTGGAAGTGGGCCTCCTCGAACTCCGGCCGGCCCGCGTAGCGCCCCATGAAGAAGCCGGGCAACTGGTCCATGTGCTCGAACATGGCCTCGTTCACCGGGATGCCGGCCTGGTGCAGGGCGGTCACGATCTGCTCCGCCTTGGGCGGACAGCCCTTGATGGCGAGCATTTCCTGGATGGCCGGGTTGTCCTTGTGGGCCTGGTACATGCACTTGCCCACCAGGATGGTCTTGTGGGCCTGACCCCGGGGGGCCATGGCCTTGCCGGTGAGCACCTCCACCTCGTCAAAGGGCTTGCCCTGCCAGGCCAGGGAAATGGCCGCGAGCATGATGCCGTTGAGCCCCGAGCAGTAGGTGCACAGGGTGTCGTCGTATTTATAAAAGGCCAGGCCCGCCACCCCGGCCTTGACCATGGGCAGGGGCAGGCTGCCGTCCGGGGTGTACTCGTAGTCCCAGCCGTGATAGGTGCCCACCTCCGCCGGGTCCAGGCCCTTCACCTCCACGTCGGAGAGGTCGGTGGGGCGGCCGGCCCGGGCCGCGGCCAGGGCCAGGTGGGGCACCTCGGCCGGGTCGTGGCCCAAGAGCCGGGCCGCGGCGAAGTCCGCGCTCAACAGATCGGCCGAAGCGGCCAAGAGGTTGCTGCGGTGCACCTTGCCGTCAAAGGAGGGCCCCCGCTCGATGGTGTAGATGCCGTCCACCAGGGTGAACATGGGGGGCAGGGCCTGGGCCAAATGGGAGACCATGAAGTCCAAACCGCGCCCCGGCTCGGCGTTGTGGCATTTCTTGCGGGACGGGATGTCGATGAGCCCCTTCAGGTTCTTGAGCCCCAGGCTGAGCCGTGCCTGGGCGTGGGTCTTCATCACCGGCAGGTCCACCAAAAAATCGCTGTCCAGGGCGTCCACGTTGAAGGCAAGCTCCACCCCATCGCCCAGGTCCACCTGGCGGAAGGGCCGCTCGAACACGTTTACCGTCTTCACCCCGTAGCGGCGGCCCAGCTCGTTATAGCCCAGGGTCTCAAAGGCGTGGGCCGGGGTGGCCGTGTCCTTGGGATCGTACATGACCATGCCCTCGCCGATGGTGATCTGGGCGGCCCCGGCCTCCTTCAACAGCACCACCAGGTCTTCCACCACCCGGCTGGTGGTGATCACCCCCCATTTGGGAAAGGGGACGGCCTTGGTCCAGAAGACGATGTTGGGCTTGAGGAAAACCTTGGCCCCCTGGGGCAGGCCGGCCAGGCCCTGGCTCAGCTCCACCGCCTGGCGGACCGATTCCCCGGGTTCTTCGTAACGTACGATCGCCACCTTGGGCATGGAAACTTTGGCTCCTTCCGGCCCGGCAGGGCCCCGAGGGTGGGTGGTTGCCGCGGCGCGCGGGCCGGCCAGGGGCGCCGCCGCCGCCGTCGCCGCCGCAGTTTAACTCTGGCAGATACGGCCCCGGCTGGCAAGCGCTCCGGCCGTTCTCGGGTCACGGGGCCCGAGCCTCCCGGTTTACTCCTCCCGGGAGGCCATGATCCTTTGCAGCTCGCTCAAAAGTTGCGAGATCTTGTAGGGCTTTTGCAGGAAGCCGGCCACCTCGAGCCCCTGGGCCCGGAAAGCGATCTCCGCGCGGTTGAAGCCGCTGGTCAACAGCACCGGGGTGGCGGAGCGCGCCTGGTGGATGGCCCGCACCGCCTGTTCGCCAGACAGGCCGGGCATGTTCCAGTCCAAGACCACGGCGTCCAAGGGGCCTTCCAGCCGGCCGAGGAGGTCCAGGGCCTCCTCCCCGCCGCCGGCCGTGAGCACGCTGAGCCCGTGCTGGGCCAGCATGCTGCTGGTGACCCGGCGGATCTCCTCCTGGTCGTCCACCACCAGCACCCGGCCCGCCAGCCTGAGGGGCGGCCGGGCGAGCGGCGGCGGCGCGGGGCTGGGCCGGGCGGCCACGGGCAGATACACCGTGAAGCAGGTGCCTTGCCCGGGCTGGCTCACCACCTTGACCGCCCCCTGGTGCACCCGGACGATGCCCAGCACCGCGGCCAGGCCCATGCCGCGGCCGGTGAACTTGGTGGAGAAAAAGGGATCAAAGGCCCGGTCCAACACCGGCGGATCCATGCCCCGGCCGGAGTCCCGCACCTCCAGGGCCAGGTAGTCGCCCGCGGCCTGCCCCTCGAAGAGGAAGCTTTGCTCCAAGTCCTGGCGGGTCAAGTGGACCAGCCGGGTGCTCACGGTCACCCGCCCCCCCTGCCCGTCCAGGGCTTCGTGGGCGTTGGTCAACAGGGCGATGAGGAGATGCTGGAGCTGGCCGGGATCGCCTTCCAGGGCGGGCAGTTCGGCGGCCAGGTCCAGGTGCAACTCCGCCCCCGTCCCCAGGGAAACCTGCAGGATGGCCAGGACCTCGGCCGCGAACTGGGAGAGATCCAGGAATTGGGGTTGGTGCCGGCCCTGGCCGGCGTAGTTCTGCATCTGCCGGGTGAGGGCCGTGGCCCGCCGGCCGCTTTCCAGGATGGCCTTCAGGTCCCCGGCCAGAGGCGAGCCGGCGGGCACCTGCTCCAGGGCCAGCTCGGCGTGCCCCAGCATGGCCATCAGGAGGTTGTTGAAGTCGTGGGCCACCCCACCCACCACCAGGGACAGGCTGTCCAGCTTCTGCAGGCGGTGGTACTGGTCTTCCAGGCGCTTTTGGGTGGTGAGGTCCTGCAAGGACACCAAGACCCGGCCCAGATCGCGCTCCCGGCCCGGGGTGACCGACCAGCGCATGTACATGTGCCGGGGCTCGCCGCTCTCGTTGGCCAGGTACAAGGCCGCCTCGTAATGGGCGTGGCCCACGTGGATGGCCTGCAACTGCTCCAGAAACACCGCGCGGTTACGCCCCCCGGCAAACAAGAAATGCGGCCCCTGGCGGGCGGCCAGTTTAGGGGGCAGGTCAAAGAGCTCGCGGGTGGCCCGGTTCAGGTCCAGGATGCGCACCAGGCCGGTGAGCCGCTCCAGTTGGCCCGGCTTGTCCCGGAAATAGGCGGCCAGGTCCTTGACCCCCAGGGTGGCCAGGCGGGCCAACTGCTCCCGCAGCCGGCTGTGGTCCTCTTCCCACAAGGCCGCCGGGGAGTCCTCGAACAGCCGGCGGTAGCGCGCCTCGCTTTCCCGGAGGGCCAGCTCGGCCTCCTTGCGCCAGGAGATGTCCGAGATGGTGGCCACCAGGGGGCCGGCCCCCGGCGCCTCGGACAGGGCGCAGATCTGCAAATGGGCGTCGATGAGCTTGCCGTCCCGGCGGCGCAAGCGCAGATCCAGGCGCAAGGGCGGACCGCCGCGGCGCAGCTCCCGCAGGGTCTCCATGATTCCGGGCTTGTCCTCGGGCCGGGCCAGCAGGGTGGTGGGGTCCAGGGCGTCCAGGTCCGTCTCGGGGCCCAGACCCAGCATCTCCCGGGCGGCCTGGTTGGCCCAGAGGACCCGCTCGGCTTCCAAGAGGGCCACGCCCACCGGCGAGGCGGCCAGGACCGCGTCCAAAAGCTGCTGCCGCCGCCGCAGCTCCTCCTCGGTTTCCTTCAAGGGGGTGACGTCCTCGGACAGGCCGGCCAGCTTGACCGCCCGCCCTTGGCCATCGCGCACCAAAAAGCGGCGCTCCCGCAGCCAGCGCACCCGGCCGCCGGGCTCCAGGAGGCGGAACTCCAGCACCCGGGGATGCGGCTCCCGGCCCTCGGCCTCCCAGGGCCGGTCCAACAGGGGGCGGTCGTCGGGGTGCACCCGGCCCAGGATCTGGCTCAGGTGGTCCTGGTGGTCCGCCGGCGGCAGGCCCCAGATCTCGGCAAAGGCGGGGTTCACGTATTCCAGGCGGCCGGTGGCCAGGGAACGCAGCCAAAAGGCCACGTCCATGTTGCCGGTGAGCTGGCGAAAGCGCTCCTCGCTCTCGGCCAGGTCCCGTTCCAGGGCGCGGCGCAGGGTCACGTCCCGGAGGGTGGCCAGATGGGCCCGGCGGCCTTCCCAGGTCAGGGAGACCACCTTCATTTCGGCCACCTTGCGCCCGCCTTCCGGCAGGCCCAGCTCCAGGTCCACGGTCTCGCCGGCCACGGTGGGGAAGCCGAAGCTCCGGCCCAAAAGCTCCGGGCGGGGCAACTCCCAGAGCTGCAGGGCCGCCTCGTTGACAAAGCGGATAAGCCCCTGGTTGTCCACCACCACCATGGCGTCGGAGTTGGATTCCACCAGGCGGCGCAGGCGGGCCTCGGCCACGGCCGGCGCCAGGTCCGGGCCGGCGGCCCGTCGCCGGTTCACCGCCTGGTTCAGGCGGCGGGTCAGCTCGGCCGGGCTGAGCTCGGCGCGGTACAGCACATCCTGGGCCCCCTCGGCCAGGGCGGCGAGGGCGGCCGCCTGATCCTGGTGGCCGGCCAGCACCACCAGGGCCGCGCCTTCCGCGGCCCGGCGCAAGCGGCCCAGGGCTTCCCGCTCCGGGAGGTCCCGGGGAGCGGGCTCCAGGAGCACCAGGTCGGCTGGTTCGCGGGCGAGTTCTTCCAGGGCCGCGCCCAGGCCGCGCACCTCCCGCAAGCCCGCCGGAGGGTGCCCGGCCTCGGCCAGGAATTGCCGCACCAGGGCGGCTATCTCAGAGTCAGCATATAAAAACAGTATGTTCATGGCGTGGGTCGCGCGTCCCCCTGTCAGTGCTGCTTACATTTCATGGCTGGGGCATCTGACACCATACCTGAACCGCTGGCCCCTGGGACGCGGCGCGACTCACCGCGCCGGGAGCAGCGTAAGCATCGAGCATCGTCCAACAAGAGGCTTGAACGTCACCTCTCCCCCACCAGGAGCGGGGTGTCTCGTCCGGGGCTGACGGGAAGTTGCTTTGGCGAGAGACCAAAGAACGGCGCCCCCCTGCCGCTTCTGGTCTGGAGCATTCATTATCAGGTCTGGGGAGGCGAGAATGCAAAGCAAAATATGGCGTTGTAACGGACGAAGGCGGCCGGGAGGGCCCGCGGCAGGGCGGGGAGAGGGAAAAGGCCCGGGTTCAGTCCGCCCAGCCGAACTCCCGGGCCAGAGCCTGGTTGTGCTCCCCGGGCTGGGGGGCGGGGCGGGCCGGGGTGCGGCCCACCGAGGGCTGAAAGGGCCCCACGCCGGCCAGGGTGGCCCCGGAGGGCAGCGGTGTGGCCTCGGTCCAGCCGCTGTCCTGGTAGTAGGGGTCCCGGCGGCCCTCCTCCGGGGTGTGCACCAGGGTCACCGGCAGGCCGGCTTCCCGGGCCGCCGCGGCCCACGCCGCGGCCGGGCGGGCGGCCAGGGCGACGGTGACCTCCTCGGTCACGGCCTCGCCCTCGGGCCCCAAAACCAGGCCCAGGGAGGCGAGATGGGAGAGGCCCAGGAGATTCACAAAGCCCAGCCAGAACTTGGGTTCCAGGGCCCCCAGGGCGATCTGCCGCCCGTCGCCGCAAAGGTAGCAGCGGTAGCAGGGCACCCAGCCGGCCAGCATGCTCTCCAACAGGCTGCCCGTGCCGGCCGCCGCGTCGGCCCAGGCCCAGGCGAGAAAGGGCAGCGGCCCCAGGGCCAGGGGTTGGTCCACCAACCGGCCCCGGCCGTCCCTGCCCCGGGCCAACAGGGCGGCCAACACCGCGGAGCAGGCCAGGAGGCCGGAGGTGATGTCCGCCAGTTGCAAGCCCGGCACTTCCCCCCCCACCAGGGGCAGGGCCCCGGCCAGGGCCACGAAGTTCAGGTCGTGGCCCACGTCGTTTTGCCGGGGGCCGGCCTGGCCGAAGCTGGACATGGCACAATACACCAGGCCCGGATTCTCACCCAAGAGCCGGTCCGGGCCCAGGCCCCAGCGGGCCAGGGTGCCGGGGCGGAAGCTCTCCAGGAGCACGTCGGCCTTGCCGGCCAGGCGGGCCAGCTTGGCCGCGTCGCCCGGGGCGCGCAGGTCCAGGGTCAGGGACTCGGCCCCCCGGTACATGGTGGCGAAGCCGGCCCCCAGGCCCTCCACCTGGGGCGGGGCCAGGCGGAAGGGATCGCCGCCCGCCGGGTCCTCCACCTTGATGAGCCGGGCCCCCAGGTCCAGGAGCTGACGGGCCAATATCGCGCCCGGCAGCATGCGGGTCACGTCCACCACCAGGACCCCCTCCAGGGCCAGGGCCTGCCGGGCCACCGCCTGCTCCATGCTGCCTCCCATGCCCACCCGCCGGCTCAGCGCAGGGTCCAGGGGCCCAGCACCTGGTTGGAGATGACCATGCGCTGGATCTCGCTGGTGCCTTCGTAGATGGTGAAGACCCGGGCGTCCCGGTAGTGCCGCTCCACGTTGAACTCGCTGCAATAGCCGTAGCCGCCGTGCATCTGCAAGGCCCAGCCGGCCACCCGGTTGACCATTTCACTGGCGTAGAGCTTGGCCATGGAAGCCTCCAGGGAGCAGCGCTCGCCGCGGTCCTTTTTGGCCGCCGCGTTGAGGCACAAGAGCCGGGCCGCCTCGATCTGGGTGGCCATGTCCGCCACCCGCCAGCGGAGCCCCTGGAACTCGGAGAGGGGCCGGCCGAACTGCTCGCGCTGGGAGATGTAGGCCACGGCTTCGTCCAGGCAGGCCTGGGCCACGCCCACCGACTGGGCCGAGATGCCGATGCGCCCGCCGTCCAGGCCCACCATGGCGATGCGGAAGCCGTCGCCCGGCCGGCCCAACATATTGGCCGCCGGCACCCGGCAGTCCTCGAACACCAGCTGCACCGTGTCCGAGGCCCGGAGCCCCAGCTTTTCCTCTTCCCGGGCCACGATGAGCCCCGGCGTGCCCTGGGGGATGAGAAAGGCGCTGATGCCCCGGTGGCGCTTGGTGCGGTCGGTCACCGCGGTGCAGATGATCACCCCGGCGTTCTTGCCGGTGGTGATGAACTGCTTGGTGCCGTTCAGGATGTAGTCGTCGCCGTCGGGCACCGCGCTCATGCGCTGGCTGCTGGGGTCGGAGCCCGCGCCCGGTTCGGTCAGGGCAAAGGCCCCGATCACCTCGCCGGTGCACATCTTGGGCAGCCAGAAGAGCTTCTGCTCCTCGCTTCCGAAGTGGAGCATGGACTCGCAGCAGATGCTGTTGTGCACGCTCATCACCACCGCGGTGGAGGCGCAGGCATAGGCCACCTCGGTGAGCGCCAGGGCGTAGCTCACCGTGTCGGTGCCCGGGCCGCCGTACTGCTCGGGCACCATCATGCCCAGGAAGCCCAGCTCGCCCATCTTCTGCAGGTTCTCGGCCGGGAACTCGTGGCTCTTGTCCCGCTGGGCCGCCGTGGGCATGACCTCGTGGCGGGCAAAGTCCCGGGCCATGGTTTGGATCATCTTCTGCTCTTCGGTCAGATCAAAAGCCACGGTCCCCTCCTTTACGCTCCCCGAGGTTCGCCAGCTCCTCCCCGGGGCCAGCCGGCCCGCCCCCGGGAGAAGCCGTCACCAAAGCCGGCCCGGCCCCCCGCGGGAGCGGGGTTCTCCCCCGCCGCCCGCCCGAGGGGCGCAATTGCCCAAGGCGACCGGGCTTACGGCGTATAGAGCACCACCAGGAGCTCAGCCGGTTCGCTGCCCAGGTTCTTGAGCTTGTGCGAGATGCCGGAGTTGAAGTGCAGGGATTCCCCGGCCGTGAGGTCGTTGTGGTTCTCGCCCACGGTGATGCGCACCTTGCCCTTGAGCACGTAGGAGAACTCCTCGCCCTCGTGCTGGTAGGAGGCGCCTTTCAGGTCCTGCTCCGGGTCGATGGTCACCAGGAAGGCCTTCAGGTGCTTGTGCAGGTTCTCCGGGGTGAGCACCTTGTAGGAGTAGTGGGAAGTGCGCTTCCGCACCGCGTCGGCCCGGCGCTCCACCGCCTCACCGGTGTCCTCGTCCTTCAACAGCTCCCCGGAGTCCACCTCCAGGGCCCGGCCCAGGGTCAACAGCACGGCCACCGGGGGAATCACCTGGTCCGTTTCCACCTTTTCCAGGTAGTCCCGGGCCTGACCGGTCTCATTGGCCAGGGACTCCAGGCTCATGCCGCGGTTTTCCCTCAGCTTATTGATACGTTGCCCCAAGGTCTGGCGTTTGACGTTGCGAGCCATGTCCTCATCCTCCCAATCCCACATTACAAGGCCTCCAGCCAGCGGGTGAGCACCTCTTCGCTGGCGGTGTGAGGGTCGGTTTCGCCCGTAAGAATCCGGTTCACCACCGGCTCCAGGGCCCGCCCCTGGTCCTGATCGGCCAGGAAGCGCTGGACCAGGGCGGTCTGCACCAGGTCCAGAAGTTCGCGGCGGGCCCGCTCCCGGCGGCGGCGGGTCAGGGTGGCCCCGCCGTCCGCCGCCAGGTGGCGCCAGTGCGCGTCCAGGGTCTGGCGGAACAGGGGGATGCCCCGGCCGTCCAGGGCGCAGGTGGGGAGCACCTTGGGCATCCAACCTCCCCGGCGCTCCCGCCCGGAATCCAGGGAGAGCATCACTTCCAGCTCCCCGATGGTCCGGGCGGCCCCCTCGCGGTCCATCTTGTTCACCACAAAGATGTCGCCCACCTCCAAAATGCCGGCCTTGATGGCCTGGATGTCGTCACCCAGGCCGGGCACGGTCACCACCACCGTGGTGTCGGCCAGCTTGACGATCTCCACCTCGTCCTGGCCCACCCCCACCGTCTCCACCAGGATCACTTCCAGGCCCATGGCGTCCATGACCCGGGCCACGGCCTGGGTGGAGGCGGTGATGCCGCCGAAATGCCCCCGGGTGGCCAGGGAGCGGATGAACACCCCCGGGTCGGTGGCGTGCTTCTGCATGCGCACCCGGTCGCCCAGGATGGCCCCGCCGGTGAAGGGGCTGGTGGGGTCCACGGCCACCACCCCCACCCGGAGGCCCTGGGCCCGGAACTCACCCACCAGGGCCGAGGTGAGGCTGGACTTGCCCACCCCGGGCGAGCCGGTGATGCCCACCACCCGGGCCCGGCCGGTGTGGGGGTGCAGGAGCTTCAGGGTGTCCACCGCCGTGGGGTCACCGTCGTCCAAGCCCCGCATCACCCGGGCGGCGGCCCTGAGCTCGCCGCCCAGGACCGCCTCGGCCATCTGGCCGGGGTTCATTTACCCTTCCTCAAAAGATTGCGCGCGATCACCAACCGCATGATCTCGTTGGTGCCTTCGTAGATCTGGGTGATCTTGGCGTCCCGCATGTGCCGCTCCATGGCGTACTCCCGGGTGTAGCCGTAACCGCCCAGGATCTGCACGCCCTCCACGGCCGCGGCCATGGCCGAGTCCGAGGCGTACATCTTGGCCATGGCCGCCTGCTTCTCGAAGTGCACGTGCTGGTCCTCCATCCAAGCGGCCCGGAGGAGCAACAGCTCGGCCGCGTCCAGATGGGTGGCGATGTCGGCCATCTTCCATTGGATAGCCTGGAACTGGGCGATGGGCTGGCCGAACTGCTCCCGGGTCTGGGCGTAGGACACCGCCTCCTCCAACACGGCCCGGCCGATGCCCAAGGCCTGGGAGCCGATGCCGATGCGGCCCGAGTCCAGGGTGGTGAGCATCTGTTTGAGCCCCGCGCCCAGCTCGCCCAAGAGGTTCTCCTTGGGGATGCGGGCGTCCTCGAACACCAGTTCGGCGGTGCCCGAGGCGTTGATGCCCATCTTCTCCTCCACCCGGCCCACGGAGAAGCCCTTGGTATTGGCCAGATCCACGATAAAGCTCGAAATGCCCCGCTTGCCCGCGGCGCGGTCGGTCACCGCGGCCACCACGGCCAGGCCGGCCACGTTGCCATTGGTGATGAACTTCTTCTCGCCGTTCAACACCCAACTGTCACCGTCGGCCACCGCGGTGGTGCGCATGGCCGCCGGGTCGCTGCCCGCGCCGGCCTCGGTCAGGCCGTAGCAGCCCAGCATCTTGCCGCTGGCCACCGGCTCCAGGTATTTCCTTTTCTGCTCCTCGTTGCCAAAGGTCATCACCGGGAAGCAGTACAAGGAGTTGCACACGCTCATGATGACGCCGACGCTGGCGTCGCCCCGGCTGATCTCCGACAGGGCCAGGACGTAGCTGATGTAGTCCATGCCCGCGCCGCCGTATTCCTCCGGCACCGCGATGCCCATGAAGCCCAGCTCGCCCAAGGCTTGGCAGAACTCGGCCGGGTGCTCATGGGTGGCGTCATAGTGCGCCGCCTTGGGCTTAAGCTCCTCGTCGGCGAACCGCGCCGCCGTGTCCTTGACCATCTGTTGTTCTTCCGTCAACCCGAAATTCATGGCTTCCACCTGTATTGTCGCGTGCGGGCTATTTGGTTTACGGCAGGCCGGGGGAGTCCAGCCGCCTGGTCCTCCCCCCACGCATGGCAACAGCATAACCAAGCCGGGGCACGGGAAACCGCCCCCGCCCCCGGCCCGGGTCTTACTTGTTCAGCTCACCCTGGAAGTCGGGTTTGCGCTTCTCCAGGAAGGCGGTCATGCCTTCCTTCTGGTCCGGCGAGGTGAAGCAGGTGGCGAAGATCTCCGCCTCCATGCTCAGGCCCCGCTCCAGGGCGATGTCAAAGCCGTCGTTGATGAGCTGCTTGATGGCCCTGAGCGCCATGCGGCCCTTGGTGGCCATGGTCATGGCCGCCTTGCTGGCCGCGGGGATCAGCTCGTCGGGCGGGAACACCTTGGTCACCAGGCCGATTTGGGCCGCCTCGGCCGCGTTGATGATCTCGCCGGTGAGGCAGAGGTACTTGGCCCAGCCCTTGCCCACGAGCCGCGACAAGCGCTGGGTGCCGCCGAAGCCGGGCACGATGGCCAGGTTGATCTCCGGCTGGCCGAACTTGGCCTTTTCCGAGGCGAAGATGAAGTCGCAGGCCATGGCCAATTCGCAGCCGCCCCCCAGGGCGAAGCCGTTGACCGCGGCCACCACCGGCTTGGGCAGGCGCTCGATGTGGTTCAGCACCGCCTGGCCCTGGAGCGCGAAGTGCCGCCCCTCCAGGCCGGTGCATTTCACCATGTGGCTGATGTCCGCGCCGGCCACAAAGGCCCGCCCCGCCCCGGTGATCACCAGGGCCTTGATGGCGTCGTTGTTTTCCACCTCGGTCACCGCGGCGTCGATCTCTTGCACCACCGCCGGCGACAGCGCGTTCAGGGTCTCGGGCCGGTTGATGGTCAACAGGGCCACCGGGCCGTCAAAGTCCAGAAGCAGATTCTCGTAAGCCATTGGCATTTCCCCTTTTTGAGAGCGATGCCCGGTGTGTCTCCCCCCGGGCATCAGCCCCTTTTTGCCACGTGAGGTTCCCCCGGCGCCGCTCCGCCAAGGGCGGGGGGGGCCGGGCCGCGGGGGCCTGGGAAGCCCGCAAGGCGGGGTCGGGCCGGACCGCTCGCCTTACGCCCTCGCTTCCCCGAGCCCGCCTATCTCTCCAGGATCAGGGCCGCGCCCTGCCCGCCGCCGATGCACAAGGTGGCCAAGCCCAGCTTGGCGTCGCGCTTGATCATCTCGAAGAGCAGGGTGATGAGGATGCGGGTGCCCGAGGCGCCGATGGGGTGGCCCAGGGCGATGGCCCCGCCGTTGACGTTAACGATGTCGGTGTTGAAGCCCATCTCGTTGATCACCGTCTGGGCCTGGGCCGCAAAGGCCTCGTTGGCCTCGATGAGGTCTAGGTCGCCCACGGTGAGACCGGCCTTGGCCAGGGCCGACTTGCTGGCGGCCACCGGGCCCACGCCCATGTAAGCCGGGTCCACGCCGCCCCAGCCGTAGCTGCGGATGGCGGCCAGGGGGGTGAGGCCCAGTTTGTCGGCCTTGGCCCGGCTCATCACCACCACGGCGCCGGCGCCGTCGTTGATGCCCGAGGCGTTGCCCGCGGTGACCGTGCCGCCCTTCTTGAAAGCCGGGGGCACCTTGGTCAGGGCTTCTATGGTGGTGCCGAAGCGGGGGTGCTCGTCGGTGTCCAACACCACGGGGTCGCCCTTCCTCTGGGGCACCACCACCGGCACGATCTCGTCCTTGAAGCGGCCGGCCTTGATGGCCGCCTCGGCCCGGTTCTGGCTCACCAGGGCCAGGTGGTCCTGGGCTTCCCGGCTAATGCCGTACTTCTCGGCCACGTTCTCGGCCGTGATGCCCATGTGGTAGCCGTTGAAAATGTCCCAGAGGCCGTCGTGGATCATGGAGTCCACCAGGGAGCCGTCACCCATCCGGAGCCCCCAGCGGCCCTTGTTCACCAGATAAGGGGCCAGGCTCATGTTCTCGGCGCCGCCGGCCACCACGATCTGGCTGTCGCCGGCCTTGATGGCCTGGGCGGCCAGCATGATGCTCTTGAGGCCCGAGGCGCAGACCTTGTTGATGGAGTAAGCATTGGCCTCCACCGGGATGCCCGCGTGCACCTCTATCTGCCGGGCCACGTTCTGGCCCAGACCAGCCGAGAGCACGTTACCCAAAATCACCTCGTCCACTTGGCCGGGGTCCACGCCCGAGCGTTCCAAAGCGGCCTTCACCGCGGTCACGCCCAGGGTAACCGCCGGAACATCCTTGAACATTCCGCCGAACCGCCCCACCGGGGTGCGCGCCGCGCCCACGATCACCACTTCACTCATCGGTTAACTCCTCAGTTAGGTCCTCATTGACCATCCGTCATGGATTAGCAGGGAAACCTTACAGGTTTTCCAGGAAAAGCGACACCGCCTCACCGCCGCCCAGACACAAGCTGGCCATCCCGTTGGCCGCGTTCTGGTCCTTCATGGCGTAGATGAGGGTGGTCAGCACCCGGGCGCCCGAGGCCCCGATGGGGTGGCCGATGGCAATGGCCCCGCCATAGGGGTTGATGCGCTCCGGGTCCAGGCCCAGGGTGCGCTGCACCGCCACGGAAGAGGCGGCGAAAGCCTCGTTGACCTCCATGATCTCCACCTCCTTGGGGTCGATGCCCTGCTTGCGGCAGACCTTGGGAATGGAGTTGATGGGGGCTACCAAGACATATTTGGGGTCGATGCCGGCCGCGCCCTGGGCCCCCACCCGCACCAGGGGGGTGATCCCCAGCTCGCGGGCCCGCTCGCCGCTCATGACCACCACCGCCGCGGCCCCGTCGTTCAGGGAGCTGGCGTTGCCCGCGGTGACCGAGCCGTCCTTCTTGAACACCGGCCGCAGCCGGGCCAGCATCTCCGGCGAGGAATCCCGGATGCCTTCGTCCTCGCTCACCACCAGGGGCTCGCCTTTCCTCTGGGGGATCTCCACCGGTACGATCTGCTCGCTGAAGCGGCCCTGGTCCCGGGCCGCCAGGGACTTCTTGTAGGAAACCAGGGAAAAGGCGTCCTGATCTTCCCGGCTCACCCCGTACTTCTCGGCGCACAGCTCGGCGCTCATGCCCATGTGGAAGTCGTTGATATGGTCCCACAGACCGTCGTGGATCATGGCGTCCACGGTTTTGGCATGGCCCATGCGGTAGCCCGTGCGCGCGCCCAGGAGCAGGTAGGGCGCGTTGGACATGCTCTCCATGCCCCCGGCCACCACGGTGTCCGCGTCGCCACTGGACACGGCCTGGGCCGCCAGCATCACCGCCTTCAGCCCCGAACCGCAGACCTTGTTCACGGTCAGCGCGCCCACCTCAAAGGGCAGCCCGGCCCGGAGCATGGCCTGACGGGCCGGATTCTGGCCCAGACCGGCGGGCAGGACGTTGCCCATGATCACTTCGTCCACCTCGCCTCCGGTGAGCCCGGCCCGCCGGATGGCTTCCAGCATGGCGATGCGCCCCAGGTCCAGGGCGGAGAGGGAGGACAAGACGCCCTGGAACGACCCCACCGGGGTGCGACAGGCGCTGACGATGACGACTTCTCTCATGAGAGTTTCCCTTCACGGCCGGCGCCCGGCCGCACTAGGCCGGGAACGAGCCCGGCGCCGTTCTGCTTAGCCCGCCGGCGGGGAGAAGAACGGGGTGGGTATGACCTTTTTCACGCGATGCAGGGCCAAAAGCCCGGATCCCGGCCCGCCCAGGCCCTCGGCCTCGAGGTACAGGCTCCCTTCGCGCAGGAGAAGC
The DNA here is from genome assembly GCA_020444165.1 of Deltaproteobacteria bacterium. The sequence goes on along the minus strand of JAHLLK010000060.1, from coordinate 10,207 downwards.
TGGCGGGGGTCCACGGTGTAGCGCAGCTCGGTCTTGGCCCCTTCCAGCACCAGGACCACCCGTCGTCCGCCCTCCACCGCCTCCTCCAAGGCGCGGAGCACTTCCGGCGGGCAGCCCATGCCGTCGGCCACCACCAGCTGGTCCAGGGCCTCGGCGAACTCCGGGCCCAACGGTGGCGGCAGGCCGGCCATCATGCGCCGGAGCCCGGCCAGGGCCCCCATGGCCAGGCCGAAGTCCGACAGGCGGGTCAGCTCGCGCACCGCCAGGACCAGGGCGAACAGATCAGCCAGGGACAAGCCGCTGACGTTGAAGGTCAGCTCCTTGTCCAGGACAAAGCCCTCGCCGGTCCGGGAGTAGTGGAACTTGAAGCCCAGCTCGGCCAAGGTGTCGCGGTCTTTATAGAATTGCCGCCGGGAAATGTCGAACCGCCGGCACAGCTCGTCCGGGCTGCGGCGGGGATTGGCCTTGATCTCGCAGATTATGCCCATGAGCCGAGCCAGCCGGCGGCTGTTCATGGCCCCTCCTGCGGTGCCCGGACCGAGTGGAGGTCCCCGGCTGTCCCGTCCCGCCCGGGACCGGCCGGCGGCTGCCCGCCAGCCCCCACCAGACCGCTTGGTGGCGAAACGCTGAAATGAATCGTTGCCAACCCCGTTTTAGAAGGAGAAACACTGAGAGCCTCGCCGCCCGGAGGGCTCGGCGAGGATCACCCACCATTGATAGCCCATCGCTCCGGTCAAGTCAAGAAAACCGCCTGGCCGCGGCACTTTGGGGGGCCAAACCCGCGTTGACTTGGTCCTTTACTTGAGCTATATTGGCAAACCGCTCTTTGGAATAGGTTGAAAAAGCCCGTCCATGGCCTTTTTCAACCTATTTTGGCAAAAACGCGGTATTGCCAAAATTGTCAAATTGCTTGCTTTTTCAAAGCGGCGCAATTTGACGCGCCATCCCCCGGGCCCCCGAACAAGCCGGCGGCTTGTTTGGGGTGGGTCCCTGGCGCACCCAGCAGGCTGTTAGAAACCAACCTGCTGGGGAGCGGGTTTTTTTCGAGGAAAAGGGTTTGTACCAACCCCGGCTGTATCGCCTGACCTGCCGCGGGGCGGGGCTCTCGGCCTTCACCGCCCGGGTCAAAGAAACCGATCTCTGGGTTCTGGCCGAAAAGGATCTGACGGCCCGGACCGTGGAGATCGTTTTGCATTTACGCCGCGCTCTGGAACTTTATATCGCCGACCACCCGCTTTTCCTCACTTCCCTGGTCCCCCTGCCCGACGACCCCCTGGCCCCGCCCCTGGCCCAGGCCATGCTGACCGCCGGGCGGCTGGCCGGCACCGGACCCATGGCCGCGGTGGCCGGGGCCATCGCCCAGGAAGTGGCCCAGCGGCTCCAGGCCGCCAGCCCCCGGGTGGCGGTGGAAAACGGCGGTGATCTGTACCTGGCCACCGGCCAGGACCTCACCGTGGGCCTGGCGGCCGGGGAGTCTCCCCTTTCGGGCCGCCTGGGGCTTGTGGTGCCGGCCGGGGAGATGCCCCTGGCGCTGGGGACCTCCAGCGGCACGGTGGGCCACTCCCTGTCCCTGGGCCGGGCCGACGCGGCCACCATCCTGGCCAAGGACGGAGCCCTGGCCGACGCCGCGGCCACCGCCCTGGGCAACCGCCTCGCCCGGGCGGAAGACCTGGCCCCGGCCCTGGAATGGGCGGCCGGCGTCCCCGGGGTCTTGGGCGCGGTGGCGGTGTTCGGTGAGCATCTGGCCGCCTGGGGCCGGGTGAACCTGGTGGAGTTGGGATCCGGGGCCCCCCCGCCCCGGAAGCCCGGAAAGCGCCGTAAATGAAGACCATCGGAGTCTTGTCCGATACCCACCGCCAGAGCTACGACCCGGAGTTGGCCGCGCGGCTGGCCGAGGTCTTCGCCGGGGTGGACCTGATCCTGCACGCCGGCGACCTCACGGGCCCCGTGGTGCTGGACATGCTGCCCGGCCCGGAGGTGGTGGCCGTGCACGGCAACATGTGCAGCCAGGCCGCCTGCGCCGAGCTGCCGGGCCGGCGCCTCGTGGAGGTGGAGGGCAAGCGCCTCGGCCTCACCCACGGCTGGGGCTCGGCCCAGGGCCTGGCCCGGCGGGTGTGGGAGGAGTTCCGCGCCCAAAAGGTGGACGCGGTGGTTTTCGGCCATTCGCACCAGCCCACCAATCTGATATTGGAGGGGGTGCTCCTGTTCAATCCCGGCGCCGTGGCTCCCTGGCCCCGGCGCGGGGCCACGGTGGGGATCCTCATCGTGGACCAAGGGATAACCGGACGGATCCTTGACCTGTAACCCCAGGATATTTATATGCCCTTGCCCTTCGGCGAGGTTTGCCACCGGAGCGGGGTTAAGGCTAGAATAAAGTAACGCCAGCGGAAGGAGCGGCGCCGCCGCTTCCAAGGAGTTTAAACGGATGAGAAATCTCTGGGCACCGTGGCGCATGACCTACATCCTTGAAGAGGAAAAACCCACCGGGTGCATCTTTTGCCTGGCCGGCGACGGCGTGGGCGCCGACGACCTGGTGGTGGGAGTGGGCGAGACCTGCCTGGTGATGATGAACAAGTTCCCGTACAACAACGGGCACCTGCTGGTGGCCCCCCGCCGGCACGTCCCCGACCTGGACAACCTCAGCGAAACCGAGATGACCAACCTCATTCTCACCGTGCGCCAGAGCGTGGCCGCGCTCCGCGAAATCATGAACCCGGAAGGCTTCAACGTGGGCCTGAACCTGGGCCGGGTGGCCGGGGCCGGTATCGAGCAGCATCTGCACTATCACATCGTGCCCCGTTGGGGCGGCGACACCAATTTCATGACCGTGTTTGCCGATATCCGGGTGATTCCCGAGCACATCGAGGCCACCCGCGACAAGCTGCGGCCTTACTTCACCTCCCTCAGATAAGGACGAGTCATGGGGTACCTCAAGGCTTTCATCATCTCCGCCGTGGTGGCTTTGGCCATCGTGTTCATGATCCAGAACATCGAGCCGTTAAGCCATCCGTTGACCTTGAAGATGGACCTGTTGTTCGCTTCTTTCCAATCCTCTCCCTACCCCACCTATCTCCTGATCCTGTTCTCCTTCTTCTTTGGTTTGCTGTTGGCCAGCCTGGTGGGCCTCATGGAGCGCTTCCGCCTGAAGTCGGCCCTGAAGGCCCTCCGCAAGCAGAACGCTTCCCTGGCCAATGAAGTCAAGACCCTCCGGAACCTGCCGCTCACCGGGGAGAGCATGCCGGTTTCCGGACCGCCGGCGGTGCAGGAGGAAGCTCCCCCCGCCGAGGAAAAGGAAGCATGATGCTGGGAGCCCAAGTGCTGGTAGTGGGGGGGCAGCCGGTGACCATGGGCTTGGCCCTGGCCATGGCCGCCATCTCCGCGGGATTTCTCTTTCTGGGCGTGGGTCTGGGCCGCGGTTCGCTTTTCGGCAAGGGGAAAGGCTCCCCTTCCGCCCGCAGCGCTTCGGACGACGCCTTTGTCAAAGGAGTGGCGCACCTCATGGCCGACCACACCGACCAGGCCATCGAGGAGTTCACCCGTGCGGTGAACCTGAACTCGGACACCGTGGAGACCTACCAGGTCTTGGGCAACCTCTTCCGGCAGAAAGGCGAGATCGACCGGGCGGTGCGCCTCCGCCAGACGATCATCGCCCGGCCCAACCTGGACCCGGCCATCCGCCTGCAAGCCTTGTACGACCTGGGCCTGGACTACAAGAAGGGCGGCCTGTTCAACCGGGCCGTGGAGTGCCTGGAGGACGTGCTGCGCTCCGAACCCCAGCACGTGCCGGCCTGGCGCACCATCGTGGACCTCTACGAGTCGACCCGGGACTGGGAAAAGGCTTTCCAGGCCCTGAAGCGCCTGGACAAACTGACCCGCGAGGACAGCCGGGCCATCCTGGCCCATTACAAGACCGAGCGGGGCAAGGAGCTGATGGCCCAGGGGGTTTTGGACCAGGCCGAAGACGCCCTGCACCAGGCCCTGGCCGTGGACAAGGGCTGCCTGGACGCCTATCTGCACCTGGGCGACCTGGAGCTGGCCCGGGGCCGCAACAAGAAGGCCCTGGCCGCCTGGAAAAAGGCGGTGAACCTGGCCCCGGTGCATACCCACCTGGTGCTGAACCGCCTGGATCAGGCCGAGGAGACCCTGGGCCGGCCCGCGGTGGAGGCCTTTTTCGGCAACATCAAGCCCGACGAGGCCACGGTGTTCACCCTGTTGGCCCTGGCCCGAAACTACCGCCGCCACGAGCAGGACGACAAGGCCCTGGAGCTGTTGTCCCTGGCCGTGCACAAGGAGCCCAGCCAGTTGCAGGCCCACCGGCTGCGGGGTGAGATCCTTTTGGCCAGCGGCGACGCCGCCCAACTCCGGGACGCCTTCGCCAGCCTGTTGGCGGTGATCAACGGCCGCGAGGGCCAGTTCCAGTGCTCGCAGTGCGGGTTTTTGTCCCACCAGCTCACCTGGAAGTGCCCCCGCTGTCTGGGCTGGGACACCATGCTGCCCCAGAAGAGCTGATCGGTTCCCCCCCGCCGGGCCTCCCGGCCGGGCTAAGAGGCCCCACCCGCGGCCCGGCGTCGCGGTTCGGGCCCCAGCGCCGTGTTTCCCGGCCCAAGCGCCGCGGGCCATGAGCCAGAACCCGCGGAGCCAGACCCCGAGGTTCCGGGACCCGCGCAGCTAACTCCCCCTGGGCCAGGGTTTTTTCGGCCCCAGCCTGAACCCTGGTTCCACCGGGTCCCGGGGCTGGCAGGGCCGGGCTTTTGTGCTATGCTGGGGCGGACACACCGGCCGGCCCTCACCCGGCCGCCGGAGGATCACCCCTAGGACCCCGCTGGTAGCCATGGCCCAGTCCCCCAAGAAGCCCGCCTCCGCCTCCGACTCCCCGGCCCCTGCCCGCCTCGCCGGACGGGACACCCCCATGTTGCGGCAGTTCCTGGAAATGAAAGAGCAGGTTCCGGACTGCGTGCTGTTCTTCCACATGGGCGACTTCTACGAGATGTTCTTCGAGGACGCCGAACTGGCCGTGAAGGTCCTGGGCATCCAGCTCACTTCCCGCGACCGCGACCACCCCAACCCCATCCCCATGTGCGGGGTGCCCTGCCGCGCGGTGGACACCTACCTGGCCAAGATGGTGGAAGCCGGCCACAAGGTGGCCGTGTGCGACCAGGTGGAGGACCCCCGCCTGGCCAAGGGCCTGGTGCGGCGGGAGATCACCCGGGTGGTGAGCCCGGGCATGTTCACCCTGGCCGAACACCTGCCGGCCGGGGACCACCGCTATCTGGCCGCCCTGTACCTGGGCCGCGATCTGGCCGGCCTGGCCCACCTGGACCTGGCCAGCGGCGAATTCCGGGCCACGGCCGTGGAGCCCGGCCCGCCGCTGGCCGACGAGTTGGCCCGCCTGGAGCCGGCCGAGCTGGTTTTGGCCGAGAGCCAGGCCGGCCACCGCCTCTTGGGCGAGCTGAAGCCCGGGTTGGAGCGCACCGTGCTCACCCTGCGGCCCGGGCGCCCTCCCACCCCGGCCCAGGCCGAGGACCTCTTGGGTGAGCGCCTGCCCCCGGCCGGCGAGGTGCTGGACCCGGCCGCCCTGGTGGCCGCGGCCCTGGCCTGGGACACGGTGCAAACGGCCCAGCGCCGCGTGCCGGACCACGTGGAGGCCGTGAGCCCCTACCAGGTGGCCGGGCATCTGCTTTTGGACGCCACGGCCCGGCGCAACCTGGAGATATACCGCTCCCTGGCCGGCGGCGGCAAGCGCGGCTCGCTCCTGGCCGCGGTGGACCGCACCGTGACCCCCATGGGGGCCCGGCTGTTGGCCGAGTGGCTGGGCTTCCCGCTCCTGGACCTGGCCCGCATCGCGGCGCGGCACCAGGCGGTGGAAGAGCTGGGCCAGGAGGCCTTGGCCGCCCAGGCCCTGACCGAGGAATTGGCCCGCCTGCCCGATGTGCCCCGCCTGGTGGGCCGGGCCAGCCTGGGCCAGGCCGGGGGCCGCGATCTGGCGGCCCTCCGGGACGCCCTGGCCCTCCTGCCGGCCATCGCCGCCGCCCTGGCTCCTTTGGCCGCACCGCTGTTGGCCCAGGAGGCGGCCCAGTTGGCCGGGCTGGAAGAACTGGCCCGGGACCTGGGCCGCTCCCTCAGCGAGAACCCGCCGCTCTCCCTGGCCGAGGGCGGAGTCATCGCCCCGGGGGTGGACCCCCGCCTGGACGAGCTGCGGGAACTGGCCGGCCAGGGCAAGGGTTGGATCGCGGCCTTGGAGAGCCAACTCCGGGCCGAGACCGGCATTCCCTCCCTCAAGGTGGGCTTCAACCGGGTCTTTGGCTACTACATCGAGGTCACCCGCGCCCACCAGGACAAGGTGCCGCCGCATTTTGTGCGCAAGCAGACCCTGGCCACCGCGGAGCGCTACTTCACCCCGGAGCTGAAGGACAAGGAGGCCCAGGTGCTGGGGGCCCAGGACCAGGCTCTGGAGCTGGAGAAGCGCCTGTTCGAGGAGCTCAGGGCCCGGGTGGCCGCCCAGAGCCGGCCGCTCATGGCCGCGGCCCGCTCCCTGGCCGCCCTGGACGTCTTGGCCGGGCTGGCCGCCCTGGCCCGCTCGGCCGGCTACACCCGGCCCCGGATGGAGCCCCAAGGCCCCCTGGTCATCAAGGCGGGGCGCCATCCCGTGGTGGAGCAGATGCTGCCCCCGGGCGAATTCGTGCCCAACGACCTGACCCTGGACGACCAGGCGCAGCAGGTCTTGATCATCACCGGCCCCAACATGGCCGGCAAGTCCACCATCCTCCGCCAAGCCGCGCTCATCGTAATCCTGGCCCAGGCCGGGTCCTTTGTGCCGGCCGAGGCCGCGACGCTCCCTCTGGTGGACCGGGTGTTCACCCGGGTGGGGGCCATGGACGACCTGGCCCGGGGCCGCTCCACCTTCATGGTGGAGATGAGCGAAACCAGCCAGATCCTGGCCCATGCCACGCCCCGCTCCCTGGTGATCCTGGACGAGGTGGGCCGGGGCACCAGCACCTTTGACGGCCTGTCCCTGGCCTGGGCCGTGGCCGAGTATCTGCACTCCCTGGCCGGCGTGGGGGTCAAAACGCTTTTTGCCACCCATTATCACGAGCTGACCGAACTTGCCGAACAACTTCCCCGAGTTAAGAACTATAATGTGGCGGTGAAGGAATTTCAGGGCCGGGTGGTGTTCCTGCGGCGGCTGCAGCCCGGCGGCGTGAGCCGCTCCTACGGCCTGCAGGTGGCCCGGCTGGCCGGCCTGCCGGAAGAGGTTCTGGCCCGGGCCCGCCAAGTGCTGGACCGCCTGGAAAACGGCGGCCACACGGCTCCGGCCCCGCCGCCCGCCGCCCCGAGCCCCGGGCAGCTTTCCCTGTTCGGCGGGGAACGCCACCCCGTGTTGGAGCGCCTGAAGGAGATCGACGTGCACCGCCTCACGCCCCTGGAGGCCCTGAACACCCTGGACGAGTTGAAACGTGGTTTATCCTGAGCGCCTAACCCCCCGCCTGGGTGTGCTGCTGTTGGCCCTGGTTTGGGCCTGGCTCTGGGTGGCTCCGGCCGTGGCCCAGGACCAAGTGGCCATCTACAAGCGGGCCAAGACTGATTACTACTGGCTGGTGAAGCAGCCCAAGGCCCGCCAGGTCTATAGCAACTGGCAGAGCCTGGCCGACCGCTTCGCCCGCGTCTACACCGCCGACCCCAATGGTTCCCTGGCCGCCGGCTCGCTCCTCTGGACCGGCCGCATCCACGCGGGGGCCTACAAGCAGTTCAAGCAAAAGAACGACTTCTACGAGGCCCAGGACCTGTTGAAGCGGCTGATCAACCACTTCCCCCGCTCGCGGTTGGCCGACGACGCCCAGATGATGATCGCCGAACTTTATGAGGCGGACGGCGACGAGCAGAAGGCCTATTTGGGCTATTTGCGGGTCACGGTCAACTACCCCACCGGCGACCAGGTGGGTGAGGCCAAGCACCGTCTGGACCAGCTGGAAAAGAAGCTGGTGAACCTGCCGCCGCGGGAACAGGGCGAGGTGGCGGCCGAGATGGCTTCCGCGGCGCCGGCTCCGGAGGAATCCCCGGCCGCCGCGCGCCGGCCCCGGCACGACCCCACCCTGGCCACCCTGACCGAACTCCGGCACTGGAGCACCAAGAACTACACCCGGGTGGTGGTGAACCTGGAGCGGCCGGTGCCCTACACGGCCAACCTCTTGCGGGGCGACCAGAAGAACGATTTGCCGCGGCGCATCTATCTGGATCTTCGTGGCGCGGCCATGGGGCCGGACCTCAAGGAGACCCAACCCATCAAGGGCGGGCTGTTGATGCAGGCCCGGGCGGGCCAATTCACCACGGACACGGTGCGGGTGGTGCTGGACATCGAGAAGCTCGGTTCCTACAAGGTCTTCACCCTGGACAACCCCTTCCGGGTGGTCATCGACTGCTTCGCCGCCCCGCCCAAGGCCGAGAGGCCCGCCTTGGCCAGCAAACGCGCCAGCGGCAAGAGCAAGGTCACCAAGGTGCCCAGGGGCAAGGCCCAGCAGATTCCGCCGGATGTGAGCCTGGCCGCCGCCCTGGGGCTCGGCATCCGAACCGTGGTCATCGATCCGGGCCACGGCGGCAAGGACCCGGGCTGCCTGGTGCGGGGGCTGCAGGAAAAGCACGTGACCCTGGACATCGCCAAAAGGGTGGCCCGGCTGTTGCAGCAGAAGCTGAAGATGAAGGTGCTCCTCACCCGCAAGGGCGACACCTTCGTGCCCCTGGAGGCGCGCACCGCCTTTGCCAACACCAACGAGGCGGACCTGTTCCTGTCCATCCACGTCAACGCCGCGCCCAGCTCCCAGCTCCGGGGCATCGAAACCTATTTCCTGAACCTGGCCTCGGACAAGCAGTCCATGATGGTGGCCGCGCGGGAGAACGCCACCAGCACCCGCACCATCGGCGATCTGCAGGTCATCCTGAACGACCTGATGCTGAACTCCAAGATCAACGAATCCAACCGCCTGGCCCGGGCCCTGCACGGCGAGGTGCTGGATTCCCTGCGGCAGAAGTACCAGGTCAGGGACCTCAAGGTGCGCCAGGCCCCGTTCTACGTGCTGATCGGCGCCCAGATGCCCGCCGTGTTGGTGGAGGTGGGCTTCATCACCAACCCCGAGGAGCGCCAGCGTCTGGAAAGCGGCACCTACCGCGACCGGGTGGCCGCGGGCATCGTGGACGGGGTGTCGGAGTACGCCCGGCAGTTGAAACAGGTGGCGGGGAACTAGCCGGCGGGTGAAATACCGCCCGGCGCGGGCCGGAGAGGAACTTTTGCAACCCCCTGGCCGAGCCGGTGGCGGAGCGGCAGCGGCAGGGCACGCCATGGCGGGCTCTCAAAGGTTCAGCTGCGGGCACAATTGGGGAATCCTGGCTTTCACTTTATCGTAGCCCTCGCGGTGGGGCAAATACAATACCAGGGGGTAGACGGGCCACGGCCAGCGGTGAAGCGATATGGCCAACAGGTCCGGATGAAATTCGACTTTACGCAGCTTTTGCCACCAAACCTCGCGGCGGACCTTACCCTGGGCCGCTTCCCCGCCGGCGTAGGCCGCGAGGGGGCCATCACCGTCGAAAGCGGCCAAAACCCCCACGGTCGCAGCCATCACCCGCTCGGTTTTGGACTTTACATACAGGCTGCTGGCCCGCTGGTGGTCAATCGCGAAGCTGAACCTTACCCTCCGCCTGAACCACATACCGATAAAAATTACCAAGAGGGCAAAGACCCAGAGAGCAGTCACCCCCAGCAAGCCTATGAACAGGTTTCCCCCTTCCGGCTTTGGGTCGTAATGCTCCAACACCAAAAAAGTTGTGGCGACAACCAGGCAAAACCCCAACCAACCACAACCAATTAGGGTAAACACCTCCCGCCAGATCAGGCGGTTGGGCAGCAGCGGCACCTCAAGGCTCCAGGTGACGTGTGGTGATCTCGGGTTGCCGGGGGAAGACGCTTCCGGGGTCATGCTGCCGGGGGCCTCCTTGTCTTGGCGTCGTTTCCACTCCCTCCAGGGGAGGGTTGCGGTGGTCGCGCCAGATGACGCCTTCACGGAGCGGGTTGTTTCACGCCCTTGCCAGACGAAAGGCCTTGGCCAGGGGCCGCCAAGGCCGGTCTCGCCAAGGCCGCTTGCCGGATTCAAAGGCCGTTCCCTAGCAGGCTGTTGAAAAACAGCCTGCTAGGCGCGCCATGGACCACCCCAAACAA
>JAHLLK010000059.1 GCA_020444165.1 Deltaproteobacteria bacterium | reverse complement strand
GGCGGCCAAGATGGCCACCCTGGGCGAGATGAGCGCCGGGGTGGCCCACGAGCTGAACCAGCCCTTGTCCGTGTTGGCCACCGGCGGCCACCTCTTGGCCCGTCAGACCCAAAAGGGCGCGCCGCCCGACCCGGCCCTGGTGGCCCAGGTGGCCCGGGAGATCGAGGAGCAGGTGGGACGGGCCACCCGCATCATCAATCACCTGCGGGAGTTCGGGCGCAAGGCCGAAGTCAGCCGTTCGCTGATCGACGTGACCGAGCCCATCGCCGGGGTGTTCCAGCTTTTGGGCCAGCAGATGCGGGTGCACGACATCGCCGTGCACCTGGACCTGCCCGCCGGCCTGCCTCCGGTGTGGGCCGACAAGAATCGTATGGAACAGGTGTTCATCAATCTGTTGCTCAATGCCCGGGACGCCATTGACGAGCGGCGCCAAGCCGGCGACCGCCGGGGAGGTGAGATCTCGGTGGCGGCCCGGGAGGAAAACGGCCAGGCGGTGGTGATGGTGCGGGACAACGGAATCGGCATCCCCCCGGCGCTCCGGAGCCGCATCTTCGAACCCTTCTTCACCACCAAGGAGGTGGGCCGGGGCACCGGCCTGGGCCTCTCCATATCCTACGGCATTGTGCGGGACTACGGCGGGACCATCACGGTGGAGAGCTGTCCCGGCCAAGGTTCCTGTTTCCGGGTTTCTTTTCCCCTGGCGGCGGAGGAAGCGGCATGACCAACCAACCCGACCCTCGATTCAACCAGCTCTTGCTGATCGATGACGAGCCGGGCATCCGCCGGCTCATGGCCCTGGATTTGACCGCGGACGGCTACGAGGTGCAGACGGCCGAGGACGGGGCCAGCGGCCTGGCCGTGTTTCAGGCCTGGCGGCCCTCCGTGGTGATCACCGACCTGAAAATGCCCGGAGTGGATGGCCTGGAGGTGCTCAAGCGGGTCAAGGAAGACGCCCCGGACACCGAGGTCATCGTCATCACCGGCCACGGCGACCTGGACTTGGCCATCGAGTCCCTCCGGCTGCACGCCGGGGACTTCATCACCAAGCCCATCAATCACCGGGCCCTGGAGGTGGCGCTGGCCCGGGCCCAGGAGCGCCTGGGCCTCAAGGCCGAACTGGCCGCCTACACCCGGGACCTGGAGGAGCGGGTGGCCTTGGCCACCAGCCAAGCCCTGGCCAGCCAGCGCTTGGCCGCGGTGGGCGAGGCCGTGGCCTCCCTGGTCCACTCCCTGAAGAACATGTGCTCCGGCATGCGGGGCGGGGTCTATCTGGTGGAGCAGGGGCGCAAGGAGAGCAACGAGGATCACCTGGACACCGGGCTGGCCATGCTGAACCGGAACCTGAAGCGCATCAAGATCCTGGTGGCCAACATGCTGTCCCTGTCCAAGCCCCGCGAGCCCGATCTGGCTCCTTTGAAGGCCGAGGATCTGGCCGCGGAAGTGATGGGCATCGTGAGCGACGAAGCCCGGGAGGCCAAGGTGAAGGTGGCTCCGCTGGAGATTCCTCCGGACCTGGTGCTCAACGTGGACCGCCGCATGATGCTGGACGCCCTGTGCAACCTCCTCTCCAACGCGGTGGACGCCACCGCCTCCCGGCCGGGGGCCCAGGTGAAGCTCTCGGCCGGCAAGAACGGCACCACGGCCTGGCTGGCGGTGGAGGACAACGGCCCCGGCCTGGACGAGGAAGCCTTGGCCCATGTTTTCGAAAGCTTCTACAGCTCCAAGGGCTCCTTGGGCACCGGTCTGGGCCTGATGGTGACCCGGAAGATCGCCCAGGAGCACGGGGGGCGGTTGGAGATGGACAACCGGCCGGGGAAGGGCGCCACCTTCCGGCTGGTGCTGCCCCTCGGCCCAGAGGAGGCAGGCTTATCCCAGGGGATGGAACCCGGAAAGGAAGGGTGAAGATGCCCGGCTACCGCAACATTTTATACTGTACGGACTACTCGGAGGACGCCGGCGTGGCCTTCGTGTATGCCGCGGACCTGGCAGCCCGCTATCACGCCGCGCTGCATGTGCTGCATGTGCTGCAATCGCGGCACCGCTACTCCCCCAACCAGATCTACGAGGGGCAGCCGGCCGGGGAACTGGCCGAGGCCACGCCCCAGGTGTTGGAAAAGGCCGCGGAACGCCTGCGTCATGAGTTCGGGCCCCGGGTGAATGAGCTGAAGGACGTGTGCTACCAGACCCGGGTGGGCACCCCCTTTGTGGAGATCCTGCGCTACGCCCGGGACCACGCGGTGGACCTCATCGTCCTGGGGGCCAAGGGCTCCAGCGAGCTGGAGCCCACCCACTATGGCAGCACCGTGGACCAGGTATCCCGGCGGGCCAACTGCCATGTCATGGCCATCAGGAACCCTGAGAAGACCTACACCCTGTGAGCGGCGGACTGCCGCCGCGTGAGCCGCCCCGGTAACAGGAGAAAGGAAAGGTCCATGAAGAAGAAGGTATTGGTGGTGGATGACGAGATGGATGTACGCACTTTCATCTCCACCCTGTTGGAAAGTAATGGCTACCGCCCCGTTCTGGCCGAGAACGGCGAGGAAGGCTTCCGCCGGGTCCAGGCCGACAAGCCGGACCTGGTGACCCTGGACGTGATGATGCCCAAGGAGAGCGGCATCAAGATGTACCGGGACCTCAAGACCGACCCTGACTTCAAGAACATCCCGGTGATCATCATCTCCGGTCTGGCCAAGAAGACCTTCCTGCATTCGCAAAAGGTGCTGGACAAGTTCAAGAACCAGGCCGTGCCGCCGCCGGAGGGCTACATCGAAAAGCCGCCGGAGCCCGAGGAGCTATTGACCGAAGTAAAGCGGATTCTGGGGTGACGCCGTGAACGATTCCCTTGCTGTGACCACAGAGACGGAACTCCCCCCGGTGGCGGGGCGGGGGGAGGCGCTCATCCCGTCGAGCCCCGTGGCCCGGGAGCTGACCGGGGCCCCGGGCGAGAGCTTGGCCGCCTGTTACGGCTGCCGCAAGTGCAGCGGCGGCTGCCCGCTCACCTTTGCCATGGACCTCCTGCCCCACCAGGTGGTGCGCCTGGCCCTGTTGGGCCAGCGGGAGGCCCTGCTCACCAGCCGCACCATCTGGCTCTGCGCCTCCTGTCAGACCTGCCTCACCCGCTGCCCCAACCAGGTGGATCTGCCGGGGCTCATGGACCACCTCCGCGCCTTGGCGATCAAAGAAGGCGTGCCGCCGGCCCTGCCCCGGGTGCTCCAGTTCCATCAGTGCTTCCTGGGCGAGGTGCGGGCCCGGGGCCGGGTGTGGGAGGCCTCGCTCATGGGGCGCTATCTCCTGGCCACCGGCGGCTGGCGGGGGCCGGAGGCCCGGGATAACGCCCGCCTGGGCTGGGAGCTGTTCCGCCGGGGCCGCCTGGCGCTCCTGCCCCACGGGGTGCGCGGCCGGGGCTGGCTGAGGGAGCTGTTCCAGAACCGGCCGGGAGAAAGCTCATGACCACGGTCAGTTTCTATCCCGGCTGCAGCCTGGAAGCCACGGCCCGGGATTACCGGGAGTCCTTGGAGGCGGCGGCGGATTTGCTGGACCTCAAGCTGGTGGAGCTGCCCGGCTGGAGCTGCTGCGGGGCCAGCGCGGCCCATGCCCTGGACCAGGACCTGGCCCTGAACCTGGCCGCCCGCAACCTGGCCCTGGCCGCCCGGGCTCCCGCGCCCCTGGTGGTCCCCTGCGCGCTCTGCTTCCACCGCTTGAAGGCTGCCCAGGCCACCCTGGCCCGCGAGCCGGAGCGCCTGGCCCCGGCCATCCGGGCCCTGGGCGGCGACCTCCTGGCCGTGGAGGTGGTGGAGGCCAACCATTTCTTCACCTCCCCGGAGCTGGTGGCCCGGGCCGCCGCGGCCCTGGGACAGCCGCTCCAGGGCCTTGCCCCGGCGGTGTATTACGGCTGCCAGGGCCAGCGCCCGCCCCAGGTGACCCAGAGCAAGGTGTGGGAACACCCCGCCCACCTGGACGGGCTGCTGACCGCCCTGGGGGCCGCGCCGGCCGACTGGGACCGCCAGACCGACTGCTGCGGGGCCAGCCTGGCCGTGGCCGAGCCCACCATCGTGCGGGAACTGACCGGCCGGCTCTTCACCGCCGCCCTGGAGGCCGGGGCCAATTGCCTGGTCACCGGCTGCCAGATGTGCCAGGCCAACCTGGATATGTACCAGCCGGGCGTCTCCCGGGATTTGGGCCGGGAGCTGGACCTGCCGGTGTTCTACTTCACCGAGCTTTTAGGCCTGGCCCTGGGCCATGCCCAGGCCCCCCGTTGGCTGGCCCGCCATCTGGTCAATCCCTCGCTCCTTTTGGCTCACCTGGGCCTCTTGCCCGCTGCCAGGAGACAGTCATGAACCAATTGCCCGCGGCTTCCCCCTCGCGCATTACTCCGCTACTCCACGCCACCCAGGGCGCGGTCCTGGTGGTGGGCGCCGGCATCGCCGGCATGCAGGCCTCCCTGGACCTGGCCGCGGCCGGCTTCCGAGTCCATCTCTTGGAGAAGAACGTGTCCATCGGCGGGGTCATGGCCCAGCTGGACAAGACCTTCCCCACCAACGACTGCTCCACCTGCATGATCTCCCCCAAGCTCATCGAGGTGGCCGGCGAGCCCAACATCGAGATTCTCTCCCGGGCCGAGCTCTTGGACCTGACCGGTGAGCCGGGGGACTTCACCGCCCGGGTCAAGGTGCAGCCCCGCTACGTGGATCTGGCCCGCTGCTCGGGCTGCGGGGAATGCACCAAGGTCTGCCCGGTGGACACCCCGGCCGACTTCAACCAGGGCTTGAACTCCCGCAAGGCCATCTTCCGCCATTTCCCCCAGGCCGCACCCGGGGCCTACGCCATTGACAAGCTGGGCGCCAGCCCCTGTCGGGACGCCTGCCCGGTCGGGGTGGCCGCCCAGGGCTATCTGGCCCTGGCCGCCCGGGGGCGCTACGCCGAGGCCTTGGCCCTGATCCGGCGGGACAACCCCCTGCCCGCGGTGTGCGGCCGGGTCTGCACCCATCCCTGCGAGGAGGCCTGCGCCCGGGGAGCCCAGGACCAACCCCTGGCCATCCGGGAGGTCAAGCGCTTCCTGGCCGACTGGGAGGTGGCCCAGGGGCATATGGACCTGCCCACCTGTGGGCCGGCCCGGCCCGAGAAGGTGGCCGTGGCCGGCTCGGGACCGGCCGGCCTGGCCTGCGCCTACTTCCTGGCCCTGGAAGGCGTGGGAGTCACCATTTTCGAGGCCCTGCCCGCGCCGGGCGGCATGCTGCGGGTGGGGATCCCCGCCTACCGCCTGCCCCGGGAGGTGTTGGACTACGAGATCGAGTTCATCCGCCGCCTGGGGGTGGATATCCGCTGCAACACCCCCCTGGACCGGGAAAAGGGCCCCCGAGAGCTCTTGGACCAGGGCTACGGCGCGGTGTTCCTGGCCCTGGGCGCCCACCGGGGGCTGGCCACCGGGGTGGCCGGCGAGGAGCTCGCCGGGGTGCGCCTGGGGGTGGACTACCTGCGCCTGGCCGCCCTGGGCCAAGCGCCGGAGTTGGGGCCCCGGGTGGCGGTGATCGGCGGCGGCAACGTGGCCCTGGACGCGGCCCGCACCGCGCTACGGCACGGGGCCGCCCAGGTCACGGTGCTGTACCGCCGCACCGAGGCCCTGATGCCGGCCTATTCCGAGGAGGTGGCCGAGGCCCGCGAGGAAGGGGTGCGCTTCGAGTTCCTCACCGCGCCGGCCGAGTATCTGGGCCGGGACGGCCGCCTGGTGGCGGTGGAGCTGATGGCCCTCACCATGGGCCCGCCGGACGAGTCGGGCCGCCAGCGCCCAATACCCCGGCCGGACCAAACCCGGCGTATGCCTCTGGACGCGGTGATCCTGGCCGTGGGCCAGGCCCCGGATTTGGAGTTCCTGGCCGCCGCGGACGCGGCTCTGGCCGGGCGGGGGGGGCTCCGCCTGGCCGCCGATCCCCTGACCCTGGCCACCGCCTCGCCCGGGGTGTTTGCCGGCGGCGACGCCCTCACCGGCCCGGCCACCGTGGTGGAGGCCATTGCCCAGGGCCGCCGGGCGGCCGAGAGCATCCTCCGGCATCTGGCGGGCCGGGACCTGCGGGAGGGCCGGGAGGACCGCCCCCCCGTGGCCCCGGCGCCCCAGGGCCACGTAACGCCCCTGCCCCGCCAAGCCCCGCCCCAGGCCCCGGCCGGGGAGCGGAAGCAAGACTTCCGCGAGGTGGTGGGCGCCCTGACCGAGGAGCAGGTGCGGGCCGAGGCCGCCCGCTGCCTGTCCTGCGGCATCTGCTCCGAGTGCCGGCAATGCGAAACCGTGTGCCAGGCCGGGGCCATCGACCACAGTCAAAGGCCCCGGGAAATGGCCCTCAAGGTGGGCGCGGTGATCATGGCCCCGGGCTTCACCACCTTTGACGCGGCCGACAAGCCGGAATTCGGCTACGGCCGCTTCCCCAACGTGATCACCAGCCTGGAGATGGAGCGCCTGAACAGCGCCAGCGGCCCCACCGCGGGGCATCTCCAGCGGCCCGGCGACGGCAAGGAGCCCCAGCGGGTAGCCTGGCTGCAATGCGTGGGCTCCCGCGATTTGAGCGTGGGGCGTGATTACTGCTCCTACGTGTGCTGCATGTACGCGGCCAAGCAGGCGGTCATCGCCCGGGAGCATTTGCCCGGCCTGGAGGCGACGATCTTCCACCTGGATCTCCGGGCCCAGGGCAAGGGCTTTGACCGCTACTGCACCCGGGCCCGGGAACAGGGCGGGGCGCGCTGGGTGCGGGCTTTCATCTCGCGGGTCTTGGAGGACAAGGCCACCGGCGACCTGATTTTGGAATACCGGGACGAAGCGGACCAGCCCCGGAGCGAGCGCTTCGATCTGGTGGTGCTGTCGGTGGGGCTGACCCCCGCGGCGTCCGGGGTGGAGACGGCCCGGCGGAGCGGGGTGGCCACGGACCGCTTCGGCTTCGCGGCCCGCCAGGCCCTGAACCCCCTGTTGACCAGCCGGCCCGGGGTGTTCGCCTGCGGGGTGTTCCAGGCCCCCCGGGACATCCCCGACACGGTGATGCAGGCCTCCGGCGCGGCGGCCGAAGCCGGCGAGCTGTTGGCCGCGGCCCGGGGCAGTCAGGTGACCGAGACCGCCTATCCCCCGGAACGCGAGGTACTGGGCGAGACCCCCCGGGTGGGGGTGTTCGTGTGCCACTGCGGGGTGAACATCGCCGGGGTGGTGGACGTGCCCCAGGTGGCCGCCTACGCGGGCGGTTTGCCCGGCGTGGTCCTGGCCCAGGACTTCCTGTTCACCTGCTCCAGCGACTCCCAGGAGCGCATAGCCGCCATGATCCGCGAGCACCGGCTGAACCGGGTGGTGGTGGCTTCCTGCAGCCCCCGCACCCACGAGCCCCTGTTCCGGGACACCCTCAGGCGGGCCGGGCTGAATCCCTATCTCTTCGAGATGGCCAACATCCGCGACCAGTGCTCCTGGGTGCACCAGGAAGACCCGGTCCGGGCCACGGCCAAGGCCCAGGACCTGGTGCGCATGTCCGCGGCCCGGGCGGCCCTGTTGGAGCCCCTGACCCAGCTGGCCCGGCCGGTGAAGCAGGCCGCGGTGGTCATCGGCGGCGGCCCGGCCGGCCTCACCGCGGCCCTGTCCCTGGCCGAGCAGGGGTTCTACACCCATCTGGTGGAAAAGACCGACCGCCTGGGCGGCCTGGCCAACCGGCTGGGCCCCACCCTGGAGGGCTTTGACCCCGTACCCTGGCTGGCCGACCTGGAAGACCAGGTGCGCCATCACGGGGCGGTGGGCCTGCATCTGAGGGCCACGGTGGCCGGAGTCAGCGGCCACGTGGGGGATTTCGCGGTGCGGGTGCGGGGCGAGGACGGCGAAAAGGTGTTGGAGGCCGGGGCGGTGATCGTGGCCACCGGGGCCCGAGAGCACCAGCCCCAGGACCACGGCCATGGCTCGGACTCCCGGGTCTTGACCCAGCTCGCCCTGGGAGAAGCCTTGCAGCGGGAAGAACCCTGGCTCACCGAGGCCCAGGGAGTGGTGATGCTGCAATGCGTGGGCTCCCGGAACGAGGAGCACTCCTATTGCAGCCGGGTCTGCTGCACCACGGCCGTGACCCATGCCCTGGCCCTCAAAGAGCTCAATCCGGCTTGCCAGGTCACCATTCTCTACCGGGACATGCGGACCTTTGCCCTGAAGGAGTTGGGCTATCTGGAGGCCCGCCGCCGGGGGGTGCAGTTCGTGCGCTTTTCCCCGGAGCGCCCGCCCCAGGTGGCGGCGGGAGAGGACTCGCTCCTGGTGACCGTGTACGACCCCCTGTTGGGCGCCGACCTGGCGCTGGCGGCCGATCGGCTGATCCTGGCCGCGGCCATCCGCCCCGGCGAGGACACGGCCCGCCTGGCCTCCACCCTGAAGCTGCCCTTGGATCAGGACGGCTTCTTCATGGAGGCCCACATGAAGCTTCGGCCGGTGGATTTCGCCTCGCCCGGTCATTTCCTGGCCGGGGCGGCCCACGGCCCCAAGTTCCTGGAGGAAGTGATCAGCCAGGCCAAGGCCGCGGCCGCGCGGGCGGCCACGGTGCTGGCCCGGCGGGAGCGTCTGGTGGGCGGCGAGGTGGCCATGGTGGACGCGGAGCGCTGCGTGGCCTGCCTCACCTGCGTGCGGACCTGCCCCTTTGGGGTGCCCCGCCTGAACCGGGAGGGGGTGGTGGAGATCGACCCCGCCGCCTGCCAGGGCTGCGGCAGTTGCGCCGCCGCCTGCCCCCGCAAGCTGATCCAACTGGCGCACCACACCGACGCCCAGGTTTTGGCCAAGGCCACGGCTTTCCGGCCCGCGGCCGGCCTGGACGGGAGGACCCTATGACCTGGAAATATGAACCTGAATTGGTGGCCTTTCTCTGCACCTACTGCACCTACACCGCGGCGGACATGGCCGGATCACTCCGCCTGCAATATCCCCCCAACGTGCGGGTGGTGAAGCTGTTGTGCACCGGCAAGGTGGACGTGATCCATCTACTTGAGACCTTTCGCGCCGGCGCCGACGCGGTGATGGTGTCGGGTTGCGAGATCGGCGACTGCCATTTTTTGGAGGGCAACCTCAGGGCCAAGGAACGGGTGGCCCATGCCCAAACCCTCTTGCAGGAGGCCGGCCTGGAGCCGGAACGCCTCCGCATGTTCCACATCGGCGCCTCCGACGCCCCCAAGTGGGCCGCCGCGGTGCGTGAGATGACCCGGGTGGCCCTGGCCCTGGGCCCCAACCCCTTGGGCCGGGGAGCGGCGGCAGTGCCCTCCCCCCGGAAGGAGGCCGTGGCATGATCATCGCCGAACGCAAGCCCTTTGCGGAAATCGAGGCGGCCTGCCGCCCTTACCGCCGGCTGCTGGTGGTGGGGTGCGGCACCTGCGTGGCCGTGTGCCTCACGGGCGGCGAGAAGGAGGCCCACGTCCTGGCCTCGCAGCTGGACCTGGCCGCCCAGATCGCCGGCCGGGAGCAGGATTTTGCCGTGGCCTGCCTGGAGCGGCAATGCGACCGCGAGTTCCTGGACACCCTGGAGGAACAAGCCGAGGGGGCCGAGGCGCTCGTGTCCCTGGCCTGCGGGGCGGGCATCCAGTTCCTGGCCGAGCGTTTCGCGCCGCTGCCGGTGCTGGCCGGGGTGAACACCACCATGATCGGCATCAACCGCCAGGTGGGCTTGTGGGAAGAGAAGTGCCGGGCCTGCCGCGACTGCCTGCTCACCCTCACCGGCGGCGTCTGCCCGGTGAGCCTGTGCCCCAAGGGCATGCTGAACGGGCCCTGCGGCGGCTCCCGAGACGGGCGTTGCGAGACCGACCCGGAGCGGGATTGCGCCTGGACCCTGATCTGGAACCGTCTGGAGGCCGCGGGCCGGCTGGAGCAGCTGACCGCCGTGGTGCCTCCCCGCTCTCATGGCCCGGCCGGCTTGCCGGGCCGCCAGAGTCATCCCGCCTATCTGCGGAGGTACGAAGCCCATGACTGAGTTCGCGCGAGCTTTGGCGGAAAAAGAGTTCATGATCCTGGCCCGGCTGGATCCCCCGGCCGGGCCGGACCCCGCCCCCTGGCAGGAGACCGCGGCCAGCCTGGCCGGCCGGGTGGATGCCGCCCTGGTTTCCGACAACCGCGGCGCGGTGACCCGCATGGCCGCGGTTACCGCGGCCTGGCTGCTGCAACAAGCCGGGGTGCCCCCGGTGGTGGTGTTCTCCTGCCGGGACCGCAACCGGCTGGCCCTGGCCGCGGAGTTGTGGGCCGCCCAGGCCCTGGGGCTCCGGGACTTCCTTTTGGTCAGCGGGGACTATGTGACCCTGGGCGACCAGCCGGAGGCCAAGCCGGTGTACGACCTGGACTCGGTGCAGGCCCTGGACCTGGCCCGCAACCTGGACGGCGGCTCGGACCTGTTCACCGGGGCCGCGGCCTCGCCGACCGCTTCCCCCTGGCCGCCCCAGGCCATGAAGCTCCGCAAGAAGATCTCGGCCGGAGCCCGTTTCCTGGTGACCACCCCGGTGCACACGGCCGCGGAGCTGGCCCCTTTGGTGGCGGCGCTCACCCTGGCCGGCGGCCGCCCCCTGGTGCCGGTGTTGGCCGGCTGGGAGCCCGGCGCGGAGGACGATCCGGCCGCGGCCGGCGCGGCGGCCCGGGAGCTGGGCCAGGCCGGGGCGGCGGGTTTGGTGCTCTCCCTGTCCGGCGAGGCAGGGGAGTGGAACGCATTGTTGACGGCCCTGGGCCGCTGAAGGGAGCCACCCATGTCAGAGGAAACGAAGCGGGTGGCCGTGCTGGGCGGCGGGGTGGCGGGAGCCGCCGCCGCCCTGGCCCTGGCCCGGGCGGGAGCGGCCGTGGAGTTGGTGGAAAAGGATGATTTCCTGGGCGGCCACGCGGCCAGCCTGGCCTGTAAGGCCTTGGATTCCTGCCAGGAATGCCACGGTTGCCTGGCCGAGCGGGAGCTGGCCGGCCTCGTCGCCCACCCGGCGGTGACCATCCACCGCCGCGCCACCCTGGCCGGCGTGGCGCGGCAGGGCGGGGAGTTCAGCCTCACCCTGGACCAGCGCCCCGCGGTGCTGGACCCCGGGCTGTGCATCCTTTGCGGCCGCTGCCAGGAGGTCTGCCCCGAGCCCGGGGCGCTCAGGGCCGCGCCGTGGCCGGCCGATCCGGTGCGCCTGGCCCTGGACCCGGCGGCCTGCCTGTTCTACCGCGACGGGCGCTCGGCCCTGTGCCAGGATCTCTGCCCCGAGGAGGCCCTGGACTTCACCCGGCCGGCGGCCCGGCGGGAATTGGCCGTGCAGGCCGTGGTGGCGGCCACCGGGTTCACCCCCTTCCCGGCCGAGCGCCTGACCCGCCTGGGTTATGGCCAGGTGCCGAACGTGATAACCGCCCTGGAGCTGGAGCAGACGCTCCGCCGCCAGGGCCGGGTGGCGCGCCCCTCGGACGGCGCCGCCCCCCGGCGGGTGGCCTTTATCCAGTGCGTGGGCTCCCGGGACCGGCGGGGGCACAACTACTGCTCCCGAGTCTGCTGCGGCTACGCGCTGCGCCTGGCGCGGCTCCTGGCCGGTCGCCACGGGGTGGAGGTCACGGTGTTCTATATGGATATCCAGAGCTTCGGCCACGCTCCCGACGAGCTGTTGGCTGCCGCGAGACAGGAACTGAACCTGGTGCGTTGCCTGCCGGCCGACGTCTTGCCCGGCCCCGGGGGCACGGTGCGGGTGGTTTACCAGGCCGATCCCGGCCAAGAGGCCACGGAAGCGGTCTGCGACCTCCTGGTGCTTTCGGTGGGCCTGACTCCTCCCTCGGACCACGGGCAGCTGGCTGGCCTCTTGGGCCTGGAGCTGGATGCCCACGGCTTCTTGCGGGCCGCGCCCCAGGCGGGGGTGTTCCTGGCCGGCACGGCCGGCGGTCCCGGGGACGTGGCCGAAAGCGTGGCCTCCGGGGGACGGGCGGCCCAGGAAGTGCTGGCTTATCTCCGGGAGGCTTGGCCCGCCGCGGGTGCGGAAGCGGGGCCGGCCGCGCCGGATCTTTTGGGGGGAGAGGACTGCTGCGCATGAGCGAGACCACGGACAACTTGGGCGTCTTCCTGTGCACCGGCCAGAACGGCCGGCCTTGTCCCAGCGATTTCACCCGCCTGGCCTGGACCGTGCGGGCGGCTTTGCCCGAGGCCCGGGTGCACCGCCTGCCCCAGCTTTGCCTGGAGCAGGGCCAGGAGGCGCTCCGACGCCTGGTGGCCGAGGAAGAGCTTTCCCGGGTGCTCCTGGCGGCCTGTCCCCTGGCCGGCGAGGCCCCGGCCTGGTCCCGCGCCCTGGTGCGGGAGGGCCTGCCCGCGGGGCAGGTGGTCACCCTGGACCTCTGCCAAAAGCCCACCGGGGCCCGGGGCGCCTGCCAACTGGTGCCCGAGGCGGTGCGCCGCCTGGCCCAGGAGCTGGCCCGTTTGGCCGAGCCCGCGCCCCTGCCGGGATCCGCGCCCGTCGCGGCGGAGGAGGAACCGAGCCGCCGGGTGCTCGTCCTGGGCCACGGATTGGCGGCCCTGGAGCTGAGCCTGGGCCTGGCCGCGGAGGGCTTTTTGCCCTGGTTGGTCACCCCCGGCTCCCGTCTGGCCCCGCCGTGCCCCGGCGAGGAAATGGCCGATCCCGGCGCCTCCAAGAAGGCCGCGGGCCTGTTCCGCCAATTGGTGGAGCAGGGCCGGGCCGAGCTGACCGCGGGCGGCAGCCTCATCTCCCTGGCCGGCTCGGCCGGGGCCTTTGGCGCCCTGATCAGGAATCGCCAGGGCGAGACCCTGGCCCGGCCCGTGGGCGCGGCGGCCCTGGCCCTGGGGCCCGGCCGGGTGCCCAACCTGCCGCCGGCCGAGCTGCCAGACTCGCCCCGGGTCCTGGCCCTGGCCCAGTTGGCCCGCTTGGTCAACTCTCCCGGCCATCTGCTCAAGGCGGCCGGTACGAATTCCCCCAGGGTCGGTCTGGCCCTCGGCCTGGGTCGGGAAACCGGCCCGGGCCAGACCGCCCTGGGCTTCTCTGTGGCCCGGCGCTTGTTGGCTTTGCCCGGAGCCCGGGTCACCCTGTACACCGGCAACCTCAAGGTGGCGGCCCCGGAGCTGGAGGAGGCCCGCCAGGAGTTGGCCGGCCTGGGCCTGTGGATCATGAAGTTCCGTGGACGCCGGCCCCGCTTCCGCCTGGCGGGGGAGCAGATCATGGCCACTTACCATGAAGAAGTGCTGGATCAGGAGATGGAAGAGGAGCTGGACCTGTTGGCCGTGGACCAAAGTCCCGTGGCGGACTCGGCCCACCACGATCTCCTGTCCCGTCTGGGCCTGAGCCCGGGCCCCCGGGGGGACGGCCTGCCCGGCGGGGTGATCTGGGGCCCCACGGCCACCTGCCGGGGCGGGGTCTTCTCCCTGGCCCGGGCCGGCGGGCCGGTGGACGCGGCCATCCGGCAGGACCTGGTGGGCGCCACCCTGGGCGCCATGCGGGAACTCTTGCAACCAAGGTCCCAACCCCCGAACCCGGTGCGGGTCTTGGTGGACCGCCGGCTCTGCGCCCTGTGCCTCACCTGCGTGCGGGCCTGCCCCCAGGGGGCCATGACCTGGTCCGGCGGCCGGCGGCCCCGGGCCAACCCCCTGGTCTGCACCGCCTGCGGCACCTGCGCCTCTTTGTGCCCCCAGGACGCCATTCAACTGGCCGGCTGCGAGGACCTGCGCTATCGCCGGACGACCCGGGCCGGGCTGCCCCCGGCTTCCCTGTGGGGCCAGCCCCCGGCCGAGCCGGAGCTCCTAGTGCTGGCCTGCGCCAACGGGCCGGGGAGGGCCCTGGCCGCGGCCCGGCTGGCTGGCCAGGCTTGGCCCGCGGGCGCCCGCCTGGTGCGCGCCCCTTGCGCCGGCCGGGTGGACCCCCAAATGATTTGGGACGCCTTCCTGCAAGGCTACGATGGAGTGCTGCTGTTGGCCTGCCACCCCGGGGCCTGCCAGTCCCGGGAGGGCAACACCTGGTCCGGCGGCCAACTGGACCACTTGGCCCGCCAGCTGGCCGAGGCCGGCGGCGACCCCCGGCGCCTGATGCGGCAGGGCCTGGCGCCCTCCCAAGTCCACGAGGCCCAGGACGCGGTGGTCCAGGCGGTGGAGCGGCTCCGGGAGTTGGGGCCCAGCCTGTGGAAGATGGGCGGCCGGGTGCGGGAGTTCCTGGCCGGTTTCACCATCAAGGTGGACCAAACCTACGCCATCATCCCCTGAGCCCATGCTCCGGCCGGGGGAATCCCCCGGCCGGAGCATGGGCGGCGTAGTTGGAAAAGAGCGGTGGGGAAGGGCAGGGCGTGAAGGGGAGCTCCCTGGCGGCTCAATAGATCAGCTTTTCCACTTGGATGCCCAGGTCCTTCATTTTCTTCCACAGGGTCACCCGGCTGATGCCCAGCGCCTGGGCCGCGGCCTCCCGGCGGCCGCCCGAGGCCGCCAGGGCGGCGATGATCCGCTCCCGCTCCCCCTCTCCCGAGGGGCGGGGGAGTGCCGGGGGGGGCGTGGCCGGCGGGGCCGTGGGGGCAACCGCGGGGGCGGCCGGCGGATTGCTGGCCGGGGTGTCCGGGCCCAGGATGGTCTGGGGCAGGTGGGCCGGCTCGATGAGCCCGCCGGGGCAGAGCACCACGGCATACTCCAGGGCGTTGATCAGCTCCCGCACGTTGCCGGGCCAGGCGTGGTGCAACAAGAGCTCCATGGCCCCCCGGGACACCCCCTGAATGGTCTTGCCGCTCCGGGGCAGGATGCGGTTCAGGAACGCCTCCACCAACAGGGGCACGTCCTGGCGGTGCTCCCGCAGGGCCGGGGTGTGGATCGGCACCACGGCCACCCGGTAGTAGAGGTCCTCCCGGAAGCGGCCCTGGGCCACCAGGGCCTTGAGGTCCCGGTGGGTGGCCGCGATGATGCGCACGTTCACCGGGATGGGGCGGTGATCGCCCACCCGCTCGATGACCTTTTCCTGCAACACCCGGAGGAGCTTCACCTGGGTGGCCGGCGGCAGGTCGCCCACCTCGTCCAGGAGGAAGTCCCCCCCCTTGGCCGCCTCGAAGCGGCCCATGCGCAGGGTGTCCGCCCCGGTGAAGGCGCCCTTGACATGGCCGAACAACTCGCTCTCCAGGATGTTCTCGTTCAACGCCGCGCAGTTGACCTTGATGAAGGGACCCTGGGCCCGCCGCCCCAGGCGGTGCAGGGCCTCGGCCACCATCTCCTTGCCCGTGCCGCTTTCCCCGGTGATCAACACCGGCGCGTCGGACTCGGCCGCGCTTTCGATCAGGCTGAAGAGGTTCAGCATGCTCTGGGTGCGGCCCACCATGCCCTGGAAGGCCTGGTCCATGGCGATGTGGCGGCGCAGACTGGCCAGCTCCCGCTCCTTGGCCACCATCTCGCTGAGGTCGGTCAGGGTCTCCACTCCGCCCATCAGCTCCCCGCCCCGGCCCTTGATCACGGCGGCGTTTTTCACCACGTAGAGTGGCGTGCCGTCCTTGCGCCGCAGGGTGCAGCGGCAGTGCTTGATGGCCTTTTCCTTGAACAGCCCGCACCCCGGCTGCCCGGTCTGGTCGTTCTGGTAGTCGCAGGAATCGCATTCCAACAGGGCGCAGGGCTGGCCCACCAACTCGGCCGCGCTGTAGCCGGTGAGGGCCTCGAAGGCCGGGTTGACGCTGATGATGGTGCGGTCCGGGTCCACCACCATGAGCCCGTCCTGCATGGTGTTGATCACCGTGCGCCAGTATTGGTCGTACTCTTCCTGGGCCTTGTGCCCCGGCATGGCCTCCTCCGCCTCTCCCCGCGAACAAACGTTAAGTAAACATTAACATACGTTTCGGGCAAAATAAACCAACGTTAACATGACGCCATCCTTCAAAAAGGGTAACCAGTTAAAAATAATAGACAACAATAGGAAAAATATCGTTGGCCCGAGTGTTGCTTGATAAAGAGCGAACCTTGGAGGCCGTTAACCATGTCCCACTCCCCCGACCGGATCGAACCCAACGCCCGCCTCGACACCCAGGGGCAGAGCGCCGCCTGGGCGATCCTTTGCGCCGAACGGGCGGTGGAGGAGTTGGAGCCCGGCCAGGTGTTGGAAGTGCGGGTCAGCGACCCCCAGCTGGCCGAGGACCTGCCCCGCATCCTGCGCCGGCGCGGCGACATCCTGCTGGCGGCCCGCCAAGGAGACGGAGAGTGGCAACTATATGTGCGGCGCGGCCCGGCCCGGCCGGAGCGCTCCGCTGACTGAAACCAAGGAGGAAGATCATGTCCGAGTTGCTGAAAGAGACCCCCGACGCCGCTTCCACCGTGGACTGCCGCGGCAGCGCCTGCCCCGGTCCTCTCCTGGAGGCCAAAAAGGCCATTGGCAGCGTGATGGTGGGCGAGATCCTCGAGGTGCTCTCCAACGACCCCGGCACCAAGGACGACATTCCCATCTGGGCCAAGAAGGTGGGGCATGAATTCCTGGGTTACGCGGTGGCCGACGGCTACGAGCGCATCTTCGTGCGCCGCCGGAAGTGACATCATGGACGCCTGCGTCACCCGACCCCCCATCCTCATCCTGGCCACCGAGGACTGCTCCTATCCGGGAGCCAACTCGGTGGGCCAGGCCCACCTGAACTATCCGGACAACACCTTCATTATCCGCACTCCCACCCCGGCCCTGTTTCCGGAGCGCTTCTACCTGGACTGCTTCGCCAAGGGCGTGGGCGGCATCATCATCATGTCCTGTGGAGTGGAGTGCCCCTACGAGGGAGCCTACCCGGCCCTGGCCAAGCGGATTGACCGCGTCTACGTCCAGATGAAGGAGCGCGGCCTGGACATCAGGCGCCTCAGGCTGACCGCCATCTGCACGGTGTGCAACCGCGCCTTCCTGAACGAGGTCAACCAGATGAACCAGGTAGTGAGCGAGCTGGGAGCCCCGGGCAGCGAGGCCAAGGTGGCCTGAGCGGCCGGAAAGGTGTTTTGGCAATGCCCAACGGCGACATTCAAAAATTCGACAGTCTGGTGCTGGGCGGCGGTATCGCCGGTTTGGCGGCGGCCCTGGACCTGGCCGACGCGGGCTACCGGGTCGCGGTGGTGGAGCGGGACGCCAGCATCGGCGGCAAAATGATCCGGCTGTCCAAGGTGTTCCCCACCCTGGACTGCGCCAGTTGCATCACCACCCCCAAGATGGCCGCGGCGGCCCATCACCCCAACGTCACCCTGTTCACCCTGTGCCGCCTGGATCATTTGGACCGCCGGGACGGGCGGCTGGTGGCCCAGGTGACCCAACTGCCCCGCTACGTGGACCCGGTCAAGTGCATCGGTTGCCGGCAATGCGAGTACGAATGCCCGGTGATGGTGCCCGACCCGGAGCAGGGCGGCTTCACCGCGCGGAAAGCCATCTACATCCCCTTTTCCAACGCCATCCCCCAACTGGCCCTCATCGACCGCGAACACTGCCTGATGTGCGGCAAGTGCTCGACCATCTGTCCCACCGGCGCGGTGGACCAGCTCCAAAAAGAGGAGAGCTTCGTGATCGAGGCCGGGGCGGTGGTCTTGGCCACCGGCTACGAGCTGATGACCGACTACCCGGCCCGGGCCTACGGCGCGCCCGGCCTGGGCGACAACGTGATCACCAGCTTGCAGATGGAGCGCCTGTTGGCCCCCCACGGCCCCTACATGCGGGCCCTCAGGCCAGGGGACGGCAAGGAGCCCGAGTCCATCGCTTTCATTCAGTGCGCCGGCAGCCGGGATCTGCAATTGGGCAAGCCCTACTGCTCCCGGGTCTGCTGCATGTACGCCATCAAGCAGGCCATGCTGCTCTCGGGCGCGCTGCCCTTGGCCGATCTGACCGTCTACTACATGGACATCCGCGCCTTTGGCAAGAATTACGAGCAGTTCTACATGAACGCCAAGGCCATGGGCGTGGAGTTTGTGAAAGCCAAGCCCATCATCGCGGGCAACAACCCCGACGGCTCGGTGATCCTCCGCTACGAAGACCAGGAGGGCGGCGGCGGCGCCATGACCCGCGAGCACGACCTGGTGGTGCTCTCCCTGGCCATGCTGCCGGCCTATGATCCCCAGGTGGCCATGCCCCTGACCGCCGCTACGGACGGCTTCATGGCCGTGCCCCAGCCCAAGCTGGCCCCCTGCCTCACCGAAATGGCAGGGGTCTTCACCTGTGGCGCGGCAGCCGGGCCCAAGGATATCGTGGACAGCATCGCCGAGGCCGGCGCGGCCGCCTTGGGCGCGACCAAGTATTTGGCCGCCCGCAAGAACGGCCAAGCGGCCTGAGCCCAGGAGGCGAGAGAATGACTGAGCTGAAAAACGGCCAAGCGCCGCCCAAGATCGGGGTCTACGTCTGCCACTGCGGCGGCAACATCTCGGACCACGTGGACGTGGCCCAGGTGATCGAGCAGGCCGGCGGCCTCGCCAATGTGACCGTGGCCCGGGACAACAGCTTCATGTGCTCGGACCCGGGCCAGGAGCTGATCATCGAGGACATCAAGGCCGGGCGGGTGAACCGCATCGTGGTGGCCTCCTGCGCCCCGGCCCTGCACGAGACCACTTTCCGGGGGGCCATCACCCGGGCCGGGCTGAACCCCTATCTCTACGAACACGCCAACATCCGGGAGCAGGTCTCCTGGGTGCACCACGGCGCCGGCGCCACCAGCAAAGCCGTGGCCCTGGTGGCCGCGGCGGTGGGCAAGGCCGGCGAGCTGGAGCCCCTGGAGCCGATCCGGGTGGACGCGGTGTCCCACGCCACGGTGCTGGGCGGCGGCATGGCCGGCATGAGCGCCGCCCGCGACCTGGCCGCCCAGGGCCTGGAGGTGGCCCTGGTGGAGAAGAGCCCCTTCCTGGGCGGCAACCTGGCCCAGTTGGACCAGACCTTCCCCAGCCGCGAGAAGGCCGGCGACCTCTTGACCGCCCTGGCCGGCCAGGTTTTGGCCGACCCGCGCATCACGGTCTACACCTCGGCCGAGCTGGCCGAGTACACGGGCTATGTGGGCAGTTTCAAGCTGAAGATCGCCCGCAAACCCCCGAACGGCGACGACCTGGTCAAGCTGGACCAGGCCCGCGAGGCCCAGCCCGGCCAGTTCGTGCCCTTTGTGGGGATCAAGGCCGGCCCGCCCCCGGCCGAAGCCGAGGAAATCGAGCTGAAGAGCGGGGCCCTGATCCTGGCCACCGGCTTCCGGCACTACCTCCCCGGCCTGGGCGAATACGGCCATGGCCGCCTGCCCCAGGTCATCACCCTGCCCGAGCTGATCCGGCTCATGGCTGACGAGTCCGCCAGCGGTGAGCAGCTGGTGGTCAACGGCCAGCCCATCCAGAACCTGGCCCTGATCCACTGCGTGGGCAGCCGGCAGATCCCGGGCGTCCATCAGCCGGGCCCGGACGGCAACCTGAACCAGCACTGCTCCCGGGTCTGCTGCACGGCCACCCTGCAGGCGGCCTGCGAGCTGCGGGAAAAGTTCCCCGGCACCAACGTGTATGACCTGTACCGCGACATCCGCACCTATGGCCGGGGGCATGAGGAGTATTACCTGCAGGCCAGCCGCTCCGGGGTGATCTTCGCCCGCTTCGCGCCCGAGGCCCCGCCGGTGGTGACGGAAGGCGGCGAGGACAGCGCCCTGACCGTGACCGTGCCCGACCTGCTCTTGGCCGGTCAGGAGCTGGCCATCGGGGTGGACCTGGTGGTGTTGGCCGTGGGCATGGAGCCCCGGGACAACCAGGACCTGGTGGAGAAGATGAAGCTGCCCCTGGGGGCGGACCGCTTCCTGCTGGAAGTGCACCCCAAGCTGCGTCCCGTGGAGCTGCCCGCGGCGGGCCTCTACCTGGCCGGCGCCTGCCAGGCGCCCATGGACTCCACCGAGGCGGCCAACGCGGCCGGCGCGGCGGCGGCCAAAGCCGGGGCTATCCTCTCCACCGGCTTCGTGGAGCTGGATCCCTTTGTGGCCGAGGTGGACGAGAGCAAGTGCGTGGGCAGCGGGGCCTGCCTGGCGGCCTGCCTGGCCGAGGGCGCCCTGGAGATGGTGGACACCCCGGCCGGCCGGAAGGCCCGGGTCAACCCGGCCCTGTGCCTGGGTTGCGGGGTCTGCGGCGCGGTGTGCGAGGCCAACGCCATCGAGCTGGCCGGCTGGACCCTGGGCCAATACGAGGCCATGGTGGACGCCATCGTGGCCCAAGCCCTGGGGCAAGGAGCGTGAACATGGACGAGCAAGAACGCAAACAAGCCCTGAAGCAGGCCAAGGCCGCGCGCGCCCCCCAGATCAAGGCGGCGGCCGCCCTGGCCCAGCAGCAGAAAAAGGACCTGGCTCGCATCAAGGAGCGCCTGGCCCAGGGCCCGGCCACCCCGGTGGAGCTGGCCCGGGACGTGGGGCTGACCCCCCGGGAGGCCCTGTGGTACCTGGCGGCCATGCGCAAATACGGAATGGTGAGCGAGGCGGGCAAGAACGGCGAATACTTCAATTATCAACTGGTTCCCCAAGACCCTGCCGCCTGCTGAACCGAGGGGGCGGCGCGAAAAACAACGGAAAGGATGCGTACCATGTCTGAAAAACGCGAGAAGATCATCTACATCGTGACCAAGGGCGGCGAGAACCCGGAGATGTGCACCCTGCCTTTCGTGCTGGGCAACGCCGCGCTGGCCATGGAAGTGGAGGCGGTGGTGGCCTTGCAGGGTCCGGCCGTGAGCCTGGCCAAGGACGGCTGCCTGCAGCACGTGTTCGCCGCCGGCCTGCCCCCGCTGAAGGGCCTGGTGGAGAGCTTCCTGGCCGACGGCGGCCGCTTGATGGTCTGCGTGCCCTGCATCCGGGAGCGCAAGATCGACGAGGCCGACCTGATCGAGGGCGTGGAGATGATGGCCGCGGCCAAGCTGACCTCGGAGATTCTCTCGGCCAACGCCACCCTGGTGTATTAGCCGATTTGATGTTGCCCAGGCCGTCCGGGCCTGGCGCAACCCAACGTGGTAACTGATGCGGGCTGCTTTCGCGCAGCCTGCCCGCCCCCGAACGGCGCAGGAAGGAGCCACCCATGGCGGAATTCCCATTTCTGGAAGTGAACGAGGCTATCCGGCTTTACGGCGGCGAGGACCTCAACGCCTGCATGCAGTGCGGCCTGTGCGCCTCGATCTGCCCCTGGCGGGAGGTGGACAGCTCCTTCTTTGCCCGCCAGATGATCCGCATGGGCCAGTTGGGCCTGGAGGGCTACGAGTCCGACGAGGTGCTGTTCGGCTGCACCACCTGCGGCAAATGCGTGCAGAACTGCCCCCGCGAGGTGGACATCATCAGCATCATGCGGGCCATGCGGGCCATGGTCACCGAGGCGGGCATCCGGCCGGAGACCCTGAAAGGGGCCAGCGGCTCCTGCCACGCCAGCGGCAACCCCTGGTCCGGCAAGCGGGAGGACCGCCTGGCCTGGACCAAGGATCTCACGGTGCCGACCTTTGGGCCGGAGACCGAGTACCTGTTGTTCGTGTGCTGCACTTCCTGCTACGACCAGCGCAGCCAAAAGGTGGCCCAGAGCCTGGTGCGCCTCCTGGAGGCGGCCGGGGTCTCCTACGGGATCATCGGTACGGAGGAGAGCTGCTGCGGGGAGAGCATCCGCAAGAGCGGCGACGAGGAGCTGTTCCAGAAGCTGGCCGCCGCCAACATCGCCCTGTTCCAGCGGGAAGGGGTGCGGAAGATCATCACCACCAGCCCCCACTGCCTGAAGACCTTCACCAGCGACTACCCCGCGCTGGGCGGGCAGTACGAAGTGGTGCACTCCAGCCAGCTCCTGGCCCATCTGGCCGCCGCGGGCAAGTTGCCGCTCCAGGGCCGCGAAGGCCGCAAGGTGGCCTTCCACGACCCCTGCTACCTGGGCCGGCACAGCCAGGTCTTTGACGAACCCCGCCAGTTGGTCGCGGCCACCGGAGCCGAGCTGGTGGCGATGCCGCGGGAGAAGTCCTTCTCCCTGTGCTGCGGCGGCGGCGGGGGCCGGGTGTGGATGGAGACTCCCCAGGAGCAGCGTTTCAGCATCCTGCGGGTGCAGGAGGCGGCCCAGGCCGGGGCCGAGGTGCTGGCCACTTCCTGTCCCTATTGCCTTTCGCTCCTGGAGGACAGCCGCAAGACCGCGGGTTTGGAAGATTCCTTGGAAGTCGTGGAGGTCAGCGAGCTGTTGGCCCGCGATCTGGGCTGAGGCCGCGGGGTAGGCGGCCAAGAGCACTCGCGGACCGGCCGCGCAGGCTGGGCATTCGGTAATATCTCAAGCCTGGGCGGAACCCCTCAACCGAGGGGTTCCGCCCTTTTTTCAAATCGATGGCAGGCAGGATGTTATGGTTAGACTTGAAATCTGCGATATAAATCCATAAACTTATCGGGGGTAATCACTTTTAGTTCGTTGCCGTAACGTACCAAATACTGGTCGCCATAACGAGATGGTTCACGTTGCGCACATGTTTCGAAGACGAATACCGTTTTATCGTAGTATCTTATCATTTTTAATTGTCTCGCAACATAATCTCGTAGAGGTTCTGAAAGAAGGGATTGTGATACTTTTTCGGTTACAAGTTGGAATAACTGGTCTAGATTTTTGTCGAGCGCAACAGCCTCATGCTCTATACCGGTGATGAAAAATCTTTCAAAAATTTTTGGCTTAACTTCGAATAAAGCTTGCACCCGCTTTGCATCTTTTGCATTATCTGCAATTCCTACTATCACATATCCTTTTTCCCCGGGTTTGATATTAGCTATTGCGGATAATGTTTTTAATATTTTTTGGAAAGAATCATCGTCAAATTTCTTGGTGGAGTCAAGCCTAACAAAACCTTGTTTAAAATCGTAGGCAGCTTGCTCAGTATATGACTGCGTGAGAATATTTTCTAGCTGAGTAACCCATCGAACTTTGGCTGGGTCATATGACTGCCGTTCTCTAAAGGCTGGCGAAAGCATGCCGGCAGTAGCATTAACAGCGTTAGCTCTATCTTTAGACTTCCATTTGCCTCCTTCTGGCACGTTAATGCTATCACCGCATCCTTTTAGTAAGGCAATCAGCTGGTCATGATTTGCAACCTCCTTGTTTTCCTTGACGATAAGTTTGTAAAGAGCAAGAAATATAGCCTGAAAATAACGTGGAGCCCTTGGCCGTGGCGAACCGAAAAGAAGAATGCTAAGAGTTAAATCAGCCCTAAGCAATATCACTTTTAATTCATCTATAACCCTCTGGAAATCACCAGAAATAATTTCAAAAGTATGCTTTTGTACGGCCGTTTCGATCTCTTCAAAACGTTGTCTAGATGCATCCCCCTCTCCAAGGCCGAAATAGTCGTCGATAAATTCAGTCCTCGATGACCGAGGAGGGTCCAATAATACAAAAGAAAGAATGTCTGCGATTATCTCTTCGTCGCGAGATTCTCTAACTTGCTCCTTTGTCAACACCCCTTGTTTAATCCAAAAAATATCATCAACATTGATACCGTATGGTAGTTCTCGATTCGTAATACTTATTTTTTTCATCTCATTAAGGAGAAGTACATCTGAAGATGACACGTCTCCTCTAATTTTGGCAGATACTTTTCTGATTAGGTGGGCAAAATGCCCAGTAGCTCCTGCGATTCTCAACTCTTGGCGTGACAATTTTCGTCCGCCGGAATTGATGCGACGAAAGACTTCATCAACTTCTTGGTTTTCTGAAAATTCATAAATGGACAAAGGAATATTATATGTTGCAATCTTGATACAGATTTCCCTGGATAAAACTGGGGTCTTTTGTAGAAGGGAACCGTTGTCTAATAGTGCCTTGGTTGACGCCATGGTGTTTAGGTCAAAAAAAACATCAGCCACGTCAAATTCGTTCTCAAGAAAACCAACTATCGCGTTAAGCCTTTGCATCCCGTCGATTATTTCAAAAAGGCTTGGCCCAGCTTGTCTTCTTTCGGCCAGTAGTACAATTGGCACAGGATAGCCATGAATTATAGAGTCAATAAACTTTTTCTTTTCATCAAGGGTCCAAACAAGCTTTCGTTGGTATCGCCGATTGACTATGTATCTCCTTTCTTGATAGTTGCCGTAAACTCGCTCGACAGATTCTCCCTTTACTGTCAAGTCCTGCTGGCTTCTCTGGCTAATATCCATAACCCGATATTCCTTGTTGTGTGGATTGAAGGACGATTGCCTCGCTGTCTTCTGCTTTGGAAGATTTTACATAATATTAGCGCGGTATGCCACAAAAAAGTGGCTGAGATTTCTTGTGATATATCTTGCTCTATATTTTGATAATGATATTACAATCTGAAAGGCCTCGCTAAGGTAAAAAAGTTGATCAGTATTGTTTTGACCATAAAGCAAATATTTGCTGAGTGAGGTTTTTTTAGATACCCTATCGCCCGATAGGGATAGTCAGATATGTTTTTTAATGCCCGGCACAGTAAATGTTGACGGGCAATCTCCGCCTCTTTGAAAAATGGTTAATGCTTAACGTAACCATAATTGATTAAGTTTGGAGGAGCCATATGGATGGTGACGGGCGTTTACCGATTATTTCTGTAGGTGTAGATATCACTCCGCGAAACTGTGGGGCGCTCTCCCTGTATGACAATTAGTTCACTCCGCCCCCCGCCACCACCCTCGGGGAATTCCCGCGGGAGCTCCGGGGGTAAGAGGCTATACTCGGTAAAGGGAGAGAACCCCCGGCGGATAGCCTTGTGCCTGCCCGGCGCCCCGCGCTGGCGTGGGAGCGCTTTTCGTTTTGGGGACGGAACCAATTCAGCCAAGGGAGGTTCGAGCATGGCGGAGGAATTCAAGGCTCTCATTGGGGACAAATGGGTGGGCGCGGCGTCGGGGGAGACCATGAACGTGGTCAATCCGGCCAACGGCCAGGTGGTGGCCACGGTGCCCAAGTGCGGCCCGGCCGAGGTGGACCTGGCCGTGGAGGCCGCGGCCGCGGCGTGGCCCGGGTGGGCCGGCCTGCCGGTGAGCGCCCGGGCCAAGGTGCTGTTGAAACTGGCCCAGCTCATCATGGCCAACCAGGAGACCCTGGCCGCCCTGGAGACCCAGGAGCACGGCTCGCCCATCCGCAAAACCATGAACTTTGACGTGCCCTTGTGCGCCGAACAGTTGGAATACTTCGCCGGGGTGGCCCGCGGCCTCACCGGCGAGACCCTGCCCGTGGGCCCCTGGTGCCTCTCCATGACTGTGCGGGAGCCCCTGGGCGTGGTGGGCCTGATCACCCCCTGGAACTTCCCGGCCCTGATGGTGGTGTGGAAAATGGGCGCGGCCCTGGTCACCGGCAATGCCTGCGTGCTGAAGC
The DNA here is from genome assembly GCA_020444165.1 of Deltaproteobacteria bacterium. The sequence goes on along the minus strand of JAHLLK010000059.1, from coordinate 13,995 downwards.
CGCCGTCCATCACGCCCCTTACCACGCTCAAACTGGCCGAGCTGGCCCTGGAGGCCGGGGTGCCGGCCGGGGTGGTCAACGTGCTCACGGGACCCGGCGAAACCGTGGGCGAGGCCCTGGTGCGTCACCCCAAGGTGGCCAAGATCGGCTTCACCGGCGACACCCAGACCGGCAAGCGCATTGCCAGCCTGGCCGCGGAGAACGTGACCCAGGTGGGCCTGGAGCTGGGCGGCAAGAACGCCTTCCTCGTGCTGGCCGACGCGGACGTGGACGCGGCCGTGGAGGGGGCCATCTTTGGCTCCTACTTCAACTCGGGCCAGGTCTGCGCCGCGGCCAGCCGTTTCTACATCCACGAAAGCCTGTACGACGAGTTCGCCGAGAAGCTGGTGGCCGCGGCCGGCAAGCTGGTGATGGGCGATCCCCTGAAGCCCGAGACGGTCCTCGGCCCGGTGGCCTACGCGGCCCACCGCGACAAGGTGGAGGGCTATATCGCCCAGGCCCAGGCCGAAGGGGCCAAGCTCCTGTTAGGCGGCGTCCGTCCCGCCACCCCGGAGACCAAGGACGGCTATTTCGTGGCTCCCACCATCTTCGGGGACTGCACCAACCAGATGACCCTGATGCGCGAGGAGATCTTCGGCCCGGTGGTGGGGCTGGCCCGTTTCGCCACCACCGCGGAGGCGGTGGCCCTGGCCAACGACACGCCCTACGGCCTCTCGGCCTCGGTGTGGACCAGGGACACCCGCACCGGCTTGGCCCTGGCTCATCAGATCCAAGCCGGCACGGTGTGGGTCAACGAGCACTTGATCATCTTCTGCGAGACCCCCTGGGGCGGCTGCAAGCAGTCCGGCTGGGGCAAGGACCTATCTTCCATGGTCCTGGACGAGTACACCCACTTCAAACACATCTACGTGGACCTGACCGGGGCGCCCGAAAAGCCCTGGTACGGCATCTTAAAGTAAACCCTGCCAGGGGAGGGCGAGCCGTTCAGGAGCCTGTCGGAGAAATGGGAAGATGTGGGGGGAAGGGGTCCATTTTTGAAAAAAGGGACCCCTTCCCCCCCCACCCCCCATCCCCCAAAAAACTCTATAGGTATTCTTCGCTGGGCCGACCTTCCGGTCTGCCCAGGCTTTGGGCGGCTTCCCGGCCCTGCCTGAGGGCCTGGTGGGCGTTGAGATAGGCGAAGCGGCCCTGGCGTCCGGCAGAGCGGAGGTTGGCCAGGCCGGCCAGATGCTCCAGGCAGCGGGCACGGTGCTCCTCAAAGCCCAGGGTGTAAATGGGATAGGCCTGGGCCGCCCGGTACACGTGGCGCTCCGCCACCTCGTCCGGGGTCACCAGGCCCTCGGCCTCCAGGTCGGCCAGCACCCCCTTCACCGCGAAATCAGGGTCCTGCCAGGGCCGGCCCTCTTGGGCGCAGGTGATCTCGGCCACCAGGATGGTGTGGCCCGGCGGCTCCACCCGCACCCCGAACTGGCCCAGATCGCAGACCCGGTTGCAGGAGTGCTCCCGGAAGTAGACGTAGGAGGCCGGCAGCACCCGCTCCCGGCGCACCAAAAGCCCCACGAACACCGCGGGGCGGAAGTGGAGCCGGGCCGCGGCCTCTTGCACCGGGGGAGGAGGCGGGGGAGTGAGCATGGCCAGGGCCGCGGGCAGGGGCAGGGTGTTGATCACGCCGGCGCAGGGCAGGGTGACCTGGCGGCCCGCCTGCTGATAGATCACCGCCCGCACCCGGCCCGCCTGGTGCGCGAGCCCGGTCACCCGCGCGCCCAGGCGCAGCCCGCCGCCCCGGGCCTGCACCTGCTCGGCCAAGCGGTCGGTCAGGAGAGCGAAGCCCTGGGACGTGGAAAAGAAGGCCGGGGTGGGGGAACTGCCGGCCCGGCCCATGATCCTGAGCCGCAGGACCCGCTCCCGGGCAAAGGCCGGCGAAAACTCCTCCGGGCCGAGCCCCCAGACCCGCGCGATGTAGTCCCGGAAAAAGACCTCGTAAAGCACCCGGCCGTAGGCCTGGGTGAGCACCGTGGCCGAGGTTGCCGGCGCGGCGCGGCCCAGCCGCCTCGCCCGCAGGCGGCGCCAGGCCCAGGAGAGCCCGGCCCGGGCCAGGGTGGCCGGCGGCAGCTTGCCCAGGATATCCCCCAGGGTCAGGGGAAAGTCGAACCAGCTCCCCGCGAACTTGATCTTGATGGTGCGCCGGTAGGCGTGCAGCTCGGGGCCGGCCAGGGCGCGCAACTCGGCCAGGATTTCCGGGTCGCTGGCGTGCAGCATGTGGGGGCCGTACTCGTAGATATTGGGCCCGAAGCGCACCCCCCCGGCCAGCCCCCCCGGGCGCGCGGCCTGTTCCAGGAGCACCACCGGCCAGCCCTGGTCCAGGGCCGCGCGGGCCGCGGCCAGGCCGGCGCACCCGGCCCCCAGCACCACCAGGGGTTGCGGCTCCCCGGGCCCTGGGCCGGCGGGGGATGCGGGGGAAGCAGGTTCCGGGGGGGCGGTCATGGCGGGGGCGTTCAGGCGCGCGGGCCGCGCGGTTCCGGCCGGCCGCCACGGGCCAGAACTCGCGCCTGCCAACGGTACAGCTCCTCGCTGGGGCTGGCGGGCAGTTCCAGGTCGGCCCAGGTCAGGGGCTCGCCCGGAGCCAGGCGCCGGAGCACCCGGGCCGCCGCGCCCTCCTCACTCTCCAGCCGGATAAGGGGCACCTGGTCCCGCGACTCGGCCCGCCGGCAATCATCCACCATACCATAGAGCTGCTCCCCGCCCAGGGCCGGGTGCAGAGCCTCCCCGGGGGTAAGCTCCCGCTTGGCATGGGCATACACGTCGGAGACGCGCCCGTGGTCCGGGGTCAGCACGGCCTTGCCCTCCAGGGCCGCCTGGGCAATGGCCAGGGGCGTCTCCAGGTGGCAGAGATGGCAGGGGCGGTAAAACAGGTAAAAGGGACCATCGCCCATCTTGTAATAGCGGAGGTACCGCCGGGTCAGGGCATCGGTGGTGCAAGCCACCACGAACACCCCACCCCCGGGTTCGGCGCCCAGGAGGTAGTCCACTTCCCCCGCCGGGTCCAGGCCGGCCAGGTCGAACAGCCGCGGCACCTCGCTCACGTGGGCGGCGCGGGGCCCCCGCATGCCCGGGACCCCGGTGACCAGGCCGGTGGCGTTGGAAACCAGGGCCATCTCCACCCCCAGCTTGGTGCCGTCGGTGTAGGCGCAGCATTGCACCGGGTTCAGGTGCCGCACCCGGGCCTCGGCTTTCAGGGAACGGGGTGTGGCGGTGCGGTCCAGGAAACCCTTCATGTTGCCGGCCAGGACCACGTCCAGGCCCATGAGCCGGATCTCCTCCATCTGCCGCAGCAACACGCCGTGCTGGTCTCCGGCGTCGCTGGTCACCACCACCCCGTTTTCCCGGGCCAAATGGTGCAGCAGGGGACCCCAGGCCAGGTCCACCTCGGCGTTCATCAGCACCACGTGCAGGCCGCCCTGGAGAGCGCTGACGGCGTAACCGGCCGCCGCGCTCACGCTGTTGGAAGCCTCCACCAAGACCTCCAAGCCCAAAAGGCCCTGGTGCTCGAACATGGCCGAGGGCTCCCGGCAGACCAGGATCTCGCCCGGCTCCGGCCGCCGGCACCCGGCCCCCCCCACCCGCCAAGGCCGCCCGCAAGCCACCGCCGCGGCGGAGGCGGCCGCCAAGTCCCGGTCACAGATGGCGGCGATCTCCATGCCGGGCACAGCGCTGACCGCGTGGGCAATGCCGAGCCCCATGGAGCCGGCCCCGATCAGGGCCACCCGGAGGGGCGTGCCCGCGGTTTGCAGCCGCTGCAGCCGGGGCAGCAAACGGCGGTCCTCGCCGGGGAGTGCGGGTCCGGGCTCGCTGATATGGAAAAAATGTTCTCTCAAGGCAGTCTGCATGCTTCCTCGCCCGAGTCCCCCGGATTTGGGAGGGAAGCGCGGCCAGGGTGTCCGAAGTGAAAGCAAGGTTATATTTGGCGCCTGCCAAGTGGGCTCATATTTACTCGCAAAACCCCGCTCGGTCCAGGGTAAAGCGCAGATGAACCGCCATTCAACTACCCGGCCCAGCCACCGGGGCTAACCCTGGTTTCCCAGGTAAAACGCAGGGATATGCTTGTAATTTTGGCCGGATGAGCAGTTGGGGCCGCGGCGGTGCGCCAGGCCACGCCGGGGAGGGTCAGGCGGCCCGACTCCCGGGCCGGACCCGGGGCCTCGCCCCGGGCCGGCGGCCGGACCCGCTGGGGGTCCGACCGCCGGGGGAGCCTTCCCCCCACCCAATCCGCGCCAGGTCGCGGCCGCAGCCGTTCGCCTGGCCAGGGTGTTCCCATGGCGGCGGCGGGCCGGAAAGGCCGGGTAACCGACCTGCCCACCTTGCCAGGCTAAATCGCCAGAATGTCAGATCCGGACACAGGGGAGAGGGGTTATTAGGTCGGGGATTTTTTTTCTGTGACCGGATCTGACACCCCGGGAGGGGATGCTCAGGAGGGACCGCCAAAACGGGCGCCAGGAGCCCCGGCCGGGAGCGGCGTTGCTTCCCGCGGAGCGGGCTTGTTACCATGGCCCAAATATCAGTCACCAGCCAAGGGGGATTTGCATGAGGGGGGAGCAACTCGCCAGGCAATGGCAGCTCATCCGCATTCTGGAGTGCCGGCGCCACGGGGCCAGCGCGCGGGAGTTGGCCCGCGAGGTGGGGGTCACGGTCCGCACGGTGTACCGCGACCTGGACGCCCTGCAATTGGCCGGTTTTCCCATTACCAACCGGGAAGGCGGGCAGGGCTTCGGCTGGCTGGAGGGGCAGCGCTTCCAGGTGCCGCCGCCCTTTTCCCTCAGCGAGATCATGTCCTTGTGGCTCTGTTCCGACCTCTTGCGGACGCTACACGGGACCGTGTTCTCCGATTCCCTGGATTCGCTCCTGGCCAAGGTGAAAACCTGCCTGCCGCCGGCCATCCTGGCCTATCTGGACCGCATCCAGGCCTCGTTCCGGGTGGGGCTCTCCCCCCACAAGGACTACGGCCGCCACCGGGAGATCATCAACCGGCTCAACCAGGCGGTGCTGGAAAAGCGGCGCCTGGAGCTGGTCTACCACGCCTTGCAGGCCGCCGGCGAGACGGTGCGCCTGGTGGACCCCTACACCCTGTGGTTCCAGGAAGGCTCCTTCTACCTTTTCGGCCATTGCCACCTGCGGGGGGGCCTCCGCATGTTCGCCGTGGACCGCATGCGGCTGGTGCGGGTGACCGACGAGACTTTCGAGGTGCCCGCGGACTACGACCTGGACGCCCTGTTGGCCCATAGCTTCAAGCTGATGCGTGATCAGGAGATCCACACCGTGCGGGTGCGCATCTCCCCGGCCTGGGCCCGCTGGGTGGGGGAACGCATCTGGCACCAAAGCCAGGAGATCCTGACGCTCCCGGACGGCGGCCTGGAACTGACCTTTCAGGTCAACGGCTTGCAGGAGATCCGCATGTGGGTCTTGAGCCTGGGCAAAGAGGCCGAGGTGCTGGAACCCCGGGAGCTGCGGGAGGAACTGGCTCGGCAGGTCGCGAGTTTGGCCGCGCTTTACCCTGAGGAGGGAGCCGGGCCCAAGCCTGCTGCCGCGGAATTGGACTAATTCGCGCGGGGCTGCTGAGGACCCCTTTGAGACGCTGCCCGCGGCCGGGCAGCGGAAAAAGTACCAACAAATGTATTGATAAAATATCAACCAATAGGCATAACGGTGGAGTGATTCTTGGGCCGGGTAACGGGGGGGATTCGTGGCGCACTATGCACACAGTCTGGAGGGCCAGCCCAAAGCGGCCTGGCAGTGTTTGGAGGACCATCTCCGTCAAGTTGGTGAATTGGCGGCTTATTTCGCTACCGACTTTGGGGCAGGCTCCTGGGGCCTGGCTCTGGGGCGTTTGCACGACCTGGGGAAATTTTCCGGTGCTTTCCAAAAGCGGCTGGCAGGCGGTCCCCGGGTGGATCATGCCACCGCCGGAGCACGCGAAGCGCTGGCCCGCTGGGGTGAGCAGAAGGGCCGCCTCCTGGCTTACGCCCTGGCGGGCCATCATGGCGGCCTGCCCGACTGGGTGGACCCGGGCGGAGGGCTGAAGGGCCGCCTGACCAAGGAGATTCCCGACTATCGCCATTTCCCGCCGACAGTCCTGACTGAGTTGAAGCTTGGCGCGCCGCGACTACGGTTCGAAGCTGGTCGGAGCGGTTTCCAGACTGCCTTTTTCTGCCGCATGCTTTTTTCTTGCCTGGTGGATGCGGATTTCCTGGACACCGAGGCCTTCATGGACCCGCAAAAGGCCGGCTGGCGGGGCGGCCGGCCGGGGTTGCCCGCCTTGCAGGACCGCCTGAAAACCTTTCTGGCCGGTCTGCGCCAACGGGAGCAGGCCGGTCCTCTCAACCCCCATCGTAATCGCATCCTGGAAGCTTGTTTGCAAGCCGCCTCGAAGAATCCCGGGCTTTTCTCGCTCACCGTACCGACCGGCGGCGGCAAGACCATCGCTTCCCTGGCCTTCGGCTTGGCGCACGCTCTGGCCCACGGCTTGGAACGTATCATTTACGTAATTCCCTACACCTCCATCATCGAACAGAACGCTGCCGTTTTTCGGGAAATCCTCGGCGCCGACGCCGTGGTGGAGCATCACGCCAGCCAGCCGGTACCTCGGGGCGAAGACCTGGAAGAAACCCACGCTTATCTACGGACGCGCCTGGCGGCCGAGAATTGGGATGCTCCCCTGGTGGTCACCACCAACGTGCAGCTTTTCGAGTCTCTGTTCGCCAACCGTCCCTCCCGCTGCCGCAAGCTGCACCGGCTCTCCCGTAGCGTGATCATCCTGGACGAGGCGCAAATGCTTCCCCGGGAGGCACTCTTGCCTTGCCTGCATGGCTTGAAGGAGTTGGCTTTGAACTATGGGGCCAGCGTGGTGCTCATGACCGCCACCCAACCAGCCTTTGGTGATGGAGTGACATTGGGATCGGCTGCCCTGCAAGCCAGGGAAATCGCCCCCGATCCCCTGGGACTGCAGGAACTATTTCGCCGGGTGGAGGTGCACCCCTTGGGCGGCCTGTCGGACGCGGAACTTGCCGCTCGCTTGGTCGTGGAGCCTCGGGTCCTGGCCATCGTCAACACGCGGGCCCATGCCCGCAGCCTTTATGAGCAGTGCCGCGAGCTGGCCGGCGCGGCAGGACTCTATCATTTGAGCGCGCTGATGACTCCGGCTCACCGTTCCCGAAAGCTGGCCGAAATCCGCCAGGCCCTGGCCCGCGGACGGACCTGCCGGGTGGTGTCCACCCAGTTGGTGGAGTGCGGCGTGGATTTGGATTTTCCCGTGGTGTTCCGCGCCCTGGCCGGGCTGGACTCCCTGGCCCAGGCGGCGGGACGCTGCAACCGGGAGGGGCGTCTGGCGGGACTGGGCCGGTTGTACGTGTTCGCGCCCGAGGGGGTGAAGCCGCCGCCCAGCTTGCGCCCGCCGGCCGAAACCGCGGCCGAGGTGCTGCCCCATTTCCCGGACCCCCTGGGCTTGGAAGCGGTGCACGAATTTTTTGAGCTTCTGTTTTGGCGGGAGAAGGACCTGCTGGACCGGGCCAACCTGGTGGAAACCTGCCAGCAGGCTGGCCGCAAGCTCACCTTTCCTTTCGCCACCATGGCTCGGGATTTCTCGTATTTCGACAGCCCCGGGGAAGCGGTGCTGGTCTGCCTGGACCCGGCTTTGCGGGAGGAGATCATCCAGGGGCTCCGTTACGCGAGTTCCCCGGGAAAATACCTCCGCCAAGCCCAACCCCACGTGGTGCAGCTCTATCCCCACGAATTGGCGGCGCTGGAAGCCAGGGGGGTGGTGGAGCGCCTGGGGGAAGGCTTGTTTCCCGTGCTGATGAATCTGGATGCCTATGATCGGGAATTGGGCCTGGTGGTGGGCAGGACGGAAGAGATGGCTACGCACTCTTTGGTGTTGTGAGGTGACCAAGCTTCCGGAAGGGAGCTTTGAGCGTAGACGCAAAAGGAGGACGCATATGAGCCGCGGGGTGCGGCTGCGGGTGTGGGGCCCCTGGGCCTGTTTCACCCGGCCGGAAATGAAGGTGGAGAGGGTCAGCTATGATGTGATGACTCCCTCCGCCGCCAGGGGAATCCTGGAAGCAGTCTATTGGAAGCCGGCCATCCGCTGGGTGATCCGGCGCATTCATGTCTTGAAACCCATCGTATTCACCAACATCCGCCGCAACGAATTGGGCGGCAAGCCGGCGCTGCGGCCGATGAAAACGGCCATGAAGGACGGCCGGACGCCTTTGGGGGTGTTCATCGAAGATGACCGTCAGCAGCGGGCAGCCACAGTGCTCCGGGAAGTGGACTATCTCATCGAGGCCGAGTTTCAGTTCACCGGCCCCGAGGACAACAATCCGGGCAAGCACTTGGACTCTTTCAATCGCCGGGCCGCTCGGGGTCAATGTTACCACCGGCCCTATCTGGGCTGCCGGGAGTTCGCGGCGGAGTTCGCCCTGGCCGGGGAAGACCTTCCCCCAACGCCCTCGGAATTCGCCGGAGAGCGGGATCTGGGCTGGGTGCTCCACGACCTGGACTTCGGCCCCGAGATCACCCCCCGCTTCTTCCGGGCCACGATGCGGGATGGCGTGGTGGAAGTGCCGCCCTGGGACGCACCGGGGGTGGCGTCATGATCCTGCAAGCCCTCAACCAACTTTACGAACGGCATCTGGCTGATCCTGAAAGCGACGTGCCGGTGCCTGGGTTTTGCGACGCCAAGGTCTCCTTCTGCCTGCTCTTGGACAAGGAGGGCCACCTCCTGCAGGTGCAGGATCTGCGGGAGGCCAAGGGCAAGAAGAAAACACCCCGGAGCATGCGGGTTCCCGAGACCTTCAAGCGCACGGTGGGCATAAAGGCTAACTTCCTGTGCGATAACACCAAATATGCCCTGGGCGCCGACGCGGAGGGTGTGACCGGCCGAAGTCGGGAAACGTTCCATGCGTTCCTGGACTTGGTCCAGGAAGTGGGTGGAGGTCTGGACGAACCGGGCCTCCAGGCAGTACGGGCTTTCTTGTCAGCCTGGGAGCCGGAAAACGCTCCGAAGCTGGAAAATTGGGAGGAAATTGCCGGCCAGAATTTGGTGTTTCGGCTGGACATGGCCAAAGGCTATGTGCACGAGAGTCCCGCCGTGCGCCGGGCCTGGCTCAACCACAAGGAAGGGCAGACCGGAGGGGAAAAGGGCCAGTGTCTGGTCACCGGCGAGGAAACTGCCCTGGCCAGGCTGCATCCTCCCGTAAAAGGTGTTCCCGGCTCACAGACCTCCGGAGCGGCCCTGGTTTCCTTCAACCTGGACGCCTTCACCTCTTACGGCAAAAGCCAGAACTTCAACGCCCCAGTGAGTGAGAGGACGGCCTTTTCCTACACCACCATCCTGAACCACCTTCTGGCCAGAGGTTCCAAACAGAAGGTGCAGATCGGCGATGCCACGGTGGTGTTTTGGAGCCAAGAGGAATCCCCCTTGGAATCTTGGTTCGGCCCGCTACTGGAACCGCCCTCGGCCGAAGATCATGCCCTGAATCAGGAACTGGCCGCCTTGCTCCAGGCATTGCGGCAGGGCCTTCCCCTGCCGGCGCCGGACTCGGACAACCCCTTTTACGTTTTGGGTCTTTCCCCGAATGCCGCCCGCCTATCGGTGCGTTTCTGGCTGGTTTCCACCGTGGGCCAGATGGCCGAGCGCCTGGGGCAACACGTGCGGGATTTGGAGATCGTCCGTCAGTTCGAAAATCAGCCCGCGCATCTATCCCTGTGGGCCCTGCTCAAAGAGACCGCGGTGCTGGGAAAAACCGAGAACATCCCTCCCAACCTGGCTGGGGAATTCGCCCGGGCCGTCTTAACCGGAGGGCCTTATCCCCGCACCCTCCTGACCCGGCTCGTTGACAGGGTGCGGGCAGATCATACAATGAACTATCCGCGAGCCGCCTTGGTCAAGGCGTATCTGGCCCGGAAACACCGCCACAACCCTTCCCTTTACAAGGAGGTCACCGTGACTCTCGACCCCGCAAACCAGAACCCGGCCTATCGCTTGGGCCGTCTCTTCTCCATTTTGGAATCCCTGCAAAAATCAGCCTTAGGCTACAAGTTGAACGCCACTATCCGGGACAAGTACCTGTCCTCCGCCTCCAGCGGCCCCCGGGTCAATTTCCCGATGCTCCTGCGTTTGGCCCAGGCCCACGTGAAAAAGAGCAACTACGGGGAGCTGTACCAGCGCCGCATTGCCGAGGTCCTGGAAGGCGTGGCCGATTTCCCGCCCTCACTTTCCCTGGAAGAGCAAGGCCGTTTCTTCCTGGGCTATTACCACCAGACCGCGGAAGACATCCGCCAAAAAATTGCCCACCAGACCGACGAGACCACCGACCCCGAGACCGCCGCTGGCGAGGAGGAATAATCATGTCCCAGCCCATCGAAAATCGCTATGAATTCGTGCTGTTGTTCGACGTGGAAAACGGCAACCCCAATGGTGACCCCGATGCGGGGAACATGCCCCGCCTGGACCCCGAAACCAGCCTGGGCCTGGTCACCGACGTCTGCCTGAAGCGCAAGGTCCGCAACTACGTGCAAGTCTTGGACGACAACGGCCCCATCGAATCCCAAGACCACGACCGGCGTTACAACATCTACGTACAGGAAAAGGCGGTATTGAACCGCCAACATGAATTGGCATATGTGAACAACCCCGACATCGAGCGGCCGGAAAAAAAGAAGCTGCCCAAGAGCGAGGAGGAAGCCCGGCGCATAACCCGCTGGATGTGTGACAATTTCTACGACATCCGCACCTTTGGCGCGGTGATGAGCACCGAAGTCAACTGCGGCCAAGTGCGCGGGCCCGTGCAGTTCAACTTCGCCCGCAGCTTGGATCCCATCGTGCCCCAGGAAGTCGGCATCACCCGCATGGCCGTGACCAACGAGCGCGATCTGGAAAAGGAGCGCACCATCGGCCGCAAGCACATCGTGCCCTATGCCCTGTACCGCATGGAGGGCTATGTCTCCGCTCCTCTGGCGCATAAAACTGGGTTTTGCCAGGAGGACTTGGACCTCCTGTGGGATGCCCTGGTCAATCTTTTTGAACACGACCGCTCAGCCGCCCGGGGCAAAATGGCCTCCCGCCGGCTGTTCGTGTTCAAACACGACAGCAAATTGGGCAATGCCCCGGCCCAGCAGCTGTTCGACTTGGTGAAAGTAGAGAAAGCCTCGGACAACGGGCGGCCGCCCCGGAGCTTTGCGGATTACCGGGTGCTGTTGGACCGGGGCGCCGTGCCTGAGGGTGTGGAGGTGAAGGAGGAGTTGTGAGCCCCTTTGCCGAGTCGGACTTGATCGCCCTGAGCGCCCTTCAGCACTGGGCTTTCTGTCCACGCCAATGCGCGCTGATCCATCTGGAGGCGCAATGGAGCGAGAACCGTCTCACGGCCGAGGGCCGTCTCCTGCATGAAAAGGCTCATCAGGCGGGGGGAGAAAGCCGGGGCGAGGTCCGCGTGGAACGCGGACTGCCGCTCCGCTCCCTCCGCCTGGGCCTGACCGGTGTGGCGGACGTGGTGGAGTTCCACCGCCGCGAGGCCTCCTCCGTGAAACCTCCCTTCCTCTCTTGCTCCCCTCTGGAGCGGGAGGGGAAGGGAGGACCGCCCCAGCCGGGGCGGCCTAACACGTGGCAACCCTTTCCCGTGGAATACAAGCGGGGGCGCCTAAGGGACCGCGAGGCCGACCGCCTGCAACTCTGCGCGCAGGGAATGTGTCTGGAAGAAATGCTCGGGTTGGAAGTTCCCGCGGGGGCGCTTTATCACGGAGTCAGCCACCAGCGGGAGGAGGTGGTTTTCACGGCCACATTGCGGAATCGGGTGGCGGAAGTGACCGGCGAAATCCGCGCCATGCTGCAAAGCGGCCGCACTCCACCGCCCCGCTCCGGGCCGCATTGCCGGAGCTGCTCCCTGGTCCAGGTCTGCTTGCCGCGGCAGAGCGGCCAACCTAAGCGGGCCTCCGGCTACCTGGCCCGGCAGATCAAGGCCAATTTGGAGGAGCCATGAGACGATTGCTGAATACCCTCTTCGTGACCCGGGAAAAGAGCCAGGTCGTCAAGGACGGTGAATGCCTCCTGGTGAAATCGGGCGGCGAGGTTCTTCTGCGCGCCCCCATCAGCTTGCTAGGCGGGGTGGTTTGCCTGGGGCGGGTGTTCGTGACTCCCCAGGCCTTGGCCCATTGCGCCGAAAACGGGGTGATGGTCAGCTACTTGACTGAAAACGGGCGTTTTCTGGCCCGGGTGGTGGGCCCGGTGTCGGGCAATGTGCTGCTCCGCCGCCAGCAATTCCGCGCGGCCGATGATTTGTGCGCGGCAGCGGCCATCGCCCGGGTGGTGGTGACCGCCAAGGCCGCCAACTGCCGCACTGTGCTCAGGCGGGCCGCCCGGGCCGGAGCGCCTCCCGCCGGGCAAACGGCTTTGGGAGAGGCAGCTTCTTCCCTGCAACCCATTCTGGAAGCCTTGGCCAATCCTTGCTCCCTGGATGAAGTGCGCGGTTTGGAAGGTGCGGCGGCGGCGGCCTACTTCGGGGTGTTCGATCATTTGATCACCCAGCAAAAGGTTGACTTCTTTTTTAGGGAACGCAACCGGCGGCCGCCCCTGGACCGGGTTAACGCCATGCTGTCATTTGTCTATACCCTGCTGGTCCATGATGTTTCCGCCGCGTGCCAGGCCGTGGGCCTGGATCCCCAGGTGGGCTTTTTACATCGCGATCGCCCGGGCCGACCCAGCTTGGCCCTGGATTTGATGGAGGAGCTGCGTCCTTTGGTGGGGGACCGCTTGGTTCTCTCCCTGATAAACAGGCGGCAGGTGACCGCCAAGGGATTTCAGATTTCCGGCTCCGGCGCGGTCACCATGAGCGACGATTGCCGCAGGGCCATCATCGTGGCGTATCAAGATCGAAAAAAGGAGGAAATTCTGCATCCTTTCTTGGAAGAAAAGCTCCCCATGGGCCTCTTGCCCTTTGTGCAGGCTCTTTTGTTGTCCAGGCTGCTACGCGGTGATTTGGACGCTTATCCAGCCTATTTCCACCGCACTTGAGGAGAAGATCGTATGATGGTGCTGGTTTGCTATGACGTGAATACCGAAAACAGCGCGGGCCGGCGGCGGCTCAGACGGGTGGCCAAGGTGTGCTGCAACTATGGCCAGCGGGTCCAAAACTCGGTTTTTGAGTGCTTGGTGGACCCGGCCCTGTGGACCATGATGCGGGCCAGTCTCATGCGGGAAGCAGACCTGGAAACTGATAGCTTGCGGTTTTATTTCCTGGGCGCTAACTGGCGGAAACGTGTGGAGCACCAGGGAGCCAAGCCTGTTTTCGATCCGGAAGGGCCTCTTGTGGTGTAAACGCCGACCCCAGGCGAACAGGAATTTCCAGGGAGGATGGCGTTGCTGTTAACATACGACAAACACGAGGTAATTGTTGTTATGATGAGTGTGGCGCCCACATTTTTTTGTTTGTGAATCAAGGGTTGGCGTTTTGGTCGGAAAATAACTTGTAATAACAGATTGATACCGCAGTAACTGTCGCCCCCCGCGCGGGGGCGTGGATTGAAACACCCTGTGCTGCCGGAGCGAACCCAGGTGTTTTTTGTCGCCCCCCGCGCGGGGGCGTGGATTGAAACACGGCTACGTCGATGCCGTGGTCACGGTATGACCGGTCGCCCCCCGCGCGGGGGCGTGGATTGAAACTGCAGAGCAAGCATGCTGGCCCGGAGCCCGGTCCGTCGCCCCCCGCGCGGGGGCGTGGATTGAAACTCGACCAGCCAGGCCGCCGCCCGGCCTATGCCTCGGTCGCCCCCCGCGCGGGGGCGTGGATTGAAACCAGGAGAGCTCCACCACCATGTCCGAGACCGCCGAGTCGCCCCCCGCGCGGGGGCGTGGATTGAAACGCGGTGACCGTCACCGCCGACCCGGGCGGGGCCGGGTCGCCCCCCGCGCGGGGGCGTGGATTGAAACTTAATCTTTTCAACTCCCCTGTA
>JAHLLK010000058.1 GCA_020444165.1 Deltaproteobacteria bacterium | reverse complement strand
TCGAACCCACCTACCGCCTTACTCAGACGGTACACCGGATTTGAAGTCCGGGAGGGCCACCAGTGCCCTTTCCACTTCCACCCGGAAATCTAGCACCCTGCCCGGGGGCAGTCAACCATAGGAAATCATTGCGAGGGACCCGGTGCAACCCATCGGGGGCCCCAATGGCAAGCCCGGAAGGGGAAATGCGGCCTAATTCGCGGCGCTTCCCGCCAGGCGGCGGGCCAGGGCCAGGGCCTCCTCGGCCGTGGCGATTTTTCCGTCCAGCTGCGCCTCCCGCACCAGGCCCAACAGCCGCCCCACCAAAGGCCCGGGCCGCAGGCCCAGCCCGGCCATGAGCCGCCGCCCGTCCAACAGGGGCGGGGCGGCCAAGGCGGCGGCCAGGCTGCGGTCCCTGAGCTCCACCACCCGGCGGCACAGGGCGGCCAACTGCTCCTCGGCCTCCGGGGGGCGGTCCGGGCCCTTGCCGGCCAGGGTGTCGGCCATGGCCAGCACCATGAGCCCGGCCAGGTCCCGACCCGCCACGGTGAGCTGCCGCCGCACCGCCCGGTTGGTCAGGCGCCCCCGCCGGGCCGCGCCCAAAAGCTGGAAGGGCCGCATGTGCCCGGCCACCAACAGGGCCACCCGCTCGGCATCGGCCCGGGAGAGCCCCAGGGCGCGCACCCTGGCCCGAGCCAGGGCCGCTCCGACCTGGTCGTGGTTATAAAAGGTGGCCCAGCCCGGGGCCTTCTCACGGCGGGTGGCGGGCTTGCCCAGATCGTGCAAGAGGGCGGCCGTGGCCAACAGGGCCCGCCGGCGGTCGTGGGCCAGGTAGTCGGCCACTTCCCCGGCCAGGTCCGGGGGGCCCGGGCCGAAGTGGTGGGCCGGCCGGGCGGCGATGTCGCCCACCGCGGCCAGGGTGGCCAGGTTGTGCCGGAACACGTCCAGATGGTGGTAGGGGTTCTGCAGCATGCCGCGGCCCAGGGCCAGCTCCGGCACCAGCCGGGTGAGCACCTGGGCCTCTTCCAGGGCCGCCACCGCCCGGGGCGCGGCCGGGCCGGCCATCAGCGCCAGCCATTCCTGGCCCACCCGTTCCGCCGCCACCCGGAAAAGCCCCGGGCCCG
This sequence comes from Deltaproteobacteria bacterium, assembly GCA_020444165.1. The sequence continues at coordinate 38,136 of JAHLLK010000058.1, read as the reverse complement.
CCGCGGCCAGTTCGGCCAGCACCCCCGGCGCGGGCGACAGGTCCAGGGCGGCCAGGAAGCGGAAGCCCCTGAGCACCCGGAGGGGATCGTCGGCCAGCACGCCCGGCCCGGCCGGGCGCAAGAGCCGGGCGGCCAGGTCCGCTTGGCCGCCGGTGGGGTCCAGGATCTCGCCCCGCCCGGCCAGGGCGTCGCCCAGCTCCAGGGCCAGGGCGTTGATGGTAAAGTCCCGCCGGCCCAGATCGCCCCGGATGTCCGGAGCCCTGAGCCCCGCCAGGTCCAGGTGCAGCGCGCCGCTGACCAGGCGGCAGGTGGCGTCCCGGGCCGAGAGCAGCACGAAGCGCGCCCCGGTGGCGGCGGCCAGAGCCCGGCCCAGGTCCAGGGCGTCGCCGGCCACGGCCAGGTCCACGTCGCAGGGCGAGAGCCCCAGGAGGAGATCGCGCACCACGCCCCCGGCCAGCCAGAGGCGCTGGCCGCGGTCCCGGGCCAAACGGGCGGCCAATTCCAACAGCGGCCGGGCCGGACTATCAGACAGGGAGAGGGACATGGTCAACCGCCGGCGTTCCAAGACCCAAGCCTAGTTCGGCGGGTGGATGACCACCTTTTCGCCGATGTACAGGGTGGCGCGCTGCTGGAACTTGGGGTTCCAGCGTTGCAGGTCTTCCACGGTTACACGGTAGGTGCGGGCGATGCGGTACAGGGTGTCGCCGGCCCGGATCTCATAGATCATGGTCTTTTGCCGCGGCGGAGTGGAGGGCGGCGCCACGGCGGCGGGAGCCCGGCGTGGTGGCTCGGGAGGCGCGGCGGTGGGCGCCGGCGGCGGCGCGGGCTGGGCGTGGGCGGTGGCGTCCCCGCCGGAGTAGGGTGGGGAAAGGCTGGACAGCCGGGTTAGAATCTGGCGTTGGGTCCGGGAGAGTTCCTCCACCTTGCGGGAGAGGTCCACCGGCGCCTCCCCCGCACCGCGGCCGGCCTTTTCCTCCAGGGCGGCCAGCCGGCCCAGAAGCTCGGGATCGGGCACGGGGGCGTGGACTTTGCGCAGGGAGGCGGCCAACCGGTTCAGCTCGGCCTCCATGCCGTCCACCTTCTTGGCCAGGGCGCCGTCATTTTGGCGGTCGCCGCGGGCGGCTTGCAGCTCTCTGACCGCCGCCTCCAGGGCGTCCAGCCGTTTGAACAGGTTGGGATCGGCCTTGCCGCCTCCGGCGCCGCCGGCCGTGAGGGAGGCCACCTGTTCCTTCAGGGTCTGATTTTCCTTTTCCAGGGCCGTCAGGCGGGCCAGGGCCTTTTCATTGGCCACCATCACCCGCTCCAATTGCTGGCCCGTGCCCACCAGGTTGCCGGGGTTCTGGGCGGCCGGTTCACCCCGGGTGAACAACCCCACCCACACCGCCAACAGATAGAGGCCCCCCAGGCCGATGAGCGCGGCCAAGAGGAGCTCCAAGGTTGTCAGGCGAAAGTTGCGCTGGCCGGGGCCTTTGCTTCTATTGAATCGTGGGGTGGGGAGTTTCATGGGACCTCCGGTGGCGAAACGGTAGCACCCCCTGCTACGGGGGTCAAGGCTGAGATGCTCGGGGGGCCGGCCCCGCGGGAGGGCGGGGCCGCCGGAGCACGATGTGATCCATGATGAGGGCCATACTGAGGCCCACCACGAAGCCGTTGGCCAGGATGGGCCGCAACAAGGGGTGCAGCGCCTCCCGGGCCGCGGAGGGCAGGAAGCTGATGATCAGGCCCACGGTGGAGGCCAGACCCACCACCAGGCCGTTGCGGGTGGAGGGCGTGTGGCCCTCGGAGGCCAACAAGGAGATGGCCGCGAACACCGTGGTGCTCATGATGGCCAGGAGCACCGCGCCCACCACCGGCGCGGGCACCAAGTCGAACAGCCCCAGCCCCCCGGGCCAAAGGCCCAAGACCATCAGGGCCAGGGCCGCGGGCAGGAAGGTGAAGCGGCTCTGGTTGCGGGTGGTGATCACCGCGCCGGGGCTGGTGGAGTAGGACACCGAGCCCAGGGTGCCGCTGAGCCCGCCCAAAAGCCCGGCCACCCCGGCCATGAGCACCGCCCGGTTCACCCGCCGCTCGCCCTGGCCGGTTCTTAGTAAATGCACCAGGGATTCCACGGTGCCCAGCTCGTTGCTCACCAGGGCCAGATAGCACATGAGAAAGGCCGCCAGCACCGGCCAGTCCAGGCTGAGGCTCGCCGCCCACAAGGGGTGGGGCAGGCCCAGGGCGCCGGCCGAGCGCCAGGTGGGCCAAGGCTCGAAGCCCAGGAGGTGGTAGGCCAGGCTCCCCACCAACAGGCCGGTCAGGAGGATGGAACTTCCCCACAAGCCCGGCAGCCGGTCCTGGCCCCACAACAGGGCCAGGGTCAGGGCGAAGGCAAAAAGGGTGGGCCCGCCCCAGGCCAGGCCGGCCGCGTGCAGGGGATAGATCAGGTTCCGCAGGGTGGGGGCCAGGCTGACCGCGATGAGCATCAGGGTGGAGGCCAGGACCGCCGGGGTGTAGAGCCGGGCCAGGCGGCCGGCCATGCCAAAGAGCCCCAGCAAGGCCGTGAGGGCGCCGCCCAGGGCCATGGCTCCGTACACCGCGCCCGGTCCTTGCCCCAGGGTGGAGAGCACCCCCACCAAGAGCACGGTGGAAGGCCCCACCAAGGCCGGCAGGCGGTGGCCCAGGAGAATCTGCCCGGCCTGCACCAGCCCCACCACCAGGAACAGCCGCTGCAAAAAGGCCACGTGCTCCGCCGGCCCCATGCCCCAGGCATCGGCCAGCACCTCGCCCAGCACCAAGAGGCCCGGGGCCATCATTACCAGCCATTGGGCGGCCAGCACCAAGGTGGGCCCCAGAGGCGGCCATTCCTCCAGCTTGTAGAGCGGGGCGGGAATCTGGTCGGGTCGGTCCATGCCCGGGCCTTTACGCCGCCGGCCTTGTCATATTGGCCGGAAGAGGGTTAAATTAATGGAGCGTACCGTAGCGCGGGGCCAGGGGCCCCGGGCCGCGCCCCGCGGGGAGGGACCCGCCGGAGCCCCGGCTCCGGCCCCCGGCGGACCGGTTCCGCCGGCCGCCCCAGTCCCCGTCGGGCCATCCGCCAGCATAACAGACCAGCCGCGCGCCACCCAGCGGGATTTGGACCGCGGGGCCGGGCCCCGCCCGGCCGGGCTGCCGGGATGCAGCCGATGCACGGCGCCGGACGCACCAGGCATCATTCTCAGGAGATGACATGCGGTTTCGCGCCTTCTGCCTGCTTTGCGCCCTCGCCCTGCTGCTGGCCCTGGCTGCCGGCTGCAACGAAGGCGCCGGGGGCGGGGGCGGCACCTCGACCGACTCCACCGATTCCACCGAGGCCGCCGACACCAGCGGACAGCTCTTCAATACCGGCCAGTCCCAGGAAAGGCTGGAGGAGTTCACCTCGGAGATCACCGGCGAGGTGTCCCGCCTGATGAACGCCATGGACGCCATCATCGCCGCCAGCAAGAACGCCTCCGACCCCAAGGAGGTGCCGCCCCGTTGGCTGGAGTTCCAGGACGCCTCCCAGCCTTTGGTCATCGTGCCGGTGGGCAGTTTCGAAAAGAACCGCTACCCTCATACCCACGGCCGGGCCTGGTCCCCCCTGCCGGCCCTGGCCGGGCCGCCGGACCGGGTGAGCCTGCCCTTTGTGGTGGAAATCAACGAGCGCTACGAGTTCTGGGCGGTGTTCCGCAACTTCGACAAAGCCCTGAACGGCCGCCAGGTGGTGTTCTATTGGTACCACGGCCAGGACCCCAAGCTCTACACCGACCCCGTGGTGGCCCGCGTGCACATGACCGACGACCTGCCCTATCCCGTGGCCATGTCCTACTGCTGGTCAGCCCCGGCCAGCGGCAGCCGGCTCATGGCCGGGCTGGGGCTCCGTTCGGTGACCGGTTTCGATGAATGGAACAAGTCCCAGTGCTTCGGCCCCCGCAGCGTGGAAGTGCATCTCCTGAAATCCCTGGACGCCGATCCCCTGGGCAACATGGTGCCCATCCCCGAGCCCGAGGTGTTGGCCGAGGGCAGCATCGAGATACGCGAGCCGGGTGTAGTAATCTACCGCTAACCTGGACATTTCATGGAGACCAGGCGCCGGCTTCGCCAGATGCCCGCCGGCTGCGCCCACGGCCTTCGCGCCAACCTCGGCGTAATTGGCTACGCCTCCGGTTGTCGCTCGCCCGTCGCCTTGCCGGCAACCACCTGGCTGTGCCGGTCAAGGGCGAAAGGCCGCCTGAAAAAACGACAGGCTTAGGTTGAAAACTAATCTAAATCAAAGCCATACTGCGTATTCTTTCCTGACCTAAAACGCCAACACCCGGCCACTGCCAGACCGAGAGCCAGCCCAAGCAGCCCTAGATCACGCAAACTAGCCGAGGCAAAAGGCAAAGCAGGCTTTCGCCGACGCAATTCCGGGGGCGCACAAAAAATGCCAGGCATCAGGTTGCGAGCGGGCCCAGCATGGTTTTCTCCAGCCTGGCGCAGCCTAGAACAACCGCTCCTGCGCCCCGGCCGAGAGCCTGAGCCCCAGATGCTCGTAGGCCCGGCGGTTGGCCACCCGGCCCGACTTGGTGCGCTTCAGGAACCCCTGCTGGATGAGGTAGGGCTCGTACACCTCCTCCAGGGTCTGGGGCTCCTCGCCCACCGCGGCGGCCAGGCTGGAAAGCCCCACCGGCCCGCCGTCGAACTTCTCGATCACCGCGGTCAAAAGATCCCGGTCCAGCCGGTCCAGGCCCAGCCGGTCCACCCCCAGGCGCGAAAGGGCATAGTCCGCCAACTCGCGGCCGGCCCGGCCTTCCCCCTCCACCTGGGCGAAATCCCGCACCCGCTTCAACAGCCGGTTGGCCACCCGGGGGGTCGCCCGGGAGCGGGAGGCAATCTCCAACGACGCGGCCTCGTCCAGCTCCAGGCCCAAGATGCGGGCCGAGCGGGTGACGATGCAGGCCAGCTCGGCCGGGGAGTAGAAATCCACCCGGATCTGCACCCCGAAGCGGTCCCGCAAGGGCGCGGTGATGAGCCCGGCCCGGGTGGTGGCCCCCACCAGGGTGAAGGGCGGCAGGTCCAGCTTCACCGTGCGGGCGCTGGGGCCCTGGCCGATCACCAGGTCCAGGTGGAAGTCCTCCATGGCCGGATAAAGCACCTCCTCCACCAGGTGGTTCAAGCGGTGGATCTCGTCCACGAACAAGACGTCCCGGGGAGCCAGATTGGTGAGGATGGCCGCCAAATCACCGGGGCGCTCCATTACCGGCCCGCTGGTGGCCGTGATATTAACCTCCAGCTCCTGGGCCAGAATGTGGGCCAAGGTGGTCTTGCCCAGGCCGGGATGCCCGTGCAACAACACGTGATCCAGGGCCTCTCCCCGCTGCCGGGCCGCCAAAATGAACACCCGGAGGTTGGCCTTGGCCTCCTCCTGGCCCACGAATTCGTCCAAGGAGGTCGGCCGCAGGCTGTCCAGCCCGCCATCGCCCTCCACCGGCCCCATGCTCACAATCCTGTCCTCGCCCGACTCCAAGCCTTCCGCCTTTCCGCCGAAAACACCCCGGCTGGTCAAACATAATAGCTTACCTCGCTGGAGGATGCCCGGGCAAACCGGGATGGGCCGGGGGGAAGGAGGGAGGGGGAAAAGCGGGGGGGAGCCGGCCCGCGCGGCCTCGCGGCAAGGGCAAGGCCGCCCTCCACCCGCCGGCCCGCCCCCGGCTTGGCAGGCTAGTCTCGCCAGGGCCAGGACTTGGGAGGAGGGGTGCAGGGCGGCTGGATGGCCCTGGCCGGCAATCCGCCGGAGGAGAGCCCACAGGAGCGGCTGGGGCCAAGGCTGGCTCACGACCAGCAGGGCAGGCCTCACCCCTCCCGCAAACACCTGTCACCTGGCGCAAGGCAGACGGGGCGGGAACCAGGTCCCGGCCAACCACACCCCGCCCAAGCGCCCGGCCCAGGACGCCGGTTTTCCCTGCGGGTCCCTTTACGCCGCTCAGGCCGGCTTGGTCAAGTGGGCCACGGTGTAGATGTCTCGGCGGCGGCTTTCCAGATTCCTCACCGCGCCCTGCTTGCGCAGTTCCTTCAAAAGGTCCAGTTCCACATCAGCCAGGAGAGTCATTTCGGTATTGGGGGTGGCCTCGGCGGCCACCGCGTCGTGGGGGAAGGCGAAATCAGAGGGCGTGAAGATGGCCGATTGGGCGTACTGGATGTCCATGTTCTCCACTTTGGGCAGGTTGCCCACGCTGCCGGCGATGGCCACGTAACACTCGTTTTCGATGGCCCGGGCCTGGGCGCAGCGCCGGATGCGCAGGTAGGCGTTCTTGGTGTCGGTCCAGAAAGGCACCAGCAGGATCTGCATGCCCTGGTCGGCCAGGATGCGGGAGGGTTCGGGGAACTCCACGTCGTAACAGATCTGGATGCCGATCTTGCCCACGTCGGTCTGCATCACCTTGAGCCCCTGGCCGCCTTGCAGTCCCCAATACTCGGCCTCATCCGGGGTGATGTGCAGCTTGTACTGTGCTTCCCAGGTGCCGTCGCGCCGGCAGAGGTAGGACACGTTGTAGAGTTTTCCCTCGTTATATTCCGGCAGGCTGCCGGCCACGATGTTGATGTTGTAGGTTACCGCCATGTTGAGCAGCGCGTCGCGCAGCCGTGCGGTGTGCTCGGCCAGGGAACGCATGGCCATGGGCGGGTCCTCCTGGTCGTATTGGGCCAGGAGCGGCGCGTTGAACAACTCCGGAAAAAGCACCAGGTCGGCGGTGTAGCCCGAAACCGTGTCCACATAGAACTCCACCTGCTGCACCAGGTCTTCAAAGGAGGCAAAGCCGCGCATCTGCCACTGCACCACGCTCAGGCGGACGTTGGACTTGCGTCCCCAAACTATCTTCTTGCGGGGCTCATAAAAGATGTTGTTCCACTCCAGGAGCACGGCGTGACTGCGGGACTGTCTGTCTTCGGGAATGTAACCATTGAGCACCCTTTTGGGGTGGAAATCGTTGGAGAGCTGAAAGGTGAGTACCGAGTCCACGATCTCCTTGTTGCGCACTTTTTCGATGTACTGGTCCGGAGTCATTTCCTGGTAATACTTGGCGTAGCCGGGAATGCGGCCGCCCACGATGACGCCCTTGAGGTTGAGCTTGGCGCACAGCTCCTTGCGGGCGTCATAGAGCCGGCGTCCCAGGCGCATGCCCTGGTAGTCCCGGTGCACGAACACGTCGATGCCGTAGAGGTAGTCGCCCTCGAGGTCGTGCTTGTCGAACCGGCCCTTGGAGATCACGTCCTGGTAGGAATGATCCCGCTCCAGGCTGTTGTAATCCACGACAAGGGCCATGGCCGCGGCCACCACGGTGCCCTTGTCCTCGATGCAGATCTGGCCCTCGGGAAACAGGGACAGGAGGGTGGCGTACTCCTCCGGAGTCCAGGCGCCGCCCATGCCGGCGTAAGCCAGTTCCATGATGGTCTGAATGTCCTGGTAGTCGCCCGGCTGCAAGTTGCGGATTTGAAGCTTGTGGCTGGTGCTGGCGTCGTTCATGAATTTTGGCCGTTGCCTTTGGGGTAAAAGTTGTTGGACCCTGGCCCGCAGCCCGGACGATCCTGATGCGCGGGGCAAGAGGGTCTATCTCTCTACCTGGGGACGCGGCTTGGTGTCCAGCCCGGAAGTTCCGGCCGGGCCATGGGCGGCCGGCAGGTTGGCGCTGCGTGAGCGCCTGTTGGTCTGCTCCAGAAGATTTTCACCCCACCTCTACAAATCCGGGGGGGAGTCCGCCTCGTCCGGGTCGCCCTCGGCCGCGCGGTCCAGATCCAGGATGAATTGATTGCCCGGGTAGGGCAGGACCCGGTAGTCGGTGATGCGGTTCAGGCGCTGGGTTATGTCCACCAACTTGGACACGTCAGCCAGAATCTCTTGCAGCCGCGGGATTTCGGGGAGGTCCGGCGGGAGCTGCAGCAAGAGCAGCTCGATCTTCATCAAGGCCGCCTGCAGGGGTTGGTTCAGCTCGTGACAAGCCGCTCCGGCGGTGGATACCGCGGCCTCCAACCGCTCCCGGAACAGGGCCGCTTCCTGGGCCTGGTGGCGGCCGGTCATGTCAAAAGCGGTGCACAAGACGGCGGGCCGCCCTTCGTAGGGGATAAGGGCCACGGACATGTCCAGCCAGCGGAGCCCCAGGTCAGGGTGCTCGATGCGGAACTCGTAGCGGCCGCCGGCGATCCGCCCGGCCACGAACTGGCGCGCCACCTCCTCCAGGGCGGGGCGGTCGGCCGGGTGCACCAATCGCCAGAAATCCAGGTCGGCGGGGTCCTCCTCCGCGCCCCAGCCCAAGACCTCCCGCCCCGCCGGGTTGACGTAGATCATGCGCCCCCCTTGCAGGATGAAGATGGGCGAGGCCGCGGTCTGGGTCAGGGTGCGCATTTGGCTTTCGCTCTGGCGGAGCGCCGCCTCGGTGGCCTGGTGCCGGCACACCTCCGCTTGCAGGTCCGCGGTGCGGTTGATCACCTTTTCTTCCAGCTCGGCCTGGGCCGCGGCCAGCCGCTGGGCCAAGAAATTGTAACTTTCGGCCAGGGTGGCGATCTCGTCCCGGCCCTCCACGGCCACTGGTTCCCGGGCCAGGGTGGGGGAGTCGCCGGCCGCGGCCAGGAAATGGCTGGAGAGCACCCCCAGGCGGTTGGTGACCAGCTTGCGGAACACCAGGAAGATGGCGCTCACCAGGCACAAAAGGCCCAGCAAGAGCGCCCCGGCCTGGGCCGCCGCAGCCTGGAACAGCTCCCGGTCCAGCGAGTCCACCGGGATGGCCACGGTGTCCAGGGCCACGTCGCCGATTTTGGCGTGGAAGCCCCGGACCGGGCCGTAGCGGTCCACCAGGGCGGCCGGGGCGGCGGCCGGGTCGCCGTGGCAGGCCAGGCACTCGGCCCGCAGGCGCCGGGCGCTGAAATGGGCCACGTAATCCCGGCCGTTCAGTTCCACCCGTCCCACCCAGCGCTTCTTCTCGGGATGCTTTTGGAAATGGGCGATGATCTCGGCCTCGCGGGGGCCGGCCAGGTTGGCGGGATTGCGGGGGTTCAGGGACGAGAACTTGAGCACGTAGCCCGGGAACTTCTGGCGCACCCGGTCGAACACCGCCCGGGCCACGAAGGAGGTGGACATGGTCTCCGGGTGGAACTGGCCGGGCCCCAAGAGGCGCGCCACCTCCGGCCGCACCTCCCGGCCCACGTAGTCCCGAATGGCCAGGTCGAACTCCAGGGCCAGCTTGGCCTGCAAGGCGTTCAGCTCGGCCAGGTGATCGCGGGTGTCGCGCCAGGTGGCCCAGATCACGAAGGCCCCGAACAGGACGGCGAACAGCCCCACCAAGAGCAGGAACTTTACGCTCAGGCTTTTCAAGGGCTGCACCTCCCGGGCCCGCGGCCGGGGCGTCTGCCGGCCGGCTCGTAATGGTTCTCGCAGATTTGTCAGGGGTGTACAAGTCCTTTTACCAGGAGGGGGCCGGTCCGCGCCCCCCCAACCAGGATATCCGCCTGGGAAGCCGGTGAGCCTGCTATGAGGCCGGTGCACGGCATTTGCGAAAGTATCGGTGTATAGACAGCCAGTTACGCAACATTTTGGCGGTTCGTTGTGTGCGACCGGCCTCAGGCGGGCCATGGGCGGCCCGCCAAATAACAAGCTTGAAAGGCTAGTGATTTGTGCTGTTTGGCAAAACCACGCTTTTGCCAACCACCTTAAGATGCACGGTGCAGGACACACCGTGCATCACCCTCGCCATATAGAAAAACCCAGCCCCGGACCGGCCACGTAAAAGCTCCCTGGACCAAATAGCAACTTGCGGTTTCCCGCGCGCAGAGGCTCGGCAGGCGGCTGAGCGCTCAGGCCGCTGGTCCGGCGGCGTCCGTTCCCCGGGGGACGCCCTTGGGGCGGCGGTGGTTGACCCTGCTCCTGGGCCTGGGGCTGGGGGTGGCGGCAGTCTTGCCCGCCCGGGCCGCCACTCTCCCAGCCTGCCCCACCTGCCCCTGCCCCACCTTCGACGCGGCGGTGGCGGCGGCCGAGCCGACAGGGTGGTGGTGGACCCCGCGGGGAGGACGTGGCCGTGGTTCCCGGACGAGCAGGGGGTGCGAAGCAGGGTGCTCCTGGTACCGAAGCCGGGGCCTGGCTGGCGCCTGGCCGCGGTGGGCCAATTGGACGGCGCGGACGGCCCCGACTTGTTGTGGCAACACCAGGGGGGGAGTCTGTTGGCCTGGATCATCCACGCCGCCGGGAGGTTGAGAGAGGCGGCGCCGGGGGGATTCTGGCCGCCGGGGCGTGGCCTCCTGGAGATGGGCGATTACGGCGGCGACGGAGGGGACAAGGCCCTGGGCCCGGGGTCGGTGGAGCCGGGCTATCCGGAGCCCCCGGCCGGAGCTGCGGAACCTGATTTCTGAAAGAGAGGCGATGTTTCTAGATAGAATTCCTATTCCAATCATGTTAATATTGAACCAATCTCTTCATGCAGGATAGACGCCCCTGATATCCCGATAAGTGGAGGCCAGTTCCCCCGGCCTTCCGTGACGGGAGTGCACCATGGATTTAGGCAACCGCGTCAAGGTCCTCCGCCCGGCTTTTTCCCGCCGCCCTTGGCCCCGGTTCCTGTTTCTCCTCTGGCTGGCCCTGGGGAGCGCCTGGGGGCCCGGTTCCGGCCCGGCCTGGGCCGCCAACCGGGACGTCTGCCCCACCTGCCCCTACCCCACCATCGAAAACGCGGTCAACGCCGCGGCTGAGGGCGACGTGATCCGGGTGGCCGGGGGCGATTATGCCGAGAGCTTGAACATTAACCGGGCCCTGGACAACGTCACCATCCAGGGCGGCTGGAACGTGGACATCACCGCCCGGGACATCGCGGCCCACGAGACCACGGTGGCGGGCTATTATGCCCAGGCAAACCACGCAGGCACCATCACCCTGGAAGGCTTAACCATCACCGGTTCGGCCAGCCAGGGCGTCCTGGTCATCAGCACGAACAGCAGCTTGAACCTGTTCAATTGCCGGGTGCATGACAACGTGAGCATCGGGGTATATGGCTTGCACGCCGACCGGATTTACCTCCGGGACTGTCAAATCCACGACAATGGCGAAACCGGTGGTGTGGTGCTCTTTGATCACAACCTGTTTACCATGGAGAATTGCCAAGTCTACAACCACACCGGCTACAACTACAGCGCGGGCGTCCTCGTCTACACCCTGGCTGACGGTGATACCTTTACCGGCAACGACATCCACGACAACAACCAGGGAATGAGCCTGCAAGGCGGCCCGGGCAAAACCTACGCCCTGACCTACAACCTGATCCATGGCAACGGCGCGGGAGCCGCCGCGGGGCAGGGCCGGGGGCTCAGCATCTCGGGCGGCAACGTCACCTTCCAGCACAACCAGGTTTACGCCAACATGTCCGCCGGTATTTATTTCTATAATTGCGGCGACTCGGATATCCGCAACAACACCTTCGCGGCCAATGGGGGGCCCGGCATTCACTTCGACCGCGGCACCGGAGCCCCGGTCATCAACAACAACCTGTTCTGGCGGAACAGCCGCGGCCTCTATTTCATCAGCGGGGACTGGGGGGCCTCCAGCCTGTGGCCGGCCAGCCTCAGCCACAACTGCTTCTGGCAGAACACCTACGGCGCCTACTACCATTCCGGCCTGGGCAAATCCAGCAACGAGGAGACCCCCGGCTCCTACGGCGACATCAACGAGTCCGCCTGGGCCACGGGCAACTTCCTCGAGGACCCGGGCACCGTGGCCGCGGACGACTATCACCTGGCCGCGGACAGCTATCTCATCGACCAGGGCGACCCGGCCGACGACTTCGCCAGCGAGCCGGCCCCCAACGGCGGGACGGTGAACGTGGGGGCCTATGGCAACACGGCCGAGGCCGCCGCCAGCCCGGTCTCGCCCACGGTGTCCAACGTGACGGCGGTGCAGGACGGGACCTACGTCAAGCTCAACTTCGACACCAACACGGCCACGGCCAAGCTCCGCATCCGGGCCCAATACGACGCGGGCGGCGGCTGGACCGATCTCACCGTGGCCACGGGGCTGACGGGCGGCCGCGTGGCCGCCGGGGCCGACCGCCAGATCACCTGGCACGCCTCCGAGGTGCTGGCCGGGCAAAACATCCCGGACCTCAAGGTGCGGGTTTTCGCGGCCCGGGGCAACGGCGACGAGGCCTGGGGCGATTCCGCCGCCTTCCCGGTGGACTACGCCACCCCCCTCATCGAGACTTCCAACCCCACGGTGGAAACCTGGATCACCCGGGGGGAGGAGGGCTTCCCCGGGGTGTTCCGGGTCTACAACGCGGGCGGCGGCGCCCTGAACTACACCCTGGCCGAGAACACCGCCTGGTTCGCGGTCTCCCCCGGCAGCGGCTCCTCCACCGGCGCGGCCGACACCACCGAGTTCACGGTCGCCTTCAGCGCCACCGGCCTGGCCGCCGGGGACCACACCGGCAACCTCACCATCACCGCGCCCGGGGCCGGCAACACGCCCTACACCCTGCCGGTGACCGTGCACGTGAACCCCCAGCCCACCAACATAGTGCTGTCCACCAACAGCTTCGCGCCCACGGTGAGCCAGGGGCAGAACGCCGCCGCCCAAACGTTCACGGTGCGCAATTCCGGCGATGGGGCCATGGCCTACACCGTGGACGTCACCGGGGGGGCGGACTGGCTCACGGCAGGCCCAGGCAGCGGCAGCTCCAGCGGCGAGGCTGACGCCATCACCGTGACCTGCAACACCGCCGGGCTGGCCGCGGGCAGCTACTGGGGCTCGGTCCAGGTCTCCGCCCCGGGCTCGGCCAACGGCTGGCAGTCGGTGGACGTGAACCTCACGGTCACCGCCGCCGCCAGCCCGACCCCTACGCCCACGCCTGTCCCAACGCCCACTCCGGTGCCTACTCCGACGCCTGCTCCGACGCCCAACCCCAGCCCCACGCCCGCGCCCGTGACCTGGACCCCCATGTACCGCACCTACAACCAGGGGCTGGCCTATCACTTCTTCACCATCAGCCGCAACGAGTTCGCCAACGCGGTGGCCAGCGGGTACCACGACGAGTCCACGGGCAACCCCAAGCTGTTCCACGTATCCCGCTTGCCGGTGGACGGCGCCGCCCCCCTGTTCCGGATGTACAACCCCTTGGCCGGCCGCCACTATTACACCTTCAAGCCCGGTGAGCGGGACCAGTTGCTGGCCCTGGGCTGGCGCTATGAGCACCCCGAGGGCTACATCTTCCGCACGGCCACCTCCGAGACCCGGGAGATCTACCACCTCTACAACACGGCCTTTGGCACCCACCTCTACACGGCCAACTATTCCGAGGTGGTGGCAGTGACCCAGGCCATGCCGGAATGGCAGCAGCACGCCTCCCTGGGCTTTGCCAAGCTGCTGCCCGTCGCCCGTGAGGCCACGGGCCTCTCTCCGGTGGAACGGGCCGCCTTCCAGCGGCTGTTGGCGGCCAGCGGTGGCGCGGCGGCGGGAACCGCGGCCCTGACCGCCCCGGCCGCCGCCTTGGACCCCCCCGCTTCCCCGGACCCCGCGCCCCCGGCCGCCTGGTCTCCCCGGCCTGGCCGGCGGGATTTCGATGGCGACGGCCGGGACGACCTGGCCGTGGTGGACCCGGCGGGCCGGGTCTGGTGGTGGCTCATGGACGGGGCCGGGGTGCGGGCCCGGGTGCCCCTGGGGCCGGGGCCGGGCCCGGCGTGGCGGCTGGCCGCGGTGGCCGATCTGGACGGGGCGGACGGCCCGGATCTCTTGTGGCAGCACCCGGATGGCCGTCTGCTACACTGGTGGGAGAGCCCCGGCGGCGAGGTGCGGCCCGTGCCCGCGGCCGGCTTCTGGCCGCCGGCCCGGGGCCCCCTGGTGGTGGGCGACCACGACGGCGACGGGGTGGACGAGGTGCTGGGCTTGGGGCCGGAAGGGACCTTGGAGCCGGTCCGCTGACCGCCAGCCCGGGCTCGTGGCGCCGGCCGGGCGGCGAAACCACGGGTTACGGAAAGGCTGCGAAGTGCGGGATTTTCCCTGGCAAGACGGGTTGGGGCCCCACGTGCGGGAGGCCCGGGCCGTGCTGGACGGCAACTGGACCGGCTCCTACACCAAGCCCTGCCCCAGCCTCTATCCCCACCAATGGAACTGGGACTCCGCCTTCATCGCCATGGGCTACGCCACCTATGACCAGAAGCGGGCCCGCCGGGAGTTGACCTCGCTGTTGGCCGCCCAGTGGGACAACGGCATGGTGCCCCAGATCGTGTTCAACCCCGCCCACTTGGGCGGCTATTTCCCCGAGCCGGATTTCTGGCGGGTCCCCGGCGGCCGGCTGACCAGCGGCATCACCATGCCGCCCCTGTTGGCCACGGCCTGCCTGGCGGTGCACCGCGCCGCCCCGGGCCGCCACGGCGCCAGGGATTTCCTGGCCCAGGTCTATCCCCGCCTGGTCCGTTCCCACGCCTATCTCCACCGGGAGCGCGACCCCGGGGGCACGGGCCTGGCCTTCATCCGCCACCCCTGGGAGTCGGGGCTGGACAATTCCCCCAGCTGGGACGGGCCGTTGGCGGCTATCCGGGTGGACAAGGCCCGGCTCCCGGCCTATCAGCGCCGGGACCTCTCCCACGGGGTGCCCGCGGCGGACCGCCCCACGGACGACGACTACGACCGTTACGTCTTTCTGGTGGATTTGTTCCGGCGGCTGGCCTATGACGAGGCCCAGATCGCGGCCGCCTCGCCTTTTCTGGTGCAGGACGTTTTGTTCAACGCCATCCTCTGCCAGGCGGACCGGGACCTGGCCGAGATCGCCGGGATCGTGGGCCAAGACCCGCAAGAGCCCCGGGCCTGGGCCGCGGCCACGGCCCAGGCCATCAGCGAGACCCTGTGGTCCCCGGAGCGGGGCCAGTTCGACCCCCGCTGCCTGGTGACCGGAAAGCTGCTGCCCACGGCCACCGCGGCCAGCTTCCTGCCCCTGTACTGCGGGGCGGCCAGCCCGGAGCAGGCCGCGCGGCTCTACCAGCGCCTGGACTCGGTGTCCTTCTGCGCCCTGCATCAGGGCAACTGCTTCACGGTGCCCAATTTCGACATGGCCCGGGAGGAGTTCGACTCCCGGAACTACTGGCGGGGCCCGGTGTGGATCAACATCAACTGGCTGCTGGCCCAGGGCCTGGCCCGCTACGGCTTCCGGGAAAAGGCCGACAACCTGCGCAAGGACCTCTTGCAACTGCCGATCCGTTTCGGGTTCCACGAGTATTTCGACTCGCTGACCGGCCGGGGCCACGGCGCGGCCGGCTTTTCCTGGTCCGCGGCCCTGTTCCTGGACCTGGCCCACCGCTACTACCGCCGGGAATCCTGGGGCAGAACCTGGCTGGGCCTGGGGCCGGGGCGGCCGGGGCGGCGGCGGGTGGCCCCGGTGGTGCTGAACCGCCCGGCCGGGGGGCCCCCGCCGCCGCCGGACCTGGCCTCCCGCCTGATGCAGGCGGTGGGGGAGATGCGGGATAATTTCTATGACCCCCAGCGGGGCATGGTGGCCTACCAGGACCTCAAAGAGTCCGCGGCGTACCGGGCCTACCGGGAGCTGGCCGCCGGGCTGGACCAGCTGGACCCGGCCTCCCTGACCGGCCCGGCCGCGCGGCGGGCCTTTTGGATCAACCTCTACAATTCCCTGGTGGTGCACGGCATCGTGGAGCTGGAGATCGCCGCCTCGGTCCGGGAGGTGGCCGGCTTCTTCCGGGTCATCTCCTACCGCATCGGCGGAAGGGACTTCACTCCCGACGCCGTGGAGCACGGGGTCCTGCGGGGGAACCGGCGGCCGCCCTACCGCCTCTGGCCCGAGTTCCGGCCCGGCGACCCCCGCCGGGCCCTGGCCCTGCCCCGCCTGGACCCGCGCCTGCACTTCGCCCTGGTCTGCGGGTCGCGCTCCTGCGCGCCCATCAAGTTCTACACGGCCCAGGGCCTGGACGCCGAGCTGGAGACAGCGGCCCGGAACTTCGTGAACAGCTCCGAGGTGGTGGTGCTGCCGGAGCGGAACAAGATCATGCTGTCCCGGATTTTTCAGTGGTATGGACGGGACTTCGGCGGCTGGCCGGAGATCGCGAAATTTCTGCTGCGCCACCTGGACCCGGGTCCGCCGGCCGGGTATCTGGCCGGCCACGCGGACACCATCCGGGTGGAGTTTCTGCCCTATGACTGGAATCTGAACCGGAGGTAGCTGCCGCGGACCGGGGAGAATCTGAGTCTTTGAGCTTTGGCTGGGGGGGAAGGGCGCCGGGAACCCGGCGGGTCAGAGCAGCCAGGCCTCGCCCTGGGGATGCAGCAGGCGGACCGCCTCCACCAACAGACCCAAGAGGCTGGGGGCTTCCTGGCGCAGGGCCGTGGCGATCTTTTCCGCGTCCTCGGGGCTGATCTCGGCCTCGAACGCGGCGGCCACCCCGGGCTCTTCCGCCACAAACGCGGCAAAAAGCTCTCCCACGCATTTTTCCGAGCGCCCTACCGCCTCGGCCACGCTGCGCACGAAGACCTCGCGCCTGGTCACTTGCCTCTCTCCCGCTTCCGGCCCCTCGGCTTGGCTGGGCCCCTTGGCCCCTATTGGAGACTGTTGCACAAGGCTCCATGCCTTGTGCAACTATCGGCTTGGCAAAAGCGTGGTTTTGCCAAGCCTCACGAATAACAAACCTTTTAGGTTTGTTATTCGGCGGGCCATCCCTGGCCCGCATGAGACCATTGCAACACAAAACTATCAACAGCCGAGATAATTGGCTGTTATAATTATTGTTTGCCAGAAAATAACGTGCAACGATCTCTATTGGCCCCTGGGGCCTCCTGGCCCATGCTAGCCAGGGGGGAGGGGCGCTGTCAATCGCCACGCCGCGCCTGACGTTTTCCTGCCGGGTTTCCCAGGCCTCCGGCCAGCCGCCCGGCCGTGCCCGCCCACAAACCCCCTAGCCCGGGAGGAACGGTTTGTTCTAATATAGAATTCTCGATACCCAATAAACGTACTTAGCCTGGGGACGCTTCCTACGTGATCAAACGTCCCGCGCCACCCCAGTTGGAGGCCGCGGCAACCTCCGCCGAGCCGGGTTTGCCCTGGACCTCGCTTCGCGGGCCCTGGCCCGCCTGGGCGGCCTACACCCTGGCCGTGGGCCTTCCCCTGGCCACTTTGCTGCTGCGCAGTCAATGGGGCGCGGCCTTGGACCAGCGGCCGCTGCTCTTGCTTTTCGTCCTGCCCATTCTCCTCTGCACCTGCTTGGGAGGCCTGGGCCCGGGCCTGGTGGCCACGGGCGCCGCCGCGGCCGGCGCGGCCTATTTCCTCCTCCCTCCGGTGGCCTCCTTCCGCATCGCGGCGGACCACGACCTGGTGCCGTGGGGCGTGCTGGTGTTCAGCGGGGTGGCGCTCAGCGGCCTGGGCGGGGCTCTCCGCCGGGCCCGCGGCCGGGCCGCGGTGCAGGAGCGGTATCTGGCCGCCACCTGGGCCAGCCTGGACGAGCCCCTGGTGTTCGCCGATGCCCAGGGCCGCGTCAGCTTCCTGAACGATTTGGCCCTGGAGCTTGCCGGCTGGACCCGGGCCGAGGCCCGGGGGCGGGCGGTGACCGAGGTGTTCCGCCCTGGGTCCCCGGCCGCGGCCGGCCGGCTGGCCGAGTGGCTGGCCGGCGGCGGGGCCCCGGGGTTTGGCCCGGCCGGACCCTGGCCGCTGGTCAGCCGGGAGGGCCGCGAGACCCCGGTCCTCTGGTCCGGCACGGCCATCCGGGACCAGGCCGGCCGCCAGCGCGGCGCGGTGTTGATCTTTCGGGACTACTCGGCCCAGAAGCGCGCCCAGGACGTGTTGCGCCTCAGCGAGGCCCAGCTCCGCGAGTCCCACGCGGTCATCTCCGGCTTGATGGAGCACAGCCGGCTCTTGGCCGTGTACCTGGACCGCGGCGGCTCCATCATCTGGGTAAACCGGGCCTTTGCCGAGGCCCACGGCCAGGAGCCCACGCACTTTGCGGGCCAGAGCTTCTGCCAGCTGTACCCTGCGGCCGAGTTGCCGGCGCTGTTCCAGCGGGTAATGGACACCGCGGAGCCGGCCTATCTGGCGGGCAAGCCCCTGACCCTGCCGGAGGGGCCGGGGCTGGGGGGCCGCTTCTGGGACTGGAGCCTCCACCCGGTCAGTGACCCCCTGGGCCGGGTCAACGGCCTGGTGCTCACCTTGGCCGAAGTGACCGAGTACAAGCGCATGGAGGCGGCCCTCCGGGCCGAGACCCAGCGCCGCGCCGCCCTCTTGGAACGCTCCCCGGACGGCATCGTGGTCCTGGACCGGGAGCACAAGGTGGTGGAGGCCAACCAGCGCTTTGCCGACCTTTTGGGCTACACCCGGGAGGAGCTGGGGGCCCTCTCCGAGGGGGACTGGGACCCGGGGCGGGGCGAGGCCGCGCTCAAGGCCGATTTCCTGGCCATCGCCCAAGAGGGCCGGGTTTATGAAACCCGCTTCCGCAAAAAGGACGGCAGCAGTCTGGCGGTGGAGGTCAGCGCCGGCGGGGCCCAGGTGGGTGGCGAGACCATGATCCAGGCCATTTGCCGGGATCTCACCCCGCGTCGGCAAGCGGAACTGGCCCGCCGGGAAAGCGAGGAGCGCTACCAAACCCTGTTCGAGCTGGCCACCGACGCCCTGCTTTTGTACGAGCGGGACAGCTTGCGCATTTTGGAGGCCAACAGGGCGGCCTCCCAGCTCTTCGGCTACACCCAGGCGGAGATGCGGACCATGCGGGGCAGCGATCTGTCCCATGAGCCGGCGGCCACCCAGGCCGCGGTGCGCGACGGGCAGCTCCGGGTGCCGCGGCGGGTGGCCCGCCGCAAGGACGGCGCCCTGTTCCCGGTGGAGATCGCGGTCAGCTTCCTGACCCTGGGCGGCCGGGAGGTGATGCTGGCGGCGCTCAGGGATTGCTCCGTCCGGGAAAAGGCCCAGCAGGAGCGGGACGCCCTGGAGGGCCAGCTGCACCAGGCCCAGAAGCTGCAAGCCGTGGGCACCCTGGCCGGGGGCATGGCCCACGAATTCAACAACCTCCTGGCCACCATCCTGGCCTACGCGGAGATGGTCCAGGAGGCGGCGCCCCCCGGGGAGCAGGCGGCCGACGATCTGGCCTGTCTCGTGCGGGCGGCCCTGCACGGCCGCGACCTGGTGCGCAGGCTGTTGAATTTCGGCCGGTCCGGCCAACCCGTGACCCAGACCCTGGACCTGAACCGGGAGCTGCGGGAAGCCGGCGAGATGCTGGCGCGGTTGATCCCCAAGATGGTGACCCTGGAACTCTCCCTGGACCCCCAGGTGGCGGGGGTGGCGTGCGCGGCGGTGCAGCTGCACCAAATGCTGGTGAACCTGGCCGGCAACGCGGTGGACGCCATGCCCCAAGGCGGCCGGCTGTCCATCAGCACGGCCCACGTGGAGCTGCCCCCCACGGTGTGTTCCGCCTGCGGAGCCAGCTTTGGAGGGCCCTTGGTGCGGCTGGCCGTGCGGGACACCGGCCAGGGCATGGACCAGGAGACCCTGCAAAAGGTCTTTGAGCCGTTTTACACCACCAAACCGCTGGGCCGGGGCACCGGCCTGGGCCTGCCCATGGTGCACGGGATTTTGCAGAACTATGGCGGGCATCTGGTCTGCCGCAGCCAGCCGGGGGAGGGCACCAGCCTGGAGCTGTATCTCCCGCAAGACCAGGCCCCGGCGGAAACGGGCTCCCCGGCCCCGGCCGCCAGCGGCTCGGACCTGGGCGGCGCGGAAACCATTCTCTGGGTGGATGACGAGCCGTCCCTTTTGGACCTGGGCTCCCGCATGCTGCGCCGGCAGGGCTACCGGGTGCTCACCGCGGCCAGCGGCGAGGAGGCCCTGGAGGTGTTCCAGCGCCAAGGGGCGGAGATCGACCTCACCCTCCTGGACCTGGGCATGCCCGGCCGGGGAGGGCTGTGGAGTCTGCGGGAACTGAAGCGGCTGGCGCCCCGGGCCAAGGTGATCGTGATCAGCGGGTACCTGGCCGAGGAACGCCGGCAGGAGGCCCGGGAGGCCGGCGCCGCGGCCTATTTGGACAAGCCGCTGCAAAAAGGCGAGCTGCTCACCGTGGTGCGCCGGGTGCTGGACCGGAAATGAACCCGGCCCAGCCCCCGCGGTCCCGGAGCCGCGGCGGCCGCGCCGGGGTCAGCCTTGCACCCAGGTCCAGGCCTGCTCCAGGTCGGCCACGTCAAAATACTTCTCTTCCCGGCCGGCCTTGGGGCTGCCCAGGAGCAGGTTGTCCAGCTTCACCAGGTATTCCTGCACCGTGCTGTGGCCCACCACCGCGATACGGCCCAGTTTGTCCAGGTGGGAGAGGCCATAGCTGGCGTCGGCCCACAGGGCCTTGAACTCCGACTCGCTCAGCTTTAACGCGTCGATCTTCACCAACACCCCGGGCTTGGCGCCTTGGGCCAGCCTGGCTTCGTAAGCCTCCTTGAAGGCTTCGAAATCTTCCTTGGTGTAACCGCCGCTGATTTCCACGCCCAGGGCCGCGCCGGGGCCGTGGTCCAACATCTTGAACATGGCTGCCTCCTTCCGCCGGAAGGAGCGCGGGAGCCCCTCCCGTCAAGTTGACTGGTTATCGCGGTTAGTCTGGCCACAGGCGGGGGGCTCCGCCAGGGTCATGATAGCCCAGGCCGCGGCAGCGGCGCAACGGGACACGGGACCACGGGTCAGCCGCCGGGGGGCCGGACCCCTGCCCGGAACCGGCGGGATGTGTTATACGGTAAGGGCGGCCGCGGCCCTGGGCCGGCCCCGGGAAAACCACCGGCCCGACCCAGCGCACCCGCCAGCCAGGAGGAGCCGTGCCCCCCAAGGCCCAGCACGACCGGGAAAAGATCGTGGAGAACGCCCTGGCCATCGCCCGGGAACAAGGCCTCGGCGCCCTGTCCGCCCGCGCCCTGGCGGACCGCCTGGGCTGCTCCACCTCGCCGATCTACACCGCTTTCGCCAACATGCACGAGTTGGAAGACCTGATCTGCGAGCGCTCCACCCGGATCATGCTGGAGTACCAGTCCCAACCCCGCACCGGCTCCCCCCTCTTGGACCTGTGCCTGGGCTATGTCCTGTTCGCCGTGGCCGAGAAACAGCTTTTCCGGGACATGTTCCTGGACCGGCCGGCCCTGTCCGCCCACAGCCTGGCCATGCGCGATCTGGCCCTGCAGGAACTCCTGGAAAAGGTGGTCTCCCGGGAGCCCGCCCTGGCCCGGCTGGACCAGACCGCGCGGCAAGAACTCCTGGAAACCCTGTGGACCTACTCCCACGGCCTGGCCGCCCAATATTGCGTGGGCGCCCTGGACCCGCCCGCCACCCCGCTCATCACCGCGCGCCTGCGCCGGGTCATCGACCCCCTCCTGGCCTGTCTGCCGGGGAGATTGGAAGATGGGGGGGAAACCCCCTTTTTGTGAACAAAAAGGAGAGCATTGCACGGGGCTTCCTGCCCCATGCAATGTCGGCTTGGCAAAAACGTGACTCCACCCCAGCAAGCAGAGCTTGCCGGGGGCCCGGGTTTTGCCAAGCCTCACAAATTGCAAGCTTTTTGAAGCTTGCAATTTGGCGGGCCATCCTTGGCCCGCAGCGGCCATTGCCTGCCGTAATCATGTTTCACAGCCAGTTTTGATACAATATCAACATGATTTATGTGTTTCACCGTGCAATGGCCTCAAAAGGGGTTTTCCCCCAGTTGCTTTCCCCAAAAAAACTTGGTGGCTTTCATTGGCTGAGCAATAGCTATCTTCAGCCCGTGATTCTTTCCGAACATGGGAAACGGCCAAGAAGGCCCTGGCCCATTAACACCGACAAGCTCCTGGGCGGCGGGGCCTCCCCCACCGGCCCGCTCCCCCGGGATGTTTTTTCCTTGACAGGGGCGGCGGGTTAAAATAACAGTTGTTATACAACGACCGTTACGAAAGGAGCCCGTCATGATCCCCGCTACCGCCAAGATTGACACCCAGCCTACCCATTTCTGTGATCTGGAGCATCCCGCCATCCGCCGGCAAGCCGCGGCCCTGGCCAACCAAGCCGCCACCCCGGAGGATTTGGCCCGCCGGACCTTCCGGTTCGTCCGCGACCAGATCCCCTTTGGCTTTGATCTGGTGCAAGTCCAGGCCTCGGAGACCCTGGCCAAGGGCTATGGGGCCTGCTTCAACAAGTCCCTGCTCCTGGTGGCCCTGTTGCGGGCCAACGGCATCCCGGCCCGTTTCGGCTCGGTCCCGGTGAGCCGCTGGTTCATGCAGCCTTACCTGGGCTGGCTGTTCCGCCTCATCAACCACCCTTTCCACCACTGCCTGGTGCAGGTCTGGCTGGATGGCGCCTGGAGCCTGGCCGAGCCCACCCTGGACCAAGCCACCTATGACGCCCTTTTCCGTCCCCTGGGCGTGCCTTGGGGCATCGAATGGAGCGCCGCGCGCCAGGACCGCCTGTACGGCGAGCACCTTATGGGCGAGGTGACCATTCACCCCGACCTGGACCAGGCGATCGGCGACGACGTGGGCAACAGCCTGCTGCCCGATTCCCTGGCCCGGGCCCTGTGCCGTTACGTCAACCGCCGGGCCTGGGGGCGCATCGGCCTGGAGTTGTCCCCGGCTTGAGAGGCGAACCTGGTCGGGGCCGGACTGCCGGACCCGGCCAGGGCCGTCCCGCGGGCGGCTGGGGGCTGGGGGCGGTGGGGGCGGCGGTAGCCTCTCTTTGTTTCAGAATGGGCATTCCCATCTTCGAAACCCCTTGCCCGGCTCCCCCGGGGCATGCAAAAATCTAAGGTAGAGAACCCAACCGCTTCCCTGCACCAGAAACAGCGGGGGCGGCGCTACGTTGTTCCGCGCGAAACCTGAGCCGGGCGCCCGGCTAACCCATGTGAAGCGACGCTGTCTTTCCTGCGCTGCGCTAAACCTGGCTTACCCTACCGCGACGCACCCTTAACCGCCCTTTATCACGCATTACGACCCATCTGCGGCCGGGAAGCGGCGAGCCTCGGCCGCGGGCAGGGGCCGGGGGGGATCCGCCGGCCCGCCGGGCCGGGCGGAGGTGCTGGCAAACACACGAGGGGAGGGAAAGCATGCCGGAAGTCGAAGCGGTCAAGGGCAAGAAGGTGGCTTTGGAAGTGGGCCCGCAGGATGCCCAGGAGCTCAAGGCCAGCGGCAAGGAATTCATAAGCGCCCTGGTGGGCAAGCGCATGCAGGCCCAGGACAACATAATGTTCGGGAACATGCTTCTCCGGGTCGAGTCCACCAAGCCCAAGGGCGTGGTGTTCATCGACCGCAACACCACGGTGAAGATCTCCATTGCCAAGGAGCCGCCGCGGGTCAACTGTCCCGCCTGCGAACAGGAGCAGTCCAGCGCGGCAACGGCCTGCGACGCCTGCGGGGCGCCGCTGCCGGTGGTGGAGATTTAGCCCGGCCCCGAGGGGTCGGGATTCATCAAAGGGCGGGGGGCGGGTGAGCGAGGCTGGGCGGAGCGCCGCGGTGCTCCGGCAGGCGGGGTGCGGGCGCGAAACCTGGGGCGGCGGTGGCCCCACCTCGTCACCTCCCCCGCCAAGGAGGGCTTTCGGCGGTGAGTGCGGCCTGGGGAGGCCTCCACGCCCACTCCGGCCCGCCCGCAGGGGGGGAGGGCGGCAACGGCTGGGCTCCCCAGGGGTTGGCCCGGGCAAGAATGGCGAGGGGATTGACGCCCCGGACGCGACTTTCTGCCGAGCACGCCGGCCAGAATTTTTTGGTGGGGAAAAGGGGGCGCCCCGCTCAGCCCAGCCCGGCTAGCGGGAAGCAGCGGAGAAGCACGCGACGCGGTCGGCAGGGTTTCCCCGCCGGCTGTCTTCCAACCGCCTGCCAGGGCAGGGGAACCTGGCAACCGCACCGCTTCCGCGTCACGGCCCGGCAACCGCCAGCCCGCCAAGGCCTCGCCCCGGCCGCCCGTCCTCCGGGTGGTCCCGCGGAACCACCCCGCGGCCGGGATTCTGGCCCGCGCCCGCGTGCTCTGCTCCCGGCGGTACCTCGCTGACTCCGCACGTCCCGCCGAAACCAGGGAAGTATGCGCCGGCGCCAACCCATTCCCTGACAACCTCTTTTCCAGCCTGTCGCCCAACTACCGGTAGGGCCGGGAAAACCACTCCGCCCGCTGGTCCGCCCCTTTGGCCGCGGGCTCTTTCCCCGCCCGCCTCCCGCCAACCCCCGGCGGGGCGGCCCAACCCGGCAGAACCGCAGCGGAGCCCTCCCGTTATTCACCACCTCTTTTTGCAGCCTCCCGCCCTGTGCAACCCCTTGGTCACCCCTCCGGGTCCCCCGCCCCGGCCCGCCGCCCAAAAAGAAAGCTCCCGGGCCAAAGCCCGGGAGCTGGGGAGACGGCGGGCCGGGGAGAACCGAGATCCCCTCCCGCCTGGTAAACCCTAGCAGGATGTTGAAAAAGTCCCTCCATGGCCTTTTCAATCGAACTTGACAAAAGCGTGGTTTTGTCAAGTTAGCCAAATTGCATGCTTTAGCAGAGCTACGCAATTTGGCGCGCCATCCCTGGCGCGCCTGGTAGGCTGTTTTTCAACAGCCGACCAGGTTTTTTCATGCAGCTGGGCGGGTGTGCTCCGCCCCTCGCGTCTTCGTGGCTTATTCGTAACCCGCGTCGGGATCGATGCCCAGGCGCTCCCACTGCGCCGCGGCTTCGGCCTCGGCCTGGGCCACTTCCTCGTCGTTCCAGGGCTCCAGCACCAGGGAGTCGGCCACCAGTTCCCAGATGTACTTAACTTCGTAGTTGCACTCGTAGAACTTGGGATAGCGCTTCATGATCTGGTCGTGGCAGTTGGAGCAGGCCACCACCACCACGTTGGCCCCGCTGTTCACGATGGACTCGTACTTCTTGCGCCCGTGGAAGGCTGACTCCTTCTCATAGGGCATGGGCCAGTTGCCGCCGCCGGCCCCGCAGCAGAAGGAGTTCATGCGGTTGGGCTCCATGTCCACGAAGTTGTCCACGCACTGCTCGATGATCCAACGCGGCTCCTCGAAGTAGCCGTGGCCGTAATGGCGCTCCAGCTCGCGGCCGTGCTTACAGGAGTCGTGCCAGGTGAAGGTCTTGCCCGCGTTGACGCTCTTGTCCAGCTTGATGCGGCCGGTCTTGATGAGGTTCATCAAGTACTCGTAGAGGTACACGTAGTTGATGGTGTTGGACGGGTCATCGATCTGGCAGGCCTTCATCCCCAGGCGGCAGCCATAGGACCCGCCGCCGCAGTCGGGCATGATCAGCTTGCCGATGTTGTGGCTCTTCATCATGTCGATCTTGCGCTGGGCCAGGATGCGGGTGGCCTCGTAGTTGCCGGTGAACAGGCCCCAGTCCACGGCCTCCCAGTTCTCCGAGGGGATGGTCCAGTTTTCGTGGGCCGAGTAGAAGATCTTCCACCACCAGTACATGTCCTCGAAGTCGCCGTAGACCTCTTTGGAGTTGGGGTAGAACAGGACGTCGGCACCCACCTTGTCCACCGGCACGTAGAAGCCGGGGCAGCAGTCCTCGGCCATCTCGTTGCCCAGATCGGCCATGGTCATCAGGTAGTCATCCTTGGGGATGGCCATGTTGTTGCCGGTGTTCAGCACGTTCTCCACGCCTTTGTGCAGGACGCCGGGCACCTGGTCCCGGGGGCGGAGGTGCTTCAGGTAGCCCATGATGGACGGGGTGTCCAGGTCCATGGGGCAGGCCGCGGCGCAGCGGCCGCAGCCGGTGCAGAACCAGGGGAACTCCGAGGCCACCGCCTCGTCCAGCATGCCGAGGGCCAGCATGCGGAAGATCTTCCGCACGTCCATGCCGTTCAGGCGCTCCAGGCCGGTGATGGGGCAGCCGCCGGCGCAAGTGCCGCAGGTGAGGCAGAGGTTAAGGTTGAGCCCGGCCAGCTTCTCCTTGGCCTCTTCGGGCAGGGTTTGCGGTTTGATGCTCTCGCTCATGGGAGCCTCCTCCTCTCGCCGCGGCGCTCCCCGCGGAAGGGTGGTGTTGAGATTCCTCGATCAGATAAGGCAGGCGCTCAGGCCACCCGCCCGATTTTCTTCAACATGATTTTGGCCGGGCCCAATTGGCGCACCGCCTCGGTCACCTGGATCACGGTTTCCTGGAACTTGGTGGCCTCGGCCGAGGAGATCCAACTGAAATGGAGGCGGCCCGGTTCCAAGCCCACGTACTCCAAAAGGTTTTTCAAAATGGTGAAACGCCGCCGGGCAAAGAGGTTGCCCTCGATGTAGTGGCAGTCGCCCGGATGGCAGCCGCTGACCCAAACCCCGTCGGCGCCCTGCCTGAGGGCGGCCAGCACGAATTTGGGGCTCATGCGGCCGGTGCAGGGGATGCGGATGGCCCGGATGTTGGGGGGGTATTGCAGACGGCTCACCCCGGCCAGGTCCGCACCGCCATAGGTGCACCAGTTGCAGAAGAACGCCGCGATGACCGGCTCGAAGTCTTTTTGGGTTTCCATGTCCTATCTCCTTAACCACATGAGATGAGCCCCGGCCGCGATTGGTGAGAGGCCCTTGCCTGGCTCCTCAAGCGTTTCTCCGGGATATCCCATGGCTCGTCTCTCCACACCGCCAGGCAAGGGCCTCGTTTCGGACGCGGCCGGGGGTCAGGCGCGGCGTTCCTCCAACATGGCGGTAACCTGGGCCAGAACGTCCTGGTTGCTGAAGCCCCGCAGGTTGGGCGCGCCGGAGCGGCACGAGGCCACGCAGGTGCCGCAGCCCTTGCACAGCGCCTCGTTCACCACGGCCAAGCCGTTATCGTCCTGGCTCACCGCCTGGTAGGGGCAGATGGTCCAGCACACCCCGCAGCCCACGCATTTTTTCTGGTCGATGGCGGCCACCGTGCCGGGCAGGCGCATCTCGTGGCGGGACAGCACCGTGGCGGCGCGGCCCGCCGCGGCCTGGGCCTGGGCCACGGCTTCCTCGATGGGCTTGGGATAGTGGGCCAGGCCGGCCATGAACACGCCGTCGGTGGCGAAGTCCACCGGCCGGAGCTTCACGTGGGCTTCCAACAGCCAGCCGTCCTGGTCCAGGGGCACTTTGAACATCTGGGCCAGGGCCTCGTCGCGGCGGCTCTCGATGGCCGCGGCCAGGACCAAGAGATCGGCCGCAAGGGCCACCTCGCGGCCCAGGATGTGGTCCTTGACCCGCACCTCGAGGCCGTCGCCCTTGGCTTCCACCACGGGTTTGTGGTCCACTTCGTAACGGATGAAGAGAACCCCCCGGGCCCGGGCTTCCTTGTACAACAGCTCGCGATGACCAAAAGTGCGCATGTCCCGGTAGAGGATGGTCACCCGGGCCGCGGGGTTGGCTTTTTTGAGGGTCAGGGCGTTCTCCACCGCGTGGGTGCAGCAGACCTTGGAGCAGTAGGGCCGCTCCGGCTCGCGGGAGCCCACGCACTGGATGAACACCGCGTTCTGCACCCGGGCCGGGTCCAGCTCGCCGGTGGCCAGGGCCGCGTCCATCTCCAGATGGGTCCGGACGGCGGGGTGCCGGCCATAGAGGTACTCGGTGGGTCGGCTCTCCCGGGCGCCGATGGCCAACACGGCCACCCCGTGCTCCAGCTCTTTCTGCCCGGCCGGGCTGCTGAGCAAGGTCTGGAAGTTGCCCACGAAGCCCTTGACCGCGGCTACCTCCGCGCCCAGATGCACGGTGATGCGGGGATCGGCCGACACCTGGTCCACCAGCGAGGACAGATAGGGGGCCACCATCTCGCCCTGGGCCGTGGTGATGAGCTGGCGGGCGTTGCCGCCCAGGGCGTTGTCCCGCTCCACCAGATGGGTGGCGTGGCCCTGGCGGGCCAGCTCCAGGGCCGCGTGCATGCCGGCCAGGCCGCCGCCGATGACCAGGGCGCCGGGGGCGATGGTCAGCTCGGCCTCGGACAGGGGCTCCAGGAGCCGGGCCTTGGCCACGGCCATGCGCACCTGGTCCTTGGCCCGGCCGGTGGCCCGCTCCGGATCGTCGGCGTGCACCCAGGAGCCCTGGTTGCGGATGTTGGCCAGCTCGAAGAGGTACTTGTTCAGCCCGGCCGCGGCCAGGGTCTCCTGGAACAGGGGCTCGTGGGTGCGCGGGCTGCAGGCCGCCACCACGATGCGGTTCAGGTTCTGCTCCCGGATCACCTGGGCCATCTTGTCCTGGGTGTCCTGGGAGCAGGTGAAGAGGTTGTTCTCCACGTAGGCCACCCCGGGCAGCCCGGCCGCGTAGTCCATGACCTCCTTCACGTCCACCACCCCGGCGATGTTGATGCCGCAGGAGCAGACGAACACGCCCACCCGGGGCGGATCGCCCCGCACCTCGCGCTGGGGCGTGTCCACCGGCTTCTCCACCTGGGTGCCCCGGGCCACGGCCAGGTCGCCGGCCGCGGCCGCGGCGGCGGCCGAGGCCTCCATCACGCTGGTGGGGATGTCCTTGGGCCCGGCCAGGGCGCCGCACACGTAGACCCCGGGCCGGCTGGTGGCCACCGGGGCGAAGCTGCTGCTCTGCACAAAGCCGGTGTCGGCCGAAAGCTCCAGGCCCAGCTCGCGGCAGAGGCGGGAGGTTTCCGGGTCCATCTCCAGGCCCTGGCTCAAGACCACCAGGTCAAAGTCCTCGGCCTTCAGTTCGCCGCTCTCGGTCACGTACTCCAGGCGCAGATCCTGGTTGGCCAGCTCCGTGATGGTGTGGATGCGGCTCCGCACGAACCGCACCCCCTTTTCCTGGGCCCCCACGTAGGTGCGCTCGAAGTCCTTGCCGTAGGTGCGCATGTCCATGAAGAAGATGGCGGTCTCCAGGCCGCCGTGGGCGTGCTCCAGGGCGATCACCGCCTCCTTGATGGCGTACATGCAGCACACGCTGGAGCAGTGGGCATGGCAGGAGGGGTTCTGGTCCCTGCTGCCCACGCACTGCAACCAGGCCACACGGGTCGGCTCCTTGCCGTCGCCCGGGCGCACCAAATGGCCCATCCAGGGGCCGGAGGCCGAGAGGATGCGCTCGAACTCCAGGGCCGTGACCACGTTGGGATAGTTGGCGTAGGAGTAGTTGACCATGGGCGTGGGGTCAAAGGGGCGGAACCCGGCGGCCAAGACCACCGCGCCGATCCGGAGCTCCAGGTCCTGGTCCTGATCCGCGAAATTCACCGCCTCGGCCGGGCAGAACTTCTCGCAGGCCCGGCACTTGCCCTTCTGTAGATAGATGCAGTTGTCCGCATCGATGGTGTACTTCAGCGGCACCGCTTGGGGGTACTTCACGTAGGCGGCTTTCCGCTGGTTCAGGCCCTCGTTGTACTCGTCGGGCAGCTTCTTGGGGCACTTGGCCGCGCAGGCCCCGCAGGCGATGCACTTGGCCAGGTCGATGTAGCGGGCCCGCTGGTGCACCTTGGCCAGGAAGTCGCCCGGCCCGCCGTCGAGACTCTGCACCTCGGCCTGGGTGTGGATGCGGATGTTGGGGTGGCGCCCGCACTCCACCAGCTTGGGGGAGAGGATGCACATGGAGCAGTCATTGGTGGGGAAGGTTTTGTCCAGTTGGGACATGACCCCGCCGATGGCCGGGGATTTCTCCACCAGATGGACCAAAAAGCCGCTGTCGGCCAGGTCCAGGGACGCCTGAATGGCGGCCACGCCGCCACCCACCACCATCACCGCCCCGGAGGGGCCGGCGCTTTTGTTCTGGTCCATTCGTTTCGCT
The DNA here is from genome assembly GCA_020444165.1 of Deltaproteobacteria bacterium. The sequence continues at coordinate 8,531 of JAHLLK010000058.1, read as the reverse complement.
CCTTGGGCCCGGGTCAGGCCGGGATATCCCGCGCCGCCGGGGTCAGCCAGGGGCCCAGGGCCCGCACCTGTTCCGTGAAATCCCGGCAGGTCTGGGCGAACTGGGGGCCCATGGCCGAGGAGTTGAAGTACATTTCCAGCCGCTCGGGGGCTATCCCCGCCGACTCCAACAGCTTCTTGGCGTGGACCACCCGCTTCTGGGCCTTGTAGTTGCCGGCCTTGTAGTGGCAATCGCCCAAGAGGCAGCCGGAGAGGAACACGCCGTCGGCCCCGTCCTCAAAAGGTTTCAACATGTGCAACACGTCCACCCGGCCCGTGCAGGGCACCATCATGATGCGGACGTTGGGGGGGTATTGCAGGCGCATGGCCCCGGCCAAATCAGCCGCCGCGTAGGAACACCAGCGGCAGCAGATGCCCAAAATCTTGGGCTCGTATTTTGATCCAGAAATTTCCGACATTTCAGCCTCCTAAACTCATTTCTCCGCGCGGGCGGCACGGCCCGCGGTCCAACCCGGCCCGGGCGTGGCGGGGGAGGGCGGCAAGTTCAGGAGATGCGGGAAAAAAGGCGGCTCCAGCTGTCCGCGCCTACCACGCCCGGGTAGCGTGCTTGGCCGGAACTCAAGTGAAGCCGTGCAGAATTGCGGTCATGACCACCGTCGATCTTGGATGTGATTATATTCGCGAATTAAATGCGAAAACCACCGATGAGTCAAATAGGTAATATCGATGGGGTATTGGCCGCCGGCGGCGCGCGGCCGATCAGGGGGCAGGTAGGGAATGACGGGGAGAAGCAAAGGGGGGCCGCGGGCGAAGGTGCTCTCGTCCAACTCCGGCCGGCCGGCGCGAGTGGGGCGGCAGGCGGGGTGCCGGGGGCCGCGGCGCGGGGGGCAGAGCGGCGCTCCATGGGCTGGTATCAAGTAAACACTTGCGTTAACTGTGTAAATTTGACACCATGGCCCAGGCTCGGCCCCTGGGCCGCGCGCGCCCCAAACAACGACGGCGGGAGGTTAACGCCATGAGACACAAGCTAGCGGTTTGCATCATGCTCCTGACCCTGGGCCTGGCCCTGGGACTGACCCCGGCCGCGGCCAGCGCGGCGAGCGGCGCGGTGGGCGTCTCGCTCCTGGGCGGCTACGCCTGGTCCACCTCCTCGGACGCCATGGAGGGCCGCGACGGCTACTCCGGGCCCTATTCCAGCAGCTTCGACGACACCTGGACAGGAGGGGCCGAGGCCACCTACCGCCTGCCCATGGGGCTATCCTTCGGGCTGGGCGTGCAGTACCTGAAGCTGACCGCCGACGCCGCCCGCCGGGGGCGGAGCGAGACTGACTACGCCAACGTGCAGCTTGCGCCGCTGTATGCCGTGGCCCGGTACACCTACCCGGTCAACAGCGGCATCACCGGCCACGTGGAGGGCGGCCTGGGCTACGCGTTCGCCAGCGCGGGCAAGGAATCGGGCCTGGATTCCATGCAGGCCGGCCTGGGCGAGAACGTGGACATCGACGCGGACAACACCTTCTGCGGCTTCGTGGGCGCCGGCGCGGACTGGTTCTTCACCCCGCAATGGTCCCTGGGCCTGGGGCTGCGCTACTGGTGGCTGGAGCCGGATTACGAGATCAAGGCCGGCAACTACGGTACCATTGATAAAGGGACCTTCCAGGCCGACAACCTGCAAGCCCTGGTGAGCGTGACGTTCTGGTTTGGGAATTAGGGGAAGAGGGCGAGGCTGCGCCATGGGGGGAGCGCGGCAGCCTCGTGACCGATCGGGAAGTATTTGGCCCCTGAGCTTGTGGATCATCCAGTATGGGCAAAAGGGGTTGTTGATCGTGAATTGGAAAATACGATCAACAAACCACGTAGAGAATATTCCAGGCTCGGCAAATGGGCCCCAAACAGCCGCTGGACTGCTGGCGGCCACTCCAAGGCGCGGGTCAGGGGTCGTAGGGCGGCGGACGAGGGCCCGGTCGCCGGGCCGGGACCCTGGGCCGGCCGGGATGGGGAGCCGCCAGGGGGGGGCGCGGCAGCCTTGCCGGAGGCCGGCACGTACAGGGTAAGGAAAAATGGAGGGAGAGTTATGCCCAGGCTGGTGGTCTGGTTGGGATTGTGCTTGGTCTTGGCGCCTTCGGTCGGTTTGGGTTTTGATGAGATCATAAAAGACAATATTATCGCAAGTCTGCCCGTGGAAATATACGGCGCCGAAAAACTGGAAAAAGCCCCGCCCGGCATTGCGGGCATGGAGTTGGGAGGGGTTGGGATTGCCCGCGTGATGCTGTGCCCCAAGGTCAAGCGGATAATGGTAATCAGCTTGGTCAAGTCGTCAGAAGTTGGAAAATACAGCCTGGGGGTTATCGATTATCAGCCCACGAACATCCTGTACTTAAATGATAATCAGTTGGCGTTCAGCGCGGAACGGCCGCTGTCTCCCCAAAAGGCTGGCTCCATCTCCGGCACCATGGCCATCAAAAAGGATGGCAAATTCTATCGTGTGGAAGGCTTCACGATTGATGACCAGTATGGGGACGGGACCATGGTTAAAATCCAAAATATCCAAACTGAAAAAGGGAGGCAGTTAAGGGAAAAGTTCGAGGATATCCGGTTGGGAGAAGATGACATAGTAAAACCGTTGTGCCGTTGATTCCTCGGCAAGATGGACCAGCAGGGGTGACCTTGGCTGGTCGATAGTAACGCCGCCCGCAAGCGGCCTTTTTTGCCAGAAATGAATCGAGGCTATTTTATGTGATTGCCCCAAGCTTAATGTTGGGAGAAGACACCCAATCATTACGGGGGGAGACAAGGAACCCAACTGGTTATGCATCATGATTCCGGTCTTGTAGACGATCTCATCCAATCCTGCCCCCAAGACTCTTTCGTCTTCGCCTTGCTTTACGGCAACCGCGATTGCCTCTTGACCGACGAAGCCCGGGAGCACGTCCAGGACGTGGACAGCGCCTTGGACCAAGTGATGATGTGCCTGTTCATGGAGCGGCTGGCCAGGCTGTCGCCGCTGTTGGCCGACGCGGCCTATCGAGCCGACGACCCTGAAACGCTCCAATGGCAGATCGTCGCCCATGTGGCCATCTACCTGGACGTTATCCAGCGGATGTGCGCGGATTTGGCGGAAGAAGGCGTCACTCTGCCCGAGAGCATCCCCTTGTTCACCGTGGCCATGATGCTGGTGCCCGACAATGACGTGGAGTACGCCAACAATTGCATCGCCATCGCGCAGGGTGTGGTGGACAAGGTCCGGGAATTGGGCCAGGAGGACGACGCGGCGGGCCAGTTGATCCGCTACCAGGCCAACTTCTATCGGGGCATGAAATATTACGCCTGCGGGGCGGAGAAGTTCCGGGACGCCCAGGGCGAGATACATACCTTCCAGGAATATCTGGAAGGAGAGTTTCGGAACTATGCCGCCAGGCTGGTGAGAATGCTGGCTTGAGGGATCTTGGTGCGGGCTGGGCGGCAATCCGGCGCGTCGGTACTGCCGGGCTGGGATAGGCAGCGGCCCAACATAAATATTTCTCATAGGAGATGGAAGCTGCAAGCTATGGCTAATAGCGCCGCACCTGTTGTGCCCAAGCGATCCTTTGGCCACACCGGAGTCAACGTAGCCAAACTTTGTCTGGGGGGAGGATCCTTTGGCAGCGGAGATGCCGGGGCCCTGCTGACTGAAGCTTTGCGGCTGGGCGTGGATTGCTGGGAGATCGTTTCCTTTACCGGAGATGTTTATCGAACGTACTTTACGAATAATCCGGGCGCCAGGGAAAAGGTCTTTTTGTCCGGCAAGGTCTATGCCACGGACCCGGCGGTCATGCAGGAGCAATTGGACAAAACCCTCGCCGACAACGGGACCTCTTACATAGATTTCTTGGCCATTCATCAAATACCAGACATCAAGGTGCTCAATAATGAGGTTCGTAAATGGGTTGAAAAAGTAAAAAAGGAAAAGAAGATTCGTTTCTTTGGCTTTTGCACCCATAAAAACATGGCCGCTTGCCTGGCTGGCGCGTCCAGCCTTGGTTGGATAGACGGCATTCAGACCGCTTACAATTATCGCCTGCAAAATATCGAGGGCATGCAGGAAGCGCTCGAAAAGTGCCAGGAGCAAGGGATAGGGCTGTTTGCGGTCAAATCCATGGGATTAAGCGTTCGGAAAATCGGTGGGGGGCGGGCGCTTCCGAGCAAAGCCAAGCTTGATGCCGCGCCGACTAGCCATGACATGACTTTTGAGCAAGCAAAACTGCGGGCGATTTGGGGTCATCCTTCCATAACTTCCGTTTGCTCCCTGATGCCCAACACGAATATCTTGCAGGCCAACGCCGCGGCAGCCCTGGATGACAAGCCACTCGCACCTGAAATCAGCAACCTGTTGCAGGATTACGCAGCGGAAACCGGCAACTATTACTGCCGGCGCTGCGGCGTCTGCGACACCACCAACCCCGACAAGATACCCATCTCCGGCATCATGGAAATGCTCATGTATGCCCGAAGGTATGGCCTGGCCGAAATGGTTTCCCGGATGTTTGCCCAGATACCAGCTGAGATACAGGGTAAAATGGAGAGCAGCGATTATTCAGGGGCCGAAAAAGTATGCCCCCAGAATATGCCGCTAACGCAACTTATGAAGGAAGCCAGTCGGGAATTGCGCAAAGATTAATGCCCCGGCTGGCAATTGGTTCACGAGCGGGCGGGCCAGGATCGGTTGCCGGTCAGGTTAAGAGCGTTACTGTAGGCCCATTCCCTGAAAAGATGCCGGAAAGAGAACTGTTTGATTGGTGTGGAGAATATAGTGGATAATATGAAACTTAATTCTGGATTTGCAGAGATTTCAACTCCCCTTGTCGCCGATGCCTGCCTGCGTTTGGGGGTGCCGCTCCGTATCGCTTCCTCGGGTATTGGGCCCGTCATTCCAGGCAGCCACTTGGCTGGCCGAGTCCTGCCGGCGAAACACTATGGCAGTGTGGACGTGTTCCTGGAAGCAATGGGAACAGCCCAAGCGGGAGATATTCTGATCATCGACAACGGTGGCCGCCGGGATGAGGGATGCATTGGAGATTTGACGGCTCTGGAAGCCCGCAGCTCCGGCTTGGCGGGCCTGGTCGTGTGGGGCTGCCACCGGGACACCGCGGAGTTGATCCAGATCGGCTTTCCCGTCTTCAGCTACGGCAGCTATCCCGCGGGCCCCACCCGCGTGGACCCACGGGAGCCGGAAGCCTTGACGAGGGCCATTTTTGGCAATTTCACCGTGAGCCGCGAAGATGTGGTCTTCGCGGACGCCGACGGGGCGCTGTTCGCTCCGATCTCGCAAGCAGAAGAAATCCTGGCCACGGCGCACGCCATTTGGCAAAGGGAAAGACGCCAAGCGGAAGCGATAAACGAGGGCAAGACTTTGCGGGAACAATTTCAGTTTGGCGACTATCTGGCAAAACGTGCGGCTGAGCCCAACTACACCTTCCGCCAGCATCTGCGGAGCATCGCTGGGGCCATTGAGGAGTAGAAAGGGAACGGGAGTGCGGTCAACACCAGATTGCCTGCGGCGGATCAAGCCTGGGCTGTTGCACCCGATCCCTCGGCCGCCCTTCTCGCCAATGGTACGCCAGCGTATACGGTAATCCCTGGCCCAAGCTGACAAGCTTCCCAAGGCTGCTGGAGCGTGAGGGGGAGGTTATAGATGCTCTTACAAGGCTACCGCAAAGAGATATTTCGGCCGGAGTGCAACCCCAGCTTCCAGTCCCTGCACTGTTATGCGCATCTGGAGCAAGATGTGGGGGAGGCATTACCGTATCTGAACGCTGAGCTGGGGGGATCCGAGTACTCCAGAGAGCCGCCCAGCGTCACTTTCCGGGTGCAGGGAAAGATCATTACCGTGCATTCCCGGCTAATCGCCGTCAACGCACTCAAGGATGAGGCGGAGGCGGATAAGATTCTGGAATGGTTGAAACGGGAGATAAACCAGGCCTGGGAAAACCGGAGAAACATCGAGCCGTGTTACGCGGGCCTGCCGCGTCCCCAGCTCTTGGAAATCCTGAAGATGCTGCCCAAGACAAACTGCAAAAAGTGCGGCCAGGCCACCTGCATGGTTTTCGCCGCGCAGGCGGCCGAGGGCGGAAAGGGGGCTGGCGATTGCCCGGAGCTTGCTCAGGATCAGGCGGTGCGCTTGGAGGCGTATTTGGATCGATTCTTTGCCGGCACGCGGTGGTGATTGAATCGCCCCGATCAGCATTCCCTGTTTAACTAGAGTAATGCACGCTGTGTCCTGCGCCGTGCCTCGCTCTCAAGGTGGAAAAGAGGAAAGGGCTTACAAGCTGTAACTTGTAAGCCCTCGAATATCTGGTAGCGGGGAGAGGATTTGAACCTCTGACCTTCGGGTTATGAGCCCGACGAGCTACCGAACTGCTCCACCCCGCGTCAGTGCTGTATCTGCCCGGCATGCCTGCCGGATGGTTCCTATATATATAGGTCGCCCCGGGTTCTGTCAACGGGGGGCGGGAAATGTGCCATCTGGGCCTGCTGGCGGCCGGCAGGCCCGGTACGGCGCGGGAGGCTGGGGCCGGGAGGCGCATCTGCGCGCTTGAACCTGGCTGCCGCCTGGGCTACCATGGGGCGGTGTCCAGTGACATTTACATGGGGCCTGCCGGGGGTTTAGGCGGCGGGCCCCGCCGGCGGGGGCCGGGAGGCCTTACCGGTTTTTAATCAAATAAAACATACGATATCACTAGGTTGCCAAAAGAGTGCTTTGGCAGAATCCCAGGGGAGGGCGGCAATAGCCTTCCCCGGCAGACCTTTACCTAGAAAGGGCCCCTAATAATGAACGTGCACGAGTATCAGGCCAAGGGCCTCATGGCCGAATTCGGCATTCCCGTGCCCCGGGGCGGCCTGGCCCTCACCCCTGCCGAAGCCAAGGCGGCGGCGGAGGGCCTGGCCGAGGCCCAGGGTTACGTGGTCAAGGCCCAGATCCACGCCGGCGGGCGGGGCAAGGGCGGCGGCGTCAAGCTCTCGGCCACCCCGGACGAGGTGGCGGCCGCGGCCGGCGACATCATCGGCATGAACCTGGTCACCCACCAGACCGGCCCGGCCGGCAAGCTGGTGTCCAAGGTCTGGGTGGAGGAGTCCACCAACATCGCCCGCGAGCTGTATCTGGCCGTGGTCTTGGACCGCGCGGCCGAGCGCCTGGCGGTCATGGCCTCCCCGGCCGGCGGCATGGACATCGAGGAAGTGGCCGCCACCACCCCGGAGAAGATCTTCACCACCCGCATCGACCCCGGCCAGCCCCTCTGGGACTTCCAGGCCCGCCAGCTTCTCTTTGGCTGCGGGCTGGACGCCGGCCAGGTGCGCGCCGGCACCGCGCTCTTGAAAAACCTGGTCCGCCTGGCCTGGGAAAAGGAAGCCACCCTGGTGGAGATCAACCCCCTGGCGGTCACGGCCGAAGGCGGGCTCATCGCCCTGGACGGCAAGATCAATTTCGACGACAGTGCGCTCAAGCGCCACCCCGAGATCGCCAAGCTGGCCGACCCCACCGAGACCGACCCGCTGGAGCGGGAGGCCAATCAGCAGGGCCTCAACTACATCCGCCTGGAGGGCACGGTGGGCACCATGGTCAACGGCGCGGGCCTGGCCATGGCCACCATGGACGTGATCAAGATGGCGGGCGCCTCGCCGGCCAACTTCCTGGACGTGGGCGGCGGGGCCAACGAGGAGATGATCGCCAAGGGCTTTGAAATCATCCTGGCCGACAAGAACGTGAAGGCCATTCTCATCAACATCTTCGGCGGCATCCTCCGTTGCGACGTGCTGGCCGCCGGGGTGGTGGCCGCGGCCCGGAAGGTGGACCTCCGGGTGCCCCTGGTGGTGCGGCTGGAAGGCACCAACGTGGACGAGGGCCGGCGCATCCTGGGCGAGAGCACGCTGTCCTTCGAAGTGGCCGGTTCCCTGGCCGAGGCGGCCCAGAAGATCGCCCAGGTGGCGGGAGGTGCGGCATGAGCATTCTGGTCAACAAGGACTCCCGCGTGGTGGTGCAGGGCCTCACCGGCAAGGAAGGCATGTTCCACGCCGAGGCCATGCTGGCCTACGGCACCCAGGTGGTCGCCGGGGTGACCCCGGGCAAGGGCGGCCAGAGCGTGTTGGGCGTGCCGGTGTTCAACACCGTGGCCGAGGCGGTGGCCCAGACCGGGGCGGACGTGTCCCTGGTCTTCGTGCCCGCGGCCTTTGCGGCCGACGCGGCCTGCGAGGCCTCGGACGCCGGGGTGAAGCTGGTGGTGGTGATCAGCGAGCACATCCCGGTGAAGGACATGGTCCTGGCCAAGGCCTTTCTGCGGGCCCGGGGCACCCTGATGGTGGGGCCCAACTGCCCCGGGGTCATCACCCCCGGCGAGTGCAAGGTGGGCATCATGCCGGGCTACATCCACCGCCCCGGCGGGGTGGGCATCATCAGCCGCTCCGGCACCCTCACCTATGAGGTGGTGCACCAGATCACCGGGGCCGGCCTGGGCCAGAGCACCTGCATCGGCATCGGCGGCGACCCCATCATCGGCC
>JAHLLK010000154.1 GCA_020444165.1 Deltaproteobacteria bacterium | reverse complement strand
GGCCGGTCATCAGGGTGGTGCGCGAGGAGTAGGCCCCCAGGTCGATGCCGTAGTTGGTGTCGCCGGATTGCAGGCGCACGTCGGCGTAAGGGATGCCCAGGCCCTCGGCCGCGATCATGGCCATGGTGGTGTCCGAGCCCTGGCCGATCTCAGCCGCCGCGGTGGAGACCATCACCCCGCCGCCGTCCTCGTCGGCCTTGATGGACACGGTGCAGTGGTAGGTCTCGGAGCGGTAGATGGGGTAGCCCGCGCCGGAGACGAAGAAGCCGCAGGCCATGCCGATGCCCTTGCCCTTGGGGAGCTTGCCCTTCTTGGCTTGCCAATCCGCGCCGTCCCGCACCGCCTCGATGCACTGGCGCATGCCCAGGGAAGACATGGCCAGGTCGTTGCAGGTCACCTGGCCGGTCTCCATCATGTTCTTGAGCCGGAGCTCGATGGGGTCCATGCCCAGCTTTTCGGCCACCAGGTCCAGCTGCTGCTCGAACAGGGCCCGGGCGATGACCCCGCCGTGGCCCCGCTGGGCCCCGCAGGCCGGCTTGTTGGTGTACACCCGCCGGCCGTGGTAGCGCATGTGGGGCATGCGGTAGGGCCCGCCCAGAAGCGAGCCGGCGTAGTAAACCGTGGCGATGCCAAAGGAGGAGTAGGCCCCGCCGTCCAGCATGGCCTCGTGGTCCAGCACCACCACGGAGCCGTCCCTTTTGGCCCCGATCTTCATGTGGTGCACAAAGGCGTGGCGGGCCCGGCTGAACAGGAACACCTGCTCCCGGGTGTAGGCCATCCTGACCGGCCGGCCGGTGGCCAAGGCCAGGAAGGAGCTGGCCAGGTCGATGGGGGTGGCCGAGGCCTTGGGCCCGAAACCGCCGCCCACGTAGGGCTTCACCACCCGCACCTTGCTCATGCCCAGCCCGGTGACCATGGCCAGGGTGCGCTGCACGTAGTGGGGCACCTGGGTGGAGCTGTAGAGGATGAGCCGGCCTTCCAGATCGGGCACGGCCACGCACTGGTTGGGCTCGATAAAGGCTGCGTCCTGCTTCTTGGAGGTGAACCAGCCCTCCTGCACCACGTCGCAGGCGGCCAGGGCCTCGTCCACCTTGCCGAACTCCTGCTGCACCTCGGCGCAGATGTTGCCCGGGAAGTCCTCGTGGAGCAGCGGCGCGCCCTCGGCCATGGCTTCGGCCGGGGTCAACACGTGGGGCAGCGGCTCATATTCCACTTCGATGAGGCTGGCCGCCTCCTGGGCCGTGGCCAGGTCCACCGCGGCCACCGCGGCCACCTCGTCGCCCACGTAGCGGACCTTGTCCACGGCGAACAGGTTCTCGTCGTAGCGGGCCGGCGACACCCCGTACTTGATGGCGGGCACGTCGGCGTGGGTCAGCACCGCCTTGACCCCGGGCAGATTACGGGCCTTGGCGGCGTCGATCTTGAGGATGCGGGCGTGGGGCAAGGGGCTCTGCAACAGGGCCCCGGCCAGCTCACCCGGGAACTTGAGGTCTTCCAGGTAAACCGCCGCGCCGGTGGCCTTGTCCGGGGCGTCTTTCCGCCGGGCGCGGGATCCGATGACGTCGAAATGGTCAGACATGACTCTACCTCCCCGCCAGCTTGGCCGCGGCGTCACTGACCGCCTCGACGATCTTTTGATACCCGGTGCAGCGGCAGAGGTTGCCGCTCAGTCCCTGGCGGATCTCCGCCGGGCTGGGCGAAGGGTTCTCCGCCAAGAGGGCCGAAGCCGAGACGATCATGCCCGGGGTGCAGAAGCCGCACTGCACGGCCCCCTTCTCCACAAAGGAGTCTTGCAGGGGGTGCAGGGCGCCGCCGGTGGCCAGGCCCTCGATGGTGGTCACCCGCCGGCCGGCGGCCTGCACGGCCAGGACCAGGCAGGAGTTCACCGGCTCGCCGTCCAGGAGCACGGTGCAGCAGCCGCAATCGCCCACCCCGCAGCCGTGCTTGGTGCCGGTCAGGCCCAGGTCGTCGCGCAGCATATGGGTCAGGGTCTGGTTGGGCGCCACCAGGACCTGCTTCTCTTCCTCGTTCACCCAAAGTTTCACTACTATCTTGTCCATGGGGGGCCTCCTAATTCCCTTGCGCCTGGGCCAGGGCGGCTTCCAGGGCCCGCCGGGTCAGCACCGCCACCATGTCCCGGCGATAGGCCGCCGAGCCGCGGTGGTCGTCGATGGGCCGGCAATCGGCCGCAGCCGCCTCGCCGGCTTGGGCCAAGGCCGCGGGGCCGGCCTCCCGCCCCACCAGCGCCGCGGCCGCTCCCGGGGAAAGAATGGGGGTAGGCGCTACCGAACCCAGGGCCACCCGGGCCCCGGCGATGGTCTTGCCGTCCTTTTCCAGGGTGAGAAACGCCGCCACGTTGACCAGGGCGATCTCCAGGGCCTTCCTGAGCCCCAGCTTCTGGTAGCCGCTGCCCGCGCCGGCCTGGGCCGCGGGCACCTGGAGGCCCACCAAAATTTCCGTGGGCCGGCGCACCGTGGCCCCGGGGCCCAGGAAGAACTCGGCCAAGGGCACCTCGCGCTCGCCTTCCGAGGCCCGCAGGCAGGCGCTGGCCCCCAGGGCCAGGAGCGGCACACACATGTCCGCCGCCGGCCGGGCGTTGCACACGTTGCCGCCCACGGTGGCCCGGTTGCGCACCTGGGGCGAGCCCAGGACCCCGGCGCCCAGGGCCAGGGCCGTGGCCTGGGCCCGCACCGTGGCGTCGCGGGAAAGCCCCCGGGCCGAGCACAGGGGCCCCACCCGGAGGGCGCCCGCGGTCTCCTCCACCTGGGCCAAGCCGGGGATGCCGGCCAGGTCCACCAGGACCGCGGGGTTCTTCAGCTTGTGTTTCAGGTTGACCAGCAGGTCCGTACCTCCGGCCAGGACCGCCGCCCGGTCCTGGTGCTCCGCTAGGAGCGCCAGGGCCTCGGCGATCCCGGCGGGCCGGTGATAGGCGAATCTCGGTAGCAGCATCATGAGCCTCCTGGGCCGCCCGGCGCTCGTTGCCGGCGGGCCACGCTATCTTGGACCGGCCCCCAAGGGCCGCTGGGAATAATCAACAGGGTGAGGTTATCGCTCAGCCTAATGAAACCTATAATGTTTTTTGGGGAGGGGGGGTGTGGGGGGGGGGGGCCAATTTTTTTAAAAAAAAAAAGGGTCACCCCCCCCCCCCCCCCCGGCCCCC
>JAHLLK010000169.1 GCA_020444165.1 Deltaproteobacteria bacterium | reverse complement strand
TTAGGTTTAGTAGGCAAAAAGCCGCCGCAACCCGTTTAAAATTTTTAAAACGGGTCACGGCGGCTTTTAGTTGTTGGTTACCAGTATCTCTGTACGGTCCTGAGGCCTCGCCCGATCTTCTCGGCGGCCTGGCGTTGGGTCAGCCCCATGCGCTTGGCCTTCTGGACCAGACCTTGGGTCTTAAGCCTCTGAGCCTCCTTCCTGGTCTTGACTTCGAAATGGGCTCTGGCTTCCCCGAGGCTGAGGAAGACATGCTCCTCGGGCACCTCGGGGATCACATCGCACTGGAAGGTGATAACCTCCCGTGGCTTGGTGTAGGGCCTCACCCTGCCCACGGCCTGCATGACCACGTTGAGTTCCTGCTCCCGCAAGGCCATGGGCGCAAGCTCGTTGACGTTGGTGTACCGGTCCTTGTAGTTGGCCGCGCGGGCGATCCTGCGCTTAGGGTTGCCCTCTAAGCCGATTTCAATTGGTATCTCCTGGTCGGAGGCCAAGCTGTCTTGCAGGATGTTGTTCACGGCGTCCTGGTCGACGTAGTAGCCGGTCAAGCAGTAAGCGCAGTGGAATTCCTGGAACAGGTTGATCCCGATGACCCCATAGTTGATCAAAGGAATGATCTTGGGGTTGTCGAGGTCCACCTCACGCCAGTCTCCGTTGACCACCTTCATGCCGGGTAGGCCAAGCCTGGCCAATGCCTGTTCCATGCCTTCGGCGCAGATGTTGATGAACGCCTTCTTGCAGATCAACAGGACCCGCTTGCCCTCACTCAGCCTTCTGGCGGTCAGCGCCGCAAAGAAGTCCAAGATTTGGGGGGCATGCTTCCAGAAGTGCCTTCGCGTCCCGATGAGGCTGTTGATGTTGTACCAACGCGTTTCAGGGTGGCGGAAGACATGGTCCTCAAATGGATTCGCCACCTCCATACCCAGCCTGTGCGCTAGGAACTCGGGCACGACGGTTCCGCTGTAGATCATCATCTTGTCCACCCCGAGGTCGGGTGAGATCGGGAAAATTACCGCCCCACTGCCGGTCTTCTCCCGCCTCTTGAGGTCAGAGTGGCAAAACAGGTCCAGCTCGCTCTCTATATTGCTGAACTTGCCGCCGAACTGCTTGTAGCCCAGCTCTTGAAGCTTGAAGGACTGCTTCAAGCTCAGCTTTCTGAATGACCATGTCGGCCTCCTTAGGTCTGAGGTCTTTGCCAGCATGAGGAGATTCAGGTTGTGGACGTTTCCCCCTAAAGCCGGGTTCTGCCCTCGAAGGGAGTCGAGAACCTGGCGATAGCGGTAAAGTTCCTCATGCTCGATGATGATTTTGCGGTTCTTTGTCACGAAGCTGGCCTCGTCCATCAGGACAAGGACGGTTTCGGCCCTGGCCCAACCCCTGAGCCTGGCTATGAAGCGCGCATCCAGCTCCAAATGCTTTTGGTTGGCGAATATGACCCTGGCCCTTCGTAGGGCCTTGCCGTATTGCCTCAGCCAAAAACAATTTCCCTTGTTCTTGCACTGGGTGCAGAGGTCCCGCCTGGCCAGCGCACCCAGCCCTCTAACCTCCAGGACCGCCCACTGCTTGTTCAGTTGTGGACCGCATAGTTCTGATGGCCTGGGTTTTAAGTCCACAACCCTGATGTCCGGTGGTGGGTGTCGCACCCAGCGCCTTTCCCGCTGGACCTCCCTTTGAGGCAGGAGAACCACCACCAGGTCAAAGCGGCCGGATTGCACAGCAGCCTCTATAGCGTTGTCCAGGTTGCAAGACTTGCCTACCCCGACCGCCCAGTTGATGAGGACCGGGACCTCGGAGTCCAGTACAAGGTCCAGGGTTCTTAACCCGTCCCACCATTTTCTGAAGGCCCGGAGGGCGTCCGGGCCTTCAATCAAATGGTTATTCATCCCCCAGCTCAAGGAGCATGGCGATTTCGGGGACGTTCATGAGTTGTTCGTTATCCATCTGTGGATAGATGGAGGCGAGGTCAAGGCCGCCGTCCCGTTCAGCCTTGAAGCGGTCAATGACCTGCTGGTCGGGCCTCATGGACGGCGGCATTTTCTTTTCCATGATCGCGAAGTTGAAGTTGACCTGCCGCATCAACAAGAGGACCATCTCCGCTGGGTCGTTCCCGAGGATTTCCAATATCTGCGCGAGAGCAGAGCCGGGGTCGCGCTGGTCGTCCACGGCCAGGAGTTCAACCCTTCTGGTTAGGGGGTTGTAGACCGGGAAAACCACCTTGGTCCATTTGCCATACTGCGCTGCGCACAAGATGCACCCGTCGCCGCTGCACCGCAGAAACCCGCGATACTGGGCTGACTTGAGGTGATGGACCGGCACGCTTACCGCCCGGTAATCGAACATCACCAAGGGAACGGGATTGCTGCCGACCTTGGCTAAGGCCAGTGGCGCATTGCCTTCTCCGCTGGCATCCTGGGCATGGTCAAGCTCCCGGCGCATGTCCAGAAGGTTGACCTCATGGGGATTGTGGGTTTGGTTGTTCATGCTTTACCTCCGTTAAAAGATAGGTACCTAAGGCATCAGCGCGTTCACCATGGCGCGCCAACGCCAACAAAAAAGCCGATCAGGGAGCGCTTGCTCCCGATCGGCTTCAAACCTGAGTTATGGTGATTTGGTTGTTACGCAGCGTTCTGGAAGACCGGGTCCTTGGTCTCGGCGCGCCGTCCTGACTGCATGCGCCTGGGCATGAGGTCGTGCCGGACGATATCCTCATAAATGTATTGGGCGGCATCCCGGTCGTGCTGGTTGGCAGCCTCCCGCATGAAGCTCTTGAGGTGGTCGAGGAACTTGGCGAGGGGCATATCGCTCATTTGCCCTTGGACGATGTTCAGCCTCCAGTTCCTCAAGATGCCCAAGACCTGCCAGGGAACGATGTTCTTCTTGAACCAGTTGGCAACCTGCTCCGGGCTGATGCTTCTAATGAGGTAGGTTTCTTCACGGTCCATCTGGCTGAACTCAAACTGACCATGACCGGTGGTGGAATCGGCGCTCATGACTGCGGTACTGATAAATGACATCTTGTTTCTCCTTTTGAAGGGCTGTTATTTTTCCGATGAATTCGGTTCTCTTGTCCCTTCACAAAGGAGAGCAACATGCATCTCGTCATATCTGTGACACGGATTGTCACGCATGATATTTGACATCTGGGCTCTCCTTTCGAAGGGATGTTTTGGTCCCGAT
>JAHLLK010000174.1 GCA_020444165.1 Deltaproteobacteria bacterium | reverse complement strand
AGTACCGGGTCAATCTAATTATTAATAGAAATCCGGAAAAACTTCTTTCACCAATACCATGCAATCAATGCCGTTGGGCTCAACCTTTTGAGGGTTTCTGAAAACCCGTTTCCTCGAACGGCAAGTAATGGTTGACCCTGACCGGCTAACAATATTAGAGTATATTTGCTAAAATGTCAGGCCTTAAGCCAGATCAGAGGGAATTCCTTTGCACGGGAAGCTGGAGCTTCCAGGTGGGAGGTTCCCAAGCCGGCGCTTAAGAACCAGGAGAACAAAACCGACAATACTATAGTGACGCCTATGGCACGATCAAAAACCATTCCCAAAAAATCCTCTAAAGAAAACAGACGACACGGAATAAACAGGCTGCTTTTCGATAAAAGAGACCACCAGCTCATAGACATCGTAAATGATGTGCTTCGCAGAGATAGGACCCGCCATTATACCAGAAAACTTGTCTATCCCTATCTCCACCCCCGCGGCATCAAAGAGATGTCCGAAAGCAAGGGGTTGCGCATTGCATTTGCGGTGATTCACCTCCTGAAATCCCTTGAGGGAGGGCAGGTGGACGAACGATTGAATGCGCTCAGATCCCTTCGGGATGAAATTGTGAATACCGCCGCGGGGTCCCTCCACAAGAACGGCGCCCGTGTCCTCATACAGATTATGAAAGAACTGGTAAGAGCACACGGCGACTACATACTTCAACTTCAACTGGCCCACGATTTCAGGACTGCCGTAGCCGGAAATCCCAGGATTATTCGACGGCAGTTAAAAAAATATCACCTCCTGGAAATGCCGGAAGAATGGAACCAGATCTCTTTTGACGACCATGTTCACGATGCCAACACCAAGGGGCGCAAGTCTTCCAGCCACCTGATCATGGACGCATGGATAAAAGGAATCAGACGTCTCAGGGTCATCTATTACAATTATCTGGAACCCAAATTCGCGGTGGAATTGCTGGAAGCCGCTCGAATCATGGAAATGGATCTGAGAATCGGGATTGAATTCTACGCCAGATTTCGGAACAAATCCGCCCAGATCATCTGGACCCCGAGAGGCTTTGCCGATTCTCAGGATTTTCTTTGTTTTTTAGCCGAAGAAAACGTCGCCGCCTTCATGGCGGAGGGGAAAAAAGTTCCTCAATACCAAAAAGAGTTCGTTCTCACCGTTCTGGACGATTTCAATCGGGAACAGTATCCATCCCTTCGGGATCAATATCACCTGGAAATGCCGGAACTGAACAAAAAAGAGTTTCTCTCTTTTGTAGGCGCGGGACAGGCATCCCTGCTTCATCTGGCGGATTACATTCACGGCAGGATGTTGCCTGCAATGAAATCCCGGGTTGAATTCTTGAGCAGTTCCTATGCCGGTGCGAATTGGCGGGAACGGGAAAAAATGGAAAGGGAGGTGGCGGAACTAAACCGTCTCGATTCCGAAAAAATATACAGGCACTATCTGAAAATGGACGGACGAAATGAAATCGCACCCGTTTTCACCCGGAAGGAGGATGTCGAGACCCCGGAACTGCTGAAGATAACTCCCCGAGAGCTCATAGGACGTCTTTCCCAGTTTCGAGCGGCCTATCGCATCACCCTCAATTTGACCGATCTGCAAGTGGAAGACGTCATCGAATTGCTCTATTTATGTGAAGGCGCCATCACGCGGCTGGAGATTTTCAACCTCAAGGACTATGCAGAGGGAAAAACGGAAAATATCACGGATATCAATGAACTGCAGCAGGCCATCAATCAGGGAAACGTCATCCATCTAAAGCGCATCATCAGAAAGACGATTGAAAAAATCGGGACCTCCGGACAAGCAGACCAGGCAGACAGGGTCCATGCCTTAGAGGATATTCTTCATGATATCGCCACGTTTCGAGATTTCTATAAGCGAACGCCCTTGAAAGCCAGGATCGGCAGCGACTCGACAGGAAGATCTCCCAGGATTCATGGAATGGGTCTGGCGGTAAAGGGGACACTCCCCCTTCGCGCCAACCGGGAAATAAAAAAAATGGCGGGAAAATCCCGCGACATCATTCCCGTCAGGTTGCCCGCTCTTAAGAGAGTCACCTTTTCTCCCCGCACAGGTTTTAGTCGCTCCTGGAATAGTCTTTACCGCTTCTGCCGCCGAATCCCTTATCTGGGCAATCTTTTCGGACGTGTAAGACTCACGGACTGGCTGGTTTTGGAATCGGAGACCCGCCTTGACAGCCGGGGCAATGTCGTCACCCTCGGCGGCGTTCAGAAATTTCCCGACAATGGTCTCAGGCTTCAGCAAACAGACAAGAAGAAACAACCCAGGCTATCCTGGAAGTATTTGAACACGGGTGTCAAAAACGGTCTCAAGGTATTTATCGGTTTTGTTCCCGCCTTCGCCACATTTTATCTCACAAAAGACTGGTGGGTGCTTTCCTGGTTGGGTGCTTTTATCTGGTTTGGGATCACCGGGCTTAGGAATATTCTTCAATCGGTGTTGGGAGGCGGGGGAGTGAAAAGGTCGCCGCTCCTTCGATGGAACGACTATGTGAGATGGGAACGCCTGACCGACTCCCTTCTCTATACCGGTTTTTCAGTGCCCTTGCTCGACTACGCCGCAAAAACTCTGATCCTTCAGCACGGGTTCAATATTACCACGGCCACAAATCCGGTCGCCCTCTATGCGTTCATGGGTCTCACCAACGGCGTCTATCTCTTCAGCCACAATCTGTTCAGAGGGCTGCAGAAAGGCGCCGCTTTCGCCAATTTGTTCAGAAGCATCCTGTCCATCCCTGTTGCCGTTGGATTGAATGCGGTCGCGGGTGGAATGTTAGGAGCGGCAGGGGTGGCGGGTGTCGATGATATTCTTCAGAAATGGGCAGCCATCATCTCGAAAGGGGCTTCGGACCTGGTAGCCGGAATCATAGAAGGAGTTGCCGACCGCTATCAGAACATACGGATGCGCGTGCGGGATTACCAGACAAAAATTGCACAGATATTTGACGTGTATGCCAGACTTGAGCTGATTTTCCCCAAAATTAATACGATGGATCTGCTCAATTCGCCGGAACAGCTTGATTCCGCCACAAGGGGGGAAGTGAGGGATCTGGACAACATTATGATCATCAATGCCCTTGATCTTCTCTATTTCTGGATGTACCAGCCGAGGGCGAGAAGTGCTCTGAAACTGCTCATGGGCGGACTTACAGACGAAGAAAAAGAGATCTTAAAGGCCTCCCAG
>JAHLLK010000057.1 GCA_020444165.1 Deltaproteobacteria bacterium | reverse complement strand
ATTGCTTGGCCATGGCAGACCTCCAAGAGAATATTATGCTATTCTCTAGTATAGCATAACATTCTCCCGGTTGCCATGTTCCATGCGGATAGGCTCACAAATCAATTCACCCTACGGGCAATGCGCCACAGGGGATACAACGCGAAGACCTTTACCAGATAGCTGCCTACTTAGAACGATATTCTCCAAGCACCACCACATCGACATTGGGCGTGCTCGCATACCCTCATGATCCGTCAACGCCAGCTGTATCATTTGCCGAATCTCATAGTCCATGGAGCTTGGCGGATGGGAAAAAAGTACTTTTCGTAGCGTTGCCTCACGAACCCGCCGAGGCGGCAGGAAAATTGCGGGATATATTCTAATGATGGGATGTTTACCGTTGGCGGAGTATGGATTTGCCAAAAAGTGACCAAGGGCGAAACGAACAAGATGAACTGCGGCAGCTTCGCGAGGAGAACACCCGCCTTAAAGACCTGCTGACCCGTCACGGTATCGCATGGGAGGAGCCGACAGCGCCCGCAAATCTTTCCGTCCCAACGGAATCCGCACCAGCCCAAAACCATTTCACCACTGACCACAAGATCGCCTTATTCCGCCGTTTGTTCCGTGGGCGTGAGGATGTCTACCCCCAACGGTGGGAATCCGCCAAGGGCACATCTGGCTATTCACCAGCCTGCGGCAATGAGTGGAAGCCTCGTCTCTGCAAAAAGCCTCAAGTCAAATGTGGTAACTGTGACCAGCGTCTTTTGCTTCCAGTCACCGACCAGGTGATCTACGACCGTTTGGCCGGGAAGCAGACCATTGGCGTCTACCCGCTCCTGAGCGATGACAGCTGCTATTTTCTCGCGGCTGACTTCGATGAGGCCGACTGGCGGGAGGATGCCAAGGCTTTCATGCAATCCTGCCGGGAACTGGGCATTCCGATGGCGCTGGAGGTTTCCCGCTCCGGCAACGGCGCTCATGCCTGGATCTTTTTCACCGAACCGGTCCCAGCCCGCGAGGCCCGGCAACTCGGGGCCGCGCTGATCAGTCATACCTGTGACCATACCCAACAACTGTCCCTGTCCAGCTATGACCGCCTGTTTCCCAACCAGGACACCATGCCCAAAGGCGGCTTCGGGAATCTGATTGCGCTGCCTTTGCAGAAGCAATCGAGGAGCCTGGGACGCAGTGTGTTCGTCGATGAACACCTCAAGCCCTACCCTGACCAGTGGGCCTTTCTGGCGTCCATCCGTTCCATCTCCTACCGGGACCTGGAAAATGTCACTCTGCGGGCCAGCGGTGGCCGTCATCCCCTGGATGTGTCCTTTGCCATCGAGGAAGAGGATGGCAAGCCATGGCAGCGACCAGCATTTGTACCCACCCGGATTGCCGGTCCACTGCCGGAATCCTTGTCCCTGGTGCTGGCCAATCAGATATTCATTGCCAAGTCCGACCTGCCGCAGCCATTGGCTAACCGCCTGATCCGGCTCGCCGCTTTCCAGAATCCGGAGTTTTACAAGGCTCAAGCTATGCGCCTGCCGGTGTGGAACAAGCCGCGCATCATCGGTTGCGCAGAGAACTATCCGCAGCATATCGGTCTGCCCCGTGGCTGCCTCGAAGCGGCACTCGACTTCTTGCAGGAGAACGACATCCGGCCGGAGCTACAGGACGAGCGCTTGGCGGGACGGAGAGTCATTACCAAATTCACTGGCACCTTGCGGAAGGACCAGAAAGCAGCTGTGCGGGAGATGCTCAAACACGAGATCGGTGTTCTCTGTGCCCCGACGGCCTTCGGCAAGACCGTTACCGCAGCCGCCCTGATTGCACGACGCAAGGTGAGCACATTGGTGCTGGTGCACCGTACCGAACTGCTGCGCCAATGGAAGGAGCGATTGACCGGGTTCCTGGAAATCCCCAAAGGTGGGCTTGGCGTCATCGGCGGCGGCAAGAAGAAGCCGTCCGGCAAGATTGATATTGCCGTTATGCAATCAATGTCACGACGGGAAGACTTGGGGGAACTGCTCGACCAATACGGGCAGATCATCATTGACGAATGCCATCACTTGTCAGCCTTTTCCTTCGAGGCTATCCTCAAGCAGGCCAAAGCGAAATTTGTGGTAGGTTTGACCGCCACACCGATCCGCCGCGACGGCCATCAGCCAATCATTTTCATGCAGTGCGGGCCGATCCGTCAAAGTGCCTCCAGACCGGAAACCGCTCCGGCGCAACTGGAGGTCTGGCCGAAGGTGCTACCTGCGCCCGAGATTCCGTCGGATTCGCCGATTCAGGATGTGTTCCGCATCCTCGCCAACGATGCGACCCGCAACCGGCGTATCGCAGAGGATGTGCTGACGGCTTACAGGGAAGGTCGAAAGGTGCTGGTGCTTACAGAGCGGACAGATCATCTGCCGCTGTTGCGGGAAGTGCTAGGGGACGATGTCGCGCATTGCTATGTCCTTCATGGACGCTTGTCGAAGAAACAACGAACAACAGTTTTCGCAGAACTGGATGCGTTGGATGAGTCGGCGCCCAGGGTGCTCCTCGCTACCGGCCGCCTGATCGGTGAGGGCTTCGACCATCCACCGCTTGACACCATGGTGCTTGCTATGCCTATTTCCTGGAAAGGGACATTACAGCAATACGCAGGCCGCCTTCACCGCGAGCACGCCCACAAGCAGGATGTGCGGATATACGATTACGCCGAAACTGATCAACCTCAACTCGCCAGAATGTGGAACAAGCGCCAGAACGGCTACAAAGCGATGGGGTATAAAATCCGCTCCACCCAACCATTGAGCATAAAGTTGCTGTAGATATTCACAAAAATACTTTGCTCTTTCCATACTCCTGGATTAACCTTTGTCAAACCACAAGCATGATTACATATACGGTTCACATCCGGGAGCCAAGCACACAACGCCGTGATAACAAGCGGCTGCCAGTTAGCGCCAAGCCCCGTGGGTCCTGCCCACGGGGCTTGGTCTTTTCTGCTTGGAGATTGCCCGCCGGCCGAGCTTTCTTCCGATGCTGGCCCCACACCTGCCTCCACGGGCAAGGCGGCCGGGAACTCGCGGCCGGGCTAACTGCCGGGCAGGTTGGGCGGCAGCTCGCGGTGTTGCACCACCCATTGGGCGTGCTCGGCCAGGGCTTCCCGGCCCAGCTCCAGGACCAGCTCCCGGAAGGCTCCGGGGTCTTGGGTCAGGTCGCCCGCGCTGACCTGTCGCGCGGCCCGGCGGAATATCTCCCCCATCTGGGCGTATTCCCGCACGTGTTGGGCCAGGCCGCGGCGCTGGGCGTAGCTGCTGGCCAGGGCGCCGGCGCCCGGGAGAAGCCCGGTGAACAGGAACAGCCAGTGCAGCAGGTCGGAATCGTGCAGGGCCGGTTTGGCCCCTTCCAGCAAAAGCCCTGCCGCGCCGACCAGCAAGCCCGTCCCGAACCCAGCAAAGGAGATGCGCTTGAAAAGGGCCAGCGCCTTGGCGTCGCGCTTTTGGGCGTTCGCATAGTAGCCGGCCTGAGCCTCTATCCAGGATGCCCGCACCAGTTCCGGCCGGGGCTCCAGCCGCGGGGGGCCAATATCCAGCACCCGCAGGGCCTGGCGCAGCCAGGCCAGTTCGCTCTGCTGCTTGCGCAAGTACAGGTCAGCAACCCGGGCGGGCGCCCCGGCCAAGCGGAAAAAGAGCTGCACCCTGAGGCCCTCGGCCAGGCCGCGGTAATCCACGAAACGGGGGTAAACCCGCTGCTTCCTGCCCCGGCCGTACCAGAACAGGCCCAGGCTGAAGGCCAGGAAATAGAGCAGGTAAAGATAAAGGTTGGCCACGATGGTGGAGTGGATGGCAAAGGCGGCCAGCATGACCAGGCTGACGCCGTGGATGATCCCCAGGTGGCGGAGGTTCCGGCGTTGCAATGCTCCGGCCATGGCGTCGGCCACGCCGTAAACCTGCTGGATGCGTTGTTCGGCGAAGGTCAGTTCGTGGTCCGGCAGGTTGAGGTCGGCCAAGGCTTGGTCCACGGCCGCCTGGTTGCGGCCCGCAAACTCGCGGGCGCTCTGGTTGAAGGCGTGCAGGTCGGCCAGGGTGTCCGCGGGCGCGCCGGCCTGGAGAATCTGCCAAGTGAAGCTCCCCGCCAACCTCTCGCCCCGCCGGGGGGTGCGCAGGTGGTGCACCGGGATGGGCGCGGGCGCGTCCAGGGCGCGGCAGGGGGAGGGCGGATCAGCGGAAGGCGCCCCCGTCCGGGCCAGGTGCGCCACTTGGGCGGTGCCGCCCTCCTGGTCGGATTCCCGGCCATCCCACAGGGCCAAAAGCAGGTGGGCGTGGCGCAACAGATAGGCTCCCACCCGGGCGTAGCGGCGGGGATCGGTGGCCGGCAGGTTCTCGGCCACCACCACCACCTGGCTGCAACGCGAGAGCAGCCGGGAGAAGCGCTCCCGCAGCGCCGCGGGCTGCCGCTCGGCATGGGCCGGGTGGTCGAAGTCCCGGGCGAACACCTCCGGCCGGGCCGGCAACACGGCCACCAACTCCGCCCCGGCCGCCAGGGCCGCCTCGGCAAAGACCATGTCCGCGCCCTCGGCCAGGCCGGAGAGGGCCACCAGAGGGGTGGCGGGCTGCTCCGCCCGGAGAGCCGCCAGCCCCTCCCGCACCAAATCTCGCACCTGGTCCTCGTCCGCGGGCGCCAGATCGCGGTGGCCGGTGACCGCCACGGCCAGGGGGATGAGGCAGGAAGGAGGGGGCAGGGGCGAGCCTGGGGGGAGGGCAGGGGGCGCTGGCTGGGCGGGTTCCGCCATCAGCTACGGCTGCTTTCGGGCGAGTAGCGCTGCAAGAGCTGCTCGGCTTCGGCGTGGCGGTTGGTAGCGCGAAGAAGAGTGGCCAGGTTGTTGCAAACAGTTATAACGTTCGGATGCTCCGGCCCGTAGCTAGCCTCAAAAATGGCCAGGGCGCGGCGGTAAAGCGGCTCGGCTTCGGCCAGGCGGTTGGTGTCTTCCAGGAGCACGGCCAGGTTATTGCAGTCGGTGGCCACGTCGGGATGATCCGGCCCATAACTGGCCTCGTCTATGGCCAGGGCGCGGCGATAGAGCGGCTCGGCCTCGGCCAGGCGGTTGGTGGCGCGCAGCAACTCGGCCAGGTTGTTGCAGTCGGTGGCCACCGCGGGATGGTCCGGTCCGTAGCTGGCCTCGTCTATGGCCAAGGCGCGGCGGTAAGGCGGCTCGGCCTCGGCCAGGCGGTTGGTGGCAGAGAGCAGCCCGGCCAGATTGTTGCATGCGGTTGCGACGTTTGGATGCTCCGGACCGTAGCTTGTCTCCCAAATGGCCAAAGCGCGGCGATAGAGCGGCTCGGCCTCGCCCAGACGGTTGGATAGGCGCAACAACTCGGCCAAATTATTGCAGTCCCGGGCCACGTCGGGATGCTTCGGCCCGTAACTGGCCTCGTCTATGTCCAACGCACGGCGAAATAGCTGCTCGGCCTCACCCAGACGGTTGGTGGCCTGCAGCAGCATGGCTAGGTTGTTGCAAGCGGTGGCCGTTTTGGGATGCTTCGGCCCATAGCTGGCCTTCAAAATGGTCAAAACACGGCGAAATAGCTGCTCGGCTTCGGCATGGCGGCTGGTGGCCTGCAGTAGTAGCGCCAAATTGTTGGCATCACGAGCTACATCGGGATGGTCCGGCCCATAGTGAGCCTCGTCTATAGACAAAGCATGGCGAAATAGCTGTTCGGACTCGTCCAGGCGATTAGTTGCGAACAACAGCAGAGCTAGATTGTTGCATGAGGTGGCCACCTCGGGATGCTCCGGCCCATAGGTGGCCTGGTCTATGGCTAGGGCGCGACGATACAGGGGTTCGGCTTCGGCATAGCGATTGGTGACGCGTTGCAGCTCGGCCAGATTGTTACAGTCCCGGGCAACATCGGGATGCTCCGAACCATAACGGGCCTCGTCTATGGCCAAGGCACGGCGATGCAAATGCTCGGCCTCGGCAAGGCGGTTAGTGGCTTGTAGAAGCTTAGCCAGATTGCTGCACATGGTGGCCACATGAGGATGGTTCGGACCCTTACTAGCCTCATCTAGGGCAAGGGCCCGGCGAAAGAGAGGTTCGGCGGTGGGCCAGTCGGCCATAATGTAATAGTGATAACCCACTTCATTCAGTAGCCAGGCTGCTCCCTCGTGTCCCTGTTCATCATCTGCCCGGGCCAAGGCCTCCAGGGGCCTAAGCTCCCAGCGTGCTTGCACCCACCTCGTCTCTTCCCTTAATGCTTTCACACGATCCGCGACTACTTCGGTTACGGCTGCATAGCGACCTAGGACTACTTCTCTCGCCATCTCCCGGCGCAAAAGGTCCTGGATCAGGCGATGCTGGCGGGCCAGGCGCGGGGCCTTCTCTCCCTCGGCAATTTCCATGAGCTGCAAGAGCCGCAGGCTGAACAGCCGGCGGAGCGCGCTCAGCCAGGGGTCGGCGCAGCCGGGTTTCACCTCCTGGTTCAGCTCGGGATGCTCCCGGACCACCAGGCTGCGCAGCCAGGGGAGGGCCACGGCGTCCGGGGGCAGGAGGGCGGCGTAATCCAGCACACAGCGCTCGACGGGGCTGAGCAGCTCCAAGGTGGGCAGCAGAGTGGCCCGCAGGCGCTTTTCAACGTGCCGCACCCCGGTTTGGGTACCCCGGGCTTTCTCATCCAAGCCTGTAATGCCCTGGTCCCGCAGCAGCGCCAGGAACCCGGCGCAGGTAACCCCTTGGTTGGCCGTCTCACCCAGATAGACCGCGGCGCTCTCCACGGCCAGGGGGAAGCCGTCCAGGAGGCGCACGATGTCCCGGGCGGCTTCCTCCTCCCGGTCGTCCTGGAATTTTTCTCCCGGCTGGAAGGACCGGAGCAGGTCCAGGGCGTCGTCCGGCGGCAGTTTGTCCACGTCCACGAATTCCCGGTCACCCCCCAGCCCGTGCAGATCCTCCTCCCCCAGGCGGGAGGTGGCCAGCACCTGGAGCCAGTCCGCGGCCGGCAGGCGATCGAGCTGGGCCGGAGCCAGGAGGGCCGGTTGGTCCACGTTGTCCAGGATGACGAGGCAGGCGGGGGGCTCGCCAGCCGCGGCTCGGGCTTGCAGGTTCCGCAGCACCCGGGCGAACTGCTTATCCAGGTCGAGTTTTTCCGCCTCGGTGAACTCGAAGGCCAGGCCCGGCGCGTGGTGCAGGCCGGCCAAGACCAGGCGCAGGTCATCTTGCCCCGCGCAAGGGATCAGCCAGCGGCCGCCGCCATACTCGTGGGCAAAGGCGTGGGCATATGCGACTGCCAGGGTGGTCTTGCCCATGCCGCCGAGGCCATGGGCCGTGGTCAGCACCCCCACCCGGCGCAGGGCCAGGCTCTCCCGCAGGCCAGGCAGCTCGGCCCGCCGGCCCACGAAGTGGGGGTTGGGCCGCGGCACGTTGCCCGGGCTGGCGCCGGCCTGGTTCACCCGCCGGAGGCGGCTGCCCAACTGCTCCTGGAGGCTGGCCATGGCCTGGGCCACCGCGGGCTCCCCCAGGGCCGCCGCGCCGGCGGCATACCAGGGGCGCAGGTCGAAGTGGTTACGGCGGCGCAAATCGGCGAGCCATGGCCCGTGCTCCTTGGCGAACCCATCGCCATCCAGCCCGGGCACATCTACAAAGAGTATGGGAGCCACCCCGTCACCGAAAAAGGGGCTGGCTAGTTCGCCTTTCTGATACTCGACGAACTCCCATTGGCACCACTCGCTGGCGAAATAAGCCGGCGAGAGAAAAGCCAGGAGCAGGCGGGATTCCCGCAGGCCCCGGAGGATGCGGTGCCGCCAGTCCTCCATGCCGTGGATTTCGCTTTTATCAAAGAAAATGCGGATTTCCCGGCCAGCCACGCCCTCGACCCGGGCTTTCAGGTGGGCCACGAACTCGTCTATGCGGCTGTTGGCGTTGTCTTTGCGGGCGTAGGAAACGAACAGGTCATAGGCCATGGACAAGACTCCCCCCGGAGGTCAACGGCGGCGGCGGAATGAACAGGGCCAAGGGACAGGGTAAGCCGGCCGCGGCGGGGGATGCAAGCCCTGAGTGACGGACCCCAGGCGGAGCTTTCGCCCGCCCGGAAATTCCTCCGCGCGTTGGGGGGCCAAGCTCGGAAACGGCGGACTGGGCAGGAGCCAAAGAGGCGGGGGGCCGCGCTTAGACCAGCAGCGTGGCGCCTCCCGGGGTTCCAGACCGGTTTGACCATGCATCAAGGAGTAGATCATAGATTTTTTGAATGGCAAAAGACAAAAACAAGATGCACGGCAGGCAGAAAAGAACCAGGTAGGCCAGTTGATAATGTTGGGCGTGCGGGAAATAGAGGTCTTTCAGGCTGGTGTAGATGGGCCGGTGGAACAAGTACATGCAATAGCTGGAATAACTCAGGACGGCAATGCTCCGGCGGATTTTGCGCGAAGTCACCCGGAAGGCCTGGGCCGCGGAAAAAATGAGGTAGGACCCCAGCGAGATTATGGGAATATCCAAGAGGGTGTTCACGATGTAGTTCGAGGTTTCATAAAAGGCCAGCCCGATACTGATCGCGAGCAAGGGCAGGGTGAAATATTTATTGATGCCCTTGAAGGGCGCGAAATTGTTATTGGCCAAATAGACTCCCAGGGCAAAAGAAGGGAAGTACATGGCCGGCCGGATATCAATCACCGTGACAAAGTGGGAACAGCCCACCAAACCCGCGATGAGCAATAGATAAAATAACGCCAAATGGCTGGTCTTGAAGGTTTGGGAGGCGTAAATCAGCCACGGTGAAATGGCATAGAACAAAATCAGCATGGTGATGAACCAGAGGGTGTGGGGGGCCGGCTTGATGAGCATGGAAACCAACAGCCCGGCCCGGAGGGACATGCTGGGGTTGGCCAAATGAAAGATGGCGAACAAGACCACGGCAATCAAGTAGAGCGGGTAAATTCTGAGCAGCCGATCCTTGTAGAATTTCAGGATGCTGGCTTTGGTGAGGGCGACCTCTTTCGCGCCGATGAAATAGCCGGAAAGAAAAACGAAAGTGCCGAGCACCACGGCCGTGAATTCGTGGGTGAACACGTTGTTGTACTCGCGGAAGGCCTCCGTGTAGTTGAACATATGCCAGAAACCGACGATGTAGAGCATGCACAAGCCACGCAGAAAATCCAGGCCGACATTCCGGTTTTGCACTAATGTACTCCTAAATTCACCGCCCTAAAAAAAGGGCCGCCTGAGGGCAACCAACCCCAGGGCCGCGGCGCCTGGCCGAGGCCAAGCAGGGCGCCAAGGTTGGTTAGGTTATACCCCGGGGCCCGCCGGCAGTCCACCTGCCCGTGGGGAAAGATCGGGCCTCGCGGGTCCCTCCGCCAGAGGTTATTCCCGCCGGGAAGTCTTTTCTGGTGACGCAAACTCGGAAAAAATCTTACCACCCGGCGGGGCCGAAACGGGCACGCTCCGGCCCCGGCCGCCCGCCGCGGGCCGCGGTAAGCTCCCTTGACGTGGCGAGGCCATTGCATGCTGAAACACATAAATCATGTTGATATTATATCAAAACTGGCTGTGAAACATGATTACGGCAGGCAATGGCCGATGCGGGCCAAGGATGGCCCGCCAAATTGCAAGCTTCAAAAAGCTTGCAATTTGTGAGGCTTGGCAAAACCCGGGCCCCCGGCAAGCTCTGCTTGCTGGGGTGGAGTCACGTTTTTGCCAAGCCGACATTGCACGGGGCAGGACGCCCCGTGCAATGCTCTCAAGTGGGGAGGCTTCCGGTCCGGCCCCGCACTTTCCGCTGGGCCGGGCCGTCCCTCCGGATATTCCTTTGCCGAACGGCATTCATATCATTATGATGGCCTATGCCCGTGGCCCCCTAACCGTTGTCCCGGCCACCACTTGACCCGACGCCCGCCAAGATTTCAGGAGTAAGCCGTGCTGTTATTGAACCCCCATGACCACACCCGGCCCTATCCCGACGAGCGCTCGCGGGAGATCATGGTCAAGACCATCGAGTTCTTCGAGCACAAGGGCAAGGTAAAACTCAAGGAGGACGACCGCAACCGCGTCTGGTACGCGGACCTCCTGGAGTTCCTCAAGAAAGAGGGCATCTTCTCCACCCTCCTCACCCCGGCCCCCTACGGCGGCGGCGAGACCCGCTGGGACACCTGGCGGAACTGCGAGTTCAGCGAGATCCTGGCCTTTTACGGCCTGCACTACTGGTACACCTGGCAGGTGACCATCCTGGGCCTGGGGCCCCTGTGGATGAGCGGCAACGAGGCCATCAAACAGAAGACCGCCGAGCTCTTGAAGCAGGGCGAGGTCTTCGCCTTCGGCCTCTCGGAAAAGGAGCACGGGGCCGACGTCTACTCCAGCGAGATGACCCTGTTCCCCACCGGGGAGAACACCTGGCGGGCCCGGGGCGGCAAGTACTACATCGGCAACGCCAACGTGGCCGCCCTGGTCTCCAATTTCGGGCGCTTCGCCGGCACCGGCGAGTATGTGTTCTTCGCCACCAACTCCCAGCACGAAAAGTTCGAGTGCCTCCGCAACCTGGTCAACGTGCAGTCCTACGTGGCCGAATACGCCCTGCACGACTACCCCATCACCGAGGCCGAGATCCTTTCCCGCGGCCCCGAAGCCTGGGACGCGGCCCTGAACACGGTCAACGTGGGCAAGTTCAACCTGGGCTGGGCCTCCATCGGCATCTGCACCCACTGCCTGTACGAGGCCATCAACCACGCGGCCAACCGCCGGCTCTACAACAAGTTCGTCACCGATTTCCCCCACGTGCGCCAGCTCTTCGTGGACGCCTACACCCGCCTGGTGGCCATGAAGCTCTTTTCCCTGCGCGCCTCGGATTACCAGCGCTCGGCCTCCCTGGCCGACCGGCGCTACCTGCTCTACAACCCCATGGTCAAGATGAAGGTCACCATGCAGGGCGAAGAGGTCATCGACGCCTTGTGGGATATCATCGCCGCGCGGGGTTTTGAGAAGGAAGTGTACTTCGAGACCGCCACCCGGGACATTCGGGCCCTGCCCAAGCTGGAGGGCACGGCCCACGTGAACATGGCCCTGGTGGTGAAGTTCATGGCCAACTACCTGTTCAACCCGGCCGAGTTCCCGGAGATTCCCAAGCGCGACGACCCGGCCGACGACGAGTTCCTGTTCCACCAGGGCCCCACCAAGGGCCTGGGCAAGATCCAGTTCCACGACTACCGCCTGGCCTATGACGCGGTGGACCTGCCCAACGTGAACACCTTCAAGGAGCAGATCAAGGCCCTGAAGAAGTTCCTGCAAAAGGCGCCGCCCAGCCCGGAACAGCAAAAGGACATCGACTTCCTCCTGAGCCTGGGCGAGATCTTCACCCTGGTGCCCTATGGACAGCTCATCCTGGAAAACGCCAAGATCTACGGGATTTCCGATGACTTGGTGGAACAGATCTTCGACTTCATGGTGCGCGATTTCAGCAAGTACGCCCTGCAGCTCTACCACAAACCCTCCAGCACCCCCCAACAGATGGAACTCTGCCTGGCCATGCTCCGCCGGCCCGCCCCCAACCCCGCGCGCTTCGAACGAGTGTGGAACGAGGTCTACGAACTGGAAGGCCTCTACGAGATGAATCCTTAAGAGGTTGTTGGGGATAGGGGAAGATGTGGGGGGAGGGACCCTTTTTTGAAAAAAAGGTCCCTCCCCCCACACCCCCCTCCCCCCAAAAAACTTTAAAGTTTCAGCTGGTAGGTGCTCGTAAGAGGGGGGCGGGCCGGAGCGTGCCGCTCCGGCCCGGGTAGTTTTCAGGCCGACTCGGCTCCTGCCCCGGCCGCCGGCTCCGGCGGGTTTTCCCGGGCCCAGCGGCGGATGCGGGCCGCCTCCTCCGGGGGGATGCAGAGGAAGTCCAGGAACTCCTGGTGCTTGGCCGGCGCCAGCCGCTCGAACTCCGCGTGCCAGCGGAGCATGTCCGCCTGGTTGAACCCCGAGGCCTCCAAAAGCTGCACCCACCTCTGGCGGTTCATCACCCCCAAGCGGCCCTCCAGGGCCCGGTTCTTCAGGATGCCGATGATGAAGCGTTGCTGCTCGCGCAGGCGGGTGATGTCCTGGTTGAGTTGCTCCAGCCGGTCCGTCAGCACCGCCACCAGGCTGCTGTGGGGGGCGTCCAGCACCCGGGCGATGTCGGCCAGGCTGAGGCCGGCCCGGCGGTAGAGGCAGATTTGGCCCAGGCGGCGGGCGTCCGCCGGGGAGTAGCGGCGGTAGTCGCCCTTGGCCCGGCCTGCGGGCTGCAAGAGGCCGATGGAGTCGTAGTACAAGAGGGTGCTGCGCGAGAGCCCGAACTCCTTGGCCAATTTTCCCACGGTGTACATGACCCCTGCCTGCTTTCCGTCAAACTCCAGCCCCGCCGGACACGGGGAAAAGCGCGCCTTGGATCAGGGGGGTCATGACCGCCACCTGCTCCAGGGTCCGGTAGCTGCCCATGGGCTGTCCGCCCCGCCGGCAATGCTCTTTGGCTTCTTCTTCTGACCAGAAGAATACGGACTTGCGTCAAAACCCGTCAATGATGTTGGCGGCCCCGGGCTGCACCACCTGGAGCGGCGCGAAAATAATCGGCCGCGCCCCGGGCTCTTGCACCCGGTGCTGCAGGTTGCTGTCGATTTCCAGGGTAAGCGGCCGCCCGCTCACCGCGCAGGAGCTTTGGACCAGCACCGCCAGATTTTCCGACCGTAAGCGCCCTTGCACGAAGGGCGTCGCCAAGGCGTCCACGGCTCAAGCCGCGAAGGTCTGCTCGCCGCTGGCAAAACTGACCCGGTGCGGAGTCTCCTCCACGGTGACCGGATAGGCCCAAATCACCGCCCCGGCCGCGTCCCGCGCCACAAAAAACATGTGCGAGGCCAGATCGTCCAGAATGGCCGCCACCCGCGCGGGCGGCAGGTCCAGCCGGGCGGCGATCTCCTCGGGGGGGAGGGGGGTGTCCCGCCGCGGCAGCTCCAGCACTATGAAGTTGCGCACCTGGTGGTGCTCCGGGGTCATGAAGCCCAGGTAGGCTTCCAGCTTGCGGACCGCGCTCTGGGTGCGGCGGCGCAAAAGGCTGGTGGGCAGGGGCAGGAATTTCCGGCGCCAGCCCAGGTGATTGCTTATGGCCATGCTTGTCCTCTCCTTGGGGGGCGCTGGGGCCCCGGACGGGGTGTCTGGGGGAGAGGTTCGGCTATGAAGCCATAGACAGGTCAAGGGCTAAGGTTGGCCGGGAGGGCGAAAATTTCAGCCAAGGGGAAAGCTGCCCCGCTCCGGCGGCCTGGGGGCAGGTTCCGGGCCAAACGGGGGGTAGGGCAGAGAGCGGCGCCGGGCCCGGCGGCCCTGGTTCAGGCCGGCAGGCTGCGGGGCACCCAGACCCGAAAGGTGGTGCCTTCCTCCGGGCTGGAGGTGAAACCGACCCGGCCTTCCAGGTAGCGCTCGGTAAAGAGTTTGACGCTGTAGGTGCCCAGACCCCGGCCGGGCCCTTTGGTGGAGAAAGAGCGGTTGAAGACCTGCAACTGCACTTCCGGCGGCATGTCGGTTTGGTTGTGCACCCAGAATTCCACTCCGCCGTCCTTGGCCTGAAAACCGGCGGACACGCCCTGGCCCGGCAGGGAAGCCTCCAGGGAATTCTTCAGCAAATTGAGCAGAACCCGGCCCAAGAGAGCCTGGTCCGTGACCAGCTCCTCTTCCAAGGCGGGGGCCCTCAGCTCCAGGGGGCTTTGCCGGGCCATGGGATGGCAGGCCACGATCTGCAATTGCCGGTTCAGGAACGCCCCGGCGAAAAAGGCCCGGGGGGAGACCTGGAGTTCGTGGCTTTCCGCCGCGGAAAGCTCGCGCTGGGCCAGGATCTCCTGCACCAGCCGTTCGGCGGCCAAGTGCAAGCTGCTGGTGAGCTTGGTCACATCATGGCGGTCCGGCTCCTGCAACAACTCCGTCAGGTTCAACAGCCCGCCGGCGGTGTTCAGGAGGTCATGGAAAAAGATGCGCTCCAGGGCCCGCCGGCGTTTCTGGTCGCTCAGGTCGGAAATGGCCAGAAAGGTGTAGGGCTCTCCGCCCACTTCCAGGGGCGAGGCCCAAACCTGCAAATCCAGGCAGTCCAGGATCCCCTCGGCGCGCCGCACCGTGAGGCGGCACTCCTGCACGGCCCGCTGGCCCTCCAGACCGGCCAAGATGGCCAGCACCGCGCCGCAGTGCTGGCAGGCTTGGCTGGTGCCGCAGCCGCCCGGCATTTCCCGGCTGTGGATGCAGTTCAGGATCTCGCCGGGCCTCTGGCCCAACAGGGGACTGAAATCCTCGAGTTCCAGCAGTTCCAAAAGCTTTTGGTTGCTGAACACCGCCTGCCGATGGCGGTTGAGAACCAAAAGCAAATCGGGGATGTGGTCCAGCAGATGACCCAACTCGGGATGGCGCTCCACGGCCGCGGCTTGCCGGGAAACCTCCGGCGGTTCGGAGCGAGAAGCCGGCGCGAAATGGGTCGGGAGATCAGGGATGGGCGGCACGTGTCAACGCTCCTCGGGGGGTGGTTGGCCGGGGTTGATGATGAAACTGAAGCGTTTTCGAGTAACGGTTCTAATGTAGATGGTGGCCGCCCGTTTGCCAAGGGAAACTTGGCGCGGGGTGGGGAGGGTTCAGGGGACGGTTGGGGGCGCTTGGGGAGGACGAGGCTCCCGCGAATGGAGGAGCCGGTGATGCAGGCAGGCTCAGGCAAACCAGGAGTGGACGACGACTCCGGCGTTGTTCGCAGCCCAGGCTCCGCCGCAGCCGCGCGGTGGACGCGCCGCGGCCTTTGCCCCACCTCACGCCTGACCACGAGCCAGATCTCCAACCACGGGTTCTTCCCGGCCCAGGCTTGGGCGGTTTAGGTCGTTAAGTTGTGGTTTGCGTAAGGACAAGGCCCCAGGAGGCCCTGGCCGGCGGGTCTCCGCCGAGCCGGCTCAGAACCTCATTCTCCCCCGCCCGGCGGATTCTCCGTGTTGCTCCGATCCGAGTTGTCCGGGTTGTCCCGGTGGTCCCCATTGCCGGTGCCGTCGTACCGGTTGCCGCCGGTGGGTCCGGAGCGGTCGCCGGTGTAGTAGTCGCCACCCACACTGGTGTAATTGGTCGGCCGGGCCTGGGCCGCCAGGTTCTCCTCCCGACGGTCGGCGCTGGTGCTGGTGGTGATCCAGCCCAGAGCCGCGTACGGCGCCGCAAACTTGGTCAGGTCCTTCAGCTCGCGCACCGTCTCCACAAAGGCGTTGATCGGCATGGGCAGAGGCGTGTAGCGGTCGGCCTCGGCGTGGTAGATGTCGGCCTGAATGCTCGCGTTCTGCACGATCAGGGGCTTGTCCGGGTCTTCGGGCTTGATCTTGAGTTTGGACACCGGCGGGTTCTTGGCCCGGGTCTCCCGGATGGCCCGTTCGCTGTCGGCCATGATGCCGTAGTCCGTCAGCTCCTTTTCCACGCTGGTGACCTTGCCGTCCGGGCCGTAGTGGGTGATGACCTTGTTGGCCCCACAGCCGGTCGCCAGGACCAGGAGCACTGCCACCAGCCAAACGATTCCCTTGCTCATAACTCTTTCCTCCCGAGCGGCCCGGCGCCGTCCTGGTCCGGCAGGGCGGTCACCGACCGTCCCCGCCGGCCCAGGAGCCGCCAGAGCCACAGCAAGAATTCCCCCAGCCGGTTCATCAGGCGGTCTTCACCACCTTGGGCTGGGTCACGTCCAGGCCGATGAGGCTGCCCACCAGCTTCACCGCGAAGTCGTCCAGGGGGTTGGGGGTTTCCAGGGCCTTCTGGTAGATGTCCCGCAGAAAGCCCTCCAAGAGATCCTTGATGGCCGGGGTGAGCTTGTCCAGCATACCGGGCAGGACGGTCATGAGGATGCGCAGCACGAAATCGTTCATAGGTCCCAATCCTTTCTGGCGCGGGGCCGGAGGCTCCCGCAGGGGATTTGTTCAGCGGCAACTTTCCGCGGCGTCCAAAACCCGCCGGGGGTAGCCGGGATCGCCGCCGCCGTTGTATTTGAGGAGCCCCAGCACCAGGTTGCCCTGGGAACGGGCCAGGCAGCGGGCCAGGTAGCGGGCTCCATACTCCAAACCAAGGGCCGGGTCGGCCAGCCGGGGCAGCCAGCCCGCATAGCCCAGCTCCCGGGCGGTGGCGCCCATGACCTGGCAGAGTCCCCAGCTCAGGCGCTGGCAGGCCCACTCGGTGTCCCGGGTGGAGCCCGGGGGGACCAGAAGCGGCTCCCCCGGATCGTCACCCACCAGCCAGCGGTAACCCGGTTCGGCCCGCACCGCCCAGGGGTTGCCGCCGCTCTCCACCCTGACCAGGCCGGCCAGGACGTGCGGCGCCAGGCCGTGGGCCAGGGCCGCGGCTCGGATCAGCTGCCGTTGGGGATCAGAGCCCATCGCGCACTCCCGGGTAAACGTGGCCGTTCAAGCGCCCCACGATACGGGCGATCTCCTCGGAGTTGCGGGTAACCCGGGTGTGCAGCTTGTCCACCTCCAGGTCCACCGCGGTGCGGCAGGAGTCCTCGCGGCCCTGCATGCAGGCCAACATGGTCTCGATATTCTTGACCCGCTGGTTGGTGACCCCGTACCACACGGCCAGGCTCACCACCGGCGCGCCCACCCCGATCACCAGGGCCGCGACTTGCAACAGCTCCACGCCGGTCACGGCGCGCTCCTACTGCCCCGCCAGGTCGGCGGTGGTCACGTCCGGGTCCGGGGCCTGGCTGCCGGCCACGCCGTAGAGCCCTTCCAGACGGTCATAGGTCAGGTCCACGGCATCCAATTCCTCCGGGGTGGCGGCTGCGGCCAGGGCGGCCTTGAGCCCGAAGTATTCGGCCTGCACCGCGGCGATCCAGGCTTCCACCGCCGCCACCGGGGTGGGCTTGGCCTGGCCGGCCGCCAGGGCGTTCACGCCGGCCATGATGACGTTCAGCTTCAGGTTGGTGTCGTAGCGGGTGCGGCCGTCGGGCTTGGCCTCAATGAACCGGTTGACCACGGCCAGGAGTTCCCCCTGGCGCTCGGCCCGCCGGGCCTCCAGGTCCACCCCCGCCTCTCCAATCACTCCGCCGGCCGCCTCCCAGACCGCCACGGCCTGGCGGTCGGCGTTGGCCGGATCATCGGGCACGGCCAGAAGCCGGCTATCGGCCAGGGCGACCAGGAAGCCACCCTCGGTGTTGCGGGTCACGCTCGCGATTTCCATGGAACCTCCTAAAGCTCGGCGCTCAGTTCGCCCCAGTTGTCGTCAACGATGCTGTATCCGATGGTCGTGCTGAGGCCGGTCCATCCAGTCAGTCGATACTTGATGGCATGCGGGGTGAATTGGGTGGCGTTGATTGATAGCGGACTAGCCGTCGCATCGCCCCATCCGCCGCCTGTTGCCGCCAAAAGGGTGGTGGTAAGCAGTCCCATGGTGGGGGCGGTTCGCATCGGTGGCGACAAGGCCGCGTTGAAGGTAATGGTCGTTGCGTTAGAGGCCCATCCCGCGCCGCGATGCAACCGCCGGTAGTAGCGCTGGCACAAGGCCAGCTCCTGGGCATAGGGCCGGTGCTCATAGGTGGTCACCTCGCCGCCCTTCTCGAGCTGCACGTCCGACAGGTCGATGACGTCGCCCACGATGGCGTTGGTATCGTCCAGCCAAATGACCACCGCCACGTTGTTGGTCCCGGACGGGATGCTCACGTTCTCCAGCTTGTAGCGGGTCAGGGTGGTAGTGAGGTTGATGGGGTCGGTTATGCCCGCCCGGGTCCAGCCCGCCGCCCAGGTGGGCTCGGTCCCGTTGCCGGCCCAGGTGGCCACTACGTCGCTAGTGAGGGCGTCGGCGGTCCCGGCCCAGGCCAGCACCGCGGCCCGGAGGGTCCCGGCCGTGACGTTGGTGGCGCGCTTCTTGGCCCAGAAGGACAGAGCGGCCAACTGCCCCACCAGCTCCAGGGTGTCCCGGTATTCCAGGAACTGGACCACGGCGCATTGGTAGGCGGCCTGCATATTCCAGGACATGTAGCCCGACTGCCCGGCGAAGCTGACGCCCGGGGTGGACACGTCCAACCGGTCGTTGCCGTTGGACAAGAGGCACCAGCGGTCGGTCAGGAAGGTGTCGTCATTGTTGGCGGGCGTGGTGGCCCCGGTGAAGGTTGTGCCCCGCTGGGCTACGTTGAACCCGCCGTTGATCAGGTAGTTCTTGCGGCCCAGGGCCTCGGCCCCGCCGGCGTACTGCCACACGCTGCCGTCATAGCGCCACAGGGCGGGGTGGTCGGTCTCCACCCACAACAGCCCCATATAGGGCGTGGCAAAGGCCGCGCGCTCGGCCCTGGTGCCGATCTGCACCTTGGCCGGGTCGGCCGTGCCGGCCAGGATAGTGTCCAGCAGGGTCAGGAAGGCGTTGAACTTGGCCACGCTGCGGCCGTGGTAATCAAACTTGAAGCCGTCGAAGGTTCCCATCAGACCGACTCCCGGATGGTAAGGGTGAGGTTGGCGATGATCGGGGTGGCGATGCTGAGGCCGGGAGGGGCTTCGGCCAGGTGGCCATAAAGGCGGCCCTCGTGCTGGGCGGGGTAAAAATCGCCGTCCGCATAGAGGTCGGTCACGAAGTCCCGGCCCACGGTCATGCGCTGGCGGAGCCGCTGCCAGACCGCCCAGATGGCTCCCTGGGGCACTCCTTGGTACTCCACGCTGACTTGGCGGTAGGGCTGGCGAGGATCCAAGTGGGCCGCGCCACCCAGGGAGTAGTTGACCCCCCCGGGGTGGATCACCCCGCACTCACTGATCTCGGTAAAGGTGCGGTCATACTCGATCTTGAAGCCCAGGCCCAGGCGGCCGATTTCGAGGTAATCGTCCGGGTTGTCCGGATCGTCGAAGCTGAACTGCCAGTAGCGGGCCTCCACCGCGCTGGGCAGGTAGATCACCTGCACCGGGCCGTTGGGCCACCAGTCCGTCTCGTACCCCGGGAGCGGGTAGCCGTCGGCGCCCATTTCGTCGTTGCCGATATCGTCGGCCCCGAAGATGGGGTCAGCGCCGGCGAAGGCGCCGCGGTAGAGGTCGCCGGCCCCGGCGCTGGAGCCGGCCTGCACCGTCACCTGGGAGCCGCCGCTGAGGTTGTGGCTCACCAGGGCCAAGGTGTCCAAGGGCACCGCGGCCCCGAAGTCCAGGCGGACCCATTGGCCGGCCAGGGCGGTGGAGCGCCAGACCCGGGTGCGGTAGCGGTCCTGCAGGTTCACGGCCGGCCGGGTGGGCGCCTCGCTGGAGGCGGTCAGGATGGCCGCGTCGCTCTGCTCAAAGAAAGTAAATCGGCTTACCGGCATGTGCTCACCCCCACAGTTTCAGGGTCAGGTGACCCTTTTCATGGTCTTCGCTGAGGCCCAACACCACCAAGTTCCGGCCGGCCTCCAGTCCCCAGCGACTTCGCGTCACCTTCACCACGTTGCCCAGGTCCAGAAGCATGGCCGGCAGGGTGGTCTCCAAGGTCAGGATCAGCCGCCGCGCCCCGAAGAGATCCAGGTACTCCTGGGCCAGGGTCTCCGCTCCGCTGGGGGAGGCCGTGGGCGTGTCCGCCAGGCAGGTCCCAA
Organism: Deltaproteobacteria bacterium; assembly: GCA_020444165.1. The sequence goes on along the minus strand of JAHLLK010000057.1, from coordinate 20,440 downwards.
ACTCGGCCACCGTGGCCAGGGGGAACTTGGCCTTGATGGTGTCGTCCTTGACCTCTTGCCAGAGGTAGTCCCGGTCGCCGTAGGCCCGGGTGGTGGCATCTACCGTGGAGTCGATCTCTCCGCCGTGGGAGTAGTTGAGGCCGTAGCCGATGCGGGCTTGGGAGTAGATCCGGGGCTCCACCTCCGCGCTCACCGTGAAGGTGTCGTGATCGTCGTCGAACTCCATGACCGGGGCGCCGTCTTCCGGCGGGCTAAGCTTCCGGAGGTGGAACACCCCCTCCCGGTCGAAGCCGAACAGGCACAGGATGCCGTGGGTCAGGCTGGACAAGACGTCCAGGGCGTTGGACTGAGAGTCGAGGTGGATGCCGAAATACTCGGTGAACAGGCCGGCCTCGATGTCGGTCGCGATGCTGACCCCGTGCATCTTCTCCACGTAGTCGGTGATGATGGTCTGGACGATCTCCTCCAGGGCGCAGCCTTCCCCCGGGCCGAGCAGGCCGCTGGGCGTGAAGGTCAGGGTGGGGTTGCCGATGGGGTCGCCGTCCAACTCCACATAACTGACCGCGTCGCCCTCACGGCCGCTCGGCCGGAAATGCCAGCCGCTGGTGGCCTCCGCAAAGGCCATCCGGAAAGTGCCGGTGAGCCGGGGGTGCTGGTGCCGCAGCCCCTCGTGGAACATGTAGAAGCGCTGGACATCCTCGAACAGCACCAGGGGGATGTCCCGGCAGTAGCCCAGGGTGATGGGCCGCGGCTTGCCCTCAGTGACGGAAGGGATTTTGCAACACACCCAATCCCCCTCAGCCACGGTGACGGTGGAGCCTTGGGCCGTGGGCCAGGTGGGCTCCGTGGCTCCGCCGGTCATCATGAAAGAGCTGGGGCTGGCCCGGTAGATGAAGCCATTGGCCGTGGTCGGCCGCACCAGGGAGCCGGCAAAGTAGTAGGCGCCGCTCTCCCAGGCCGGGAACTCCGCGTCGGTGAGGATGGAGTCGGGCATGGGGGTGTTGGCCAGGAGGTCGTCCAGGCCCTTGATGCCCAGGGTCACGGTCTGGTCGTCCCAGGCGGGGGCCTCCATGACCCCGGCCAGCACCACGGCCCAGTCGGTCCAGGGCAGGACCGCGCTGTCCGGCCGTTTGGCGCCGATCCGGATGGTGATGTGGTGCCCGGCCCAGGCGTAGTCCGTCAGGAGGTCGTCCAGGGAGAGCCCGCCCGCCACGTCTGCCGTGGCGTCGATCAGGAATTCCAGGCTGCCGTAGGAGATCATGGCATGGCCGTTGTCGAACTGCTGGGCCTGGCGCTCCACGCTGGGCAGCTTGGATATCGCCGGGAAGTAGTAGTGCGCCCCGTCCCAATAGCCGCCGTCGCTGGCCAGATACACGTTCAGGGCCTGGCCGTCGGACAGGCGGACGAGGCTCAGCTCGGCCGTGTAGATCCGCTGGCAGCCGGCCGTGATCCAGGCGAGAAAGTTGGCACCGGGGGCCATGGCCTACCTCCGCACCGGGGCCAGGGCCGGCCGCGAGATGCTGGTGGTGTAAGGCTTGGGGCCGCCGGTCTGGGCCTGGCGCGCCTGCTCCTGGTAGAGGAAGGTCCGGAACTCCTTGACCGATGCCTCGATCACCGCGTCGGCGAGCTGGCCCACCTGGCCTACGTTAATAACCACCTGCACCGGCTGCTGCTCTGGAGAGGCCGGCCGCGCCTGGTAGGCTGAGTCCGGGCTCTTGCCCCCGCCGGCCGGGCCAATGGGGCCGGGCAGGTCCAGCCCACGGATTACCGGCACCTTGACCCCGGTGCCCAGGGCCCCGGGGTCGGTGATGGGATCGGACACGGTCCAGCCCTGCAAGAACTCCTGGTCGCCAATCACGCCCACCGCGGAGCCGGCCAGCCCCCCGCCCGCGCCCAGCTGCTGGAAGCCCAGGGATTCGTACAGATCTCGGGCCTGGGTCACCAGAGCCGCGGCCTCGGTGGCGTTGGTGAAGGGCGAGGTCAGCCAATTCTGGAGGCTATCCAGCACCTTCTGGTCTTTCTCCAGCCCCGCGAGGTCCTGGTTGACTCCCATCAGCTCGGCGATGCGGCTCTGGATGCCTTCCTGGGTCAGGCCCTCGGTGGCCAAGAGCTCACTCAGGAGTTCCTCCTGGCGATCCTTGCGCTGGCCCAAGGCGCTGGTCTCCAGGCTCTCCAATTGGTCCAAGCCCTTTTTGGTGATCTGCTCCAGCTCCCGCTGGTAGTTCTCCTGGAGGGCCAGCCGCCACTTCTGGGCGTCCTGCTGGGAGATGGCGCCGGCCCGGTAGTAGTCCTCCAGCTCCCGCAGATGGTCCCGGTAGGTGTCATTGAGGGTTTGCACCTGCTGCCCAGTGGCGCTCAGTTCGCCCTTGAGAGAGTTGTCCACTATGGCTTGCAAGCTCTGGTAGGCCTCGCTCCGCAGGGTCTGGAGCTGCTTGTCGGTCATGGCTTCCACTTCCAGACGCCGCTTCTGGTACTCTTCCCAGGTGCCGATGGCCCCGGACTCGTACTGCCGCTGCAACTCGTCCAGCAGGTCCTGGTTCTGCTGCATGATGGCGTCGTGGGCCTGCTCGGCCTGACTCTTCTGGCCCTCCCAGAAGTCGGCCATGGTCTGCTCAAAGGCCTTGGTCACCTCCTCCCGCAGCTTCACCACGTCAGCCGCCCACTGCTGGTCGATGAGCCCCCTGCGGGCCGCGGCCTCTTCGTGGGTGATGGTGCCCTCTTCCTCCCAGGCCTTGACCTGCTCCATCTGGCGGTTGCGCTCCTGAATGAGCTGGTCGCCCGCCTGCTGCTCGGCGGTGAAGCGCTCCCGCAGCCAGGCCGCGTCCCAACTCTGCATTTCCTGGATGGCTTTGGCGTAGGCCTCGGCCAGGCGCTGGGTTTCCTCGTCGGTCTGGTCGGCCGCGGTGGTCAGGCTGGAGGCCGTGACCGAGTTCAGGGCCGCGATGGCCGCGGGGCCGCCCAGGGCCGCGGTGGACTGCTTGTTGATGACGCCCTCGCCCTTCTGCAGGATGGCCAGCACCTCGTCCGCGGCCAGGCCGCCGGTGTGGAAGCTGGGCAGGCCGGCCTGGCCGCCGTGGTGGTAGATGTAGGCTCCGGTGTGGTGGCTGGGCGGGGTTTCGCCCTCTCCGGTCCCGCCGGAGGGAAGATTGAAGTGGCCATTCATATACCAGTCCCAGGTGGTTCCACTGGCCGGCAGGGCCTCCAGGAGTTGCTTCAGCCCGTCCACCGCATCCGCCACCCCCTCCAACGCCTTGGCCAGATCTTCGTTGGGCTGCTTGCTGCCGGTGGCGGCGTCGGTCTGGTCCTCGGTGGCTTCCTGGGTATAGCCCAGCTGCCTGGCCAGCTCCCGGCCCTCGGCCACCAGCTTCTCCACCTCGGCTCGCTCCATGGTGTGGGCCTTGGTGAGCTGCTCCTTGATCTCCTGGTAGCGCTTGTATTGGTTGGTCAACTCCTCGGTGCGGCCGGACTGGAACAGGAGCAGGTTCACCATCTCCCGCTGCTCGAGGGCGTCCAGGGAGTTCACGGTGAGGAGTTGGTCAATGCTGCCGGTAAGGGCCTGGGTCTGGGCGTCCAAAAGGCTCAGGGCCTGGCCGTTCTGGGCGTAGTAGTCGGCCTGGATCTGGGACACGATGGCCGCGTTTTGCATGCCGGCGATGAGGAGCTCTTCGGCCGTGGCCGCCTCGGTGGTCCGCCGAGTCTGATCCGCGAGCATTTCGTTGTAGTCCCGGAGATGTTCCGCGATGTCTTCCTGGGCCGCCCGGTACTCCTCCAGGTTGAGCTGCCCGCTTTCGAAAGCCAGGGACAGCGCCCCCAGGGACTGGGCGGCGAACTGACCCATCGCGCCGGTGCCCGCGACCAGCTCCTGCAGCTCGGCCCAGGTGGCCTGGGCCTTTTCGTTGGCCGCCTGTTCCTCTTCGGTGGCGGCCGCCGCCCCTTGGCGGGCAGCGATGATGGCGTCCAGTTCCGCGATCATGGCTTCTTTGGCCGCCTGCTCCGCTTGGGTCATCTGCAGGTCTTCCTCACCGGCCTGGACCGAGTCCAATAGCGCGTTCGCGAACTCGTTTTCGAGCTTCCGGGTCAGCTCGTCGGTGCTGCCCCCGAACTGCTGCCAGGTGGTGATGGCTTGGTCCACTTTGCCGGTGAGGGCCTGGGTCTGTTCCTCGGGCAGGCCGAGGTTGTGGGCCAGCTCGCTCATTTTCTCAGAGAGGTGCTGGCCGGAGGAGGCGTAGCCGTCGAACTCCAGGGCCCCCTGAGTGGAGCTGGCAACCGTGTCTTTCACCTGCAGGTTGAAATCGTGGTAGGCCTCCATGGCCCGGCCCATGGCGAGCTTCACCGGGTCCAGGTTCTCCAGCATGTTTTTGAGGCTGGCGGCGCCGGTGTCGGTCTCCAGGGCCATCTCCCGCAGTTCCTGGCTCAGGCCCCCCAGTTTGAGGCTCTTGTCGATCTCCAAAAAGGCGGTGTTCCGCCCCAGGTCCAGGCGCTCGGACCCGAGGCCCCGCATATACTCGGGGTTCACGCCGGCGAGGTTGGTGAGATTCGTCCAGGCCTTGTATTGGCGTTCGGTGCTGCCCAGGCGCTCGTTGGCCGGCTTCTTGACCGAGCCGCCGAACAGGCCCGCCCCGGCCCCGCCGAAGATGGCCCCGAACAGGGCGCCCAGGCCCGCCCCGATGGCCGTGCCGATGCCCGGGATGATGGAGCCGATGGTGGCCCCGGCCAGGGCGCCGCCGGCCGCGCCGTACATGGCCTGGGGCCGGTCCTTGGCGATGGTCTGGCTGATGAAGTAGTTGCCGGCGATGCCGCCGGCCATGCCCGCCCCGGCCGTGGTCAGGCCCGAGCCGAGGTTCGACCAGCTGAAGCCCGGACTGAGGGCCGCCCCCTGGCTGCTCGCGCCAACCCCGGTTCCGACGCCGACGTTGCCGGCGACCTGCACCCCGCCGCTGAGCCCTTGGGCGCCGGCCTGCACGCCCTGCCAAGTCTGGTAGGCGGTGTAGAGTCCCTTGCCGGCGTTGTAGAGGTTGTAGGCGTTGCTGGCCGCCCCCAGGCCGTTGCCCAGGTTGAGCCCCTGGTCGCGGATGGACTGGAAGTTCTGGTACAGCCCATAACCCGCGCCTGCCATCCCGATGCCGGCCACGGCGGCTTGGCCGCCGGCGCCTATCTGGCCCAAGCCCAGCCAGCTCCGCAAAGCCTGATTGGTGTAGAGCCCGGCCGCGCCGCCAGCCGCCTGCAGCGTGCTGCTGATCTTGGAGCGGTTTTCGTCGGCCAGGCCGGAGAGCCCGGCGTAAAGGGCATAGGCGCTGGTCAGGACGCCCAGGTAATCCTTGAGGCCGAGCCGGGCCTCCTTCTGGGCGGCGGTGATCTCGGCGTTGATGCCTTCCCAGTCGTTTTGCAGGCTCCTGAAGTTGGTGGAGTTGGCGGAGAGGCCTTCCCAGCCGTCCCAGTCTCCCCAGTCCATGTCTCCCCAGGCGGCGTCGCCGCTCTCGCCGTCTCCCCCCCAACCCGGCAGCTTGAGGCCGATGCTGATGCCGCCTCCGCCGCCGCCGCCGACGGCCGCGGCGCCGGCCAGGGCTTGGGCTGCGGCCGAGAGGGCGCCGGCCGCGGTGCTCAGGCCGCTGGCCGCGGTGCTGTGCCCCGCCGCCGCGGTGTCCAGCGCCGTGGCCGAGGTGTCCAGGTGGAGGGCCGCGGTCTCGGTGGCCGTATTGGCGCCCGACCACAAGCTGTCCCACCACGAGCCCAGCTTGCCAAAGCTCCAGTTGCCGCCGGACAGTCCACTTTTCAGGTCCTGGAAGAAACTGGCCATGCCCGCCAGGGATTCGTTGGCCACCCAGGCCGCGGCCATCTGGGCCAGGATTTTGACAAAGGCGTCGCCCAGGCCGGAGAGGGCGTCTTCCACGTTCTCGAACTCGCCCAGGAGCGCCTTCTCCAGCCAGCCGGACCAGGTGCTCTGGAGGGAAGACAAGAGGTTCTCGGTGAGCTTGGCCAGGTTGGCGTTGTGGTTCCGCCACTGGTCCAGCATCTTGTCCAGGGAGGAGCGGTTCAGCTCCTGCCACCTGAGGGCGCCCCGGCGGCGGACCTCGCCCTCGTCGGTGGTGTGCTGCCGCACCTGGGCCAGATAGCGGTCCAGGTCCAGGATCTTCAGCCGGGTGGTGTCCCCGGTGAGCCGGGCCTCCTCCCGGGCCAGCCATTCCCGGTTGGCGGCGAGGTTGCGGAGCAGCCGGTCCTGATCCCGCTGGAGATTGCCGGTGGCCTGGGCGCTCAGGAGAGCCAGGGAGAGGTACTGCCGGCCCAGCTTGTCCAAGGCTCCCTGGTTGCCGTCCGCTTGCACGGTGAGGCGGTTCAGTTGGCCGCTCACGGCCGACAGGGAGCCGGCCACTTGGTCCGCTCCGTCCACTCTTACGGTCACGACCAGTTCAGTTGTATCTCTCATGGCTTACCCCGCGGGGTGGACGGTTGGGGAGTGGAGGGCGCCGGGCTCCGGCGCGGTTCCAGGGGCGAACCGCGCCGCCGGGCCTTGGGCCAGGTGGTTAATCGTGGGCCGCTTTGCTGATGGCCAGGGTGTAGCCGTGGTCGGCGTCGTAGAGGGCCTGGAAGGGCAGGCTGATGGGCACCGCGCCCTCTTCGCTCACCTGCACGCTGCCGCCGGTGAACTTCAGGCGGGGCAGGTGGAAGTAGTAGCGGTTGCCCCGGCTGGCCCCCATGTGCACGTCTTCCAGCATCAAGACCAGGCTGGTCTCGCTCTCGTTGATGAACTTGTCCAACAGCTCGGAGTCCTCGAAGAAGGCGGTCAGGGTGCCGGTGAGGTTGGCCCGGCCGTCCACCAGGTCGGCGGCCTGGTCCGAGCCCACCACGTAGGCCGGGTTGATGCCGTTCTCCAGGGAGAGGTCCAGGCCGGTGACCACGCCCACCGTGCTGCCGCCCTCGGCGAGGCTGCCCCGGAAGCTGTCAAAGGGGCTGTTGGCCTGGGCCGCGGCCGGCTCGCCCAGGCTGGTCCCGCTGGTGGCGGCGCCCATGCCCATGAGGCCCAGGGTGCCGGTGACCATGCCGTCGGGCTTGACCGACAGGGCCAGCTTGTTGACCATGCAGCCGGTGAACACGTGGTACTGCGGGATGGCCAGGCCGGTGAAGCGCCGCTCCACGGTGAAGGTCTTCTCCTCGGCCGCGCCGGCCAGGCGGGGGTGCCGGGTCAGGGTGATCTCGTTGCCCGCGGCCTCGGGCGCCAGGGCGCCCTCCACGGTCAGGGTGGCCGCCGTGGCCGCGGCGAGCTGCCACAGGCCGTTGTTGGCCGCGGTGGAGAAGCCCTCCACGCTCACCTGGTCGCCGGCCGCGAAGCCGGAGAAGCTGCCGGTGAGCTGATTGGCGCCGGTGGCGGCGATGGCCGAACTGACCACGGTGGCCAGGCTGGACCAGGAGTTGAACAGGGCCCCGGCCAGCAGGTCGTCAAAGGCCTCGTAGGACAGCTCCAGGCCCAGGTCGCCGGCCACCTGCTTGGTGCCGTGGCGAAAATCGGCGATCTGCCGGTCGGAGCGCAACTCGCTGGACTGGAAACCGCCCTTGGTCATCTCCAGGCCCACGCTGGTGACCCGGAGGAGCTTCATGACGGGGGTGGCGGGGGTAACCCCTTTGACCACCTCGGGCACATAGCTCACCTCGTGACGCGATCCTCTGGCAAAACTCATGGGATTCTCCCCCCGGCCGCCCCGCCCGCTTGGCTGAGCCGGCCTGACGCTGGTTTAAAGTCATTGCTCGCACGCACGGAGCCGGGTCTTGCCGCCTGCCGCGCGTGCTTGTCAGCTTTTACTCACATGGCTGCCCCGGCGAGAGCCGGCGAGGCTATATCACCAGGCATCACCGGAACTTGGGCGGCCAAATCCCCCAGACCCAATTTGCGGAGCTGCTCCCGGAGACCCGGGGCCAGGGCGGGCTGGCCGGCCAGGCGGGGCAGGAGCGCGCCCAGGGCCGCCCGCCCTTCGGCCAGGGAAGCCAGGGCCAGGCGGTGGAGCAACAAGGTGGCCACCTCCTCCCGCAGGCTGAAGTGGAAGGCGCCGCCCAGGCTGGCCGGGTCGGCCTGCCAGCGCTGATAGGCGGCCAGGTAGCGGCGGGCGCCCTCGGCAATGAGCCCCGGATCACGGCGGCGCACCCCCTCGTTGGAAAGCGCCCAGGCCAGGTCCGGATCCTGGGGATTGTGGGCCAGACCCTGGCGCAACATCTCCCCGGCCCGCTCGGGATTGCCGGCGGCCAGATAGCCCTCCACCAGGCTGAAGTAAATGGTGGGGTTGAACTCCGGGCCCAGCTCCGCGGCAAGGGCCAGGTATTTTTCGCCCGCGGCCAGTCCCGCGGCCAAATGGCCGTGGGCCAGATGGAGCTGGGCCAGGTAGAAGTGGGCCTGCCAGCGCCGGGGGTTCTGGGCCGGCTCCTGGAGCAGGTCCTGCTCCAGCAGCCCCTTGGTGCGCTGGTACTTGGCGGCTAGGTCCACCTGGGCCTGGTCGTAGCCAAAGTGCCGGAGCACCACCTCCCGCCCCAGGGAGACCAGTCGGCCCGGGAACACGGCCTGGTTGTGCACCCGCCCCCGGAAGGCGGCGCGGCCCCTCCGGAACACCCGGGCCGTGTGCATGGTCATCACCACCTGGCCGGCCTGCACGTCGTCCAGGGCCAGGGCCAGGGCATCGGCCGCGGGCGGCTGTTCGGCTAAGAGCCGGCGCCAGGCGGCCGGGCCGCAATCCGGCGCGGGGGCGAACTCTTCGTCTGCGTCCAACACCAGGACCCAGGCGCCGCGGCAGGCTTTGAGGGACTGGTTGCGGTGGCGGGAGAAATGGCGCCGCCAGGGGCGGTGCCTCACCCGGGCGCCGGCAGCGCGGGCTGCGGCCGCGTCCGGCGAGTCCGGCCGCTCATTGGTGTCCACCACCACGATCTCGTCCACGTAATCCCTGACCGAGGCCAGGGCCCGGACAAACAAGGGGCCGCCGTTCTTCACCAACATGGCGCAGGAGACCAAGGGTTCGGCTGCCCTGGCGAGCTTGGGTGCGGGGTTCATGACCATCCTTGGGCCAAAGGGGTAGCGGCCGGCGGAGCAGGGGCCCCCACCGGGGATACGGTTCAGGCGACAGCCTAGCTGGTGGCCAGATTGGTGATGACGCCGTGGAACTTCTGGTTGGCGTAGTCCAGGCCCACCTGGCCGTAGACCTGGCCCTTTTCGCTGGCTCCGGTCTTGGACAGGGGCTCGTAGAACAACAGCCCCTTGCCGGGCACCGGCAGGAACACCGGGGCGCAGTAGGCCACGTCGGCCACCAGAAGCGAGCCGGCCGGCATCTGCGGGGTCCAGATCACCCCCAGCATGGCGAAGTCGGTCTCCACCTGCTTGATGTTCACCCCGCCCACGTTGCGGTCCGCCGGGGCGTAGCCATAGATGTCGCTGAACTTCTGCTTCTGGAAGGCGTTGACGAACACCACCGCGCTACGGAAGCGGGACCCGGAGGTGGCCATGGTCCTGAGGAGCTGGTCCACCAGGGTCTTGGACAGGGCCGCGCCAGAGGCGTCCACCGCGTTGGTGGTGCAGGCCTCGATGATCCCCCGGGTCTGAAAGGCCGTGGCCGCGCTGGCCGTATTTTGATAAGCCCCGTTCAGGAAGGTGTATTCCACGTCCAGGGCGATCTGCTCCAGGTTGGCCATGACCTGGAAATCCAGCTCGTTGGCCACCGGCTGGGCCTCGCCCTGCACGCTGAGGCCGGACAAACCGCCCCAGTTGCTCAGCTTGGGATAGGTGACCTCCACCCCCCGCTGAAAGATCTGGCAGACGTTGTACTCCTGGGCCCGGGTATAGGTGGTGGCCGCGGCGCCCCCGGCCGCCGCGGTCTCGCTGATGGCCGGTTGGGCGGCCGTGTCCGGGGCCCAGTACTGGGAAAGCGCGAACTCCCAGGCCCCCACCGTGCGTCCCCCGCCCGACAGCCCCCCGATCATGGACAGAAACGGGGTGTGGTCCGCGTAGACCTTGTACAGCTCACCCACGTAGTTCAGGCAGTTCCAAACCGTGGCCGTTCCTTCGATGCTCATGACTCGCGCCTCCCTGGCCCCCGGGGCCTGGTGATCTGTCTTTGCGCCGGGCCCCGGCGGACCCCTTGGCCCGCCAAGCCCCTGCCGCCCTTTTGGGCCGGCGGCCGGACAATTGCCGGCCATCCCTGGGGCCCAGTAAAACAGACCCCCGGCCGGGCAGCCAGGGGTTGCTGGGGACAAGGTGGCGTTATGGCGGGAGATTATCCCAAAGGACCTGCCAGGGACGGCAGGGGGGCGGGAGGCGGCGAAAGGGCCTGGGTTGGGCCGCGGAGCCCGGGCCGGGCCGGGCCCAGGCAACCATGGACGCGGGGGTGCGCTGGCTTGGTGAGCGCAGCCCGTTCCCCGCGACATCTCCCAATTCCGGGAGGTGCGGTGCAAGCTCGGCGAACAGGTCCTGGCCAGCGAACTCGGGCGCAACTTGGCCAGCCGGGTGGGCTCTGGAGGGGACGGAGGTGGTCGGAGGCGATCAGGCTGTTGACAAACAGCCTGACGCAGACCAGGGATGGCCAGCCCAATTGCGGAGATTCGCCAAAATGGCCGCAGTTGTCACCAACTGAGGCCATTGCATGGTGAAACACATAAAACATGTTGATATTATGTCAAAAAGGGCTGTGAGACATGATTACGGCAGGCAATGGCCGATGCGGGCCAAGGATGGCCCGCCAAATTGCAGGCTTCAAAAAGCTTGCAATTTGTGAGGCTTGGCAAAACCCGGGCCCCCGGCAAGCTCTGCTTGCTGGGGTGGAGTCACGTTTTTGCCAAGCCGACATTGCACGGGGCAGGACGCCCCGTGCAATGCTCTCCAACTGGCAAAACCATGCTCTTGCCGGCCAGCCGGAAGCGGCGCCGGGGGACAATCCCTCCGGCGCCGGTGGCGGTTTAGAAATTCTCGAAGTCCCGCTCCGCGTCCTGGGCCGCCTGGTTCGTCGGCAAGCTCCGGGCGGGACGCCGGCCGGCCGCAGGCGCGGGGAGACGAGGCTGGGACTGGCGCTTTTGGCCCTTGGAGCCGGAACGCCCGTAGCCGCCGGACAGCGCGTGGTGGGCAGGATCGTGGCCGTTTCCCGTGCGGCTGCCCTTGACCAGCTGGAGCAACTCCTCCACGATGCCCCGCATGGTCTCGGCCTGGGCCGACAATTCCTCGCTGGCCGAAGCCGACTCTTCGGCATTGGCGGCAATGGCCTGGGTGACCTTGTCTACCTCGCTCATGGCGGTGTTGATCTGACCGATCCCCTGGGACTGTTCGTTGCTGGCCGCCGCGATCTCGGCGATCAGTCCCGCCACCTTGGCCGAGCCGGTCGCCACCTCGCTGAAGGCCGTGCTGGTCTCGCTCACCAGGCCCGAGCCGTGGCCTATCTTCTGGATGGTGGCTTCGATCAACTCCGCGGTGTTCTTGGCCGCGCTGGCCGCCCGCATGGCCAGGTTCCGCACCTCATCGGCCACTACCGCGAAACCGGCCCCAGCCTCCCCGGCCCGGGCGGCCTCCACCGCCGCATTCAAGGCCAGGAGATTGGTTTGGAAGGCTATCTCATCGATAGTCTTGATGATCTTGCCGATGTCCCGGCCTTGTTCGGAAATCTCGGCCATGGACCGGCTCAACTCGGTCATGAACCGGCCCGCCTTGTCCACCACGGCGGCCGCCTCATCGGTGAGGGCCTTGGCCTGATTGGCGTTGTCGGCGTTCTGCCGGGTCATGGAAGTGATCTCCTCCAGGGAGGAACTGGTTTCTTCCAGGGAGGCGGCCTGCTGGCTGGCGCCGCTGGCCAGTTGCTGGCTGGACTGGGAGACCTCGCCCGAGGCCACCGCGGTTTGATTGGCCCCTTCCGTGAGGGTGGAGGTGATGACGTCCATGCGCCGGTTGATGCCGGTGAGGATCAGGACCGCCAAGCCCAGGGCGCCCAGGATGCCGATGAGAGCCACCAGGATCATGAACAGGCGGGAAGAAGCATAGACTTCATCGCTTCGCTCCTTGGCCTGGACCATCTCTTCCTCGTTGCCCTTCATCACCCCCCGGATGATGGCCTGGGCCTGGTCGGACAACTCGCGGCCCTTGCCCGAGGAAAGCAGGAAGGCCAGCTGATTGCCGTTCTCCAGGGTGGCGGCCATGACCTTTTGGTTGATCCCGTTGAACTCTTGCCAGGCCTCCTTGAACTGGGCCAGCTTGCTCCGGTCCCCGGCCGAGAGCACCTGTTCCAGCTTGCTCAAAAGCTGGTCCACCCGCCCCCCGTGGAGAGCCACGTTCTGGGCGAACTGTTTCATGGATTCCTCGTCGGTGGCCAGAACGGCGTTTTTCTCAGCCCGATGCAGGGCCAGCATGTCGTTCAGGAGGTTGGTGGCGAGGAGGGTCCGGGCGATCTGGTCCTGCCCCGCCTGCGCCAGGGCCTTGTCCGCAGCCTCTTGAAAATTCACCAGTTGATCCAGGGCCGCCTCAGCCTTGTCAAAGGCGGCTCTGCCTTGGCCGGCCGAAAGCTCCTTGGCCCGCACGTTGGAGTTCAAGAGCGAAAGCCTCATCACTTCCTGGTTGGCCTTTTGGTACTCGCCCCACAGCTCACCGAACTGGTTCAACTGAACTTTTTCCGTTTCGGTGGACAGGCCCCTGAGCTTTTCCAACCGTTCGGCCATGATCTTGGCCTGCTCCTGCATCACGGCTATGAACTGGTTCATTTTGGTGGGATCGTCAGAGAGAATAAGGTTCTTCTCGGCCCGGGAGATGGTCACCAGGTTGGTGTTGATACCCGCGGCCAAGCGCACGCTGGTGGCGTTGTTGTCCACGATGTTGTTCAACTGGTCGTTGATGCTGGCCATTTCCTTGACCCCCAAGCCGGCCACTATGCCGGCCACCAGGACCAGGATTCCCAAAAGCCCGTAAATCTTGCTGCTCATGGCTAGGTTTTTCATGGATGCTTTCCTTTTACCCGCGGGCAGACCAGAAACCTGGGCTGGGGCAGTCAGGCCGGACGCCTGCCTTGCGAAGCGACCCGTTCAGGTCCGAGGTGCCGCAGGATTTCAGTGATGAATTGCCCCGCCACTGCCAGAAGGCCTACCTGTTCGGCAGGAGCCGGCCGGTCCAGGCATGGGGCAAGGTCTGGGGCCGGTCTAAGGTTGTGGGAGCATGGACCGATAGGGGGAGAAGCTGGCTTGGGTTCTCCCGGGCAGCCCTGGGAGGCTGCGCCCAAGCCGGCTCACCTGGCCCGGCCAACCCGGGGAGGCGCCGAGGCCCGGGCGGTTGGTGCCTGGCCGCGGCGGCAGGCTGGTTTTTCCAAAGAACCGCTGGCGGAGATGGTCAGAACCGAAGGGAGACGCCCGTGGTCGGACTGCCAGCCAAGGGCTCTCCCTTTTCTCTCGGGCATGAAGCATCAGAAAAACCGCCCCCCTGGTGAACCAAGTTCCTTTACCCGCCCCGGAGCCGGAATTCGCTCGGCTCCGACCCGGACCGCCCCGGCGCACCAATCGCTTATCCATGAAACATGCCGGGAAGGGGGGCTGAAACAAAACGGTGCCAAAAGGCCGGCTTGGGCCAGAGCACCAGCCAGGGAGGGGTCAAGGGAGAGTCGATCTGTACCGCCACGCAGCACAATGAGCTGTATTGCAGCATGATGAGGCGGCGGACGAGCCAGCGGAGCCTGCGCGGGGAGATTGCCGCCTTTGTGCCTGGCCAGCGGAGATTGGATCTAAGCGGGCCGGGTGGCCGTAGATAACCCTCTGACCAGGTTGGAGTTTTTCGGGGGAGTCCCCACCTGCGGAGAGGGTTTGCCGGTGAAATATGGAGGTTTTCCAGGCCGGAAAGCCGCTTCTCGGCCTCGGTCAGAGATGATAATGCTTGGCGATCTTGTACTTGCGGAGCAACGTGTAAATCCGGGAGCGGGAAAGGCCGGATATTTTACATGCTGCCTCGATGCGGCCCCCGGTGGCCTCCATCAGTTCCAACAAATATTCCTGTTCCAGTTTTTCAATGGCGGCTTCCCGCAAGGTTTGCAGCCGGGGGAGCGGCGGCGGGGCAGGTGGGAGGGAAGGGGAGGCCGCGGGGATGTCCGCCGCAAGAGGGACGGGTAGGGCCGGGCGATGAGACTGTCCCCGGACTGACTGGGCCAGATTGATCCGTATATAGGAGGGCAGGTGCTTGGCGTGCAGGGTGGGGGCATCGCCGGCCACGGCCAGAGCCTGCTCCAAGGCTTGGTGCAATTCCCGGATGTTGCCGGGCCAGGGATAGGCCCGTAAGGCTTCCAGAAATTCGGGAGAAAAACCTTTGCCGGTTCTGTCGGGGCTGGGGGAGCGCTGTGCGAGATAATCCAACACCAACTCGGTCAGATCAAGGCGTCGTTGCCGCAGGGGCGGCAGATGCAGGTGCAAGGATCGTAAACGAAAAAAGAGATCCATGCGAAAACGGCTTGCGGACACCATTTGCGGCAGGTCCCGGTTGGTGGCGGATACCAGTCGGAAGTCGCTGCGCAGTTCGTTTTTGCCGCCCACCGGGCGGAAGCTGCCCTCCTGGAGGACGCGCAAAAAGGTTTTTTGCAGACGGGCGGGCAGCTCCCCCACTTCGTCCAGAAACAGGGTCCCGCCGTCGGCCTGCTGGAACAGCCCCACTTGGCGGGTGCTCGCCCCGGTGAAAGATCCCCTTTCGTGACCGAAAAAAAGGCTTTCGGCAAGGTTGGCGGGCACGACCGTGCAATCCAACACCACAAAATTGCCCTTTTGGCGGGCGCTGTTGGCGTGAATGGTGCGGGCGAAAACCTCCTTGCCGGTGCCGGTTTCCCCGGTGATCAAGACCGGGGCGTCGCTGGCCGCCGCTTGGGCGGTCAGCTCCAACACCGGCTTCAAGGCCGGGCTGCGCCCCACGATGCGCTCCCGGTTCAGCAACACCGGCGGCCGGACGTCCCGCATCTCCTGGCGGTATTGCAGCGCCCGGGTGATGGATCCCAGGATTTGCTGGAGGGAACACGATTTGGCTATATAGTCCCAGGCCCCCCGCTCCACGGCGATACCGGCTGCCTCCCGGTTTTCCGAGCCGGTCACGATGATGACTTCAGGGGACGGCTCCCGCTTCTGCAACACGGAAAGGGCGTCCAAGCCGCTACCATCGGGCAGGCATAGGCCCAGGCAGACCAAGTCTACGGCCTGCTGGTGATTCAAGGCCAAACCCTCGGCTAAATTGGCGGCGGCCAAAGCCTGGTATCCCTTACGGCGAACCATATGGCAGAGCAGGCCGCACCAGTCCGGGTCTTCATCTATAATCAGTATGCGGGGCAAGGACTTTATTGCGTGAATATGAATTCTTGGCTTTTCCTGCACCATACAAGCAAACCCGGAACCGTGAAGGCAAGCGCCGAGTTCTGAACGAGAGTTGGATGTCTTGCAACCATCAGGCCGCGGGAGTGGCCAAGCCAAAGGTACCAGGGAACGGTACACTTGTGGGATCGTGGACCGGAGCCGCAGGCACTGAGGGAAAGCCCCACCAGGACGCCCCCGCCGCCTTGGTGGCCGGGCGGTGGGAAGATGGCTCGGCAGGGGGCCCACGCCCCATAGGGGGTGGCCCTGGGGAGGATCATGAAGACGCCCTGTGTGAAGCAATGCAGCCTGGACCGCGAGCGGGGCCTGTGCCCCGTGTGCCGCCGCACCCTGGAGGAGATCGCCAACTGGACCTCGTACACCGAGGCGCAGCGCGAGGCCATCATGGCCGAGCTGGACCGCCGGGAGGTGGGCCCGGGGGCCGCCGAATCATAGGCGGTCGATGATCTCGTCCAGGCGGGAAATATAGCCCGCCACCCCCTCCTGGCGGGTCGGCGGAGCCCCGGGATGGGCGATGACAAAGGTGGGCAGCCCGGCGGCCAAGGCGGACATCACCCCGGGCGGGGAGTCCTCCACGGCCAGGCCCTCCGCGGGGGACAGCCCGGCCGTGGCCAGGGCTTTCAAGTACGGCTCCGGATGGGGCTTGCTGCGGCCCACGTCCTCGCTGGCCACCACCTGATCCACCAGGAGATCCAGGCCGTGCAGGGCCAGGAACCGGCCGGTGATGCGGCGGCTGGCCGAGGTCACCACGGCCAGGTGCAGCCCATGCTCCCGGGCCGCCTGGCAAAGCTCCCGGCCCCCGGGGGCCAGACGCACCAGGCGGTGGTAGCTCCGCCGCATGATCTCCTGAAAGGCCGCCGCGATTTCCTCGTTGGTCTGGGTCAGGTGGTAGCGGGTCCGCAAGTGCTCCAACACTCCCTGAAAAGTCAAGCCGGCCAGCCAGCCGAACTCATCCTCCCGGGGAGTCAACCCCAAACCGGTCATGAACTCCTGGTACACCCCCCTGAGGAGCGGCAGACTGTCGGCCAAGGTCCCGTCCAGGTCCAGAAAAATTCCGCGGAGCATGCGCTTCCTCTTGCCGGCCAAGGCCAAAGGGCGGCCGGCCCCTTGGCCGGCGTTTTCGGTTAAAGTTCAGGGCCGCTCCGGCCGATAAACCATACGGGAGGAGTGTTCCCCATGCCGTCCAACGATCTTGCCGCGGGCCTGGCCAAGCTGTTTCAGGGCGTCTCGCCGCCCTACCGCCCCAGCGGCTGGGGCCGGCTCGCCTGGGGCGACGACTGGGCCACGGTGCGCCGCAACTACCCGGACCTGCAAGAAACCTCCCCCGCCCGGCTCACCAGCTTCTCGCCCATGCCCCAGGCCCGCACCTGGCGGCTGGACTTCGGGTTCAACGCCACCCACAATCTCACCAGCATCACCCTCACCTTTGGCGGCGGCCGGGAAACGGCCGATTATGCCTATATCAGCCAGGAGCTTTCGGCCCGTTACGGGGCGCCGGTGGCCTCCACCGCCACCAGCGCCACCTGGGAGATGACCGGCAACCAGGTGCGGCTGTCCAGCGCGCCGGGCCAGGGGGTGGTGCTCTCCGAGCGGGCCTGAGCCCCGGCGGTCCAAGACGTTCAGCGGGGTGCCGCCAACACGGGATCCACCAGCCCGGCCTCCCGGAAGCCTTTTTCCCTGAGGAGACAGGAATCGCAACGGCCGCAGGGCCGCTCGTCCGCAGCGGGGTCGTAGCAGGAGTGGGTCAAGGCGTAGTCCACCCCCAGCTCCAGGCCCCGTTTGATGATCTCGGCCTTGGTCAGGCGGATGAGAGGGGTGTGCACCCGGAAGCGGCGGCCCTGTTCCGTGCCCAGCCGGGTGGCCAGGTTGGCCAGGTTCTCAAAGGCCAGGATGAACTCCGGCCGGCAATCGGGGTAACCCGAGTAGTCCAGGGCGTTGACCCCGATGAACAAATCCGTGGCGTCCAGGGCTTCGGCCCAGGCCAAGGCCAGGGAGAGGAACACGGTGTTGCGGGCCGGCACATAGGTCACCGGCACGCCTTGCTCCATTTCCCGGGGATCGCGGTCCTTGGGCACTTCCAGGTCGGCGGTGAGGGCTGAGCCGCCCACGGCGCGGAGATCCAGGTCCAGGACCAGGTGCCGGGCCACCCCATAAGCCTGGGCCACCCGGCGGGCCGCGGCCAGTTCGGCCTGGTGGCGCTGGCCGTACTGCACGGTAAGGGCGTGGCACACGTAGCCCTGGTGCTGGGCCTCGGCCAGCACCGTGGTGGAGTCCAGACCGCCGGAGAGGAGCACCACGGCGGGGGGAGCTTCGGCGGATTCACGCACCACGCCCTGCCTCCTTGGCAAAAGGGAAAAGGGAAAGGCGCCGCGGCCCGCACGCGGCCTCCCGGGTTCCGGGCGCGGCGTCTGGGACAAGCATACCGGCCGCCGCCCGCGCTGCAACCCAGGCCCCGAGGGGCCGGCCTCGGAGGCCCCCTCCAACGGAAAACCGGGGTTGGACCACTGTCGCCGCGGCGTGCAAGTAAAATTGCAAGTAATTACTCAACTGACTTTCATTGTCCCCTCGGGGGAACCCCACCGCAAAGCCAGTTAGGGGCCGCCGGGAGCTGTGGATTAAGACCGGTATCCCGGAACGCCCGCTCCGCCCGGCCTACCGTCCCGCGAGTAGGTATTGTGGCGTTGAAAAACGTATATAGTTTGGTGCTCCCCGTAAATGCTGGATATTTTATATATAGCTTATGATAAGGGTATAACGGGTGTGGCGGAGGCTCGGCAAAATTTAGTTTTATTCGTACTGGAATTCGGATTGTGCCTTATTTTGTGATTTTGGAGGCAAAGCATTGTTGACGAAGTGGGCGGGCCTTGCTACATTAACTAAATAATCATTACCAAAAGGGGCTGGTCATGGAGAACAACCACAAGCTAAGAATGACCACCCAGCGGACGGTGATTCTGGAGGAGCTGGCCAAGCTCAAGACTCACCCCACGGCTGGGGAATTGTGCCAGATCGTGCGGCGGCGTTTGCCGCGCATCAGCCTGGGCACGGTCTATCGCAACCTGGAGATCCTCTCCAAGTCGGGGATGGTCCAAAAACTCAACGTAGCCGGCCAGGAGATGCGTTTCGATGGGGACATCTCCTCGCACTATCATATCCGTTGCGTGGACTGCGGCCGGGTGGCGGACCTGGAGTTGAAGGCCTTGCGTGGGCTGGAAGCCGAAGCCGCCAAGATGACCGATTTCGAAGTCCTGGGCCACCGCCTGGAGTTCGAGGGCCGTTGCCGGGATTGCCAAGGCGGCCTGCGGGCAGCGATGTAAGCTGATTTCCGGGGAGAAGTGAACATGGCGGCTGACCGCGGAAGCATGGACCAAGAGGCGCAGTTGGTGCTCAAGGCGCTTGCCGAGAGCAGCGCTCCCCTTTCCGGCAAGGACGTGGCCTCCACCTCCGGGGTGGATGTCAAGGAAGTTCCCAAGATTATCAGCAAATTGAAAAAGCAGGGTCTGGTGGACAGCCCGGTGCGTTGCAAGTACGGCGCCACCGAGGCGGGCAAAGCCAGCCTGGCTTAACCGGCCGGCGGACGGCCCCCGGCGCACGGAGCGGGGCGGCGCTCCGGCGCAGCCACCGGGGGCCGGCCAGCGGCGCGTACCCTCCCTGGTCCCGTGGTGGGGACTGGTCTGCGGCCCGGATCCGGGCCTCGTTCTCACCGGTCCGTGAAAATCTGCTTTTCCCACGACCCAAGGTGCGGCACAATTTCATTTAAGCACCCTCGCAGCGCAGGGGAGAATTGTCCCCGGCCCCGGGCCGGGGAAACGCTGGGTTGCCGGGCCGCGCGCCGCGGTTCGGCCGCTGGCGTTGGTGGGTGCTCCAAGCCTGTTGCAACTTTGCCTGGGCCGCCTCATTCCCCCGGCGGCCCCCATCGCCAGATCACGGAGGATATTCGTATGCCCAGTTTGCCGGGTAGTCAGACCGAAAAAAACCTGCTGGCTTCTTTTGCCGGCGAGTCCCAGGCCCGCAACCGCTACACCTACTTTGCCTCGCAGGCCAAGAAGGAAGGTTTCGAGCAGATTTCTTTCATCTTCGACGAGACGGCCAACCAGGAGAAGGAGCACGCCAAGCGCTTTTTCAAGTTCCTGGAGGGCGGCGACGTGGAGATCATGGCCGCTTTCCCGGCCGGCCTGGTGGGCTCCACCGTGGATAACCTGTTGGCCGCGGCTGCGGGCGAGCACTATGAGAACTCCGAGCTTTATCCCGGCTTTGCCCAGGTGGCCCGGCAGGAGGGCTTTGAGAACATCGCCCAGATTTGGGAAAACATCTCGGTGGCCGAGAAATTCCACGAGAAGCGTTACCGGGCCCTGGCCGAGAACATCCAGGCCGACCAGGTGTTCCGCCGCAAGACCGCGGTGACCTGGCGCTGCCGCAACTGCGGTTACGTGCACGAGGGCCTGGAGTCCCCCGCCAGTTGCCCGGCCTGCGCGCACCCCCGCGCATATTTCGAGCTTTTGAGCAAAAACTGGTAATAAATATTACTAGGGCGCAGGGGACGCCCTGGCGGGCGCGCCAAGCGGCGCGGCTTGGCCAAGCCAAGCCAGTTGCCAGACTGGGTGAAATCGCGCTTTTGCCAAGTCTGCTTGCCAAAGGGCAGGCTGGTCTTTGCAACCTGCTGCCCTGGTACGCGGGGGAAGGGGCGGCCCCGCCCGGGCTTCCCGTTTTGGCCTGGTGGGTTTGAGTCAGGCCAGGCTTATAAAAGACTACAGAATCCTCTGGGGATTCGGATAAGATCACACAGCCAAGGAGTTCTATTTCATGAAAAAGTATGTTTGCTCGGTTTGTGGCTATGTTTACGATCCTGCCAAGGGCGATTCCGAAGGCAACATTCCTCCGGGGACCGCTTTCGAGGATCTGCCCGCCGATTGGACCTGTCCGGTTTGCGGGGCCAGCAAGGACCAGTTTGAGCCGGAAGACTAGCAGGATGTTGAAAAAGTCCCTCCATGGCCTTTTTCAACCAAACTTGACAAAAGCGTCGTTTTGCCAAGATGGACAAATTGCTTGCCTTTGCAAGGCCGCGCAATTTGGCGCGCCATCCCCGGGGTCCCCAAACAAGCCGTAGCTT
>JAHLLK010000056.1 GCA_020444165.1 Deltaproteobacteria bacterium | reverse complement strand
TGGTTCGTGGACTTGCTTCCCACGACCCGCTACGCCAGCCGCGGCGACGCGGCCCGGAGAATCGTGTTCCCGGGTCGAGTCCGCTGCGGGAGCGCGTGAGATTGGCTCGTGGGCTTGCTTCCCACGACTCGCTACGCCAGCCGCGGCGACGCGGCCCGGAGAGTCGTGTTCCCAGGGCGAGTCCGCAGCGGGAGCGCGCGAGATTGGTTCGTGGGCTAGTTTCCCACGACCCGCTACGCCAGCCGCGGCGACGCGGCCCCGACCCGCTACGCCAGCCGCGGCAACGCGGCCCGGAGAATCGTGTTCCCGGGTCGAGCCAACTACGGGAGTGCGTGAGTTGGGGGCGCGGGGCAACCTGTCACGACCCGCTACGCCGGCCGCGGCGACGCGGCCCGGAGAGTCGTGTTCCCAGGGCGAGTCCGCTGCGGGAGCGCGCGAGATTGGCTCGTGGGCTAGCTTCCCACGACCCGCTACGCCAGCCGCGGCGACGCGGCCTCGACCCGCTACGCCAGCCGCGGCGACGCGGCCCGATGAGGAGACCAAGGCATGAGCGAGAGCCAGAACCTGAAGTATTTTGATGTGGAGCTGGGCCGGCTGCACGGCAAGGTGGTGGAGATGGGCCGGGCGGCCAAGACGCAGCTCGAAGGAGCCCTGGCCTCCCTGGAGAAGCAGGACCGCCGCCGGGCCTGGCGCACGGTGGAGGGCGACGAGCGGGTGAACACCCTGAAGCACGAGTTGGACTACGACACCGTGCGCCTGTTGGCCCTGCAACAGCCCGTGGCCCGCGATCTCCGGAGCATCATCTCGGCCCTCAAGATGTCCATCGACCTGGAGCGGGCGGCGGACTACGCCGCCGGGGTGGCCAAGAGCGTGCTGGAGCTGGAGACCCCCCTGGCGCCGGAGCACCAGGAAGCCCTTTTGCGCATGGGCCGGGTGGCCCTGGAGATGTTCGACGACATCCTGGCGGCCTATGACCAGCAGGACACGGCCCGGGCCCGGGCGGCCTGGGAAAAGGACAACCTCATCGACAAGGAGTACGTGTACCTCCTGGGTGAGGCCAAAAAGGGCAAGGCCGGCTGCGAAAACGCCCCCTCTCCCGCCGCGGTGGTCCAGATGGCCCGCAGCCTGGAGCGCATCGGCGATCACCTCACCAACTCCGCGGAGCACGTGCACTTTCTCCTGCACGGCACGGCCATGAATCACCAGGTGTGAGGCGCGGGCCGGCCCGTCGACCCTACCCCCGCCGAGCCGTCCGACGCCTCCGCCCCCTTGGTCCCCGCCCCCGCCGGGAGGCGGCTCCCCCGCCGGCGGCGCCGCCGGGCCGGCGGGGCTCAGCCCTGCCCCGGTTCCGGGGTCAAGCGGGGAATCAACTCGGCCAGGCTCCGGATCACCCCCCGCACCCCGGGAAGCTCGGTCAAGCCCTCCGGCGGCGGGGTCAGGGCCATGACGTAGGTGGCCAGCCCGGCCCCGGTGGCCGACATGGCCCCGGCCAGGGCGTCCTCCACGGCCAGGCCCTCCCGGGCCGGCCGCCCCGACAGGTCCAGGGCCAGGCGGAACGGCTCGGGATCGGGCTTGCCGCGAGTCACCCGCTCGGCGCTGACGATCTCCTGGAACCAGTCCAGGAGCCGGTGGCGGGCCAAAAACTCCCGGGCCAGGGCGGCCGGGGAAGAGGTGACCAGGGCGGTGAACACCCCGCGCCGCGCCGCCGCGTCCAACAGCTCGTGGGCTCCCGGCGCGGGCCGCACCTCGGCCAGATAGCGGGCGTCCACCAGGGCCGACCACTCGGCGGTCATCTCCCGGGGGGACTCCCCCATCCGCCGGGTCTGGTTCAGCTGCTCCATGATCCGGGGGATGGTCAGGCCGGCAAAGCCGTTGAACTCCTCCGTTCGGGGCATGAGGCCCCGTCGGCCCAGAAACTCGTCGTAGATGATCCGCATCAGGGGCATGCTGTCGGCCAGGGTGCCGTCCAGGTCCAGGAACAGGGCGGTGGCGGAGCCGGAGGGGAGGGTCATTTTCGCGGGGTCCTTTCCAAGGGCGGCGGCCCGGGCTGGCGGCCCGTCACGCAACCTTTCCTTGGCCTTCTTTAGCAATTTTCCCTAACGGTGGATATAATTTCCTCGGCCGGCGCCCCCAGGGCGGCGGCGGGGTCGGTTTCCTTGACATTTGTTAAAGGCCGTGGCTATAGTACCCCATATCATGGGATAGGTGTAGGCATGATCAACAATATATTGGGATTTCCCGCCATGATCGCCTCGGCTTGGGCTGCCGGCGAACCCCTGGCTGCCCGCTCCACGGACATCTGGGACATGGTTTTCAGCGCCGGCCTGGTGGTCCAGGCGGTGCTCCTCCTGCTGGTGCTTTTCTCGGTGCTCTCCTGGGGAGTGATCCTGACCAAGTTCCGCATCGTGCGGGCGGCGCGCAGGGAGAACGAGGAGTTTTACAACGTCTTCTGGCACGCGGGGTCCCTGTCGGCGGCCTACACCCAAACCAAGCACCTGGCGGCGAGCCCCTTGGCCGCCATGTTCCGCCTGGTCTACGTGGAGCTGACCAAGGTGATGAAGGTGCAGGGCAGCGATACCGGGCTTTCGGGGCCGGTGATCGAGAACCTGCGCCGCGCCTTGGCCCGGGCCCAGGCGGCGGAGGTCACCCGCCTGTACCGGGCGGTGACCTTCCTGGCCACCTGCGCCAACACCGCCCCCTTTGTGGGCCTGTTCGGTACGGTCTGGGGCATCATGGACGCATTCCTCTCCATCGGCGACAGCGGCGCGGCCAACCTGGCCACCGTGGCCCCAGGCATCGCCGAGGCTCTGGTGGCCACGGCCACCGGCCTGTTCGCGGCCATTCCCGCCGTGGTTTTTTACAATCATTTCAGCCGGCGTCTGCAAGTGCTGGAAGCGGAGATGGATTCCTTCGGCCAGGATTTCCTGAACCTGGTGGAACGGGACATGATGCGGCGCCACGGGCCGGGCGCGGGACCGGGTCTGGAGTAACCCTCCGGGTCCGGCGAAGGGGGCGCCGGCGCCCCCGCTTGGGGCGGGCCGCGGGCGAACTTCGGCGGCACGGCGGGAAAAGTGACGGCGGCGGGTTAAGAAAAGACCGCTGCCGCCGTCAGGAACAAGGGAGTGTGGCGAGTGGCCGGCGGTGTGGGCGGCAAGGGCAGGTTCATGGGGGAGATCAACGTGGTCCCCCTGGTGGACGTCATGCTGGTCCTCCTGATCATCTTCATGGTGGCCGCGCCCATGATGGTGCAGGGGGTGGAGGTCAAGCTGCCGGAAACCGAGTCCGGCGCCTTGAAGTCCGATGAAAACCTCCTGGTGCTCTCGGTGACCCAGGCGGGGCAGATCTATCTGGACGAGTTTCAGGTGGAGTCCCTGGGCCTGGCGGACAAGCTGAAAAACATCATCACCCGCAAGCCCGGCACGCGGGTGTATCTGAGGGCCGATGAAAACGTGCCCTACGGCATAGTGGTCAAGGTTCTGGCCGAGGCCAGGAAGGCCGGAGTGGAAAACCTGGGCATGGTGACCGAACCGGAGAGGGTGCCCCCTCCCGTCAAGAAGAAGTCCTCTTGACCACAAACGTCCTGAAAATGACGGGTTTCGAGGGCGGCGGCGGCGGCGGCGAGCAGTTCGGCTGGGGAGTGGCTGTCAGCGCCGCGCTGCACCTGTTGGTGGCGGCGGCGGTGTTGTTCTGGCCGGCCATGGACCACCGCCGGCAGATCTACGCCCCCGCCTACCAGGTGCGCCTGGTGGGCTCTCCGGCCCTGCCGCCCGGCCCCGCGCCGGCCCCGGCGGCCAAAGCCCAGGCGGAGCCCAAGGCCGCCCCCAAACCGGAGCCCAAGGCGCCGCCCAAGATTCAGCCCAAGGCCGAGCCCAAGCCCAAGCCGGAGCCCAAGGAGGCCATCGGCAAGGAAGAAAAGATCAAGAAGGTGGCGCGCAAGAAGGAGGCCTCCCCCAAGGACACTCCTTCGCCCACCAAGGTTTTGGAAGAGCGGCTCAAGAAGATGCAGGCCAAGGTGGCCGAGGAAGATCGCCTGGATAACGCACTCGCGCGGGTGGAGCGCCGCGCCGCCACCCAGCGGGCCAACAACGCGGCCCTGGCCGGCGCCAGCGGGGCCTATGCCCCGGGTGGCGGCGGCGGCTCCCCGGGCGGTGAGTTGTCGCTGAAGTACCAGGTTTATTACAACGAGCTGTGGGAGCGCATTCGCCGCAACTGGATCGTGCCCGAGGCCCTGATGTCCCAGGCCCGGGGCCGCGAAGTGGTGGTGGTGATGCGCTTGGGCCGCGCGGGCGAGCTGGAAAAGGTGTGGCTGGAGAACTCCAGCGGGGTGGAGCGCCTGGACGCTTCGGCGCTCCGGGCGGTGGAGCGCTCCGCGCCGTTCCCGGCCCTGCCCAGCGGGCTGGCCGCGGCCGGCTCCTTGGAGGTGGGGCTCCGGTTCCGGCCGGAGGACGCCCAAAGCTAGTCAAGGATTTGCCTGGGGGCTCTGCCCAAACGAGCCCCCGTTGGCGGGCCCCGGTTCCGCTCCCTCCGGGGGGTGGCCCGCGGAGGGCCCGCGCCGGCGGTAAGCCGGTTTTCCGTGAACGGGGCCTCCGGGCCCCCGGCGCCAGTTGAGGAGAGTTTTGCCGGCATGAAAATTTTTTCGCGCGTATTGTTCGCCGCCGCGCTATTGCTCGCGGCCTTGACCGTGGCCACTCCGTCCCAGGCCCGGGTCTACATCGACATCACCCAGCCCTTCAGCCGGCAGTTGCCCCTGGCCATGCCCGCCTTCGAGACCATGGAGGGCGGCGGCCCGGGCTCGGCCGGGCCGGACGGCCACCGCATCCTCAAGGACTGCCTGTCCTTTACGGGAATGTTTGATTTCCTGAACCCCAAGAGCTTCTTGAAGGTCCCGGCCCCGGGGATGATCGACTACCGCCAATGGGCCGTGGTGGGGGCCGAGCTGTTGATCACCGTGAACTACAAGCAGGTGGGCAACAGCCTGAGCATGGAGTGCCGCCTCTACGACGTGGTGGACAAGAAGCTTCTGACCGGCCGGCGCTACGACGGGGTGGTGGGCGACGTGGGGGCCATGATGTCCCGCTTTGCCGACGAGGTGATGCTGGCCCTCACCGGCGACCGCTCGGTATTTTCCACCATGATCGCCTTTGTCTCGGCCAACGGCGGCAAAAAAGAGATCAAGCTCATGCGCTGGGACGGCTCCGGGGTGCGCCAGTTCACCCACCGGGGTGACCTCTGCCTCTACCCCGCCTGGAGCTCCGACGGCACCCTGTTGGCCTACACCGCTTACTTGAAGCGGCGGCCGGCGATATTCGTGCACGCCCTGGCCGGCGGCTCGGGCCAGGTGGTGGTGAACAAGACCGGGGTGAACCTGACCCCGGCCTTCCGCCCCGGGCGGCGGGAGTTGGCCGTGGCCATGAGCCACACCGGCAAGACCAACATCTTCCTGGTCTCCCAGACCGGGGAGATCATCCGTCAGCTCACCGACGGCTGGGGCATCGAGGTGGACCCGGCCTGGAGCCCCGACGGCAACAAGATGGCTTTTGTCTCCGACCGGGGCGGCACGCCCCAGGTCTACGTGCTGAACCTGGTGACCAACCAGGTCACCCGGCTCACCTTCGGCACCAAGTACGCCGCGGCGCCGGACTGGTCGCCCAAGGGTGACCGCCTGGCCCTGCAGGTGCAGGTCGACGGCACCTTCCAGGTGGCCACCGTGCGGCCCGATGGAGGTAATCTCCAAGTACTCACCAGTGGTTACGGCGGAGGGGAAAACCCTTCCTGGTCACCGGACGGCCGGCTCATCGCCTATGCCAGCCGGAAGACCGGCACCTATCAGATCTACGTGATGACCTCCGACGGACGGCCCATCCGGCGGATCACCAACCTGCCGGGCGAGCAGACCGATCCGGCCTGGTCGCCCCGGGGGGTCGCGGTTAAATAGGTCCTGAAAAAAGAACCAACCCAAGTTTCCAAAGGAGGCACCCGGTGCGTAAATTGAAATTGATGATGTTGGTGGTCCTGGCCCTGACCCTGGCCTTGGGCCTGGGCGTGGGCTGTGGCAAAAAAACCGTGCCCTCGCCGGACCAGCTTTCGGCCGAGGAGCAGGCGCGGCTGGCCGCGGAGCGGGAACGCCGCATGCGGGAGGCCCAGCTCCGCGAAGGTCAGGCTGGCAGCGAAGGGGCCCTGACCGGTACCGAGGCCCAGATGCGGGAAGTCTTCGAGAACCAGGACGTGCATTTCGACTATGACAGCTATGACCTCTCCCCCGAGGCCAAGCAGATCCTGAACGAGAAGGCCGCCTATCTGAAGAGCCACTCCGACCTGTTGTGCATTGTGGAAGGCCACTGTGACGAGCGGGGCTCCAATGCCTACAACATGGCCCTGGGCGAGAAGCGCGCCCGGGCGGCGGCCGCCTATTTGGAAGCCATGGGCATCAGCCAGACCCGGCTGGAGACCGTGAGCTATGGCGAGGAGCGTCCCCTGGTGCCGGGTCAGACCGAAGAAGCCTACGCGGCCAACCGCCGGGCGCATTTCGTGGTGAAGTAACTGGCAGAGGATGGAAAAAGACCAGTTCTGGCCTTTTTCCGGCAAAGTTGGTAAAAGCATGATTCCAGCCCGGCAAACCCGGTTTGCCGGGGGAGCACGCCTTGCCAACTTTGGCAAATTGCTTGCTGTCTGAAGGCTGCGCAAATAGGCGCACCGGGCAGGTGTTGCGGCAGCAGCCTGCCAGTTTGCGTACCCCGGCCCCACGCCGGGGGGAGGAGGAGCCATGTCACGGGGCGGCTTAGGATTTTGCCGGAGCAGGCTGATGACGCCGGAGCCGGACGGCCGGGCGGGGGCCCGCACCGCCGGTGAGCTGCACAAACACCCCCCGTCTGTGGTCAGATCCAGCGGGAGGGCCGCGCGATGGGCCACGGGTCTGTCCGCTCTTTGGCGGAGCCGGTCCCTCCGGCTTTTGGCGGTCCTGCCGCTCTTGGCGGCTTTCTGGTCGGCCCAGGGCTGCGCCCCGGTGACCCAGAACGACTTCGCGGCCCTCCAAAGCCGGGTGATCTACAACCAGAACAAGGTGCGGGACCTGGACAAGAAGATAAATGACCTGACCGGCCAGATGTCCTCTTCCCAGGCGCCCCAAGCCGAGATGCTCACGGACATGGACTCCTTGCGCCAGGAAGTGATGCGCCTGAACGGCAAGGTGGAGGAACTGACCCACCAGGTGAACCAACTGACCCAAGGCGGCGGCGCCGCCGGCGGTCAGGTGGAGGACCGCCTGACCCGCCTGGAGGCCTATTTGGGCCTGGCCAAGGAAACCGCCGCGGCGGCTCCCGTGGCGGGCGGGGCCCGGACCGTGGCCGGCTCCTCCTCCACTCCTCCGCCGGCCGGCGGTTCCCAGGCCCCGGCGGCCCCCCCGGCCCCGGTGAAGGAGACGCCCCAGGCGGCTTACAACCTGGCCCTGAAGCTGCACAAGGAAAAGTCCTACCAGGCCTCGCGTGACCGATTCGAGGATTTCATGCGCAAGTACCCCGACTCCAACCTGGTGGGCCACGCCCAATTCTGGATCGGGGAGAACTACTTTGACGAAAAGCGCTATGAAGAAGCCATCCTGGCCTACAATCAGGTGATCAAGCGCTACTCCAACAGCCCCAAGGCCCCGGCGGCCTTGTTGAAGCAGGGCATGGCTTTCCAGGCCTTGGGCGACAAGCGCACCGCGGCCATCGTTTTCAACAAGCTGATAAAGAGTTATTCCAAGACCTCCGAGGCCAAAACGGCCCAGACCTTGTTGAAGAAGCTGAACTGATCCCCCCCGGGCGGGCTCCCCCAGGGAGCCACCGGGAGGGGCCGGGTCCTTATCCGGGATTCCGGACGCCCCCTGGGCGCCGGGATGGGCTCGGGACCCGAACCCTGGGAAGGGCCGCGCCGGAACGGCTTTTCCCCCTGCTCACCGGACTCCACAATCGAATAGAGCCATAAAGAAGGGGACCCCGTGCGGGGTCCCCTTGCGTTTTACATGGCTTAATATTTCATGCCGGGGGCGGCTTCGCCAGATGCCCGCCGGCGGCGCCCAGGGCCTTCGCTCCAACCTCGACGTAGCTGAAGCTACGCCTCCGGTTGTCGCTCGTCCGTCGCCTTGCCGGCAAACATCTGGCCTTGCCGGTCCGGGGCGCAAAACGGGAACCGCAAAACTGAAAAACGTCAGCTGAAAAACCAAACCAGAGCAGTCCGCTGCCTGCCTGGCCTGCCGGTCTCCAGAAATATCCGGCCTTTCAAGGCTTGCCGCGCACCCGGCGGGCCGCCTCCAACAGCTCCCGGCTGCTCAGGTAGCCCTGCAAGGTGAGCACCGTCTCGCCCTTGGCGTTCAGGAACACGAAGCTCGGCAGGTTGCGGACCTGGTGCTCCGCCACCAGGGTGGGGTCGGCGTTGGCTTCCACCGCGACCAGGTGGATCAGTTGCGGCAGCTCGCGCTGGACCACGGGATCGCTGAAGATAAGGCGCTCGGTCTTTTTGCAGATGTAGCACCAGGGGGCCCAGAAGTACAGAAGCACCGGCCGCCCGTCGCCGGCCGCCGCGGCCAGGGCCGCCTGGTGGCTGGTCCAGGGCAGGGCCGAGCTGAGGCCCGCGGCCCGGGCCGGCGCGCGCCAGGCCACGAGCAGGAGGGCCAACACACAGAGCGCCGGAAAAAGCCGGCAGCGGCAAGGCTGGGCCGCGAGTTCCCGCAAGCGGTGCAAATCAATCCCCCGGATAGAAAGCTTGGAACGGCTTGGTGCGATAGGCCCCGCTGACGGCCCAGTCCACCATCTTGTTCATTTTTTCCAACGAGACCACCCCCTTGTCCCGGTAGATCTCCTTCCCTTCCGGGGAGAGGAGCACGTGGGTGGGGATGTAATCGACGTGGTATTCCTCGCCCAGCGGCTTCTCTTTGTCCATGTCCACCATGACCGGCAGGACTTCCTGGTTCAGTTTGGCGGCAAAGGCCGGGTCGGAGAAAACCAACCGCTCCATCTTCTGGCAGCGGCCGCAATAGGTGAGATGAAAGAAGATCAGCACCGGCTTGCCGGCCTGGACCATTTGGGCCTTGGCCTGGTCATAGGACAGCCAGTGCACCAAATCGCTCCCGGAGGCAGCCCCGGCCGCCGCCAGATGGCTGGCGGCGGCCAGGACCAAGACCAGGAGGAGAACCCGCAAGGGGCCTGTCTTTTTCATCAGCCCGGTCTCCTCTGTCATGTTTCTAGAAGCGATAACTCACCATGAAGTGCAGGGTGTTCTGGTAATGGCTCACCTCGGTGCCCGAGAAGGGGTTCGTCTGGCTGGGCGCACCGGTGTTGGTGTCCGAGTTCGAGAAGCCGTGCTCATAGGCGAAGTCGAAGTCCCAGTTGGCCACGCTGCAAGTGAAGCCCGCGGTCAGGTGGTGCTCCACGATGGCCGGGAACAGGGGGTTCAGGCTGTCGCTGGGCACCGGGTTCTGGCCGTAGTTGTAACCGGCCCGCACGGTCCACATCTCGTTGATCTCGTACTGGGCGCCCAAGGCGAAGACCCACTGGTCATCCCAGTTCATGACAAAAGGCACGTTCAGTTCTTCATAACCCGGAGGCACCGGCTTGTTGGGGTCCTTGGCGTGCACGATGACGGTCTCGATGGCCGAGGACCAGTTCACCCAGCTCACGTCAAAGGCCAGGAGCAGGCGGGGCACCGGGCGATAGGACAGCCCCGCTTCTATCTGCTGGGGCCAGGTGAAGTCGTCCATGGTCACGTCGTTGTAGGTGACGATGCCGCCGGGGCCGAAGTTCTGCTTCAGCTCGCCGTCCTGGAAGTCCAGGGCGCTCTCGCTGGTGTAGGAGGCCCCCACGGCCCACTGATCGTTGATCTGGTAGTTGGCGCCGAGGCGGCCGGAGAAAGTGAAGCTGTTCAGGTCCTGCACATCCTGGCCGCCGGCCGTGTTGGGCCAGAACTCATAGTCGACGGTGGCGTAGCCCACGTAGGCCGACAGGCCCAGGGACAGGGCGTCGGTCACGTTGTAGGCCACGGTGGGGGCCACCCGGAGGAAGGCCACCTGGCTGTAGAGGTGATCCTTGTTGCCATAGGGGGTGCCCACTTCCTTGAAGTCCACGCCCATGCCGCCCTGGGCGAACACGCCCACGCCCACGGCCCACGGCGAGGTGCCGATGCGCTGGGCATAGCCCACAAACGGCAGCGGGAAGAGCTGGAACTCATTGTCTTCGGATTCCGAACCCTGGGTCTGCACGCTCATGGTGGGCATCAACAGGGCGGTGCCCAGGCTGAGCACCTGGTCGCAGGTCTGGGCCAAATTGGCCGGGTTGCCGGCGATGGCGGTGCAGCCGGCGGGCACGGCCACGTCAGCCCCGCCCATGCCCGAGGATACCGCCCCGGTGCCGATCATGTTCATACCGTTGGTAGCCCAGGCTTGGGGGGTGAACCCCAGGACCAGAGCCGCCAGAAACGCTCCCCACATCAATTTTTTCATGAAAACACCCTTTCCCCTTTTTTCTTGTCTGTTTCCTCTTCTGGTAAGCCTTGGGACGGGGCGCCGCCGGAACACCTTTCCGGCGACCGCCCGGTGCAGCCCGGCGGCAGGCCGGACTCCACCCTCCCGGCTGGAGTAGGGGTCCCCGCCCCTGGCTCCCGCCGGCGTAAGCAACGAAACTCACGATTTTTCGAGCCCCTCCCGCAGGAGGGGCGAGCAGACATGCTAGATATCGCCGGGGCCCATCCCTGGCCTCGGGCCACAGAATTGGCCCGGATAAAGGCGGCCAATTCGTCGATAAGATCGGCCTGGCAGGCTCAGCCTCGGCGGTGCGCCCGCTCCCGGGCCCCCGGCAGCCGCGAGCTGGGAGGGCCCTGGCGCGCCGCCCAGGCTGCGATGGCAGCCTGCTAGATGAACAAGGTTATGCCGGACTTGGCCGCGTAGTTGATGAACGTGGCCGCGCCGCCGATTTCCAGATCGTCGATCAGGTCCGAGCGCTTGATGCCCATGACGTCCATGGTCATCTGGCAGGCGATCAGCTTCACGTCGGACTCGATGCAGGCTTCCAACAGCTCGGGTATGGTGGCGACGCCTTGGTCCTTCATCCATTTGTTCATCATCATGGTGGCCGCCGCGGTCATGCCGGGCAGCATGCCGATGATGTTGGGCATGGGCACGGGCATGGCCGGATTGGCGATGGGGGGGACCTTGAGGTTCTTGTACTTGTGCTTGTTGACGATATCGAGGCCATAGAAGGTGAAGAACACCTGGCACTCGATATCCATGGCCGCGCAAGTCGAAGCCAGGATCAAGGGCGGATAGGCCATGTCCAGGGTGCCCTTGGAGGCGATGATGGCCGCGCGGTCCGGTCCCTTTTCCTTCTTCAGGATGGCCTTGACCCGCTCTTCCAGTTCCTGGTCGAGCCTCTCCTGCACAGCCTTCTCGATATAGGCGCTGGTTTCTTGATCCATGCGAACAAACCTCCGGCAGAGCTTAAGTTAAGACATTGCAAGCGGCGGCCTGGTGGTTCTGGTCCTCCTGGCTGTTGCGCAGGCAATGTAATATTTTGTGCACTTCGGGCCGGGCAATGGAATAGTAAATGCAGTTGGCCTCCCGGCGGGCGGCCAAAATACCGCGCACCTTCATGGCCTTCAAGTGCTGGCTGGTGGCCGACTGCGCTGCTCCGGTGGCGGCGGCCAACTCGCCCACGTTGCGCTCTCCGTGCTCCAGCTCGATGGCGATCCGCAAGCGTAGGGGGTGCCCCAGAACCTTGAGCACTTCGGCGGCTTGCTCCAGGAACTCGTCCATTACCATTGTCCAACCTTTCAATATTCTAATAATCGAATATAGTATAGTGCGGTTTTTGTCAAGAAAAATTAACAGTCCCTAGCCGGAAAGATTCCTAGCCACTCTCCCCCTCCCGGCGGGATCCCCACGACACCTGCGCTGCATTCTAAGGTAATTAAGCAGTTGTTTCAATATACTGTCTCGTAGGTTCCAGGGCGGCCTACAGGGCGGGGGCCCGATGCTCCCCGGAATGACTATTTTATTGCCCGGAATTTAGCTAACCATGGTCAGTTTAACATTTGCTGTTTAAACAGCATTAATAGCGCTCAAATGACCTTAGCTTCGGGCTGCGGGGGAGCGCCCGGACCTCCCGCGGTTGTCCCCCCGGCTTGCGGCCCGGAGGTGGCGAAAGGGGGCTCCGGGCGCGGCGGACCTGGCAAAATTGCCGGGTCTGGGGCCCCTGCCCGGGCGAGCGGCGGCCAAACCTGATTCCCCCGGTCTGGTTTTGGCGGACCGGGGCAAGATTAACGGCTTCCCCGGCTTCGGGCAACAAGCAGCGGGGCCGGGACCACTGGCCCCGGCCTCCAGAATGAGAGCGAAGCACAAGGCAGGGAGCCCTGTGCTTCGGCCCCAAAATGTCCGAGTCCGGAGCCATCAGCAGCGGACTGCTGGCAGCACCGGACTCGAACGAGCGCTTCTACAGGAAACATGAGCCTTATCGTCCTGGTATCTCCTCCTTCCGGGCGGCGTCCAAACCGCTCTGTTTTCGCGGTGGGCCGATTCGAGTGCTTCCCCAGTTTGGTGACGTGACTTGCCGCGTCCGGCGGTCCCGCACCCTAGCTGCGGCTCAAATCGACTCCCCGGCTGGTCAGGGGCATCCTGGGAGATCCCAGGGGTTCCATGAATCCCTTCATGACCGACGGGGTGGGCAGGAAGTCGGACTGTGCCAGATAAGAGGCTTGATCCTTCTTGATCTGATCACGATTCTTTTCTCCTACCCGGTAGAGACCCACAAGTCCCTTAAGCTCAAGGTCCTCAAGGGTCTGTAGCTGGTTGGCCTGCGGTGGCCCCACTTCCAACACGTAGACACTGGCGTTGGTTATGCGGTCCACCCGTTCAGGCATGCAATTGGCTATCCATTGCCCTCGGTTAGACACGGTCGGTTCCCTCCAAGCCGTGGCGGCCCTCCCCTATTGGGCCGCTGGTTGCACACCGCCCAAGGGGGGCGGTCCGAGGGACGGCTGATGTCCGTGCAAGACCCCTATTTTCGCTTACCCGAACATCTTTCCTCCCTCGTAGCGGGCTTGCTCTTCCCAGCAAGCTGCGTTCAACCATTTCATCGGCAATCGAGGAAATCACCTTAAGGAGTTTTTTACATTTGGGTCCGGGCGGGGCGGGGGGGCGCGATATGCGGCTGCGGGGGGAGGGCTGGGGCCGGCACGTTTGGCAGCCTGTTGAAAAACGGCTCGCTAGTTCAAACTATGAAGTTTTTTGGGGGGAGGGGGGTGTGGGGGGAGACCCCTTATTTTTCAAAAAAAGGGGTCTCCCCCCACATCTTCCTCTTCCCCAAAAGCCTTCTCAGGCGTTGGGGTCGTCCAGGGGGGTGAGGCGGGAGGGCAGGCGGCGGGGCCAGACCAGTTCCTGGTAGCAGTTGAGGAAGAACTGGTCGGTCATGCCGGCCAGGAAGTCGCGCACCTGGCCGGCCGGGGGGGTGGCGGCGCGGTAGTCCGGGGCCAGGCCGGCCAGGAAATCCCGGTAGATGGGGCTGGCCGTGCGGCGTTCCCGCAGGTCGGCCAGGAAGCGCTCGAACAGGCGGTGATAGGCTTCCCGGATCTTGCCGTGTTCGGTTTTGATGCGGGGGTTCAGGTAGATGCGGTGCAGGTTGAACTCTTTCAGCCGGCCCAGGGCCGCCCCCACCTCCGGGCTGAAGGCCACCTCGTCCCCCTCCAGGGAGTTGGCGATGAGGTCCTCCACCAAGCGGTACACGATGGTGCCGTTGGTCTCCCCCAAGACCCGGCGCACCGTCTCCGGCAGGTCCTCCCGGGCCACCAGGCCCAGGAGCACCGCGTCCTCCAGGTCGCGTCCCACGTAGGCCACGGTGTCGGCCATGCGCACCAGGCAGCCCTCCAGGGTCAGGGGGATCAGGGGTAGCTTCGGGTCCCGCACCTTGGCCGCCATCTCGGCGTCCAGGTCGGCGAAGGTCTTGGCCCGGTTGGGAATGAGGCGCGCGGTGTGCACCTCGCCGTCGTGGCACAAGACGCCGTCCAGCACCTGGAGGGTGAGGTTCAGGCCCTGGCCGTGGTGCTCCAGACGCTCCAGGGCGCGCACCGATTGCACGTTGTGCAGGAAGGGGCCCAGGCCGTGCTCCCGGCATTTCTCCGAAAGGAAGCGCTCGCCGTCATGGCCAAAGGGCGGGTGCCCGATGTCGTGGGCCAGGGCCATGGCTTCGATGAGGTCCTCGTTCAGGCCCAAGAGCCGGCCCATGCCCCGGGCGATCTTGCTCACCAGCTGCACGTGCAGCACCCGGTGGGTGATGTGGTCATTGGGCACCAGGCTGAAAACCTGGGTCTTGTCGATGTAGCGGGTGTAGGCCAGGGAGTGCAGCACCCGGTCGGCGTCCACCGCGAACTCCTGGCGGTGGCCGGTGTCCACGCTGGGGTCGGGGCGCCGGCGCACCGCGGCCCGGCTGGGGCAGGCCAGGGGCGAGAGCCGGGCCTCCTCGGCCCGGTCCAGCGCTTGGCGCAAGGCCAACAGTCGTTCACCCGTGGGGGGCAAGATCGCCACTCCGGTTTGGGTGCCAGGGGAGGGCGGACCAGCTGGGGGCTGCCGTCTGGCGGCCGGTCCGGTCCGCGTGCGGATTATGATACAGCTTTATCCGGCGTGGCGTCCGGGGTCAAGGGCCCCGTCCCGATCTCGCGGGGGGCGGCCGCCCCGTGGCGGATGGGGATGCGGATGTGGAAATGGGAGCCGAAGCCCGGCTCGGAGTCCACGGTGATGGAGCCGCCGTGCTGGTGCACGGTGTCGTTGGAGATGAACAGGCCCAACCCGGTGCCCGAGGAACCCTTGGAGGTGAAAAACAAGGTGAACATCTTTTCCCTGGTGTCCTCGTCCATGCCCATGCCGTTGTCCACCACGTCGAAAACGATGACGTCCACCTCGCGGGACACCAAAAACTGCACCCGGTGCTGCTTCTTCTTGGGGTCCTCCACGCAGGCGTCCACCGCATTCTCCAGAATGTTCACCAGGGCGGGGCACAGGGCGTCGGGATCCACGTAAAAGGTGCCCAGGTCCGGAGCCACCTTCTTCTCGAAGATGATGCCGTGCTTCTTGGCCGAGGACTCGGCGTTGATGCCCACCTGGTTGGCGAACCAGGACACCTCCACGTCGTCCTTGGAGATGCCGCGGTCCTTGGCGTAGTAGAGGATGTCCAAGACGGTGCGCCGGATGCGGCCCACCATCACCTCCACCACCTCCCAGCCCTTGAACTGGCGCCCGCGGTCGTGGCGCTCGAAGCCGATGCGGAGATTGTACATGCCGCCGTCCAGGGCGGTCAAAAGGCCCTTGATTCCATGGGATATGGAGCCGATCAAGAGCCCCAAGTCGGCCAGATGGTTCTGCAACTCCCGGAGCTGGGTGATGTCCGTGGACATCTCCATGACTTGGGTAATGCGGCCCCGGGAGTCCCGCAAGGGCGCGGTGCGGGTGAGCACGTGGTGCTGCACGCCGTCCAGCGCCGTGAGCACCTCCTCGAACTGGTGGGATTGGCCGTCGCGGAAGGTGCGCACCACCTGGCAGCCGGGGCAGGGCTCGGAGCGGTTCTTGTTGACCTGGTAGCAGTACTCGCCCAGGCGCTCGCCAAAGTCCTCGGCAAAGCGGCGGTTCACCGCCACGATGCGGTGGTCCGGGTCCAAGACCGAGATGTAGCAGGGCACCTCGTCAAAAAGCGACTGGTAGCGCACCTGGGTGTCGTAGAGCCGGGTGGCGCAGGCCGCGGCCTGGTCGCCCTGCTGGCCCAGGGCGGTGAGGAACGGCAGCACCTCGTCCTCGGGCTGGTGGCCCGCCAGCACGGCGAGCTTCTGCTTCTGGGCCAGGCGGTCCTGGGCCCGCTTGATGGCGATGGCCAGCCGCGAGGCGGAAACCGGCTTTACCAGGAAGTCGGACGCCCCCAGCTCCAAGCCCTGGGCCCCCCGCTCCAGGTCCTTGGACAGAACCAGGAAGATGACCTCGGTCAGGGGACCGGCCTTTTTCATACGGGCCAACAGCTGCAAGGCGTCCGCGGCCTTGTACTTGTTGTCCAATATGGCCAGGGGCGGCTTGCGGTCCGCGATGAGGTTGATGGCGTCGTCGGGCCCGGTGGCGGACAGGGGATAGTGTCCCCAGGTCAGGAGCTGGCGGGTGAGCTTGTCCCGCAACAGCTCATCGTCCGTCACCAGAATGACCCTCTCACCCATGGCCGCAAGTCTCCCGGGCTCCCGGAGCCGGGGGCCGTTGCTCCCGCCGGACCGTACCCGCTATTTCTGAGTAAGTGCCTGATTCACCACCGACAACAGCACGTCGGGATCAAAAGGCTTGCTCACCAGGCCGGCAATCTTGCAAGGCTTCAGAGCCTTCTCGGGGCTGGACTGCCCGGTGACCACCACGATGGGGATTTTATTGCATTCGACGTCTTTGCGAAAGCGCTGATAAAATTTAGTCCCGCGCTCGTTGGGCATTTGCAGGTCCAAAGTGATGAGGTCCGGCTTTTCCTTCTTCATCAGCTCGAAACCCTCGTCGCCGTCCTTGGCGGCCACGGTCTGGAAGCCGTTGTCGTGAAAGATGTCTTCCAGAAAGCTCACCACGTGCTTTTCATCGTCGATAATCAATATTTTATGGGCCATGTCTTGTGTTTCCTTCCCAAAGAAGATTGGGGCAGCGTGCCGCTGCTGGCGTAGCGTGTCGGTGTAAGCCAGCCTCCGAACCACCCTCGCGCGCTCCCGAAGGCAGCGTGCCGCTGCTGGCGTAGCGTGTCGGTGTAAGCCAGCCTCCGAACTAATCTCGCGCGCTCCCCAAGTGGGCTTGCCCCTTGACCGCGACCGGGCCCAGTCCTGGGGCTGGCCGGGGTGGCCCGCCCGAAAAACGCGCGAACCTCCCCCGCCTAAAAACCCGTAAAGGACAGTTATATTACGGGAATGAATCCCCTGCCACCGGGCTGGACGCGAGCCGTTACAAATAGGCAATTGTATCAGTGTGAATTGACCTCGCACCCACTTTTTGCCAATGCGGAGCCGTAAGATTCGCCACGATTTACTACTAATTTAATAGGAATTTTGGCATATGCAAGGTCTAAAGAGAAGAAAGCAGCTCGTCCCAGCGCCGGCCCACCGCCGGGGGAGCATAAGCCAGCGCGGCCCGGCGGGCCGCCCGGCCCATGGCCTCCCGCAGTTCGGGGCGGCTCATCAGCTCCCCCAGGGCCTGGGCCAAGGCCCCGGCGTCGTCCACCGGGGTGAGCAAACCCTCTTGCCCCGGGGTCACGATCTCGGCCAGGCCGGGGCTGGAACGGGTGGCCACCACCGGCAGCCCCAGGGACATGGCCTCCACCAAACTCAGCGGAAAACCCTCCAGCCGCGAAGGCAACACGAACACCGCCGCCCCGGCCAGGCGCCGGGCCGGCGTGGGGTCCGCCCCGGGCAGGTCCACCCGCCCCGTGAGGCCCAACCGCGCCACCTGGGCCTCCAGCGCGGAGCGCAACGGCCCCTCGCCCAAGATCAACAGCCGCCACTCCGGAAACCGCGGCGCCAAGCCGGCAAAGGCCTCCAGCAACAGGTCAAAGCCCTTCTCCGGGGCCAAACGCCCCATGGCCGCCAGCACGGGCGCCTCCGCCACCGCCGCCCAGCCCTCCGCCGCCGGAGGCACCGGGTTGGGGATCACCGCCAAGCGCCGCAAAGACCATCCCCGGAAATACTCCGCCCCGGCCTGGCTCACCGTCACCACCGCCGCCGCCCCGGGATAGGTCCGCCGCCGCAATATCTCCCAGGCCCGCCCCGGGCTGTAACGCGCCGGATCCGTGTGCTCCGTCACCACCACCGGGACGCCCAGGCCCCGGGCGGCCAACAATGTTAGCACGTTGGTGCGGTCCACGTGACTGATCACCACCTGCGGCCGCGCCCCCGCCAAAGCCCGCCCCAAGGCCCGCACCCGCCCCACATTGGCCGCCAGGGCCTGCCAAGGGCTCCGGGTCTCCCCGCTCACCGCCAGAGCCACCCGCCGCACCCCCGGGCCCAGCGCATAAAAATCCCCGCCCGCGCCCTCCAAGGTAACCAACGTCACCTCCCGGCCCAGGCCAGCCCAATAACCCGCCAATGTCACCACCACCCGCTCAGCCCCCCCCAACCTGAGCCCGGCAATCACCATGGCTATGCGCTCTGTCCCCGCCGTAATAACTCCTTATATTTGGTAAAACTTTTTTAGTTTACCGGAGGAAGTGAAAAGATTGTGGGGGAAAACCTTTCCTTTTGAAGCCAAAAGGAAAGGTTTTCCCCCACACCCCCTTTCCAAAGGAAAAGCAGCGGCAAACGGCTGGCGCCGTTTGTCGTAAGGGGTAGCGGGCAAGGCGCGGCAAAGCGACAAGCCCGCTCAGGATGCGGCCTGGATTCGGGAGCGCGCGAGATAACGCGCGGAGGGCGACCTCCCCCGACCCGCATTGGGAGCCATGGCACATGGCAAAGGGCAAGCCCGCTCAGGATGCGGCCCGGGTTCGGGAGCGCGCGAGATAACATACGGAGGGCAACCTCCCCCGACCCGCATTGGGAGCCGCAGCATGCGGCCTGGATTCGGGAGCGCGCGAGGTAACATACGGAGGGCAACCTCCCCCGACCCGCATTGCCAGCAGCGGCACGCTGCTTGCGGGGAGGGAGGGGATTTGCGATAATTCGAACCCTTGCTTTGAATTCTTGGGCCGGAGCGGACATGGCGAGCGGTAAAAGCCTGTTGGTGTTCATCAGCGACGCCCTGGGCGGGCGGAACTTCTTTGAGAGCGGCATCCCGGCCCGTTTGGGCGAGGCGGGGGTGGACCGGCTCACGGTGGTGTACGCCTATCAGGGCCAGCGCTTCGCGGCTCCCCCGCCGCCGCCGGAGGTGACCGCCCGGGAGTTGCCCCAGCCGGCGGAGCTGAGCCGGGGCGAACGCCGCCGGCTGACCTGGCTGACCTGGCTGAACCAAAACTACGGGTTCATGCCGGTGGCGCTTCGGGACAACAAGCACAATTTCAATCCGCACATCTGCGAAAAGGGGTTCCCCAGCGGGTTCTTCAACCTGGACCATATGGGGCCCTTGCCCGACAGGCCGTGGTTGAACCGGCTGTTGACCAGGTTTTATTTGGGGTGGCTGGTGCGCCAAAGGGAACCCCGCCTGGCCCGGGTGTTGGAGGAGGCGCGGCCCGACGGGGTGCTGTTCCTGAACAGCCAGACCTATTTGTCCCAGGCCTTGGCCGCGGCGGCGCTCAAGCAGGGCCTGCCGGTGGCGGGCTACATCCAGAGCTGGGACCACCCCCTGGGCAAGGGGCCGATCCTGCCCGGCCTGGCGCGCTACATCGTGCAGAACCGGCAGATGGCCCGGGACCTGGAGGAGTTTCACGGCATCCCGGTTCGCCAGACCGCGGCCACCGGCTGGCCCCAGATGGACCCTTACGCCCAACCGGCGCCCAAAAAGGATTTTGCGGAGTATTTGAGCAGCTTGGGCTTGGACCCGGAGCTGCCCACGGTCCTGTTCGCCTGCAACACCCCGCGCAACGCGCCGGACGAGGACCGCCTGCTGGCCGATATCTTCGCGCGGCGGGAGGAGATGTTGCCGGGGCGGCGCTTCAACTCCATCGTACGGCCCCACCCCAAGGACCGGGACCGTTTCGAGGCGCTGGCCGGACAATTTACCGGGGTGGCGGTGCAGAAGGCCAGCTTCCAGGATTTGGGCCTGCTCCATCTGTGCCTGTCGCACGTGGACGCGGTGGTGTGCACGGGAGGGACCATCCTCATCGACGCGGCGGCCCACGACACCCCGGTGGTGGCGCTGTACTTCGATCCTTACGATGACGGCCGGGAGATCGTGAAGAAGAACTTCGACCGCTTCCACTTCCGGCGGCTGACCGCCTACGGGTCCTACCTCCTTTGCCACGACTGGCCGGAGTTTTTCGCGGGCCTGCAACGGACTTTGGACCATCCGGGGGAGCTGGCCCCCCAGCGGGCCCAACTCAGGCGGGACTACGTGGGGGAGCTGGACGGTGGGGCGGCCCGGCGGGTGGCCCAGGCGGTGGCGGAGATTTTGGGCTGATTTTTTCCGCCTGTTCGGCCACCCGGCCCAGCCACTGTTGGGTGGCCTGGGCCATTTTTTTGCTCTGCAACAGGGGACGCCACAAGAGCAGGGTCCAGCCGGAGAGTTTTTCCACCGAGGAGATGAGGGTGGCCTCGCCCTGGGCCTCGAAACGGAAGGTGCGGTCCAACCGGATGCCCCGCCAGGCCACCTGCCAGCGGATGACCCGGCCCGGCCGGTTCTCCACCAGGCGGGCCGGCACGGTGAGGGGCCGGCCCAGAGGGGCCAGGCCCGGCTCGGGGCGGGCGTCCTTCCCCCACAGGGCCCAGCCGGTCTCCTGGGCAAAAGCCAGCCAGACCTGGGGCAGAGGAGCCCGGATCAGCCGGGCCGCGGTGAGGGTCAGGGTCAGGTTCAAAGGAGGAGGTCCCGGGCCCGTTCCCGGGG
Organism: Deltaproteobacteria bacterium; assembly: GCA_020444165.1. The sequence goes on along the minus strand of JAHLLK010000056.1, from coordinate 19,825 downwards.
CAGGGCCGGCAGGGTGAACTCCAGGCGAACGCCCCCGGGGCCCACCGCCTCCAGGCGGGCGGGCTGCCCGGCCGGGGTCTTGCCGTAGCCCGCCACCAGGCCCAGGGCCAGCTCCAGCTCCGGCGAGGGCGCCGGCCCGAAGTAGAGCCCCAGGGGACCGGGCGCGTCCAGGCTTTTCAGCCACCAGGCGTCGTCCGGCGCCGCTTGCTCCAGCCCTTCGTTGTCGGCCTGGTTGCGGCCCAGGGCCAGGCGGGCCCGGGGCGAGAGCCGCAGATGGCGGCCGTGTTTCAACAGCTCCAGGTGCGGGCCGCCGGCCGCGGGGTCATGCTCCCACAAATCGGCCAGGCGGCGGCTGAAGCCCGGCTCGGTCAAAAGGCATCCTCCCGCCGGCGGGGGGTAGTCGGTGACCCCGAACTCCTTGGCCAGGGCCATCTGGGCCTTGCGGCCCCGGCCCCACAGGGCCAGGAGCTTCTCGCGGTCCACCAGGCCGGACTCCTCCATGGGCGTGGGGGGCAGGAGCCGGGCCGACAGGGGCCGCAGGATGCGCTCCTTGAACCCGCTGTCCTTGGCCACCGCGTTCAACGAGCTTTTGGTCTGGCTCATGGGCCGCTGGTTCAACACCTCGCCGGTGAACAAGAAATCCAGGCCCTCGGCCTCCATGATGCCGCCGGCCTGGCGCAGCATGAAGGCGTGGCAATCCACGCACGGGTTCATGTAACGGCCGCGGCCCCGGGGCGGACGGCGCACCATGTCGATATACGCGGGGCCCAATTCAACCACCCGGTGGGTCAGGCCGTGGCGCCGGGCCAGGGTGCGGGCCGTGTCCGGGGGGAAGAACGGCGAGGCGAAGGTGACCAGTTGCACCGCCACCCCGGCCCGGTCCAGGACCAGGGCGGCCAGGATGGAGTCCAGGCCGCCGGAATAGAGGCCCAGGGCGCGGGGGCGCGTTTTGGGGCGGGGCTGGGCAGCGGAATCAGGCAAAATAGAGGCTCTCCACACGGCAGGGAAGCCGGTCCCGGGCGATGACCTGGCCGGCCAGGTCCAGGGGCAGGGCCACCTGGTCCAAAAGGACCGAGTCGCTGGTGGCCACGGGGCCGGGATGCTTCCGCAAAAGGTTTTCCGGCGGCCGCACCGCCCGGGCTTCGCCCGCCAGGCCCAGGCGGGCCAGGAGTACGGTGAGGTCCGCGGCCAGCTCGCCGCTTTTGGGCAACGGCGCGTCCAGCCAGATCAGGGCGCGGGCGGCTCCGGCCCGGGCCAGGGCGGCGAGCGCCAGTTCGGCCGCGGCCAGGGTCCGGGGACCGGGTTGGTGGTGCCGCCCCCGTTGGGCGATGTCCCGGACCACGCCGTCGTCGGCGGCCACCAGCCGCCCCCCGGCCAGGGCGGTCTCCAGGGTGATGATGACGTTGTGCCCGTCCAGGGCCACCGCGCGCCCCGCCACGGCGGCCAGCGGCAGGAGCCGGGCCCAACGGGCGCCGGCCTCCCGGGGGGCGTAGACTCCCCGGCGGAGCATCTGGCGGTCCGCCGCGGCCAGCCGCCAGCGGTCGCCCACCACGGCCAGCATCCTCTCGCGGGGGTAGCCCCGGGCCAACAGGTGGCGCAGATCGGCCGCGGCCTCCCGGAGGGCCGGGGGAGCGGGCGTCAGGGCCGGATTTTCTAGGGTTGCCAAAATGGGCATTTCTTGCAAGTTTAGCCTCGGTGGGCCACCCCTGCAACCAAGGGGGGCAGGGGCTGGGGGATGAAGGCCGGGAGGCGGGAGAGCGGCCGGGGCAGGAGCCCAGCCGGGAACAGGAGTAAACGCGTGAAGTTCAAATACCGTGACGTGAGCTTGGAGTTCGACGACCGCTGGGGATTCGTGCATCCCCAGACCGGAGAGCGGGTGCCGACCGCCCGGGAATGCCTGAAGGCCTGGAGGGAGCCGGACCCGGCCAAGCGCCAGCAGTGGGTGACCCTGATCCAGATGATCGAGCGGATGATGGAAGGGGTGGAGGCCTGGAAGATCGGCAACACCCGGGAAGTCGTCTTCGATGAAGTTGAATCCTAGGAAGCTGTCGGGAGAATGGAAGAGTGTGGGGGAAAACCCCTTTTGTGTGGACAAAAAGGGGTTTTCCCCCACAGCCCCTTTCCCCAAAAAAACTTCATAGTTTTGATAGGCTTGCGTAAAGAGGCCATTGCATGGTGAAACACATAAAACGTGTTGATATTATGCCAAAAATGGCTGTGAAACATGATTACGGCAGGCAATGGCCGATGCGGGCCAAGGGTGGCCCGCCAAATTGCAAGCTTAAAAAAGCTTGCAATTTGTGAGGCTTGGCAAAACCCGGGCCCCCGGCAAGCTCTGCTTGCTGGGGTGGAGTCGCGTTTTTGCCAACCCGACCTTGCACGGGGCAGGACGCCCCGTGCAATGCTCTCGGAAAAGCCTTTTTCAATCCGGAATTCTTCTGGCCGGCTTGGTGGCGCGGGCATGTCGGTCTTGGCGGAAGCTACGAACCGGCGAGTTGGGCCCGAAAAAAACCCCAACCGGAGCGGAGGGCCTCGACTCTGGCGCGGGGTTGGACCGGAGAGCTGGGCCCGTAGGAGCCCCAGCCGGGACGTGGGGCTGGATCCTGCACGCGGGGCGGGGGGTTGTCGTTGAGGGCTTGATCCTGGCCCGGCGCGCAGGGCCCTGAAGCAGGCCCCGCCGGGGCGCGGGGGGCTCAGGGCACCTCGGATTCAAGCCAGGAGTAGCAGGCTATCCCCGGCACGTCGTGCACCTCGGCCAGGAGGTCCTTCCACTGGGGGCCGGAGCGGATCTTTATGGCGAACTGGTATTTGATGATCCCCGCTTCCAGGCAGAACTCCCGTCCGGCAAAGAGAATCACCGCCCGGTATTTCTGCAACAGCTCCCGCACCCGGTCGATGGCCTCCACGAAGTGGGCTTCCACCATCAGGGTGACGAACTGCTCCTGGCTCATGCGGTGCACGAACAGGGGGAACAGGGCCAGGGCCACCAGGGTGAGCCCCACCACCAGCACCGCCGGCCAATAGAGCCCCGCCCCCACCGACAGGCCGCAGACCGTGCAGGTCCACATGGAGGCCGCCGTGGTGACTCCCCGGGCGGAGCGGCGGCCCTGGATGATGGCTCCCGCGCCCAAAAAGCCCATGCCCGCGATGGCGTAGGAGGGCAGGCGGCCGGGGTCCACCCGCACCGTGAGGGCGTATTCGGGGAGGTTGAAGATCTGGGCCAGATGCAGGGCCAGGCTCATCACCAGGGCCCCGGCCATGGCCACCAGCATGCAGGACCGGAGCCCGGCCGCCCGGCCGTGGGTCTCCCGCTCCAACCCCACGATGATCCCCAACAGGGCGGCCGCCCCGATACGGATCAGCATGGTGGTTTCGTCGACGGGCATGCCTACTTGAAATTTACCTTGGGAGCTGTCTGGGCCTCGGGGGCCGCAGTAAAGGGCTGGCGGGCCTGATAGCCCAACAGCCGGGCCAGGAACACCGTGGGCAGGCTCCTTATCTCCGTGTTGTAGACGCGCACCGCGTCGTTGTAGCGGGTGCGGGCCACGCTGATGCGGTTTTCCGTGCCTTCCAATTGATCCTGCAAGGCGCGGAAGTTCTCGCTGGCCTTCAAATCCGGATAACGCTCCACCACCACCATCAAGCGGCCGAGCGCGCTGGTCAGCTCCTGGTTGGCCGCCAACTTCTGATCCAGGCTGGGGGCCTGCATCACCTGCTGCCGGGCCTTGACCACCGCCTCCAGGGTTTCGCGCTCGTGGGAGGCGTAGCCCTTGACCGTCTCCACCAGATTGGGGATGAGGTCCAGGCGGCGCTGCAAAACCACCTGCACGTTGGCCTGGGCCTGGCTCACCTGCTCGTCCAGGTTCACCAGGCTGTTGTAGGGGCTGACCAGCAGAAGGAAAACGATCAGGGCCAGGGCTCCGATGATGATAGCGATTTTGGCTCCGCGCCGCATCCGGTCACTCCTTGGGGGTATTAACGAGGGTTACGGGAAAGGCAAGCCGGCTGGGACAGCGGCAAACGCCGCCCACGGCCGAACCTCCCGGCGACGCCGCCAGGCCCGGTCCCCTCCAGCTTTTGCCTAGTGTAACATGGATTGCGTGGGTTTGGCTTGCTCAGCCACTTCCAGCTTGTCCACCACCCGGCAAACTTCCGCCAACTGGGCGGCGGCTTGCTCCAGGGTGCGGGCCAGATCGGCCGGTTCCAGCTTCAGGCTGCCTTGGCGCAGGTTCTCCAGGGTGAGAAAGGCGCTCACTTCCAGGCCGGACTCGGCCACCTGGCTCCAGACCTGGGCGGGGTCGCGGGGGAACGCGCCCTTGGTGAGCTGCAAATAGGCCTGGAACAGGGCGGTGAAGGCCGGCAGGGCCGCCAGGGCCAGGGCCTCCAGGGCCGGGGCCTGACCGCCGGCCATCAGGAAACGGGATTGCAGGGTCATGAGCTTGCCCTTGAACTCCCGTTCCAGTTGCAGGCGGAGATGCCGGGGCTTGATCTCCAGCCCCTCCAAGGGGTCCTGGCCGTGGATCACCTGGTGGCTGGCGGCCATGGTCAGAAACTCCACCGGGAACACATCCAGGCTGCTGGCCAGGTATTGGGAGGTCATTACCAAGGGCGCCGAGACCCGGGCCGGGGCCCATTTGGTCACCACCGGGGCCAGACGGCTCAAGACCCGGCCGGCGGGGTTGGAGACCACGGCCAGGAGGTTCAGGTCGCTGCGGCCTTTTTGATAGCGCCCGCTGGCGGCCGAGCCGAACAGCACCAGGCTGAGGAGGTCGCTGCCCAGGGCCTTGATGTAGTCCTCGGCCAGGTCGGCGAAGATGTCTTCCGGTTTTTCCGGCGGGGTGATGGCCATGATTTTTCCCATTTCCTGGCCCAACGGCCAGCGGCGCAACGCCCCTCGATCGCAAGAGAAAGGGACGCATCAACGCTATTTAACTATGTTTTTCCCCTAGGACGAGGTTTACCGGCCGCATGCCGGCCGCATGCCGCTGCTGGCATTGCGGGTCGGGGGAAGTTGTCCTCCGTACGCCACCTCGCGCGCTCCCGAAGGGAAGCCGTAAGTGACGGATCTCCCTGCCGCATCGACTCACCGACTGTCCAGCCGCCACCAGACTGCTATCTACCCCAACCTATGCTTTTCCTTTAGGAAGGGGGTGTGGGGGAAACCCTTTCCTTTTGGCTTCAAAAGGAAAGGGTTTCCCCCACATCTTCTCCCAATCCCACCCTCTTAAAACCCCCCGCTGGCGCCGCCGCCGCCGGACATGCCGCCGCCGAAGCCGCCGAAGCCGCCCCCGAAGCCACCGAAGCCGCTATCGTGGCGGCCGCCCATGGAGGAGCCCATCATGGAACCGAGGATCATGGCGGGCAGGATGTTGCCGCCGCCGCCGGGTCCGCCGCCGGGTCCGCCGCGGCCGCCGCGCATCCGGCGCAGGAACCACAGCCCGGCCAGGACGAACAGGATCAGGCCGAAGACGCTGAAGCCTCGGGAGGACTGGCGCAGTTGCGCGTCCGGCACCCCGGTCAGGGTGACGCCGGCGTCCTTGGCGATGATCTGGGCCGCGGCGGCGGCTCCGAAGTAGAGGCCCGCGCCGTACTGGCCCTTTTTCAGGTAGGGCACGATGAACTGATCGCGGATGGCTCCGGCGGTGGCGTCGGTGATGAGCCCTTCCAGGCCGTAGCCCACTTCCAGGCGGAGCTTGCGTTCCTTCACCGCCACCAGGAGCAACAGGCCCTTGTCCTCGCCCTTTTTGCCGATGCCCCAGCGGGCGAAGAGCTGCACCGCGGCTTCCTCGATGCTGTTGTCGCCGAGGGTGGGCACGGTGGCCACCACCACCGCGGCCCCGGTCTTCTGCCAGAGCTCGGTGGCCAGGTTTTCGATCTGCTGGGTGTATTCCGGGCCGATGACCTTGGCGTAGTCGCCCACGGCGCCTTGGGGCCGGGGGTAAGCCAGTTCGGCCGCGTGGGCCGGCCGGGCCAGGGGGGAGAGTAGCGCGCCCAGGACCAGGGCCAGGGCCAGGAGCGCGAACCAGGCGGCCGACCCCTCGAGGGGAGCCCGCCGCGTCTTTGGCTGGAGATATCTCACAAACCTTCCTCGGCCAACTGCTCCAGAAGGTCCTTTTGCTTGCGGGAAAGCTTCTTGGGCACGTGGAGCAGCACCTTCACGTAGAGGTCGCCCTGTCCGCTGGACTGGAACAACGGCAGGCCCTGGCCCTTGAGGCGGAGCCGGGCGCCGTGCTGGGTGGCCTTGGGCACCTTCACGTTGAGGGTCTTGCCCTCCAGGGTGGGCACCGGCAGGGAAGCGCCCAGGGCGGCCTGGCTGTAGGTGACTTCCACCTCGGTTTCCAGGTCCGCGCCGTTGCGGCGGAATTGGGGATGGTCCAAGGTGCGCACCCGGATGAACAGGTCGCCATCCGGCACCCCGGGAGGGCCGGGTTCGCCCTTGCCGGGCACCCGGAGCTTCTTGCCGGTCTCGATGCCGGCGGGGATCTTGACGCTGACCTTCTCCACCTTGCCGCCGCGGCGGTAGGACACGGTCTTGCTGGCCCCGGTGGCCACTTCCTCCAGGCTCACGGGCAGCTCGTAGACCAAATCGGTGCCCCGGGCCGGGCCCGCGCCCCGCTGGGCTCCGAAATCGAAGCCGCCCGTGCCGGGACCGGCGCCGGGCCGGCCGCCCCCGAAGGTGTAGGTGCGGAAGCCGCCGCGCCCGGCGGTGCTGCCGCCGCCACCGCCGTGGAAAAAGCGGGTGAAGATGTCGGAGGACACCCCCATGTCCCGAAGGATGTCGTTGATGTCGCTGCCCCGGAAGATGTCTTCCTGGCTGTAACGCTGGCGGAAGCCCTGGCTGCCGAAGGTGTCGAACTGCTTCTTCTTCTCCGGATCGCTCAGGACGGCGTAGGCCTCGTTGATCTCCTTGAACTTCTCTTCGGCCTCGGGGTTGTCCTTGTTGCGGTCCGGGTGGTACTGCAAGGCCAGCTTGCGGTAGGCCTTTTTCAGCTCTTCGGGGGTGGCCGTCTTCTCGACGCCCAGCACTTGATAGTAATTTTTGGCCATGTCACCTTGCCTGCCCCCCTGGGGCGTGGAAAAGGCCCGGGGAGCCCTGGGGTGTGGATCGATTGCGGAGTGCCGCGCGGGCTGGGAAAGGCTTGTTCCGCCTGGGAAACCCGGCTTCGCCTCCGCCCGCCACACGAAAACCCGGCCTTCCGGCCGGTGGCTTCAATTTAATATATGATGCCGCTCCGGGGGTGTCAAGCCAGGCTCCCGCAGAGATTTCCCCGTGGTGGCGGAGTGTTGGCCCGCCACGGCCTCCCGGGCGTTCGGAGGCCTGGGCGGTGCGCCCGGGGGGTGCGCCCCCCCGCCACGCTAACTATACACCCGGCATACCCCTGGGTCGGCGACTCCCGCCCGTGGTATCCTCCTCCGAGGAGGTGAACCTTGGCCCAGACCATGGTGGAGTTCGTGAACCTGAAGCAGACCGGGGCCGGCCCGGCCCGGGCCGCGGCGCTGTTGGCCAACTGGCATTTCCAACGCGGGCAGCGGGTGCTCATCCTGGCGGCCGGCCCGGACGAGGCCCAGGAAATGGACCGCGCCCTGTGGGAGTTCGACCCGGGCTCCTTTTTGCCCCACGCCGTGGCCGGCGGCGAGGACGAGGCGGCCGAGCCGGTCTTGATCGCCCTGGAGCCCACCAACCGCAACCAGGCCCAGGTGCTCATCGTGGCCCGGACCTGCGCCACCCTGCCCTTGGAGTCCTATGCCAAGATCATCCGCCTGGTGCCGGCCGAGGAAGGCCCGGAACTGGCCGAGTGCCGCGCGGCCTTCAAGGACCTGCGCGCCGACTCCCGGGTGAGCCTGAGCCACGTCACCAGCCTGCCCGGCCCCGAGGCCGCGGATTAGGATCTTGTCGGAGGAAAGGGTGCGCGGTGCGGGATGCACCGCGCCTCGCTCTCCAAAAGGGGGCTGCACCCCCCATTCCCCTTCTCCGCAAGCCCCCTAGCGCGGCCAGGGGTGGGCCGCCAGGACCTCCTCATTCACTTCCACGCCCCAGCCCGGGCCGGTGGGCACGGACAGGAAACCGTCCTCGATCTCCGGTTGCCGGGTGGTCAGCTCGTCTTTCCAGGGCACGTCATCCACGTCCACCTCGAAAATGCGGAAGTTGGGCACGGCCGCGCAGAACTGGGCCGAGATGAAGGTGGAGAGGTGGCTCTGGTAATTGTGGGGGGCCACGTTCATCTCGAAGACCTCGGCCGCGTCGCTGATTTTTTTGGCTTGGGCAAAGCCGTTCCAGATCACGTCGATGACGCAGACGTCCATGGCGTGGGCCGTCAGGAAGGGCAGGAACTGGCGGAGGTGATAGAGGTTTTCGCAGGAGGCCACGGCCAGGCGGGTGGCGTCCCGCACTTGGCGGAGCGCCTGGGGGTCAAAGGTGTCCAGCTCCACCCACAACAGATCCAGGGGCTCCAGGGCCCGGGCGATCTGGATGTAGCCCTCGGTCTTGAAGTTGAAGTTCAGGTCCATGATGAGGTCGACCGCGGGCCCGGCCCCGTCCTGGAAGGCGGCCATCTGGTCGTGGCAAGCCCGGATGATCCCGCGGTCCACATTCAACTCCGGGGTCCAGGCGGTCTTGAAGCCCGGCATGTAGATGGGCGGCTCGGTCCCCGGCAGGAAAACGTTGGTTTTGAGCGCGGTGAAGCCCCGGGCCGCCACCTCGGCCCCCATCTCCCGGATGCCGGCCAGGTCGGCGATTCTCTTTTCGCCCACCACGTCATAGGCCCGCACCCGGCTGGTGCCGCAGTGGGACCAGTACACCCGCAGGCGGTCTCGGAGGGGCCCGCCGAACAGCTCGGCCACGCTGACCCCCAGGGCCTTGCCCTTCAGGTCCAAGAGCGCGTTCTCGATCCCGCCGATAGCCTTGGCGATGATGCTGCCCGGGCTCTGGCGGGTGGAGCGGTAGAGGTCCCAGTAGAGCTTCTCGTGGGCCAGGGGGTCGGCCCCCAGAAGGAAGGGCGCCAGATCCTCCACCACCCCGGCGATGCCCCGGGGCGAGCCGTGGGAGTCGGTGACCTCGCTCCAGCCCACCAGGCCCTGGTCGGTGGAAATCTTCAGGAATATCCAGGGCCGCCAGCCCGCGTCGCAGAACAGGGTCTCCACCCCGGTGATCTTCATGGGAGCCTCCCTCCCCGGACAACGGGGGGTTAGGGTGATGTCGCACCCACTGTATTATCCGGGGGAGCCGGAGGCAATATTTTTGAGGACCGGCCGGGGCGGGGCGCTTTCGCGGCCCTCCGGCCCCGGCCGGTGATTGGGCGGCGGGCGGCTTATCTGAGCCCGGAGAGCCGGGCGGCGGCCTCCAGCACCGTGGAATAGGGCGGCAGCTCGTTGATGTCCGCCGGTCCGCCGCCCGGGCCCCGGAAGGCGAAGCCCAGGGAGCGGTGCTGCTGCCAGTCCGGGATGCTGGCCAGGACGGCGGCCACCTCGGCGGCGTTGGCGGTGTAGAGGTGGGTGCCGATGACCGCGTGGTACAGGTGGTAGATCTCGATGGTCTCGGGCGGGGCCACGTCGCTGGTGGTGAAGATGTAGCCCTCGTCCCGCTCGAAGCTCCAGCCCAGGGCCACCAGGCTGTCCCGCTCCGCGTTGGAGAAGGTGTAATAGTGCCGCCCGGCATTGGGGTTGTACAGCCGGTGCAGGGGGTTGTTGCCGTAGAGGGCCTGATCGGCCACCTGGAACAGCCGCCGCTCCACCCCGGTGGATTCGTCGTGGTACCCGGCGCCCACCGCATTCTGGAACTCGGCCCGGCGGGTGGTGAAGAAATGGTACATCAGGGCCTCGTTGTAGGCCCGGTACATCACCCGCTTGTTGCCCACCAGGGGGTAGGCCGCGAACACGTCGATGACCCCATTGGTGTCCCCGGGCACCAGGTTGGCGGCCTCGGAGTGGTACGCCAGCGTGGAGCCGTCGGCGGATAGGTCCCCCCCACCGCTTAGGCCGTCACCCTGGGTGCCGCCACTGGCCAGGGAGACCAGGCTGGTGGCGCCGGTCTGGCGGTCCCGCAGGAACACGTCGGTCTGGCCGTTGGTGTCCCCGGTCACCAAGTTGGGGCTGAAGCTGTCGAAGGAGACATAGCGGCCGTCCTCCGTGACGCGGGGGGTGAAGGCCGAGTTGCCGTCCAAGGTGCCGTCCAACCGAACCGAGATTCCGCTGGTTTCCGCGGTGGTCAGGTCGTGGAAAAAGATCTGCCAGTTGGCGTCGGTCTTGGCGCCAGCCAGGTTGGTGGCCAGGCTTCTATAGACCAGGTAGCGTCCGTCACCGGTGACATGGGGGTCGTCAGAGTGGCTGTTGCCGGCCTCGCCGGTGGTGCTCACGCTCACGCGGGTGGTCTGGCCGGTCTGGCGGTCCCGCAGGAAGATGTCGGTGAACCCGCCGGTGTCGCCGGTCACCAGGTTGCCGGCCTGGGAAGAGAACACCACGTAGCGGCCGTCGTCGGTGATGTCGGCATGATAGCAGTCCGCATCGCCCTGGGCACCTCCGCTGGAGAGGCTCACCCGCTCGGTGGCGCCGGTGTCCCGGTCCCACACGAAAACGTCGTAGTAGGTATTGGTGTCCCCGGGCGCCGCGTCCGGGTGATCGGTGACGAAAACCACGTAGCGGCCGTCGGCCGAGATGGCTGGGATCAAGTCCAACGAAATCCCGTGGAGCGCGGCCGGCCCCGGCCCCACCCAGGTGGTCTCCCCGCTCTGGCGGTCGTGCACGAAGAAATCGTAGGAGCCGCTCAACCCCCCGGCCCGAAGGTTGGTGGCCCGGCTGATAAAGGCCACGTAGCGCCCATTGGCCGAGATCACCGGACTCTCGCTTTTGGCGTTGCCCTGTTCCCCGCTGGAGGACACGCTGACCCGTTCCACCGCCCCGGTGCGGCGGTCCTTCACGAACACGTCGTAGACCCCGTTGGTGTCGCCGGGCGCCAGGTTCGTGGCCTCGGATTCAAAGGCCACCCAGCGGCCCGAGGCGGAGCACGACGGGGTGGAGGAACGGTTGTCGGCCAACGCACCGGCCGCGGTGGTGCTCACCAGCTCGGTGGTCAGGGCCAGGGCGGGGGCCGCGTTCCCGGCCAAGAGGCCGAGGAGCCCCAATACCCCGAGGCAACAGGCAGGGATCAGCTTACGGTGGGGCATTTCGCACCTCCTCCGGGCAGACAGGGTTTTTGCTTGGGACAACAGGGTGTGAGCCAGGCTGATTTTGCCAAGGCCAATTTGCGGAAAAACCGGAGAGTTGGCAAGAAAAAACGCCAATATACTGCGTAAATGAGGTTTTTTTTGGGCCAAGGGCCTCGTCCGGCTCACGCCCCAGGCCGCTTCCCGGCGGCGGTTTGACCCGCCACTCCGCCAGAGGTTATGCTGCCAGGTACCGGGCTGGCCGGAGCCGGCCCGCGAGGCCGGGGGACCGGCCGGAAAGGAGCAGAGTTTTGGTAGAAGCGGCCAAGTTGGCCCAGGAGATCAAGCAAAAGGCCCGCTCCCTGGGAGCGGACGCGGCCGGGCTGGCCGCTTGGCCAAGCCTCGTGGCCGGGCCCTCCCCGGCCCTGGAGCCCCAGCTCGCGCCCTATGACGGGGTGGGATCGGCCTCCGCCCCGGCCGGAAAAGCGGCGAGGCCCGCTCCGGCCAGCCTCCTGGTGGTGGCCCTGGCCCACCCGGTGGGCCGGCGGGAGCTGGATTGGTGGCAGGAGCACCTGCCCCGGCGCACCCAGGGCAACCAAATCCTGGCCGACATCACCCTGGGGGTGGCGGCCTGGCTGGCCGAACGCCACGGAATCACGGCCTGGGACCTGCCCTATCACCCCGGCCGGGGAGGCGTGTATCTGAAGGACGCGGCGGTGTTGGCCGGCCTGGGCTGTGTGGGCCGCAACAACCTGTTCCTGGCCCCGGGCCACGGGCCGCGCCTCCGGCTCCGGGCCCTGGCCCTCTCCGTGGCCCTGCCCCCGGACCCGCCTTCCGCCTACGACCCCTGCGACGGCTGCCGGGCCCCCTGCCGGGAGGCCTGCCCCCAACAGGCCCTGGCCCGGCCCCTGTTCCAAGGCCTGGCCGCGCCAGACCACCTGCCGGCCCGGGACGGGTCCTACGACCGGCTCCGCTGCAACCGGCAGATGCAGGCCGACATCGCCGCCGGCCGCCAGGTGACGCCACCCGGCCTGAAGCACCCCGTGAAACAAGTGCGCTACTGCCGCCGCTGCGAACTGGCCTGCCTGGCCCGTTAGGAGGCGGTCAGGAGAAAATGTGGGGGAAAGAACCCTTTTTTGAAAAAAAGGGTTCTTTCCCCCACACCCCCTATCTCCCAAAAAACTTTAAGTGAATAGTGAGAGGCGGTTGCAAAACGGCCTCCCAGGTGCGCCATCGAGGGACCCGTTCAGCCAAACTTCCAGCCTCGGCTTTCGGGATAAACTTCTGCCCTACTGGAGCCCGGAAGCCCGGGCCGCGGCCTCCAGCACGCTGGAGTGGGGGGGCAGCTCCGTGTAGTCGCGCACCGTGGCCCCCGGCCCCGGGTAGGCGAAGCCCAGGGAGCGGGCCAGCTGCCAGTCCGGGATACCGGCCAACACCGCGGCCACCTCGGCCGCGTTGGCCGTGAAAAGATGGACGCCCACCGCCGTGTTGTACAGGTGATAGATCTCGATGGCCTGGGGCGGGGCCACGTCCAGGCTGGTGAAGATGTAGCCCTCGTCCCGCTCGAAGAGCCAACCCAGAGCCATCAGGTTGTCCCGCTCGGCGTCGGAGAAGGTGTAGTAGTGCAGCCCGGCGTAGGGATTGTAGAGCCGGTGCAGGAGGTGGGCGCCATGGAGCGCCTGGTCGGTCACCTGGAACAGCCGCCGCTCCACCCCGGTGGACTCGTCCTCATACCCCGTGGCCACCGCGTTGGCGAACTCCCTTGCCCGGGTGGTGAAGAAATGGTCCAGGGTGTCCGCGTTGTAGGCCCGGTACATCAAGAGCTGGTTGCCCACCAGGGGGGATACCGCGTAGATGTCGGCAAACCCGTCGGTGTCGTCGGGCGCCAGGTTGGTGGCCGTGGAGTCGAACACTACCGTGGAGCCATCGGCGGAGATATCCGCTGAGTTGTTATACCCGTTGCTTTGGGTGCCGTCGGTGGCCCGGGAGACCAGGCGGGTGGTGGCGGTTTGGCGGTCCCGCAGGAACACGTCGGTTTGATTGTTGTTATCCCCGCTTACCAAATTGGCGTTTTCGCTGTTGAAGGCCACATAACGCCCGTCCGCCGAGACCCGGGGGGCGTAGCTCCGGGCGCCGTTCAGGGTGCCGTCCAGTTGGACCGAGATGCCGCTGGTCTCCCCACTGACCAGGTCGTGGCCAAAAACCTGAATAGTGGCCACGGTTTTAGGTCCGGCCAGGTTGGTGGCCCAACTCAGGTAGACCAAATAGCCCCCATCGCCGGAGAGATAGGGGGTGTTGGCATCGCCGTTGGCGGCCTCGCCCGCGGAATTCACGCTCACCCGGGTGGTTTGGTTCGCCTGGCGGTCGCGCAAGAGGAGTTCCGCGAACCCGCTGGGGGCGCCCGGCGCCAGGTTGGTGGTCTCGGAGGCAAAGACCACATAGCGCCCGTCGTCCGAGACATCGGGTTCGCCGCTGTCCGCGTCGCCCGGATCGCCCGTGTTGGAGACGCTCACCAACTCGGTGGCCCCGGTGTCCCGGTCCCAGAGGTACACGTCGCACCAGGTGTTGTTGTCCCCGAGCGCCGCGTTGGGTTCTCCGGTGGCATAGACCACGTAGCGGCCGTCGGCCGAGATGGCCGGGGCCCAGCGATACGTAACCCCACGCCAAGTGAAGGGCCCCGGCCCCACCCAGGTGGTCTCCCCGGTCTGGCGGTCGTGCACGAAGTAATCGTACTGGCCCACCAGGCCGCCGGCCCGCAGGTTGCCGGCTTCGCTGATAAATGCCACGTAGCGCCCATTGTCTGAGATGTTGGGGTAATCACTGCGCGCGTTGCCTTCCTCGCCACTGGAGGAGACGCTGACCCGTTCCACCGCCCCGGTGCGGCGGTCCTTGACGAACACGTCCCTGACCCCGTTGGTGTCGCCGGGCACCAGGTTCGTGGCCAGGGAGGTAAAGGCCACCCAGCGGCCCGAGGCGGAAGGGGACGGCGAGACGGAATGATGGTCGGTCTGGGCTCCGTCCGCGGGGCGGCTCACCAGTTCGGTGGTTTGGGCCTGGGCCGGGGCGGCGGCCCCGGCCCCCAGGACCAGGAGCCCCAGCAGCGCGAGGCAATAGGCAGGGATCTGTTTACCGCGGGGCATGACGTATCTCCCAAGGCAGGCGGGTATTTGAGGGGGAAACCAAGGTGAGGGTCAAGCTGGTCGAGCCAAGGCCAATCTGCGACAAAAGCGCGGGCACTGGCAAGCCAAAAACCATATTTTCCGGTCTGAATATGGTTTTTTCGACCCAAAGGATCGGGGCGGATAGGCAGGCGGCCGGCCCGGGAGCGGGCCGGCCGGGCGGCGGATTATCCCTCGACCTAACGGACCCCGGCCAGCCGCGCCGCGGCCTCCAGCACCGTGGAGTGGGGCGGGAGTTCCGTGTAGTCGCGCACCGTGGCCCCCGGCCCCCGGAAGGCGAAGCCGAGCGAGCGGTGCTGCTGCCAATCCGGGATGCTGGCCAGGACGGCGGCCACCTCGGCGGCGTTGGAAGTGTAGAGGTGGGTGCCGATGACTGCGTGATAGAGGTGGTAAATCTCGATGGTCTCCGGCGGGGCCACGTCGCTGGTGGTGAAGACGCACCCCTCGTCCCGCTCGAAATTCCAGCCCAGGGCCATCAGGCTGTCCCGCTCCGCGTTGGAGAAGGTGTAGTAGTGCCGCCCCGCGTTGGGGTTGTAAAGCCGGTGCAGGGGATTGTTGCCGTAGAGGGCCTGGTCGGACACCTGGAACAGCCGCCGCTCCACCCCGGTGGACTCGTCCTGGTACCCCGCAGCCACCGCGTTGGCGAACTCGGCCGCCCGGGTGGTGAAGAAATGGTACATCAAGGCCAGGTTGTAGGCCCGGTACATGAGCCGCTGGTGGCCCACCAGGGGGTAAACCGCGTACACGTCGGCATAGCCGTTGCCGTCCCCACTCACCAGATTGTCGGCCAGGGTGGCGAAAAAGGCCGTGGAGCCGTCATGGGAAATGGCCGTGCGCTCATCGGTGAGGCCGTTGCCCTGGACTCCGGTGGCGGAGGTGGAGACCAGGGTGGTTTGCTCCGTGGTCAGGTCCCGCACAAAGGCATCCGACAACAGGTTGGTGTCCCCCGTCACCAGATCGGGATCATGGCTCACAAAGGCCACGAATTGCCCGTTGCCGGAAATGGCGGGGCGCTCGCAGTCCTGGGCCGCCAGGGCGCCGTCCAAGCGGGCGCTGACCAGGGTGGTTTCCGAGGTGTCCAGGTTGCGCAGATAGACCTGCCGGGGGAAGGCGGAGGCCAGGGGGGGCGCGGCGGCCCGGGGCAGGTTCACCAGGTTGTCCGAGGCGCTGAGAAAGGCCACCCGGCGACCGTCGGCGGAAATGGCGGGCCCCAAGCAGTTGCGGTTCGCCCGCCCCCCCAGGGTGGATTGACTGACCAAGGTGGTCTCCCCGGTCTGACGGTCGTGGACAAAGATATCCGCCACCCCATTGGTGTCGTCCGCCGCCAGATTGCTGGCGAAACTGGCGAAGCAGACGTAGCGGCCATCCGCCGAGATGGCCGGGGCGAAGCTGCTGGCGTCGCCTTGTTCTGCGCTGCTGTTCACGCTCACGCGCTCCAGGGTCCCATTGACGGTGTCGTACACCATGACGTCAAAGGCGTTGTTGGTGTCGCCGGGGACCAGGCCGGGATCGTCCGTGGCGAAGGCCACAAATTGGCCGGTGCCGGAAAGGGCTGGTAGGGGCTGGAGGAGAAGGCCGCTCGCTCCCGTGATGGCCGGGCCTACCAGGCTGGTCTGGCCGGTCTGGCGGTCGTGCAGGAAATAATCGGAGTGGCCGTTCGTGTCCCCGGAAACCAGGTTGCTGGCATTGCTCCAAAAGGCCACGTAGCGGCCATCGGCCGAGATGGCCGCGAACTGGCTGCCGCCGTTGCTCTCCCCGCCGTTGGAATCCACGCTGACCCGGGTGGTATCCCCGGTGCGCCGGTCCCGGACAAAGAGGTCGCTCTCCCCGTTGGTGTCCCCGCTCACCAGGTCGTCCGCCGTGGACTCGAAGGCCACCCAGCGGCCCGAAGCGGAACAGGCGGGCCAGAGGCTCGGGCCGTTGCCCAGGCAGCCGGCCGAGGTCTGGCTCACAATCTCCACCTCCAGGGCCCAGGCCGGACTGGTCCCCACCAAAACCGGCCCCAGGCAGAGCAGGGCCGGCACCCACCAAAAATACCGGGTTAACTTGGCAGTCATGTCAACCTCTCCTGCTATGTGGGAAGCGTCGGGGCAGGCGAGTGGAACCATGCTGCGTGTCAAAGGGATGTTTAAAAAATAAACCACCCGGCGGTGGGATATGGCAAGGGAAAACCCCTATGGTGCGAATATTAATTACCGGCCAAGGCTTGCCGGGCGAAGAGGCTCCCCGGTCACGGCCCAGCAAGTTGGCGGGGCGCGGGACAAAGCTGGAGAGAGCCGCGCGGCCGGGCCGGGGCCGTCGCCGCTCCGGGCTATTGGTCCGGGCCGCCCACCTGCTGCCAGTTGGACAGCACCTCGCCCATGATATAGACCTCGCCTTTTTCCTGGACCCGGATCGCGATGTACACGTCCTTGGTGGTGTAGTCCGTGTGGCGGGCCAGGGCCTCGGCCAGGCTGGTCATGAGCTTTTTCCGCTCCGGCACGGAGATGAAAGCCGGCAGGTAGATATCGACGAAGATGGGACCCTTGAGCTTGGCCGCGGCGCAGCCGGGGCAATAGATGGCGTTGAAGGTCTGCCAGAAATAGGTGGCCAGGTTTTTCTTCAGCCCGGTGTCGCGGCAGACGTCGTCGCTGATCCGGGCCATGAGCTGGCTGAGATCGCCCTTGAGCGGCAGGCTGGTTATCCGGATCATGGGATCGGCCGTGGCCAAAGCGCCGTCCCCGTCCGCGGCCAGGCCGGCCGGCGGGGAGATGAGCAGCGCCAAAAAACACAGGCAGAGCAGCGTGTTCCAGAAACAGGCCTTCCGGGGGGCCCTGGTTGCCCGTGGCGCCACCTGGCACCTCCTTTCCTGGCAGGGTGGTTCCCTGCAAGCTACCACGCCGAAATGCCCCCGGGCCAGCGGAGATTTTGGCCCGGATTCCCCAACGCGCGGGCCGGCCCGGCGATCCGGGGGAGGGGCCCACCTAAAATGGGCCAAACCCTAGCAGGCTGTTGAAAAACAGCCTGCGGGGCGCGCCAGGGACCACCCCAAACAAGCTACGGCTTGTTTGGGGACCCCGGGGAGGGCGCGCCAAATTGCGCGGCCTTGAAAAGGCAAGCAATTTGTCCATCTTGGCAAAACGACACTTTTGCCAAGATGGGTTGAAAAAGGCCATGGATGGTCTTTTTCAACACCCTGCTAGTCGCTTTGCTAGACTATAGAAACATCAGCCGCTGCGGCCCGGCCCTCCGCGCCCCGGAAAGCCCGGTCAAGGGCGGCCTAAGTTCCGCGGGCTGGCTCACCGCGGCCGGGGAGGGCCGGCGGAGGAGACCACCAGGCGATACTTTCCGCCCCACTCACCTGGGGAACATTCCCGGCTGGCTGGTATCATTGCCCCATCTGCCCACATCCCGCTGACCTCCTGAACCCGAGGGAAAATCATGGCTCGGACCCCCCGCTACTGGCCCGATGAATACCTGCAGAAACGCCGCACTCCCGCCGAAGCCATCAAGCTGATCCAGCCCGGCCAACGCGTCTTCATCACCTCCGGCACGGGCGAACCCCAAGGCCTGGTGCAGGCCCTGGCCGACGCCGCGGTCTCCCTGCCCGACCTGGAGATCGTGCGCCTGTTGAGCCTGGAGGCCGTGCCCCTGACCATGGCCGGGGGCGGCTTCTCGTCCCAGAGCTTCAACGTGCGCTCCTTTTACCTGGGCTCGGCCAAACCCCGGGAGCTGGCCCGCAACAAACGCTTCCTCACCCCCATCAACCTCTCGGCCGTGCCGCGGCTGTTCAAGAGCCGCCAGTTGCCGGTGCACGTGGCCCTGATCCAGGTGAGCCCGCCCGACGACTTCGGCTGGATGAGCCTGGGAGTGGCCGTGGACGTGACCATGGCCGCGGCCACCAGCGCCGACCTGGTGATCGCCCAGGTGAACCCCAACATGCCCAGGGTGATGGGCCGCAGCTTCATCCACGTGAACCAGGTGCACGTGGTGGTGGAGCTGGAGGAAGATCTGCTCACCGTGGGCCCGCCGCCGGATTTCGAGAGCGCGCATATGATCGGCCGGCACGTGGCCAAGCTCATCGAGGACGGGGCCACCTTGCAGCTCAGCCTGGGCTCCAGCTACCAGGCCACCCTGGAGGCCCTGGGCGACAAGGGCGACCTGGGCATCCACACCCAGTTCCTCACCGACGGCATCCTGCACATGGTCTCGGCCGGGGTCATCACCAACCGGAAAAAGGGCTTCAACGAGGGCAAGCTCATCGCCAGCGGGGCCATCGGCAGCCGCAACCTCTACGAGTACATCCACGACAACCCGGGCATCGAGTTCCACCCCTCGGACTACGTCAACGACTCCACCATCATCGCCAGCAACAACAAGATGACCTCCATCCAGGTGGCCATGGCCATGGACCTCACCGGCCAGGTGGCGGCCGACGCCCTGCCCTACAACAACTTCACCGGGGTCTCGGGCATGATGGACTTTGTGCGCGGCTCCCAGCGGGCGCCCGAGGGCAAATCCATCCTGCTCTTGCCCAGCACCACCATGGACGGCAAGTCCAGCCGCATCGTGCCCCAGATGGAGAACCTGGCCGTGGTGGTGCCCCGGGGCGACGTGCAGTACGTGGTCACCGAGTACGGGGTGGCCAACCTCTTTGGCAAGAATTTGCAGGAGCGGGCCATCGCCCTCATCTCGATAGCCCACCCGGACTTCCGGGACGAGCTGTTCTACAACGCCAAGGAGATCGGTCTGTTGGGCCCGGAGCGCACCCTGGCCGACACCATCCGCAGCGTGTACCCCCTGAAGGTGGAAGAGACCCGCCAGTTCGCCGAGCAGAGCGTCCTGTTCCGGCCGGCCCGGCCCACGGACGAGCGCCTGATCCAGGAGCATTTCTACGCCCTGGAGCGCGAGGACGTGATCAACCGCTTCATGCACGAGAAGCGCACCTTCCTGCGCAGCGAGGTGGCCGATCAATTCCAGGTGGACTACGTGCACGACATGACCATCGTGGCGGTGATCGGGGAGACCGGCTTCGAGCGGATCATCGGCCTGGGCAACTACTTCTTCAACCCGGCCGACAAGCTGGCCGAAGTGGCCTTCAGCGTGTCCCGGGATTGGCAAGGCCACGGCATCGCGGGCATTATTCTAAAGAAGCTGGCCGCGGCCGCCCGGGAGAATCACATCGCCGGGTTCATGGCCATGACCAACGCGTCCAACCAGAGCATGATCCGGCTGTTCCACAAGCTGCCCTACAAGGTGCGCACCTCCCTGGAGGAGGATACCCTGATCCTGAAGGCCCGCTTCGACGAGCCCAAGGAGGGCTGAGCCGCCCGCGGCAACCTCCTTTCCCGCCGCCGCCGGAGACCGCCGCCAGGGGAGCGGGCGATGGCCAGCGGAGAAAAGGTTGCGGAATGGCCATCTATAGCCAGTAATTCCTGCCTGATATAGGGAATTGCCCAAAAACAGCTATGGCACGATGAGCCTATCCGCATGGTGCAACGAGAGGTTTCATAAGGTTGACGCCTTTCA
>JAHLLK010000055.1 GCA_020444165.1 Deltaproteobacteria bacterium | reverse complement strand
ATTCCTCACTGCTGCCTCCCGTAGGAGTCTGGGCCGTGTTCCAGTCCCAGTGTGGCTGATCATCCTCTCAGACCAGCTACCCATCGCGGCCTTGGTGAGCCGTTACCTCACCAACAAGCTAATGGGACGCGAGCTCGTCTTCAGGTGGGAGCTTTCATGAAGAGGCCCCCTTTTCCCGCAATGACCGCAGTCATCGTGGTCTTATCCGGTATTAGCGCTCCTTTCGGAACGTTATCCCAGGCCCAAAGGTGGATTACCCACGCGTTACTCACCCGTGCGCCACTTTACTAGCCTCACCGAAGTGAGACGTTCTCGTGCGACTTGCATGTGTTAGGCCCGCCGCCAGCGTTCGTTCTGAGCCAGGATCAAACTCTCCAGTTAAATCCTATTAAGCGACCGTATGCTCGCTAATGATTTACTTAGGAGCTACGGCAATTTAGGCCCGTCTTCGACGCCTATCTTCCCGCTATTCAGTTTTCAGTGATCAATCTGTTCCGTGCAGAAGTTCATCTTAGCGCATCCTGACCAGCCCGTCAATACCCAGGCTGTCTTTTCAGCCGCGCTTATTTTGAGAACTTTTTTTGTGATCAGAGGATCCGCACTGCCCTCTTTTTTGTCGCTCGGTGCCGTTTTTGTTTGGCACCGTGCCGGTCACGAAGCGAATACTAACAGAGCTTTTAAAAGGGTCAAGGGGTCGACGAGGTTTTTCTGCGAATTTCTTGGTTGCGCCCCTTCACAAACCTCGTGATACCTCCTAACATATATTAATCGCTAGCTAATCCTCACCAAGACGTCCCCGTGGAAAAATGCTCCCCCCTTTCTTGACGGCCCCTTGACCCCCTTGACGCCCCCCGGCCGGTCGGTTTCCCACCCGGCCGGGGCCGCCCGAGCGCTATTCCGGCAATACCCGGTGGTGCTTCTTCTTACCGGCGCGTAGCCATAGGGCCCCGTCGTCGCCGGCCCAGGACAGGTCTATCACCTGGTCGAAGTTGTCCACCCGGATCTCCTTGATGTAGGCCCCTCCCTGCTTCACCAGGCGCCGGGCCTCGGAGTTGGAGGAGCAGAGCCCCGTGTCCACGAACAGCTGGAACGCCGGCACGCCGGCTGTGAGCGCTTCCCGGGCCATGGTGGTGCTGGGCACCGCCGCCGCGTCGCCGCCGCCGCCAAAGGCCGCCTCAGCCGCCCTACGGGCCGCCCGGGCCTCCTCCTCGCCGTGCACGAAGCTGGTGATCTCATGGGCCAGGGCCTGTTTGGCCTCCCGCACGTCCGCCCCGCTGAGCCGGGACAGCTCCTCCACCTGCGTGAGCGGCAGGAAGGTGAACAGCCGGAGGAAGCGCGGCACGTCGTCGTCGTGGGTGTTGATCCAGTACTGATAGAAGTCATAGGGGCTGGTGCGCTCGGCATCCAGCCACACCGTGCCGGCCGCGGTCTTGCCCATCTTCTGGCCGCCGGCCGTGGTGATGAGCGGGAAGGTGAGCCCGTGCACCGCCTCGCCCAGCATGCGCCGGGTCAGGTCCACGCCCATGACGATGTTGCCCCATTGGTCGTTGCCGCCCATCTGGAGCTTGCAGCCCATGGTCTTGGCCAGGTGCATGAAGTCAAAGGCCTGCAGGATCATGTAATTGAACTCGATGAACGACAGCCCGGCCTCGCCGGCCAGTCTCAGCTTCACCGATTCCTGCTGCAGCATGCGGTTGACCGAGAAGTGCCGGCCCACGTCCCGCAGAAATTCCACGTAGTTCAGGGGCAGGAGCCAGTCGGCGTTGTTGAGCATCTCGGCCTGGTCTGGGCCGAAATCGAGAAAGCGGGAGAGCTGGGCCTTCAGGGCCTCCACGTTGCCCTCGATGGTTTCCTTGGTGAGGATCTGGCGCATCTCGGTCTTGCCCGAGGGATCGCCCACCATGCCGGTGCCGCCGCCCACCAGCACCAGGGGCTTGTGCCCCGCCCGCTGCAGGTGCACCAGGCTCAGGATGGGGATCAGGCTCCCCACGTGCAGGCTGGTGGCCGTGGGGTCGAAGCCGATATAGGCGCTGACCCTGGATTCGTCAAAGAGTTTGGTCAGCTCCGCGGGGTCGGTGCATTGCTCCACGTAGCCCCGGTCTTGGTAGGTTTGGTACAGGCCCATGGGGACTTCCGCCTTTTTTCGGGTTGGAGTTTGGCGCAGGCCGGCGGCAGGGAGCGGGAACTCCGCCACCGCCGGAGATTTCCGGGGGATTGTAGCATGCTAGGGCAGAGCGATGCACGGGGCGTCCTGCCCCGTGCCTCTGGGAGCAAAGGCAAAAAGGTGATTTTGCCAAACCTCGCAAATCACGCGGCATTCAGGTCCGTGATTTGGCGGGACATCCCTCGCCCGGCCGAGGACGGCCGGCTTCAACCAACCCCCGGGGGGACAAGCCGTAACTGATTGTTTAACTTGGGTGTTTTTCTATCTGGCCTGTAGCGGCCCCGGCCTCGCCGGCAGCTTGGGTGGGCTGGTCGCGATGGCGCTCACGGCGGTAAAGGGGGCCGGAGGACGGCGCCTAGTCCAAGGCTTGGGAAATGCGCCGGATCTCCCGGGCTCGGCCGGTGGTCTCGTCGATCTCCACCAGGGCCCCTTGCAGGCGCAGGTCCCGCCGGGCCACCACGAAGCGTTGGGGTCGCTGGGTCAAGAAGCGGCTCACCGCGGCCGAGGGCTCCATGCCGATCACCGAATGATGAGGCCCGGTCAGGCCCAGGTCAGTGATGTAGGCCGTGCCCCGGGGCAAAATCTTTTCGTCCGCGGTTTGCACGTGGGTGTGGGTGCCCACCAGGGCCGAGAGCCGGCCGTCGGCGTGCCAAGCCAGGGCCAGCTTCTCGCTGGTGGCTTCGGCGTGAAAATCCAGCACCCGTATCGGATAGGCCCGCAAAGGCCCCTCCAGGAGCGCGTCCAAGCCGCGGAAGGGGCAATCAAGGGGGGTCATGAAGGCGCGGCCCTCCAGGTTCACCACCGCCACCTCCACTCCCTTCTTCAAACGCGCCACCACCCAGCCGCGCCCAGGCGCGTCGCCGGGGTAGTTGTGGGGCCGCAAGAGGTGGGGCTCATCCTCCAACAGCGGCACCAGGTCCTTGTGCCGCCATATGTGGTTGCCCGAGGTGATGACGTTTACCCCGGAGACAAACAGCTCCCCAGCCGCCCGGGCGTTGAGGCCCAGACCGCCGGAGCCGTTCTCGCCGTTGGCCACCACCAGGTCCACGCCCAGGCTCTTCTTGAGCCCCGGCAGCGCCGAGGCCAGGGCCTGGCGCCCGGGCCGGCCGAATATGTCGCCGATAAACAGAATGCGTATCATGATCTTATGCCGGGGACGCCACTGCGTAGCCCCACCCTCTCAACCCTCCGGCCGCCCCAGAGGCTTCGGCCCGCTCGGTGCGGCCGGGACTTGGTCCCGTGGACAGCCCCTGGGATCTTTTCGGAGTAATCGTGCCCTAGTGGTTTTCAGCCAATTCCCGACTTTCGCCAAGAATTCCCGATTATCGCTGGCTGATGCAAGATCTGGTTAGAACTTAATACTATGAAGTTTTTTTGGGGAAGGGGGGTGTGGGGGGAGACCCTTTTTTCCCAAAAAAAGGGTCTCCCCCCACATTCCCATTTCTCCGAAAGCTCTCCGAAAGCTGCCTACCGGGCGTAGTCCACCGCCCGGGTCTCGCGGATCACCGTGACTTTGATCTGGCCCGGGTACATCAGCTCTTCCTCGATCTTGCGGGCCACGTCGTGGCTCAGCATCAGGGCCTGGTCGTCCGAGGTCTTCTCGGCTTCCAGGACGATGCGCACCTCGCGGCCGGCCTGGATGGCGTAGGACTTGGACACCCCATCAAAGGCGTTGGCGATGCGCTCCAGGTCGTCCAGGCGCTTGACGTAGCTCTCCAGCATCTCGCGCCGGGCCCCCGGCCGCGCGCCGGACAGCGCGTCCGCCGCCTGCACCAGGATAGCCAGCACCGATTCCGGCGGCACGTCCTCGTGGTGGGCGGCCACGGCGTGCACGATGTGCGGCTTCTCGCCGTAGCGTTTGGCCAGGTCGGCGCCAATGGTGGCGTGGGGCCCTTCGATCTCGTGGTCCACCGCCTTGCCGATGTCGTGCAAGAGCCCGGCCCGTTTGGCCTGCTTGGCGTTGAGGCCCAGTTCGCTGGCCATGATGCCGCAGAGGAAGGCCACCTCCAGGGAATGCACCAGCACGTTCTGGGCGTAGGAGGAGCGGTAGCGCAGCCGGCCCAGGAGCTTGATCACCTCGGGATGGATGCCGTGCACCCCCACGTCGAAGGTCGACTGCTCGCCGGCCTCCTTGATGGCCGCCTCCACCTCCACCTGGACCTTCTTGACCACTTCCTCGATGCGGGCCGGATGGATGCGCCCGTCGGAAATGAGCCGCTCCAGGCTGAGGCGGGCCACCTCGCGCCGCACCGGGTTGAAGCCCGAGACGATGACCGCCTCGGGGGTGTCGTCGATGATGAGATCCACCCCGGTGGCCGCCTCGATGGCCCGGATGTTGCGGCCCTCCCGTCCGATGATCCGGCCCTTCATCTCGTCCGAGGGCAGGTTCACCACGCTGACCGTCTTTTCCTGGGCATAGTCCCCGGCGTAGCGCTTGCAGGCCAGGGCCAGGATCTCCTGGGCCTTCTTGGTCGCGGTCTCGTGGGCTTCGATCTCGATGCGGCGGATGGATTTGGCCGCCTCGTGGCGGGCCTGGCTGATGATGGTCTCCTGGAGCTGTTCCCTGGCCTGCTCGGCGGTGAGCCCGGCGATATGCTCCAAAAGCTCACTCTGGCGGGTGATCATGCCCTCCAGCTCCTCGCCCTTGGTGGCGAGGTCCTTTTCCTTTTCCGCCACCACGGTTTCGCGGCGGTTGTACTCATCTTCCCGCTGGTCCAGGTTCAGGTCCTTCTTGTCCAGGACCTCTTCCTTTTGGGTGAGACGACGTTCGATCTGGTTAAGTTCCTGCCGGCGTTCCTTGGTCTCGGCCTCGAACTCCAGCTTCATCTGGTAAAGCTGGTCCTTGGCCTGCAGCAGGGCCTCTTTCTTCAGGGTCTCGGCTTCCCGCCGAGCGTCGTCCACCAACTTCTGGCTAAGGGCTTCCACGGACTGCAAGCGGGCTTGGGCCTGCTTCAAGCGGAAAAGATAACCGGCCGCCACCCCCAAAACCAACGCCGCCAGTGCGATGAAGAGGGCTAAAGGCGTAGACATGTGGCCTCCTTGCAAGATGCACCAAGGAGGTCGAGGTATGCGCGGAGCTGCGTTTCAGGTGTTCAGCGCGATCAAAAGGCCCCGTTCCAGGTTCCGTCCCCAGGCGGACCGGGCGGCCCGCAGTTCTTAACCCGGGCTTTGGCTCGGCCGGCCGGGGGCGATGCGCTCCGTGCCCCTGGGGGCGGAGCAGCCCGCCCGGCAAATGCACCCTTGGTGAGCAGGGAAAAAGGAGCGCGCGAAGCGGCCGCGATATGGGGTGCAATTTCGATCATGGGTCCTGGGGTCTATCCTCGCCGGGGTCTGACACCTTTATAAACGGTCCCCCCCGCCTCTGCCGTGTGGCGTCTAGTTTTTGAACCTGTCTTGACAGGTGGGCCGGGCGTGATGCCGGGTCGGGCTGAACCTGCCAGCCACCTCCGGAATCAGAGGCATTCGTCCCAATTTATTTAGTGTTGGCTCAAATAACACTCTTGCCTGAGCACGCACAGCGCAGGGGGCACCTTAAATCACCGCCCGTTCCATACGAGCGAGCAGTTTCTCCGTTTTTTCCTCGATCTCCTGAAGTAATTTCTCACGCTCGTCTTTGAGCTCTAACAACTCATGGGTGATATTCAACGCCGCCAACACCGCGGCGGCCAAGGTTGAAGAAGTCCGGGTAGTGCTCAGAATCTCGTTCAGCTTGCCGTTAAGGTAGTTGGCTACCCGCTGAATCTGCTCTTCGCCCTGGCCCGAGCGCAGGACAAAATCGTTACCCAGAATCTCCACCCGCACCGGGTGGGCGCTTCCCGACGATCCAGTTCGCCGCGATCCGGTCATGGTTGCCGTTCTCCCTGGGCAGGGGGCCGGGAGGGACAGCGCCCGGTCAGATCAACTCCAGCCGAGCCACCAGGCCCTCTATGCGGCTTTTCACTTCTTCACGTTCCGCCTCCAGGACAGCCATCAATTCCCCTAGCTCCTGGGCCTCTTTCTCCTTGGCCTCCAAGTCGCCGCGGAGGGCTTGATTCTCGGCCTTGAGCTCCTCCATCCGGCGAACCAGACTGTCGATCTTTTCTTCGAGGCGGCTAAAAGCGCTTAGTTCCATGGGTTTACGATCTTCTC
Organism: Deltaproteobacteria bacterium; assembly: GCA_020444165.1. The sequence continues at coordinate 34,026 of JAHLLK010000055.1, read as the reverse complement.
CCAATACCAATCTAGGGGAATCGGACGCACCCGGTCAAGGGCTTTGTCCAGCAATTGCCGCTAATACTACTCCACGGTGACACTCTTGGCCAGGTTACGGGGCTGATCCACGTCCGTGCCGCGTAAAACGGCCACGTGGTAGGCCAAGATCTGCAGAGGCACCACCATCACCAGAGGGGCCAAAAGCGGCGAGGCCGCCGGCACGGTGAGGGCCGCGTCAGCCTCGCTCAGGCTGCCCCGCACCCCGGCGTCGGCTTCGCTCACCACGATGAGCTTGCCGCCCCGGGCCCGCACCTCCTCCATGTTGGAGAGCACCTTTTCCTGCACCTCGCTGGTGTTGGCCAACACCACCACCGGGAGCTGCTCGTCGATCAGGGCGATGGGGCCGTGCTTCATCTCGCCGGCCGGATAGCCCTCGGCGTGGATGTAGCTGATCTCCTTTAGCTTCAAGGCGCCTTCCAAGGCTATGGGGTAGCAGACCCCCCGCCCCAGGTAGAGGAAATCCCGGGCTCCGGCAAAACGCTCGGCCACCAGGCGGACGTGCTCCTCCTCCTCCAGGCACTTTTGCACCAGGCCCGGCAGAGCCACCAGCTCTTCCACCAACTCTTCGCACCGGCGGTCGTCCAGCACCCCCCGGGCCCGGCCCAGGTAGAGGGCCAACAGGTACAAGGCCACCAACTGGGTGGTGAAAGCCTTGGTGGAGGCCACCCCGATCTCCGGCCCGGCGTGGGTGTAGAGCACCCCGGTGGTCTCCCGGGTGAGGGTGGAGCCCAGCACGTTGCAGATTCCGATGGCCCGGGCCCCCCGGCTCACCGCCTCCCGCACCGCGGCCAGGGTGTCGGCCGTCTCGCCGGACTGGCTGATGGCCACGGCCAGGTCCCCCGGACCCACCAGGGGGTCCCGGTAGCGAAACTCGGAGCCCAGGTCCACCTCGGTGGGGATGCGGGCCAGCTTTTCCAGATAGAACTTGCCCACTAGGGCGGCGTGGTAGCTGGTGCCGCAGGCCAGCAGCACCAGGCGCTTCACCCCGGCCACCACCTCGGGGGTGAGGTTCAGGTCCGGCAGGAACACCTCGGGGCTGCCGGCCTTTACCCGGCCGGCCATGGTGTCCACCAGAGCCCGGGGCTGCTCGAAGATTTCCTTTTGCATGAAGTGCTTGTACCCGGCCTTTTCGGCCATGGCCGGGGACCAGCTTATGCTCTGTTCGCTGTAGGGCCGCGGGTTGCCGCTCAGGTCGCTGATGACGCAGCTTCCCCCCTCCACCACCACCACGTCGCCGTCCTCCAGGAACACCACCCGGTTGGTGTGGGAGAGGAAGGCCGGCACGTCCGAGGCCAGGAACACCTCGCCGCCCTCGCGGCCCAGGCCCAGGATCAGGGGCGAGTCCTTGCGGGCCCCCACCATGAAATCGGGCCGCCGCCGATCCAGCACCACCAGGGCGTAGGAGCCCCGCACCTGGACCAGGGCGCGGCGCACCGCCGCCTCCAGGCCCGGGGCGCCGTTGATGATCTCCTGCTCCACTAGATGGGCCAGGCATTCGGTGTCGGTCTCGGACTTGAAAGTGTGGCCCCGGGCCACGAGCTGCTCTTTCAACTCCAGGTAGTTCTCGATGATGCCGTTGTGCACCAGGGCCACGTCTCCGGCCAGGTGGGGGTGGGCGTTGTTCTCGCTGGGCCGGCCGTGGGTGGCCCAGCGGGTGTGGCCCATGCCCAGGTTGCCGGCCAGGGGGTCCTCGGCCAGACGCTCACGCAAGCGATCCAGCTTGCCTTGGGCCCGCCGGATGGCGAAGTCTCCGCTGTCCACCAGGACCAGCCCGGCCGAGTCATAGCCCCGGTACTCCAGGCGGGAGAGGCCCTCCATGATGACGTCCACCGCGTTTTTTGGACCCAAATAGCCGATAATACCGCACATAGTCCTATTAGCTCCCTTGGGCCGAGGAGAGCCGCGCCGCATAGGCCGCCAGCTCCTCCTGGCTGTTGATCCCAGCCACCTCCCAGGCGTCCGGGCAAAGGGCAAAGCCCACCGGCCAGCCGCCCCGGTGCAGAATCTCCACCAGGTCGGTGAGGTAGTACTCGCCCTGGTCGTTGTCCGGCCGGAGCTGGGACAGCCCCTCCCGGAGCGGGGTGGCCTCGAAAAGGTAGATGCCGCTGTTCACCAGGGTGATCGTCCGCTCAGCCGGCGAGGCGTCGCGGAACTCCACAATGCGGCAAAGGCCGCCGCCGGGCTCACGCACCAGCCGGCCATAGTGCCCGGGGTCGGGCAGTTCCATGGCCAGGACGGTCATGGCCAGGCCCTGGCTGTGGTGCGCCTCCCACAGCCGGCGCAGCGTGGCGGCCCGGAGCCCGGGCACGTCGCCGTAGAGCACCAGCACCGGGCCCTGGTGCCCGGCCAGCCCGGGCAGGGCCGCCTGCATGGCGTGGCCGGTGCCCAGTTGCGGCTCTTGCAGGGCGAAGCGCACGCTGGGGAAGCCTTGGGCCGCCTCCTGCACCGCCGGGGCCTGGTGACCCACCACCACCACGGTGCGCTCCGCGCCCAGCTCCCCGGCCAGGTCCAGGGCATAGTGCAGCAAGGGCCGCCCCGCCAGGGGATGCAGCACCTTGGCCAGTTCGGATTTCATGCGGGTGCCCTTACCCGCGGCCATGATCACCACGGCCAGATGGGGCGGATTCTGGTACATGGCGCAAATGTTAGGGGGAGGTGGCCGAAAAGGCAAGGCCTTGACCGGAAGCCGGCCGGGGGGTGAAAAAATATTTTCCGGAGTTCCGGTGGTTTTCGCGGCTCCGGGACCCCTTGCCGCGAAAAACCCGGCCGTTTCGGGGCCCGGACCGGGGACCGAAGGGAGCCTAGCGGGCTCATCGACCTCCCCAGCCCGGGACGGCGGAGGGGAAAAAAATACGGAGCCGGACTCCCTGGGGGAGTCCGGCTCCGGTCAGGTCTGGTCTCAGGCGGCGGCGGAGGTCCGGCCGGCCACCCTCATCCGCAGCATGGCCCGCTTCAGGGCCGCCTCGGAGCGGGCAAAGTCCAGGGCTTCGGCCTGCGTCTGAGTGATGCGTTGCTCGGCCCGTTCCCGGGCGCGGCTGGCGCGGTCCACGTCGATGTCCCGGGCCAACTCGGCCGCCTCGGCCAAAATGGTGACCTTTTTCGCGGTCACTTCGGCGAAACCGCCAGCGATGGCTGCATACTCGGTGGCGTTGCCGTCCTTGAACCGTAGCTCGCCAATGTCCAAGGTTGCCAGGAAGGGCACGTGCCCATAGAGCACACCGAACTCGCCGTCAACCCCAGTGGCCACCACGATGTCCACTTCCTTGTTGACCAGGAGCTTTTCCGGCGTGACGACTTCCAAGAGTATCTTGTTGGCCATGGGTCAATAACCTTCCGTGCTCTAGACGGCCGCCATCTTGGCCGCTTTTTCGCGCGCCTCCTCGATGGTGCCGACCATGTAGAATGCCTGCTCCGGCAGGTCGTCGTGCTTGCCTTCCACGATTTCCTTGAACGCGCGGATGGTGTCTTCCAGTTTGACGTACTTGCCGGGCATACCGGTGAAGGTCTCGGCCACGTGGAAGGGCTGGCTGAGGAAGCGCTGGATACGCCGGGCCCGGGCCACGGTGATCTTGTCTTCGTCAGAAAGCTCGTCCATACCCAGAATGGCGATGATGTCCTGGAGGTCTTTGTACTTCTGCAGGATCATCTGCACCTGGCGGCTGGTGAAGTAGTGTTCCTCACCCAGGTAGTTGGGGTCCAGGATGCGGCTGGTGGAGTCGAGCGGGTCCACCGCGGGGTAGATGCCGAGCTCGGCGATCTGCCGCGAGAGCACCACGGTGCCGTCCAAGTGCGCGAAGGTGGTGGCCGGCGCGGGGTCGGTCAAGTCGTCTGCGGGCACGTACACGCACTGCACCGAGGTAATGGAGCCCTTGGTGGTGGAGGTAATGCGCTCCTGCAGCTCGCCAAGGTCGGTACCCAGGGTGGGCTGGTAGCCCACCGCGGAGGGCATGCGGCCCAGGAGAGCGGACACCTCGGAACCAGCCTGGGTGAACCGGAAGATGTTGTCGATGAACAGAAGCACGTCCTGGCCCTGCTCGTCGCGGTAGTACTCAGCCGCGGTGAGGGCGGAGATGGCCACCCGGGCGCGGGCTCCGGGAGGTTCAGTCATCTGGCCGTAGATCAGGGCGGCCTTGTTGATAACCCCGGAGTCCAGCATCTCGTGGTAGAGGTCGTTGCCCTCGCGGGTGCGCTCACCCACGCCGGCGAAGACGGAGATACCACCGTGCTGCATGGCGATGTTGTGGATCATCTCCATCATGATAACGGTCTTGCCCACGCCGGCGCCGCCGAACATGCCCATCTTGCCACCGCGGGGGAACGGCACCAGAAGGTCGATAACCTTCACGCCGGTCTCCAACACGTTGACCGTGGTGTCCTGGTCCACCAGGGAGGGAGCGGGGCGGTGGATGGGGAAGTAGGTCTTGGCGTTCACCGGACCCAGGCCATCCACGGGACGGCCGACCACGTTCAAGACGCGGCCCAGAATCTCGTCGCCCACGGGCATCATGATGGGCTGTCCGGTGTTCTTCACCGGCAGGCCGCGCTGCAAACCTTCGGTAACGTCCATGGCGATGGTGCGCACCACATTGTCGCCGAGGTGCTGGGCCACCTCGACCACCAGGTTGTCCTCTTGGTCGTTGATGGCGGGGTTGGTGATCAAAAGTGCCGTCATGATGAACGGCAGTTTACCATCGCTAAACACGACGTCGACCACCGGCCCGATGACCTGGGTAATCTTGCCGACGTTAACAATGTCCATGACCTATCGCGCCTCCTGACGGGGAAGTTTCGCCCCCATCTGTATTTATTGACTCTGGCTAAGCGCCTCGGCGCCGCCCACGATGTCCATCAACTCGGCGGTGATGGTCGCCTGGCGGGCCTTGTTGTAGGCCAGGGTCAAGTTGGTTATCAGCTCTTTGCAGTTCTTCGTGGCGTTGTCCATGGCCGCCATGCGCGAGGCATGCTCGCTGGTGGAGGTCTCCAGGAGAGCCTGGTAGGTGCGGACGTTCAGGTAGCGGGGAAGCAGGTCCACCAGGATCTCTTCGGCCGACGGCTCCGTGAGGTATTCGGCGCCGGCCGCGGATTCCGCGCCTTCGATGGGCTCGATGGGCAACAGTTTGGCCACCTTGGCCTTCATCGAAGCCATGGAGACAAACTGGCAGTAGACTATGTAGGCTTCCTGCACGTCGCCGGCCAGGAAGGGGGAGAGAGCGAAGCGGGCTACCTGGACCGCCAAGTCGAAGTCCACCACGTTCATGGCCCCCACCAAAGCTTCCTTGGCACTGGTCTCATGGCGGCGGAAATAATCCCGGGCCCTGCGGCCCACCAGGTAGAGATCGACTTCCCTGCCCTGGGCCTGGAGTTCCTTGCGGAACTTTTCGGCCTGGTTGATCAGGTTCTGGTTGAAGGAGCCGCACAGCCCGCGGTCCGCCGTGAGGACGATCAGGGAGACCCGATTCACTTCCTCAGGCTGGGCCAGCATGGGATGGATCTCGGGATCCACCCCCTGCGACAGGCTGCCAAGCACCTCGGTGAACTTGGTGGCGTAGGGCCGGAAGCCCTCGGTGCGGCCCTGCACCTGCCGGAGCTTGGCCGCCGCCACCATGTTCATGGCCTTGGTGATCTGCCGGGTCTTTTTGACCGCGGAGATCTTGTTTTGGATGTCGCGTAACGCTGCCATGGCTGCCTACTGCTGAGCCTGGAAGACGTTCTCGAATTCCGTGAGCATGCCCTTCATCTTGGCTTCCAGGGAGTCGTCGATGGCCTTTTTCTCTTCGAGCTCGGCCCAAACCTCGGGGTGCTTCGACTCCGCGAAGTCGTACATCTGCTTTTCGTAGGTGGCCAAGGCCGACACCGGATGCTTGTCCAGGAAGCCTCTGGCGGCCGCGAACAGGATGCTGACCTGCTTGACCATGGACAGGGGCTGATACTGGGGCTGCTTCAGGATTTCGACCATCCGCACGCCACGGGCCAGCTGCTGCTGGGTGGCCTTGTCCAGGTCGGAGCCGAACTGCGCAAAGGCCTCCAGCTCGCGGTACTGGGCCAGGTCGAGCCGCAGGGTACCGGCCACCTGCTTCATGGCCTTGACCTGACAGGCGCCACCCACCCGGCTTACCGACAGACCGACGTTGATGGCCGGGCGCACACCGGAGAAGAACAGGCCCGGCTCCAGGTAGATCTGGCCGTCGGTGATGGAGATCACGTTGGTGGGGATGTAGGCCGACACGTCACCGGCCTGGGTCTCGATGATCGGCAGGGCGGTGAGGGAACCGGCGCCCAGGTCATCGGACAGCTTGGCCGCCCGCTCCAGGAGCCGGGAGTGGTTGTAGAAGATGTCGCCGGGGTAGGCTTCACGTCCCGGAGGCCGGCGGAGAAGCAGGGAAATCTGGCGGTAGGCCACGGCCTGCTTGGACAAGTCGTCGTAGCAGATGAGGGCGTGGCCGCCCCGGTCCCGGTAGAACTCGCCCACCGCGCAGCCCGAATAGGGCGCGATGTACTGCAAGGTGGCCGGGTCGGAGGCGCAGGCGCTGACCACACAGGTGTATTCCATCGCACCGTGGCGCTCCAGGGTGTCGATGACCTGCGCCACGGTGGATTTTTTCTGACCCACCGCCACGTAGATGCATTTCACATCCTGGCCCTTTTGGTTGATGATCGCGTCCACCAGGATGGCGGTCTTGCCGATCTGGCGGTCACCGATGACCAACTCGCGCTGGCCGCGGCCCACGGGGGTCATGGCGTCGATGGCCTTGAGACCCGTGTACATCGGCTCATGCACCGATTTACGGGCCACGACACCGGGCGCCACCACCTCGATACGGCTGCGATCCGGGGAGTTGATGGGGCCCTTGCCGTCCAGCGGATTGCCCACCGGGTCAATGACCCGGCCGATGACCGCGTCACCCACCGGCACGTCGGCGATGCGGCCCGTCCGCTTGACGGTGTCACCCTCTTTGATGTGCTCCACGTCGCCCATAACGGCCACACCCACGTTGTCCTCTTCCAGGTTGAGGACCATGCCCAGGATGCCGCCGGGGAACTCCAAGAGTTCGCCAGCCATGGCCTTCTCTACTCCGTGGATACGGGCGATGCCGTCACCGACCGAGAGCACGGTGCCAGTCTCAGAGACTTCGACTTTCTTGTCGTAGTCCTTGATCTGCTCTCGGATGACCTGACTGATTTCCTCGGCTTTGATCTGCATCAGGCGTAATCACCCCTTCTCAAAGATTCTTTCAAGCTCTCCAGCTGACTCTTGACGCTGCCGTCCAAGACCAGGTCACCGATCTTGGCCACCACGCCCCCGATCAAGCTGGGATCCTCTTTGACTTCGAGTTGAACATCACGCCCGGCCACCTTTTTCAAGGCATCGGTCAGGCGCCTTACTTCGGCCTCATCGAGCTGGGTTGCTGACACGACTTCCGCCCGGGTGATCCCCTTCTCCTCGTCCATCAACATGGCATAGACGATAGCTATGTCCCGGGCTCCGTTGATGCGTCCCCGGTCCATGAGCAGGCGGAAAAAGTTTTGCACCATGGCGCCCAGCTCCAGGCGCTTCAAGAAATCTCCCAAGAGTTTCTTGCGGTCGTCAAGATCAAAGGCCGGGTTGCTCAGAGCAAAATCCAGCTCCGGAGCCTGAGTCAATAGCTCGGCGAACGAAGCCACGTCCCGGCCATACTGCTCCAAGTTGCCATCTTCCTTGCCGATTTCCAGCAAGGCCCTGGCATAGCGTTTGGCTACGATCAGGCTGGTCACACTACCTCCTGCTCTACCTTGGCCAGATATTCATCCACCAGGCGGGTCTGATCTTGGGCGGTGATCTTGTCCTTCAACAGCTCTTCGGCCACCGCCGCGCTCATTTCGGAAATCTCCTGCCTAAGCTCGGCCTTGGCCATGGCGGTTTCCTGCTCGATGGTGAAAGAAGCCTGGGCTTTGATCCGCTCGGCCAGCGTGTTGGCGGCCTCCACGATCTTCTCCCGCTCCCGTTCACCCTGTTTGCGGAACTCCGCCAACACGGCCTCCCGCTCGGACTCGGCGTCCTTCAGCCTCTGCTCCATGACCGCGTAGGCCCGGCGGGCCTCTTCGCGCTTGGCTTCCAGCTCGGCCAGCTCCTCGCGGACGGAGTCAGCCCGACCCCTGAGCCCCTTGGCCAGGGGTTTGCGGAGAACAAAGAACAAGGCCACGGCCAGAACCGCGAAGTTCAGGGCCCTGGCCGTGAAATCCCAAATCTGACCCGAGGTGGGACCGTGCGCGCCGCCTTCGGCCGCCGCCTCCCCGTGGGCCCCGCCCGCGGGGGCCGCTTCGCCGTGCGCGCCACCCTCGGCCACCGCCGCTTCGCCGTGGCCGCCGGCCGCCGGCTCGCTGTTGGCCAGGGCCAGGGTGACCGGCAGGGTCAAAACGAGAAGGGCGACCAGAACGACCAACCCGCACTTATTGCTGAAACGGCGCATTACTGGATGCTCCTTCCCAGAAGTTTCTGGGCCAGATCCTGACCGAAAACCTGCACCTGGGACTTGAGTTCGTCGCGGGCGCGGCCCAGATCGGCTTGGATTTGGCTCCTGACCTCTTCCACGGCCCGGCCCATTTCGGCGGTGGCCGCGTCGATAATTTCCCGCTCCCGCTGGTGTCCCTCGCCCTTCATTTCATCGCGGGCAGCCGCCCCTTGGCGGCGGGCCTCGGCCAGCTCCCTCTCCATCTCACGCTCCTTGGCCTGGGCGCCTTCCTCGGTGGAAGCAATGTCCGAACCCAGCGCAGCGATCTTGGCGGCCCGCTCCCGGATGATCCCCCGGATGGGCTTGTAGAGGAGGTAGTTGAGAGCCACCATAAGGATAAGGAAATTGGCCATCTGGAAGAATAGGGAGACATCTATATCGATACTGACCATAAAGCTTCCGCTCCCCTACGCTGTGTAGACAGCCCATAAAAGGCGAATATCCACCGGCCGCCTCAAGGGGGACCCACAACACCCCGCTTCGCGCACCGGCTTCCACCCGCCAGGCCGCACCGGTCCTGTGTCCCGGCGCTTGTTACTATTTTGACAAGCTTGGAACTTCTACAATATTTCACAAACAGTGTCAAAGCTTTTTTTGGCGGTCCGGGAGAGGGCCTCCCGGACCTGGGCTGGAAGAATTCAGAGATGGGAAATCAGGATTTGGCTCCGCCTTCGGAAATCAGGCGTACCTTGGCCGCCCGCTCGTCGGCCGACCCATCGGCCATGCGGCAATGGCCCTCGAAGAGCACCCCTTCGTCCATCACCACCAGCGGCGCGGTGATGTTGCCCATGAGCCGGCCGGGGGTCCTGAGCTCGATGCGCTCGCTGGCCACCACATCGCCCTTGACCGAGCCGGAAACCACCACTGCCGCCGCCTCCACCGTAGCCTCGATCTTGGCTTCCGGACCCACCATCAGCAGGCCGTCACCCCTGATCTCGCCCCGGAAGGCGCCATCCAGGCGGGCCTGGCCGTGAAAGGTGAGCACACCTTCCAACTGGCTGTCACCCCCCAAGAATACGGTCACTTCCCCTTCGCGCTTCCTTTTGGTCACCTCTTTACTCCTCCGCCCAAACAAAGCCGACCTCCCGCTCTCCGCCCGGCCGCACCCGGGTGCCTGACGGATCACCTTGGCCTATCGCCGTTTTGTATTCCCACCCGCCGGACGGCGGTTCTGGTGACCCATGATTAGCACGCCCCTCCCCCCCCGGCAATACAAAAACTCCCCGCCAAGCCCCGGCCGCAGGGCCGTTCAGGCGCCGGGCCGGCTTCATTCACAGGAAGGAATAACCGGCCCCGGAGCTGAACGGCCGGAATGCCTTGGCCTATGCGGGTTTGGTCACCGGCCCACCCACATTGCCCCGGCCGGCCCGGCGGGCAAAAATATTTTCGCTGGTCCCTGGGCGCAGGCTCCGGACCCGGGCCGCCAGCCGGACCGATCCGCCCGGGCCATCCCCGCAGCCTACCGGCAAAACGTCTTGGATTATCGTCTAGATATCCCGGAGAAGCCCGATCATTTGTTGCGGTTGAACACGAAGCGGCGCATGGCCACCCCCTGGATCAGGCCCAGGGCGGCCATGGTGGTGATGAGGCTGGAACCGCCGTAGGAGATGAACGGCAGGGGGATGCCCACCACCGGGAACAGCCCCAGCACCATGCCCACGTTGATGACCATGGGCCAGAAGATCATGGCCGTGGCTCCCACCACGCACAGCATGCCCTGGCGGTCCTTGGCCTTCATGGCGTGGTACAGCCCCCGGAACACGATGGCCGAGAGCAGGGTGATCACCAAGACGCAACCCACGAAACCCCACTCCTCGGACAGGACGCTGAAGGCGAAGTCGGTGTGCTGCTCCGGCAGGAAATGGAGCTGGCTCTGGGTGCCGGCCATGAAGCCCTTGCCCATGAACTGGCCCGAGCCCACGGCGATCTTGGACTGGATCAGGTGGTAGGCCGCGCCCAGGGGGTCGGCATCAGGGTCCAGAAAACTGAAGATGCGGCGCTTCTGGTAGTCCTTCATGAAGCGCCAACCCACCGGCAGCACCAGCAGCACCGAGCTGACCGCGATGGCCAGGGAAGTGAGCCTCACGCCATTGACCAGGATAACACTGGCCGAGACGATCAGGAGCAGCAGGGAGGTGCCCAGGTCGGGCTGCTTCAGAACCAGGAGCACCGGCAACACCACCAGGGCCAGGGGCAGCCAGAGCTGCCGCAGCTTGTAGGCCCCCACCATGTCCCGGCGCTGGAAATGCCGGGCCAGAATCAGGATCAGGGCCAGGCGGGCCAGCTCGCTGGGCTGCAGCACCAGGGGCCCCAGGGCCAGCCAACGCTGGCTGCCGCCCACCACCTTGCCGAACAAGAGCACCGCGGCCAACAGCACCACCACCAGGCCATAAAGCGGCAACGCGAGGTTGCACAGGCGCTGGTAACCCACGGCGGCCACGGCGAGCATGGCGGCCAGGCCCAAACCGAACCAGTAGATCTGCTTCAAGAAAACCGGGGGTCCCCCCTGACTGAAGCTGCCGGCGGCGCTGTAGAGGTTGATCACCCCGCAGGCCGTGACCGCCATGACCAGGGCCAAAAGGAGCCAGTCGAAGTTGGTTACCAGGCGGCGATCAATCACCGTCCACCCCATTATCCGCCGCGGGGGACGCGGGCGCGACGACGGGCGGGGCGGCCGGGGCCCTTTTCTTTTTGTTCTTCTTGTGGGCCGCGGTGGCGGCGGCGGAAGCCGCGGCCGCAGCCTCCGCGGCGGCCTTTTTGGCGGCCGCTTCCTCGGCCGGGTCGGGCAGGCCGAAGTAGGCCCGGAGGACCTGGGCCGCCACCGGGCCGGCCGCCGAACCGCCGTGCCCGCCGTGTTCCACCACCACGGCCAGGGCGATGGTGGGATTCTCAGCCGGGGCGTAGGCCACGAACAGGGCGTGGTCGCGGTACTTCCAGGGAACCTCGGAGGCCCGGCCAAAGCCCTTTTCCACCTTGAGGCCCACCACCTGGGCCGTGCCGGTCTTGCCGGCCACGGTGTACTGCTTCAGGCGGGCCAGGCTGCCGGTGCCGTGGGGCTCGTTGCACACCGCCACCAGGCCCGAGGCGATCTGGTCCAGGATGCCCGGGTCGATGGGGACCTTGGTCATGATGGCCTCGGACTCGGGGATGGGCCCGGAGCCGTCGGCCGGCACCACCGCCTTGACCAGGGTGGGGGTGACCAGCATGCCCCGGTTGGCCACCACGGCCACCATGCGGGCCAGTTGCAGGGGGGTCGCCAGGTTGAAGCCCTGGCCGATGGCGATGGAGAAGGTCTCGCCCTCCTGCCACGGCTCCCCAAAGCGCTTGCGCTTCCAATCGCTGGTGGGCACCAGGCCCACGGACTCGTGAGGCAGGGGGATGCCGGTCTTCTTGCCCAGGCCGAAATAACCCGCATACTGGGCCAGGCGGTCCACTCCCACGCGCTGGCCCACCCGGTAGAAGTACACGTCACAGGATTCCCGGATGGCCTTGTGCAGCTCGGTGGAGCCGTGACCGCCCTTTTTCACGGCCCAGCATTTGTAGGAGCGGCGGCCCAGGCTTATCTGCCCGCCGCAGAAAATGGTCTGGGCGGGGGTAATGACCTTTTCGCCCAGCCCGGCGGCTGCCGTGACGATCTTGTAGGTGGAGCCGGGGGGGTACATGCCGCTGATGGCCCGGTCCTTCAGGGGATGGCGCTCGTTGGTGGAGAGCTCCTTCCACTGGGCGTCGGTCATGCCGGTGATGAAGGTGTTCTGGTCAAAGCTGGGCGCGGAGTAGAGGCAATAGACCTGGCCGTTCTGGGGGTTCAGGGCCACCACCGCCCCGGCTTGGCCCTCCAGGGCCTTGGCCGCGGCCTGTTGCAGGTCCAGGTTCAGGGTCAGGATCAAGTTGGCCCCGGGCTCGGGGGGGATCTCCTCCAGGAGGGTCAGCTCGCGGCCCATGGCGTCCACTTCCACCTGGCGGGCCCCGCGGCGGCCGTGCAACACCCGCTCCCGGCTGCGCTCCAGGCCGTAGCGGCCCACGAAGTCGCCCATGCGGTAGGCGCTCTTGGGCGCGGCCTCCAGCTCCTCCTTGTTGATTTCGCCCAGGTAACCCACGGCGTGGGCCGTCTCCAGGGCGGCCAGATAGGCCCGGCGGTACTCCACCAGAACCTTGACCCCGGGCAGCTCGTAGCGGAAGGTCTCCAACACGGCCAACTGGTGGCGGTCCAGGTGGGAGCGGATCCGCACCGGCTTGAAGGGCTGCCCGCCCTCGGACGACTCCCGGGCCCGCTGCATCTCCTCCGGGGTGACCCCCACCAGGTGCTCCAGGCGCCGGGTGAGGCGGGGCCAGTTGTCCACGTCCTCGGGAATCACCGCCAGGGTGAAGGCCGGGCGGTTGTCGGCCAAAAGCCGGCCCTTGGTGTCGAAAATGAGCCCGCGGCTGGGGGGGATATCCACCAGGCGGATGCGGTTGTTCTCGGAGAGGCTGCGGAAATGCTCGCCCTGCAATAGCTGCAAGTACCACAGGCGGCCGATGAGGACCAGGAAGCAGAGGCAGACCACGACCACGGCGGCCTTCAGCGAAGCCCGGACCTCCGGGCTCTCGGCCGGCTCCAGAGCGCCCCGGGGCGGCTTCACCGGGGGCTTCTTCTTTTTCTTGAAGAAGAATGTTTTTTTCCGTCTCACGCCGCTTTCCTTTTGGTCTGGGGCCAGAGCCGGCCCAACAGGCGCACCATAGTCTCCAGCATGGCGAAGAACAGGGGCGCGGTCAGCGCGTTGAGCACCGCCTGGGCCAACAGCACCCAGGGCAGGTTGGGCGGCAGGAGATGGTCCCGCCGCACCAGCATCAACCCGCCCACCACCAGGGCCTGCTGCAGCATGGTCATCAGGCCCACCGAGCCCATCTGAAAAGGCCAGGAGTTGATCTCCAGCTTGCGCTCGGCCACGGCGCACAGGCAAAAAACCGCCAGGTAGGCGGCCATCTGCAAGCCCATGACCCCGCCGGAGACCATATCGGCCAAATAGCCCAGAAAGGCCACGGCGATGGCGCCCGGCGCCAAGGGCAGGTTGAAGCCGGCCGAGACCATCACCACCACCAGGGGCTCCAGCTTCAGGGGGCCCACGGCCCACCAGCTGAACACCGTGGTGGAGAGAACCACCAGGAAAAACCCCGTGAGCACCGTGGCGAACAGGCGGGGCCAACAGCTCGCCTGGCGTTTGGACCCCGGCAAGCTAGACCGGATGTTTCATGAGGGGTGGGCGGTGCAAGCTGCGCTCCTCGAATTTGGCTTGGTCTTGCAATTAGAGAGCCTTGCACGGGGCGTCCTGCCCCGTGCAATGTCGGCTTGGCAAAAACGTGACTCCACCCCAGCAAGCAGAGCTTGCCGGGGGCCCGGGTTTTGCCAAGCCTCGCAAATTGCAAGCTTTTTGAAGCGTGCAATTTGGCGGGCCATCGTTGGCCCGCATCGGCCATTGCCCGCCGTGATCATGTTTCACAGCCATTTTTGGCATAATATCAACACGTTTTATGTGTTTCACCATGCAATGGCCTCAATTAAGGTCTCCTGATCATTCAGGTGACGTTTTGGGGCCTGGACCGGCCCAGTCAGATGGCGGCCGGCAAGGCGACGGACCAGCGGCAACCGGTAGCGCAGCCCAGGCTACGGCGAGGTTGGAGCGCTGTCCCGGGCGCTCCCGGCGGGCATCTGGCGCAGCCGGACGCCCGGTCTGCTGGAAATGGCCGGGCTATTCCTCCAGGCGGCGCTTGTGGGCGATGACCATGACCTCCTCCAGGCGGGAGAAATCCACGCTGGGTTCGGCTTCCACCTCCAAGAATACCCTCCGACCCTGCGGATGCACAGTGCGCACGGTGCCCACCAAGAGTCCCCGGGGAAAAACCCCGGCCCCGCCGCTGGTGACCAGGCGGTCTCCCGGCACCACGTCATCGGAGTGGAGCACGTATTTCAGCCGCAGCCGGCCGTCGCCCATGCCTTCCACCACCCCCTGGGCCCGGCTCCGCTGCACCATGACGTCCACCCCGGAGTTGGGGTCGGTCAAGAGGAGCACCTTGGCGTAGTGGGGGCTGGACCAAACCACCCGGCCCACCACCCCCGAGGCGGCGATGACCGGCATGACGTTTTCCACGCCACCGGCGGTGCCCCGGTCGATGATCACGGTGCGGAAATGGCCGGTGGGGTCGGTGCCCACCACCTGAGCCGCCACCACCGGGAACTTCACCCGCACGTCCAGGCCCAAGAGGTTCCTCAACCGGTGGTTCTCCAGGCGGTATTCCTCCATGTCGGCCAGTTCCTGGCGCATGGCGTCCACCTTCTTCACCAGCTGCTGGTTTTCCCGGGCCGCCTGCACCAAGGCGAAATAGGTGACCCAGATGCGGTCCGCACCTCGGCCCAAGGCGGTCACCGCCTTCTGCACCGGACCCACGATTTCCATGAGATAGCGGCCCGCGAGGGTGCCGGAAGCCCCCCCCGCGCTGAACGAGAAGAAAGCCAGCGCCCCCACCAGGATGAAACCCACCAGGAGGGGAAAGCGGAAACGTTGGAAAAAGCCCAATGAACGCCTTCGGCCAAAGACGCGGCTCCAGCCGCGCCCGGGCTATTTGATCATGACTTCCCTAAGAAGATCCAGCTCGTCCAGGCATTTGCCCGAGCCCAGCACCACGGTGGACAGGGGGTCCTCGGTAATGGTGATGGGCAGACCGGTTTCCCGGTTCAGCAGCACGTTCAGGCCCTTCAAGAGAGCGCCGCCCCCGGTGAGCACGATGCCGTTGTCCACGATGTCCGCCGCCAATTCAGGCGGCGTCTGCTCCAGGGCGATCTTGACCGTCTCCACGATGGCGTCGATCTGCTCGGTAATGGATTTGCGGACTTCCTCGGTGTCGATGCTCAAGGTCTTGGGGATGCCGGTGATGAGGTCGCGGCCCTTCACCTCGATTTTGGTGGCGGCCAGCGCGGCTTCGATCTCGGTGGAGTAGCCGGAGGGATAGGCGTGTCCGATGGTGGTCTTTATCATCTCGGCGGTGCGTTCGCCGATCAACAGGTTGTGTTTGCGTTTGATGTGCTGCAGGATGGCCTCGTCCATCTTGTCGCCGCCGACCCGCACGCTTTTGGAGTACACCACCCCGGCCAGGGAGATTACCGCGACCTCGGTGGTGCCGCCGCCGATGTCCACAACCATATTAGAAGTGGGTTCGGTGATGGGCAGGCCCGCGCCGATGGCCGCGGCCATGGGCTCCTCGATGAGATAAACCTCGCGGGCGCCGGCGCTCTCGGCCGATTCCCGCACGGCCCGCTTTTCCACCTGGGTGATGCCGCTGGGCACGCTGATGATGATGCGGGGCCGGATGAGGTTGCGGCGGGCGTGGACCTTGCGGATGAAGTGGCGGAGCATGGCCTCGGTCACCTCGAAGTCGGCGATGACCCCGTCCTTCATGGGCCGGATGGCCACGATGTTGCCCGGGGTGCGGCCGAGCATGGACTTGGCTTCCTTGCCCACCGCCAGAACCCGGCTGCCCCCGCCCCGGGCATCCTTACGCACCGCCACCACGGAGGGCTCGGAGAGCACGATCCCGCGGGACTTTACGTAGACCAGGGTGTTGGCCGTACCCAGATCGATGGCCATATCGTTGCTAAACAGGCCGAGAATCGGATCGAACAACATGCAGGGGCTCCTTCGCGGGGATAAAGAGGGGCCGCCGGGGAACCGGGCCCTTGGCTTGTAATTTGGCGGACAGGTTACCAGAGCCGGGGGGGCCTAGCAACCCTAATAATCGGATTTGGCGGCCATATCGGCTGCGGAGCCCGGCCTCCGGCCCGGCGGCGCGGCTTCTTTGCGGCGGGACGCGCGGTTAGCTCCACACCTCTCTCCCCGGCCCGGGCGCGGGCGCCGTAGCCCCAAAAAAAATTGACAGTTAGCCCACCGTATGTTTAATTTCTACCTTTGCCGGGCCACCCGCTGTGCACACTTCCGTACCGACCGGGGTGCGCCCCAAGGGGACTGCGCGGTTTTCGCCGCGCCCTATTATCTGGCCAAGCATCCCCTTCACCACATCGTGAAAGGAACCGGACCATGAAAAGAACCTTCCAGCCCAGCAATACCAAGCGAAACCGCACCCACGGCTTCCTGGTCCGCAGCCGCACCCGGGGCGGCCGCGCCGTGATCCGCCGCCGCCGCGCCAAAGGTCGTCAGCGGCTGGCCCTGTAGGCCGGGCCGGCAACGGGTGGAGGAGCAGTCTTTCCCCCAGAAGGACCGGCTCCGCAAGCGGTTGGAGTATCTCCACACCCAGAGAACGGGCCGCCGGGTGGGCAGCCAGCATTTCACCATAGCCTACACGTCCAATGGACTGGGCCATGCGCGTTTGGGCGTCACCGCCAGCCGGAAAACCGGCCCCGCGGTGGCGCGCAATCGCGTCAAGCGCCTGGCCCGGGAGTGTTTCCGGCGCTGGAGTGCCCGGCGGGGCCTGAGCTTGGACCTGGTGGTCATCTTCCGCCCCGGCGCGGCCGCGGCCCCCACCCTGGCCCAGGACTTGGCCCGCGGTTTTGCCCGTCTGGAGCCCAGACGGGCGGCCGGCGAGGCCCGCCCATGAACCTCCCGGTCCTGGCGGCCCGCGGGCTGGTGCATCTCTACCGCTGGACTCTCGGCGCCGTCCTGGGCGGGCAATGCCGTTTCCACCCCACCTGCTCGCAATATGCCTTGGACGCCCTGGCCAAATACGGCTTCTGGCGAGGCTCCCTCAAGGCTATCATCAGGATTTCCAAATGCCACCCCTGGCACCCCGGCGGCTACGATCCGGCCTGACCTTCGGGCCGGTCCGCCGCAGGTTAAGGATTTAGGCCATGAGTTCCGATATCAAGCGCGTGGTGTTGGCCTTGGCGCTCAGCGTCGCCATCATGTGGGCCTGGAGTCATTTCTTCGGCCCCAAGCCTCAGACTCCTTCTCCGGCGCCCACCGCCCCCACCGCGGCGGCCCCGGCCGCCACGGCCCAGGGCCAACCTGCCGCTCCCGGCCAAACCGCGCAGCCCGCCCCCGCCTCTCCGTCTGCCGCGCCGGCGCCGCCCCTGGCCGCCCAACCCGGCAAGGACGTGGTGGTCCAAACCCCCATGATGACCGCGGTGTTCAACGACAAGGGCGGCAGCCTCCGCAAGGTGGTGCTGAAAAAGTACTATAACGACCCGGACAAGAAGGGCGGCCACTACGTGATGCTGGACCTGCCGGGCAACGGCCCCGGCACCCTGTCCTTTGCGCTTCCCCAGGTGGACCCGAGCCTGCCGCTCCGCACCATGACCCCCAGCCAGCCCGGCCTGGACCTCACCGCGGGCCAGGGACAGTTGGTGTTCCACGGCTCCTCTTCCGGCCTGGACATCACCCGCACCTACGACTTCCGCGCCGATTCCTATGCCTTTGACCTGAGCATGGCCGTGAAGAACGTCAGCAACCAGCGCGTGGAAGTCACCCCGGAGCTGACCCTGTCCGACCTGGTGCGGGACAATCACGGCAACAGCTACGCCTTTGTTGGCGTGTCCTACTACAAGGACGGCAGCTTCCAGGAAGCCCCGGCCGAGGATCTCAAGGATCGGGTGGTGGACGCCGGCGACCTCACCTGGCTGGCCCTGAACATCCCCTACTTCACCGGGGTCATCGCACCGCTCGAACAGGGCGGCGGGCCCGTGAAACGCTCCCTGCGGGGCGAGGCCGGCAAGGGCATCATGAACGGCACCCTGGTGGACCAGGCCCGCACCCTGGAGCCGGGCCAGAGCCTCACCTTGAAGTACCTGGTCTTCTATGGCCCCCGGGATCTGGACATCCTGGAATCCCTGGGCCATCACCTCTCGGCTCTGGTGGACTTCGGCTGGTTCGACATCATCGCCAAGCCCATGCTGGCCGCGCTGAAATTCTTCTATGGCTTCGTGGGCAACTACGGGGTAGCCATCATCCTCATCACCATCCTGATCAAACTGGCTTTCTGGCCCCTGACCCGCAAGAGCTACCGCTCCATGAAGCAGATGCAGCAGTTGCAGCCCCAGATGGCCAAGATCCGCGAGAAATACAAGGGCGACAAGCAGCGCATGAATCAGGAGATCATGCAGCTGTACAAGACCTACAAGGTCAACCCCATGGGCGGCTGTTTGCCCATGGTGGTGCAGATTCCCGTGTTCATCGCCTTCTATAAGGTGCTGGGCGGCTCGCTGGAGCTGTGGCACGCTCCCTTCATGCTGTGGATCAACGACCTGTCGGCCCCGGACCGCCTGCCCATCGGGTTCCACATACCCTATGTGGGCGACGGTCTTCCGGTGTTGACCCTGTTGATGGGCGCCAGCATGTTCATTCAGCAGAAGATGACCCCGGCCACCATGGGCGACCCCACCCAGCAGAAGATGATGATGCTCATGCCGGTGATGTTCACCGTCTTCTTCATCAACTTCCCCTCGGGACTGGTTCTGTACTGGTTCGTCAACAACCTGATCAGCATCGGTCAGCAGTACTGGACCAACCACAGCAAGGGTTAAGGCTCTCATGGACCATATGGAATTCATCGGCAAGAACACGGAAGAAGCCTTAGCCAAGGCCCAGGAGCACTTCGGCGTTCCCTTGGACCGCCTGGAGGTCGAGGTGCTTTCAGCCGGCTCGGCCGGGTTGTTCGGACTTATTGGCGCCAAGAAGGCCAAAGTCCGGGTGCGCCCCTTGGCCGGCGGCCGCGAGGAAGACCTGGCCGACGTGATGCGGGTGGTCTCCCCCGCGGAGATGAAGCTTTCCACCCCTCGCCTGGCCCGCAGCCGGTGGGAGGCGACAGCGGAGCCCGCCCGGCCCGACCCTTCGGCTGCCCCCGCGGCTCCGGCGGCCAACGCAGCTCCGACTGCGCCACCCCGAGAGCCTGCGGCCAATCCGCCCGCTCCGGTAGCTTCCGCGACGGCTCCAGCCGTCCTCCCTGTACTCCCCGACCCCGCGGAAGCCGGCCCGGCCGCGCCTTGGGTGGCGGCGGCGTCTCCCGCGGCCCTGCCCGCGGAAGAGCCCGCGGAGGAAACCGGAAGTCCCGTGGCGGCTCCCGCGATCGCGGCTCAGCCGGCCGCCTATTCCCCGCCCTCTCCGGCCCGGCGCCTGCCCGGCGAGGAGGATGGAGAAGAACCGGTTGAGGGCGAGGCCGGCGAGCGACTGGAAACCGATCCCGCCTTGCTGGAGATGTGCCACGAGGTGGTGGTTCGCTTGGTGGCTCCCTTGGACACCTCAGCCCGGGTAAAGGTCCAGAGCGCCGCCCAGGGGATCATGGTGGACGTGGAGGGAGAGGAAACCGGGGTGCTCATCGGCCGCCGGGGCCAGACCCTGGACGCCCTGCAATACCTCACCACACGTATAGTAAGTCATCGCTGCAGCCGGCCGGTGCGCGTCGTGCTGGACGCCGGCGGCTACCGCCAGCGGCGCCGCGACTCCCTGGAGGACCTGGCACTCCGGCTGGCTGAGAAGGCCAAGAGCACCGGCCGCTCCGTGTCCATGGGGCCCCTGAACCCCCAGGAGCGCCGGGTGGTCCATATGTGCCTGCGGGGCCAGAGCGGCCTCAGCACTACCAGCCGGGGCCGCGGCGAGCTTAAGAAGGTAATCATCTTCCCCCGGGACTGATGCTCCGGGGCGGGCGGTTGCCATGGACCCTGCCACTCTCGTCAGCGCCGGCCCGGCCGGCGCGGCCACCATCGCCGCGGTGGCCACCCCCAGCGGCCCCGGCGGCATCGGCATCGTACGGCTCTCCGGCCCCCGGGCCTGGGAGGTGGGGCGGCGGCTTTTCCACCCGCGCCACCCCTGGCCCGCGCCGGCCAACCCTCCGGTACAGCGCCTCGTCTACGGCCAAGTCGTGGACCCCGCCTGCGGGGCCATCGTGGACGAGGTTCTGGGCGTCTTCTTCCGCGCTCCCCACTCCTATACCACCGAAGATACGGTAGAACTGCAGGGCCATGGCGGCCCGGTGGTGCTGCGCCGGATCCTGGAGCTGGCCCTGGCGGCGGGCTGCCGTTTGGCGGCGCCGGGGGAATTTACCCTGCGGGCCTTTTGGGGAGGGCGGTTGGACCTGGCGGAGGCCGAGGCGGTGGCCGAGCTGGTGGCGGCCGGGTCGCGGCGGGAGGCCGAGCTGGCCCTGGGCTCCCTGGCCGGGGGCCTGGGCCGCTGCCTGGCCCCGGTGCGGGAGGCCTTGGTGCGGGCCGGCGCCGCGGTGGAGGCCCTGGTGGATTTTCCCGACGAGGCCCCGCATTTGGACCTGGCGGGGCTGACCCGCTCCCTGGCTGAGGAGGTCTTGGCCCCCCTGGAACGGCTTTTGGCCCAGGCGGCCTCTTGGCGGGTCTATCGGGAGGGAGCCCAGGTGGTGGTGTGCGGCCGGCCCAACGTGGGCAAGTCCACCTTGTTCAATGCCTTGTTGGGCCGCTCCCGGGCCCTGGTCAGCCCCCTGGCCGGCACCACGCGGGACGTGCTGGAGGAGAGCGCCGTGTTGGGCGGGGTGGTCTGCCGACTCACGGACACCGCCGGCCTGGGCCCGGCCCTTGGGGAGCTGGACGCCCTGGGCATGGCCGCGGCCCGGGAGCGCCTGGCCCAGGCTGACCTGGCCCTGGTGCTGTTGGACGGCTCCGCGCCCCTGACCCCGGCCGACCAAGAGATTCTGGCCGCCACCCGGGGGCTTCCCCGCCTGGTGGTCCGGTCCAAGGCCGACCTGCCTTGGGCCTGGGAGAGCGCGCCGCCGGAACTGAGCGGCCCCGGACCCCTGCCCGGCTTGGCCGCCCTAACCGGCCAAGGCCTGGAGGAGCTGGCCCGGAACGTGGGTGCGGCGCTGGCGGGCGGCGCGCCCGAGCCGCCGCCCGGCCAGGCGGTGGCCAACTCCCGCCAGGCCGCGGCCCTGGCCCGGGTGCGGGAGGGAGTCCGGACCGCCCTGGCCGGGCTCACCGCCGCGGAGCCTCCGGCCGAGCTGGTCTCCCTGGACTTGGCCGCAGCCTTGGCCGCCTTGGGCGAGGTGGACGGCCGCGGGGCGCCGGACGAGGTGATCGACGCGGTGTTCGCCAACTTCTGCGTGGGCAAATGAGCCTCTCCACCCCAGACATGCAAGAGGCCCTGGCCTGGGCCGCCGGCGAGTGGGGCGTGGCCTTGGCGCCAGAGACCGGCGAGGCGCTGGACCTTCTCCTGGACGAAGTGCTCCGTTGGAACGCCCGGCTGCGTCTGGTGGGTCACCGCGACCGGGCCAAGGCCCTGGTGGACCTCATCCTGGACGCCTTGGCCCTGGTGCCCCTGGTGCGGGGCGACACCCTTTTGGACATCGGCAGCGGGGCCGGCTTTCCCGGCCTGGTCCTGGCGTTGGCCTTGCCCAAGGTGGCGGTGACGCTTTTGGAGGGCCGGGCCAAAAAGGTGAGCTTCCAGAAGCAGGCGGTGCGCCTTTTGGACCTGGGCCGGCGGGTGAACCCCCTGGTGGGCCGGGCTGGCGAGGGGGCTTATCAAAGAGGGGAGTTCGGCACGGTGACCCTGCGGGCGGTCAGCGGGCTGGGGGCCAGCCTGGGGCTGGGCCGGCCCCAGGCCATCCCGGGCGGCCGGGTGCTCCTGCCCCGGGGCCGGGAGGACCTGGCCGCGGCCACGGACCTGGGCCTGGCCACCCGGCTCTATCGCCTGCCCCCGCCTTTTGGGGAGCGGCTGTTGGTTTGGGAGGATCAACCGGCTTGCCGAGCCTGGGCCTGACCGGCCGCAGCGTCCGCCCTTGACCGTCCGCCCTTGACCGTCCGCCCTTGGCCTTTCCCCCTCGCCCCCCCCTCGCCCCCCTCGATCCCCCTTAGACCGTCTTAGACCGTCCCCCCTGGCTTGCGAGCCTCAGCGGGGCCGGTCCCCCGGGCCTTCTCCCACGGAAGGCCCATCCCACCGCCGTCTTGACCCGGACCGTACCCCCCAGACCCCTCCGGCCTGGGTTTCCCCCGGATGCGCCGGCTCAAGTTTCACGTGAAACATAGCCGCTTTTTTCCAACCTGCGGGGGGGCTTGCCGCCCCTCTCAGGCCGGCAGGAGAGGCTCGTTGCCGGCCGGCAGGCTCACCACAAAAGTGGAGCCTTCGCCAGCCTTGGTCTCCAAACGGATATCCCCGCCGTGCTGCTGGATGATGCCATGGCTGATGGCCAGGCCCAGGCCGGTGCCCCGGCCCCGGGACTTGGTGGTGAAGAAGGGCTCGAAAATGCGCCGGGCGGTATCCTCGTCCATACCCGGGCCATCGTCCTGGCAGGTGATCACCACCCGCGCCTTATCCGCGTCCCAGCGGGTGGCGAGCCCCAGCTTGCCCTGCCCCTCCATGGCCTCGGCCGCGTTGATCACCAGGTTCAGGATCACCTGCTCTATCTTGTTGCGTTGGCCCAACACCAGGGGCAGGTTGCCGGCCAGGTTGGTGTTCACCTCCACCCCTCGGAGGATCACATGGCCGTCGATGAGGGAGAGAACCTCGCTTACCACCTTGTTCACGTCCATGGGCTTCTTTTCCGGGCCCTCCTGGCGGGCGAAATCCAACAGCCCCCGCACGATGATCTTGCAGCGGTTGGTCAGCTTGATGATCTTTTCCAGGGTGGGGTAGACCGGGTTCTTCTCGCCCAGGTCCTCGGCCAACAAATAGGCGTAGGTGAGGATGCCGCCCAGGGGATTGTTGACCTCGTGGGCGATGTCGAAGGCCAGTTTGCCGGTGGCGGCCAAGCGCTCGGAGCGGATGAGCTGTTCCTCCATCTGCTTCCTGATGCTGACGTCACGCACCGAGAACAAGATGGCCGGGGCTTCCTGGTAGGTCAGGGTGGCGGCCACCAGTTCGATGTCAAAAGCCTGCCCTTCCCGGAGCCCTTGCCCTTCGAACATCTCCAATTGGCCCCGGTCGCTGTCCAAGCCTTTCAACCACTTCAGGTAGTTCCCCCGGCTCTCCGGCGCGATCAGTTCCAGGAAGTCCGGCGGCGCCTCCTTTAGCCACTCGAAGTGGAAGGCGTCCCGGAAAGCCTGGTTGCAGAAGATGCAGGCCTCACGGCTGTACAGGGCCAGGCCCTCCCGGTTGGCCTCCACCAGGGTGCGGTACAACGCCTCGCTCTCGGCCAACTGCCGCTCCAAGCCTTTCAGCTGGGTGGTGTCCACGATGGCTTCCACCGCCCCCACCTTGCGTCCGTGTTCGTCCTGCAATAGCGCGGCAGTGAAGTAGAGGTCCTTGGGCCGCCCGCCGAGTCGGGGGAAATGGCCCTCGGCCTCCCAGGCCTCCTGGGCCATGGAGCTGGGCCGGAGCTTTTGGTTGCCGTAGACCTGCTGCAGCAGCTTGGCGTCCTGGTCCAGGATCACGTCGGCCAGGGTCACCCCGGGCGGGCGGTTGAAGACCCGCCAGGCGTCGTCCGTACCGGCGATGTCTTTCCGTGCCACCCCGGTCAGTTCTTCGCAAGCCCGGTTCCAGTAGGTCACCCGGTGCTGGTGGTCCACCACGAAGACCGCCACCGGCATCACCTCCAGGATCGCCTCCAAAAGGCGGCTCTGCCGCGCGTTCTGCCGTTCGGCTTCCTTCCTTTGGGTTATGTCCTTGATGATGCCCTCGTAGCCCACGATGGTGCTCCCCTCCCGCCGCACCTGGGCGGTAATGGAGACCTCCACCGGATTGCCGTCCTGCTTTTTAAAGGTGACCTCGTAGTCCTTGACAAAACCGGCCCGCTCGATCTCCCGCCGGAAGGCCACGCGGTCGGTCGGGTGGAAGTAGGAGGCTTGGGCGATGTCCGGCACTCCCAACAGCTCCCGCTCGGTGGAGAAGCCCAGCATGGCCACCCCGGCCGGGTTCACCCGCTCCCAACGGCCGTCCCGGCTCGAGAGGTAGATCATGTCCCGGGAGTTGTGAAAAATGCGGCGGTAGTCGTCGCTGCGATACTCGGCTTCGCTTTTGAGCACCATGGAATGCAGGCCCAGGGCCATGAGGTGGGCCACCGCCTCGGCAAATTCCTCTTCCCAGAACTTTGGATTGTTTAACGTGAAACATACCAGGCCGCTGCCCAAGGCCCAGGGCAAGGGCCAAAAGGCTAGCTCCTGCTTCCTGGCCATCTCCTGGACCAGGAGGTCCAGCTTCTTCCAACCGGTGTCCACCCCGCTGCGCGCCGGCACCCGGGCCCAGCCCACCCGGGCCAAGGCCTCGCCGGGGCAGCCGGGAGGCTCCTGGGTCACGCCCCGGAAACGCCGGGCCTCGGAGCCGTTCATGCCCCAGGTGGTGCACAGCACCTGCTTGCCCCCGCTTTTCCAGAGGCTGAGCCCGCCGCCCGCGGCGCCCAGGGCCTTGCCCACCAAGGATAGCAGGGAACGGCTTTGGCCTTGGGGGGTGCCCTTCTTGTGCAGCAGGCAGCGAATATCCTCGCCCAAGGCGTTGAGGTCCAAAAATCCAAGTTGGCCGGGGGCGACCTGGGTCATGTGTTCCTTCCAGGCAGACAGGGTTGACCGGAACCGCCAAGCGCGCTTCCAGCAGCGGCCCAAACAGGCCGGGGTGCGTAATCTAACCGAACAGATATCCAGTTTAACCCCCCTGGACGGTCAGGTAAAGGAGGGCCTGGCTCCCGGGGGCGGACTGTGGTAGATTCCCGGGATGCCCAGAGAGATTACGGTCATAGGCGGCGGTTTGGCCGGGTGCGAGGCCGCCTTGGCGGCGGCCCGCCAGGGTTGCCGGGTGGTTTTGTGGGACATGAAACCCGGCGAACTTTCCCCGGCCCACCACAACCCCCGCCTGGGCGAACTGGTCTGCTCCAATTCCTTGCGCTCCAACGACCCCGCCAACGCCGTGGGGCTGTTGAAACTTGAGCTGGCCCTTTTGGGCTCGGCGGTGATAGCCGCCGCCCTGGCCAGCAAGGTGCCGGCCGGCCGGGCCCTGGCCGTGGACCGGGAGGCCTTCGCGGCGCATCTGGAAGGTCAGCTGGCTGCCCAGCCCCTGATCACCCGCCGGGCCGGCCGGGTGGATCAGGCTCCCCGGGAAGGCCTGACCATCCTGGCCACCGGCCCCCTCACCGCCCCGGCCCTGGCCGCCGACCTGGCCGCCCTCACCGGCGCGGCCGCGCTCCATTTCTATGACGCCATCGCCCCCATCGTCACTGCCGAGAGCGTGGACCCGGCGCTTTCCTTCTGGGCCAACCGCTGGGACGACTCCCCGGACGGCGATTACCTGAACTGCCCCCTGACCGAGGAGGAGTACGGCGCTTTTTATCAGGCGCTGATGGCCGCCGACCACGTGCCGCTGCACGACTTCGAGAACCCCCGCTTCTTCGAGGGCTGCCTGCCCATCGAGGTCATGGCCGAGCGCGGTCCCCAGACCCTGGCCTTCGGGCCCTTGAAGCCGGTGGGCCTGCCGCTGCCCGGCTCCGGCCGCCGGGCCTACGCCGTGGTGCAACTCCGCCGCGAGGATCCGGAGGGTCGGCTCCTGAACCTGGTGGGCTTCCAGACCAAGCTCACCCACCCCTCCCAGGAGCGGGTCTTCCGCCTGATCCCGGCTTTGGCCCGGGCCGAATTCGTGCGCCTGGGCTCCATCCACCGCAACACCTTCCTGGAAGCCCCCAAGGTGTTGCGCCAGGGCCTGGTCTTTACCGCCGCGCCGCACCTCTTGGCGGCGGGCCAGCTCTCCGGGGTGGAAGGCTACGTGGAATCCGCGGCCCACGGGCTGTTGGCCGGGTTCAATGCGGCCCGTCTGGCCCGGGGCCAAGACTTGGCGGTGCCGCCACCCACCACCGCCCTGGGCGGGCTCATCAGCCATCTCACCAATCGGGAAACCCCGAACTTCCAGCCCAGTAATATCAATTTCGGCCTTTTGCCCCCCCTGGGCGGCAAGAAGATCCCCAAACGCGAACGCGGCGGACGTTACGCCCGCCGCGCCATGCGCGATCTCGCTCTCTGGCTCCCCACCGTGGGTCTGGAGCCGGCCTTCCGTCTCCCCTCCCTTTGATATTGCCCCGCCCTGCCGCCTTTGCTTTCCTCAAAACCCTTTTGCGTGCCTACTTCAGCGCACCGTGCGGTACCAGGCGTCTTCCCGTTCCGGGTCCAGGTTCATCTCGTCCACGATCTGGCTGGCCTCGTTGAACCCGTCCAGCTGCGGGATGGTATCCACCATATAGAGCCAGCCGTGGGCAAAGGCCACCAGGCTGCTGCCCTGGCCGCGGCCCAGGCGGTAATTGAAGCCCAGGGCGTCGGCGCCGCCCAGGGAGCGGTGCACCATGGGCGAGAAGGCCGAGGCTCCGGTTTCCCGTGCCACCTCCTCCTGCCGCCTCCGAGCGTATATCATCTGTTGGAACTCGGTGTTGGCCGGGCCGTCCTGGCGCACCACGGTGATGGTCACCTGCTCCGCGAAGCTGGGCTTCACCCCGATGATGCGGTAGCCGCCGTCTGGCCGCTGGCGTTCCTCCACCTGGTAGGTCAGGGGGAACATCACCTGGATAAAGGGCCGGTCCTTCATTACCGGCGTGCCTTGCACCCGCCCCGGGTCCACTCCCACGCAGCCCGCGGCCAGGGCCAGCAGCACCAGGGCCCAGCCCGTGGCCAGCCGGGTTACCAACTGCGTAACCGCCGGCGGCGCAGCCTTGCTCCGGCGGCGCCAGGCCGCTCCCCTTGCCTGTGAGGCCATCTCCCTCTCCCTCCTGGTTTGGCGTGCCTGCCCAGGTCTCAATTCCGGAGCCGCCGGCCCCGGGCCAGGGCTATGCCCGCCAAGGCGTGCACCAGCTCCCGGAAGTCCAGGCCCATGGCTGCCGCGGCCTGGGGCAGGAGGCTGGTCTCGGTCATGCCGGGAATAGTGTTTACTTCTAGTATTTTAGGGCCATTGGCCGTGACTATGAGGTCCGTGCGGGAATACCCGGTAAGCCCCAGGGCTTGGTGGGCGGCCAAGCCCAGTTCCTGCACCTGCCGAGTGGTTGCCGGGTCCAATCGGGCCGGGCAGATCTCTTTGGTAGCCCCGGGAGTGTACTTGGCCTCGTAGTCGAAAAAGGTGTACTTTTCCGTGGGGAGTATCTCCACCAGGGGGAGAGCCTGGGGCTCCGGTTCGCCCAACACTCCCGCCGTGACCTCCACCCCGGCGAGGAACTCCTCCAGGAGCACCCGCTGGTCCAGGCGGAAGGCCTCTTCCAAGGCGGGTCGCAAATCCTCCGCCCGGCGTACGATCCTTATGCCCACGCTGGAGCCCTCGTGCACCGGCTTCACCACCACCGGCAGCTCCAGGCCGTCCAGGGACCGGGGCAGACCGGCCTGGTGGGCCCGCAGCAGGACATCCCGGGCCACCGGCAGGCCGGCCTGGCGGAAGCGGTCCTTGGCCATGGCCTTGTCCATGGCCAGGGCGCAGCCCAATACTCCGGCGCATTGGTAGGGTAGGCCCAGCAGATCCAGCAAGCCTTGCAGGGACCCATCCTCCCCTCCCCGGCCGTGCAGCATGACCAGCGCCGCGTCCAGGCTGGCGGCCTCGGCCACCAATCGCCCCAGATCGTATTTCATATCAAAGGGTTCGGCCTGATAGGGGCCCTCGGCCAGGGCTTTGAGCACGGCCCCCCCGGATTTGAGCGACACCTCGCGCTCGTTGGAATTTCCCCCCAGGAGCACGGCGATGCGTGGTTTGTCCGCCATCATGCCGCCTTCCCCACCGCGGACGCGAGGTCCAGGGGACTCCGGCCGCCGCCGATGCGCTGGAAGATCCGGCGCTCCGCTTCGAAAGCCCGCTCCCGGCCGTGGGCGATACGCTCGGCCTTGTCCGGATCGCCGACGGCGTAGCGCTCCATGATGTAGGCATAGCGCTCCTCGAGGGCCACCACCTGGTCATGATTCACCCGTTTGTCCGCGTAGTTCACCAGCATGGTTTCGTCCAAAGGCTGCTCCGGGGGGAGGTGAACGTGAGCGCCCACCAGATAGGCCAGCTCGGGGTAGCCCTCGGCCGCCAGGATCTCCGCCCCCACCTCCTGGTGCCGGCAGCCGGTGCGAATGCAGGGAGTCTTGGCGATGTCGTGCAGCAGGGCCCCGACCTCAACGGCCGGGCGCCAGAGGTTCAGGCCGGCTTCGGCCAGCCAATCGTGCAGGGTCAAGGCTACCCGGGCCACCATCAGGGAGTGGTCCCGGATATGGGGCATCATGTCATAACGGTCCCACAGGTCCGCCACCTCCTCCAGGGAAGGCAAGGGGGTTTCCGGCAGGAAACGCGGTATGTTCTGGCTCATGTCATCCCTTACGTGGATTTTCCGCATGTTTGTAATTGCTTGGCCCAGTTTATGCCGCTCGCTTTGCCGGGTCAAGACGCCCGTCCATCTCCGCTGGGGAGCTGGACTTGCCGAAGTCGCAGCTATTTGCTAAAAACAAGGCCGATGGGAGGTATCCTGGAAAGGGCCAGTCCCGCTTTTTCCGTGAGGAATCACCCCGCCTGCCGGGGGCGGATATCGTGATCGGGTCCTAGCAGGATGTTGAAAAAGTCCCTCCATGGCCTTTTTCAACCAAACTTGACAAAAGCGTGGTTTTGTCAAGTTTTCCAAATTGCTTGCTTTTTCAAAGCCGCGCAATTTGGCGCGCCATCCCCGGGGTCCCCAAACAAGCTGTAGCTTGTTTGGGGTGGTCCATGGCGCGCCTAACAGGCTGTTTTTCAGCAGCCTGCTAGCAGGCCAGGGGGGACTGCGGCAACCTCCTGCTGGGCCAGCCCGGTCTTCTCCTGTCCCAACCACCGGGCCTTTGCCGCGCCCCCCGCCCCGCCGGGAGAGCGCTGCCGGGCCCTTTCACGCGCCCCTGCCGGGGCTGGAGCAATTCCATGGATCGCAAGATCATGCGGGCGTTGGTGAGCGTCACCGACAAGGCCGGGGTGACCGAATTCGCCAAGGGTTTGGAGTCCCACGGGGTGACCATCCTCTCCACCGGCGGCACGGCCGGCAAACTCCGCCAAGGCGGCGTCAAGGTCACCGACGTGGCCGAGGTCACGGGCTTCCCCGAGATGCTGGACGGCCGGGTGAAAACCCTGCATCCCCGCATCCATGGCGGCATTCTGGCCCGCCGCGATGACCCCAACCACCGGGCTCAGCTCTCCGAGCATCACATCGCCCCCATTGACCTGGTTTGCGTGAATCTCTACGCCTTTGAGCAGACCGTGTCCCAGGAGGGCTGCACCCTGGAAAACGCCATCGAGAACATCGACATAGGCGGACCCTGCCTCATCCGCGCCGCGGCCAAGAACCACAGCGGGGTGGCTGTGGTCACCGATCCGGCCGACTACCAGCCCATCCTGGGCGAGATGGCCAAAACCGGCGGTTCCCTGTCCCTGGCCACCCGGCAGAAACTGGCGGCCAAGGCCTTCCGGCTGACGGCCCAATATGACGCGGCCATCGCCCATTACCTGGAGCGGGTCTTCGAATAGGCCGCGCCGGCGGGCCCGCGGAACCCTATCCTTTGTAGATGTTCCGGTGCAGATACTCCGGGCCGTCCCTCCCCTGCCGAGGGCGCCCCTCTCAGCCAGCCCAAGGAGGCTTTGATGAAAATCCTGGTTGTCGGCGGCGGCGGCCGCGAGCACGCCCTGGTGTGGAAGCTGGCCCAAAGCCCCCAGGTCACTGACCTTTTTTGCGCCCCGGGCAATCCCGGCATGGAGAAGCTCGCCCATCTGGTGGCGCTATCCTCCGACGATATCGACGGGCTCTTGGCCTTTGCCCTGGAGCACAAGATCGATCTGACCATCGTGGGCCCCGAGGCGCCCCTGGTGGCCGGCCTGGCCGACCGTTTTGAAGAGGCCGGTCTCCGGGTGGCCGGCCCCAGCGCCTTGGCCGCGCGGCTGGAGGGCAGCAAATCCTTTTCCAAGGACCTCATGGCCAAGTGCGGGGTGCCCACGGCGGGTTACCACGTGTTCACCGACCCGGCCAAGGCCAAGGACTACGTGCGGGCCGCCGGCCGGCCCCTGGTGGTCAAGGCGGACGGCCTCTGCGGCGGCAAGGGCGTCTTGTTGTGCGAGAAGCCCGAAGAGGCCGAGGCCGCCTGCGTGCAGATCATGGAGGCCCTGGCCTTTGGCGAGGCCGGTTGCCGCATCGTGGTGGAGGAATGGCTCCGCGGCGAGGAGGCCAGCTTTCTGGTGTTCACCGATGGCGAGACCGTGATCCCCATGCCCAGCAGCCAGGACCACAAGGCCGTGGGCGAGGGCGACACCGGCCCCAACACCGGCGGCATGGGGGCCTACTCCCCGGCGCCGGTGGTGACTCCCGAAGTGGAGAAAAAGGTCATGGAGCGGGTGATCCGCCCGGTGCTGGCCGGCATGGCCGCCGAAGGCTGCCCCTTCAAGGGCGTGCTCTACGCCGGACTGATGATCGACGCGGCCGGCGAACCCTGGGTGCTGGAGTTCAACGTGCGCTTCGGCGATCCGGAGTGCCAGCCCCTGCTGATGCGGCTGGACTCCGATCTTGCCGAGATCATGCTCCTTTTGGCTGATGGCCGCCTGTCCGAGGCCGAGGTTAATTGGTCCACCTACCCTACGGTGTGCGTGGTGCTGGCCGCTGGCGGCTATCCCGGCCCCTACACCAAGGGCAAGCCCATCAGCGGCCTGGAGCAGGCCGCCGAGCTGCCCGAGGTGGTGGTGTTCCACGCCGGCACCGCCAAGAAGGACGGCCGCATCGTGACCAACGGCGGCCGGGTGCTGGGGGTCACGGCCCGGGGCTCCACGGTGAGCCGGGCGGTGGAGCGGGCTTACCGCGCCGTGGAACTGATTTCCTGGGAAGGCATGTTCTACCGCCGCGACATCGCCCACCGGGCCATCTCCCGGGAGTTGGGCCACGCCGAGGTGGGGGTGGTCATGGGCTCGGCCAATGACTGGGAGGTGATGAAGCCCGCGGTGGAGGTGCTCAAGTCCTTTGGGGTGGAGGTGGAGGCCCGGGTGATCTCGGCTCACCGCACCCCCGAGGTGGCCACGGA
This sequence comes from Deltaproteobacteria bacterium, assembly GCA_020444165.1. Next base: position 2,616 of record JAHLLK010000055.1, on the reverse strand, counting down.
ATACGCCACCCACGCCAAGGAACGCGGCATGAAGGTCATCATCGCCGGGGCCGGCTGGGCCGCGCACCTGGCCGGGGCCATGGCCGCCCACACCACCCTGCCCATCATCGGAGTGCCCATCGCCTCCTCCACCCTGGCGGGATATGACTCCCTCCTGGCCACGGTGCAGATGCCGCCGGGCATCCCGGTGGCCACGGTGGCCGTGGGTTCCGGCGGCGCGCACAACGCCGGGGTGCTGGCCGCCCAGATCCTGGCCCTGTCCGACCCGGAGCTGGCCCAGCGCCTGCTGGACGCCCGCCGGGACATGGCCGCCAAGATCGCCACGGCCGATGCCCGCATCCGCCGGGAGTCCCGGGGGTGAGGCCTTCGTAGAAATTGGAAGAGTTGGGGGAAAACCCATTTTTGTGGACAAAAGGGGTTTTCCCCCTCACCCCCTTGACCCGAAAAAACTTCATGCTTTTTATTTTGTGGATAATCAACTTCCGCAAATTAATTACTTTTTCCGAAAGTAAGATCAGCGTCAAAAAAACATGCCCATAATATTCCTCCCCGCTAACCTCTTCTGCGTTCCATGCACCGCCGTGAGGGAGCCCTTGTGTTCCGCCCCGGTGGCGCTCTTTTAGGGACGGACCTCCATGGGCCAGCCCCCGGAGAGCCCGGCTCCTGGCCACCCCCCAGTCAAATTGGCCAGGTGCGGGGTCCAGGTGCTCCGCCTGGACCCGGTCCGGCCGGACCCGGCCGCCCTGGCCCGGGCCGCGGAGGTGCTCCGGGCCGGGGGGCTGGTGATCTTCCCCACCGAGACCCTCTACGGCCTGGCCGCCGATGCGGCGAACCCGGCGGCCTTGGAGCGCCTGGCCGGGCTCAAGGGCCGTGACGCCGCCAAGCCCTTCCCCCTCATCGCCCCGGACCAGGCCGCGGTGGCGGCCCTGGCCGCGGAGATCCCTCCCGCGGCCCAGCGCCTCATGGCCCGGCACTGGCCCGGTGCGCTGACCCTGGTCCTGCCCGCCCGGCCGGGCCTCTCGCCCCGCCTGGTTTCGGCGGACGGCGGGGTGGCGGTGCGGCTGTCCCCCCATCCGGTGGCCGCCGGCCTGGCCCGGGCCTTGGGCCGGGCCCTCACCGCCACCAGCGCCAACCCCGGAGGCGAGCCGGCCGTGGCCGATCCCCGGGAATTGGCCCCGTCCATCCTGGCCGGAGTGGAGCTGCTGCTGGCCGCCGGGGCCTGCCCCGGAGGGCCGCCCAGCACGGTTGCCGACGCCCGCCAGGTACCCGTACGGGTATTACGGAGTGGAGCAATTGTTTTGCTTGAATAGTGATTCATAATTCATATCAAAGGCTTATGATCCGTTCCTTCCAATGAATACAAATACTTGACTCCTATGGCCCCCAGAGCTATGCTGTCTTTCTCAATCCAGTCAAAATCATCCCTCTAAGGAGGCCAACCAGGAGGTTCTCTGGTGAAGAACAAACGTGACGCGGTGATCGTTTCCATGGGCCGCACGGCCATCGGGGATTTTGGCGGCAGCCTCTTGAAGATTCGGGCCCATGCCCTGGCCGCCACGGTGATGCGCACCGTGCTGGACAAGGTGAACCTGGACGCCGCGTTGTTGGACGACGTGGTGCTGGGCGATTGCTGCCAGGCCCCGGACGAGGCCAACACCGCCCGCACCGCCATGCTCAAGGCCGGCATCCCGGTGGACGTGCCGGCGGTGACCATCCAGCGCCAATGCTCCAGCGCCATGCAGGCCATGGCTCAGGCCGCCACCTACATCCGGGCCGGTGAGTACGACGTGGTCCTGGCCGGCGGGGTGGAGTCCATGTCCAACGCGCCCTACGTGGTGCCCGCGGCCCGCTGGGGCGCCCGCCTGCGTCACCAGGTGTTCATGGACTCCATGTGGGAGATGCTGCACTCCGGCTCCACCCTCCTGGACCCTCCGGGCTACATCATGGGCCAGACCGCCGAGAACCTGGCGCGGAAGTACGACATCTCCCGGGAAGAGCAGGACGTGGTGGCTCTCCGCAGCCACAACAACGCCGAGGCCGCCATCACCGGCGGCAAGTTCCAGGATGAGATCATTCCCATCGCCCTGCCCACCAAGAAGGGCGAGCCCAAGATCTTCGACACCGACGAGCACGTGCGCCTGGGGCTGACCATGGACGGCCTGACCAAGCTGAAGCCGGTGTTCGCCAAGGACGGCACGGTCACGGCCGGCAACTCCTCGGGCTTGAACGACGGCGCGGCGGTGGCCCTGCTCATGAGCCGGGAAAAGGCCGCCGAGCTGGGTCTGGCTCCCCTGGCCAAAATCGTGGGCTATGCCGCGGCCGGCTGCCCTCCGGAGATCATGGGTTGGGGTCCGGTGCCCTCCACCCAAAAGCTGTTGGCCAAGACCGGGGTGGCCTTGCAGGACATCGAGCTTATCGAATTGAACGAGGCCTTTGCCGCCCAGTACCTGGCCTGCGAAAAGGGCCTGGGCCTGAACCGGGACATCTGCAACGTCAACGGTTCCGGCGTGGGCCTGGGCCATCCCGTGGGCGCCACCGGCTGTCGCATCGTCATCAGCCTGTTGGGCGAGATGAAGCGCCGGGGCAACACCCTGGGCCTGGCCACCCTGTGCGTGG
>JAHLLK010000054.1 GCA_020444165.1 Deltaproteobacteria bacterium | reverse complement strand
GCAAGCTCTGCTTGCTGGGGTGGAGTCACGTTTTTGCCAAGCCGACCTTGCATGGGGCAGGAAGCCCCGTGCAATGCTCTCGACAGATTAATTCTCAGTCATAATTGTATGGTTGTGGGTATTACCTGCTCCTTAAAAGTACCTCATGCTGTAACTAGCGCCCTTCTCGATTAAAAGGGACGCCTCTCGCGCCGCGGGCGGAGCAGCGCGCGAGACGCCTGTGAAGGAGCGGGAGTTCACGGCTTCTGGAAAGCAAAGGTGGTACGGATCGTGAGGCAGGTAAAATTACGGCGCAACCTTTCCCCAGGCGGGGGGAGGCCATGAGCGGCGTGGGGCAGATACGCCTGGACGTGACCACCGGGGAGTGGGTCATCTACTCCGGGGCCCGCGCCAAGCGCCCCTCGGACTTGCAGGGGGAGTGCGGCTGGCCGCGCCAATTGCCGCCCCATGACGAGGGCTGCCCCTTCTGCCCCGGACACGAGGAGGAGCTGGGCGAGGTACTCCTGGAGCTGCCCGGGAAAAACCCGGCCGGCTGGCTCACCCGGGTGGTAGCCAACAAGTTCCCGGCTTTGTCACCCCAGGGCTCCACCCAGCGCCGCCGGGAGGGCCTGCATCTGGCCATGGACGGCTACGGCCGCCATGAGGTGATCATCGAAAGCCCCCGCCACGATCTGGATCTGGCCGACATGGATCCCGCCGGGGTGGAGGCCGTGGTGCAGACCTATCAAGAGCGCTATCTGGCCCATGGCAAGGCCGGGCAGCCCATGATGACCATTATTTTCCGCAACCACGGCGCGCGGGCCGGCACATCCTTGATCCACCCCCACTCTCAACTGGTCACCACCCCGGTGGTGCCCACCATGATCCGCTTGCGGGAGGCCGAGGCCCAGCGCTATTGGGACCGCCTGGGCGCCTGCATGTACTGCCACATCCTGGAGGAAGAGCTGGCTGGCCGGCGCAGATTGCTCCATGAATCCAGCTCCCTGGCGGCATTCGTGCCCTATGCCGCGCGGGTCCCCCTGGAGATGTGGGTAATGCCCAAACGGCACACCGCCGATTTCGGCGAGGCCACCGCAGAGGAACTGCGGGAGCTGGCCGCCATGCTACGCGATTTGCTGCGCCGGCTCAGCACCACCATGGACGATCCAGACTACAACCTGGTCATCAACACCGCCGCCCGGCACCGCGCCGGGGAACCGCATCTGCATTGGTACGTGGAAGTGCGGCCCCGGCTTACCACGGCGGCCGGCTTTGAAATAGGTTCGGGAGTCAACATCAACCCCTCCCTGCCCGAGGATGATGCGGATTTTCTGAACCAGTCCCGAGCTTGATCCGAGAACCCGGGAAGCGGGCCGCGGAAGCCACCCCTCCCCCTCTACCTGCTGATGAGCACCAGGATTTTCCTCCACCAGGCTGCTGGGAAGCGGTGGGTCCGGCCCAAAACCCCAGGCGGCCGCCACGGCGACCTGCCTTACTAACTACCGGTAGACAAGGAGGAACTCATGGAAACTCAACCCCTGGTATGGGTGAAGGACAACGCCGGCAACCGTTTTCTTTGCCCCCTTTCCGCACTCATGGACCCCAACACGGTGAGCGACGCGCAAAAGGCCAGTTGCCTGGATGACGCCTCCCGCCTGGCGCACCCCGAGTCGGTGCCCGGCGAGGGCAAGCTGAAGTTCACACCGTCCAAGAGCGCCAGCTAGAACCAAGCCGCCGCTCCCCGGACATGGGCCGGGGAGCGGTTGGCCCAGACTTGATCAGCTCGTTGCCGGCCGTTGCTGCAAATATTGGTCCCCTCCGAAGCAGGTCTCCATGGTTTAGCAGCTTAAACAAATTTGTAAATCGCGTTTCCACTCCGACGCAAGGCAATTGCTGGCCCCACCCTACCCTGCCATACTTCGCCGTCGGTCGCGGCCTTTGCCGGCCCCAGCCCTCCCCCCTAAGCCTCTGGCTTAGTCCCGCGCAAGCCCTATTCGCCCCAGGAATTAGTACCCATTGCATATTCCCCTGGCGGACGGAAGGGCTCACCGTGAAGAGAGAAGGCCCCCTCCGGGAGGGCTTCCCGGCGCGGCCGCCCCTGCCCGGCTTGTCTCTTCCCTTGGCGGTCAGACCCGGATATCCCAATCCGCTCGCACATCCCGGGGTTCAGGGAAAGAACGGCTACCCACCTTAACTTCCCAGCGAAAAGGAGAGCAGCATGGCTGAGAAGACTTTCAACTGCGCGGCTTGCGGTGAGGAGCACGAAGGCGATTGGCGCACCAGCATGGCCGAATGCCGGGACTGCCACAAGATGCACTGCAAGAGCTGTCTGGACCAGAACTACCTCTGCAACGCCTGCGCCACCAAGCAGAAGTAGCTGGCGCCCCCAGGGAGCGCTGCTTTTCCCGGCCAGGGGCCGGCGCCGCGGGACCGGCCAGGCCCCCGGGAGATGTCTGTGCTCCGGGCAGGCGACCGCGGCCCGCCGAAAAAAAACCGTGGCCGGGGGAGACCCTCCCGCCCCCGGCCACGGCCTGGTGGTTGCGCTCCCAGGCGAGGCGCCGGCTCAGCTCCCAGATGCCTGGCTGATGAACTTCAACTTCTGGAATGATTGCAGACCCTCGATGCCGCCCTCCAGGCCCAGGCCGCTGTCCTTCACCCCGCCGAACGGCGTCTCGGGCAGGGACACCCGCCAGTGGTTGATGGCCACATTCCCGCAGTCGATGGCGTCGCCAATGGCCGTGGCCGTGGCCAGGTCCTTGGTGAAGGCGTAGGAGGCCAGGCCCACCGGCAGGTGGTTGGCCAGGGCCACCGCCTCGTCAAAGGTGCGGAAGCTCCTGGCCAGGGCCAGGGGGCCGAAAGGCTCCTGAGTGGCGGCCAGGCAGTCATCGGGGAAGTCCACCAACAGGGTCGGCTCGAAGAAATAGCCCCGCTCCCCGATCCGCCTCCCGCCGGTGGCGATGGCCACCCCCCGCTCCCGGGCGTCCTGCACCAGGCGCTCCATGGCCTCCAGGCGGGGCAGGTTGGCCACCGGGCCCATGCGCACGTGCTCCTCCAGCCCGTTGCCGATGGGCAGCTTCCGGGCTTCGGCCGCAAAGGCGTCCACAAAGGGCAGGTAGATGTCCTGGTGGATGAAGAAGCGGGTAGGCGAGGTGCAGATCTGGCCGGCGCTGCGGAACTTGGCGGCCACGGCCGAGGCGGCCACCTTGGCCGGGTCCACGTCCGGGAAGATCACCACCGGGGCGTGGCCGCCCAATTCCATGGTCATGCGTTTCATGCTCTGCACGGCCAAGCTGGAGAGCCGCTTGCCCACCGAGGTGGCCCCGGTAAAGGTGATCTTGCGGATCACCGGCGATTCCAGCAGCTCTTGGGAGATGCGGCCGGAATCGCCGAAGATCACGTTGAGCACGCCTGCGGGTACGCCCGCCTCCACCACGGCCTGGGCCACCACCAGGGCCGAGGCCGGGGTCTCCCGGGAGGGCTTCAGCACCAGGGAGCAGCCCGCGGCCAGGGCTCCGCTGATCTTGCGGGCAGGGGTGATGGCCGCGGCGTTCCAGCCGGAAAAGCCGGCCACCGGGCCCACCGGCTCCCACACCACCATCTCGCGAAAGCCCCCGGCCCGGGGGGGAATCAGCCGGCCGTAGCCCCGCCGGGCCTCCTCGGCGAACCACTCGAACATGCCGATGGCCGTGTCCACCTCCGCCCGGGAGTCGCGGATCGGCTTGCCCATCTCCAGGGTGATGAGGGTGGCCAGGCGGTCGTACTTCTGGCGCAACAGCTCGGCCGTGCGGCGCAGAAGGCGCCCCCGCTCCAGGCCGGAGACCTTGCGCCACACCTCGAAGCCCCGCCGGGCGGCTTCGATGGCCGCGGCCACGTCCGCCGGGGTGGCCCGGGGCAGCTCGCCCAGCACCTCCTCGGTGGCCGGGTTGATCACCGGGTAGGTCTGACGGTCCTCCCGGTCAACCCATTGCCCGCCAATGTAAAATTGCAGCTCGGGATAGCTGGTGTCCATGTCCCTCTCCCCTCCCTGCCCGGCTTTAAATCCCGGGTCTAGACATCTTCTTCGCTGGGTTCCTCGCCGCCGGCGGCCGTTACGGCCCGGGCGGCATAAGCGTCCATCAGCCCCATCCCCAGCCGCAGGGCCTTTTTGTTCAGCTCCTGGGTGCCGGCCGGCACCCGGGCCAAAAGGGCTTTCTCCAAGGCCCGGCGGCCCACCACCCCCGGCAGGCGGCTGAGCGCCCCCAGGGCCACCACGTTGGCCACCATGACCTTGCCCAATTTCTCCCGCGCCGTGGCGGTGAAGGGCAGGCCGATGGCCCGGCTGGTGGGGGGATGGCTCACCAGGTCGCGGTCCACCACCACCCAGGCCGAGGGCTTAAGGTCCCAGGCATAGGCCTCCACCGCCTCCTGGGTCAGGGCCAGGAGCAAGTCCACCCGGGTGCACAGGGGATAATCAATGGCCGCGTCGCTCAGGATCACCTCGGCCTTGCTGGCCCCGCCCCGGGCCTCGGGGCCATAGGATTGGGCCATGGCCACCTCCCGGCCCTCGTAGAGCCCGGCCGCTTCGGCCAACACCAGCCCGGCCAGGATCAGGCCCTGACCGCCGCTGCCGGCCAGCCGCACCTCCAGCCGCGTGGCCGGGGCCGGGGCCGGGGCCGGGGCCGGGGTGGCCGCCCGGGTTTCCGCCCGCTTGCGCGCCATGTCTAACCCCCCATTCGCATCTGTTGGGCCTTGGCGCAAACCTGGGCGTAACCCTCCAAATAGGAGGGCCGCTCCCGGTCCATCAGCACTCCCAAGGCGATCTTGCCCTCCCGCTGGGCCGGGCTGAGCTGGGCCCAGCGCTCCAGGCGCACGCCCCGTTTCTTGTAGTCCAGCATCATTTCCACCTGGGAGCCCAGGCGGTTCTGGCGGCCGTAGTTGGTGTGGCAGGGCGAGAGCACCTCCACCACCCCGAAGCCGGCGTGGGCCACGGCCTGGGCCAAGAGGTTGTCCAGTTGGGTCACGTGGTACACCGTGCCCCGGGCCACGAAAGAGGCCCCGGCCGTGGCGGTGAGGGCGCCGAGGTCAAAGGGCGCTTCCAGGTGGCCGAACGGCGCGGTGGCGGCCCGGGCGCCCAGGGGCGTGGTAGGGCTGTACTGCCCCCCGGTCATGCCGTAGTTCAGGTTGTTGACGATGATGGCGGTCAGTTCCAGGTTGCGGCGGGCGGCGTGGATCAGGTGGTTGCCGCCGATGGCCGTGGCGTCGCCGTCGCCCATGACCACGATCACCCGGAGTTCCGGGTTGGCCAGCTTGATGCCGGTGGCAAAGGTGAGGGCCCGGCCGTGGGTGGTGTGTACGCTGCCCACGTCCACGTACACCGGCAGCCGGCCTGAGCAGCCGATGCCCGACACCAGGACCACCTGGTTCTTGTCCAGGCCGCTCCGGGCCAGGGCCCGCACCAGGGACCCCAACAGGATGCCCAAGCCGCAGCCGGGGCACCACACGTGGGGGAACTTCTTGTCGTGCCGCAGCCAGCCGTGCACCAGGCCGCGCCGGGTGGGGGGCATCAGGCCACCTCCTTCAAGCGTTGCAGCAGTTCTTCGGGTGTGATCATGGAACCGTTCATCTTGCCGTGGCGATACACGCTGGTGCGCCCGTCGTTCACCCGCTTCACCTCGCGGCTCAGTTGGCCCAGGTTCAGCTCGGGCACCAGGGCGGCCTTCTTGCCGGCCAGGGCCTCTTCCACGGCCTGGCGGGGAAAGGGCCACAGGGTCAAAAGCTGCAGGCAGCCGAGCTTCAACCCCCGCTCCCGCCCCAGGCGCACCGCGGCCTGGGCCGCCCGCGCCGTGCAGCCGTAGGCGATGAGAAGGTACTCGGCGTCGGCAACCTGGAACTCCTTCACCCGCATCAGGTCGGCGAAGTGGCGGCTGATCTTGCCGAAGAGCCGGGCATAGAACGGCGCCACCTCGTCGGCCCGCCGGGTGGGGAAGCCCCGCTCGTCGTGCACCAGCCCGGTCACGTGATAACGGTAGCCCTGGCCCAGGTCGGCCAGCCGCGGCACCAGACTGCCGTCGGTCTTGTAAGGCACGTACCAATCCGGCGGCACGGTGGGCCGGCGGCGCTCGAGGATCTCCAGCTCGTCCGCTGCGGGCAGGGCCACCTTCTCCCGCATGTGGGCCACCATCTCGTCGGCCAGGAAGATCACCGGGGTGCGGAAACGCTCGGCCGTGTTGAAGGCCAGGACCATCAGCTCGAAGCACTCGGCCACGGTGGCCGGGCAGAACACAATGGCCGGGTGATCGCCGTGGGTGCCCCAGCGGGCCTGCTGCACGTCGCCCTGGGCCACGTTGGTGGGCAGGCCGGTGGAGGGCCCGCCGCGCATCACGTTGACCACCACCAGGGGCACCTCGGCCAGGCAGGCGTAGCCCAGGTTCTCCTGCATCAGGCTGAAGCCCGGCCCGCTGGTGGCGGTCAGGGCCTTGCGCCCGGCCAGGGAGGCGCCGATGCAGGTCCCCAGGGAGGCGATTTCGTCCTCCATCTGGATGAAGGGATGCCCCCGGGCCGGCAGCTCCCGGCTCATGAATTCGGTGATTTCGCTGGCCGGGGTGATGGGATAGCCGGCGAAGAAATTGCAGCCCGCGGCCAGGGCCCCCAGGCTGGCGGCCTCGTTGCCCTGCAACAGGCGGTAGCGGCCGGCCGCGCTGCGGCGCGGGGCGCGGCGGGGGGCCGGGGCCGGGATGGTTTGGCTGGCTGGCAGACCGGACATGACCTAGCTCTCCTCCCGGCCTTCGGCCGCCTGCGCCAGGCGCTCGGGGCTCCAAGCCCCCGGCGACCCGGCATCCGTATCCTCTCGCCGCGGCGCGGCCTCGCCCACCGTAATGGCGAAGTCCGGGCACAGCATTTCGCAGAGCCCGCAGCCGGTGCAGCGCCCGGGGTCGGGCAGGCAGGGCCGCCCCCACTGGTCCGCCCGCAGGGCCCGGCGGGGACAAAAAGCCAGGCAGTTGCCGCAAGCTTTGCACCAGGCCGGAAACAGGCTCCAGCGCCCGCCGCGGATGGCTTGGCCGGAGGGCTCGGCGGCCCTCCCCTCCTCAAGCTGGGCTGTCCGCGCTGCGGCCATGCCCGCCCTCCTCTCTTGCCGGGCCCGGCCGCCAGGAGGCTTCCAGAGCCTCCTTTTCGCCAAAAGCCCAGGCCAGCAGTTCGGTGAAGTACACCGGCCGCGCGCCAGCAGGATCTCCCGTGGCCGCGGCGCGGCTGAGGTTGTAATGGCAAAGGGGACAGGAAAGGGCCAAAAGCTCGGCCCCAGCCTCGCCGGCCCGGGTCAGGATGCGCGAACTCAGCTCCCGGGCCAGGGCCGGTTCGGCCAGCACCTGGTAGGACCCGCAGCAGAGGTCGGTGGCCGGGAAGTTCACCACCGTGGCCCCCAGGGCGCGAAGCAGTCCGCCCAAAAGCTGGAAGCTGCCCGGCGGCTCCACGGCCACCTCCCGGGGGCGTTGCAATTTGCAGCCGTAATAGGCGGCCACCCGCCAGCCGGTCAAGGGCCGCCGCACCTGGCGGGCCACGGCCTCCCAGCCCACCTCCCGGGCCAAAAAGCCCAGTAGATGCTCCACCCTCACCCCGCCCTGGTAGTCCGGCTCCTCGTCCATGAAGGAGTTCAGCACGGCCAGCTTGTCCGGCTGTTCCCGCATCAGGCGGTTGGCCCGGGCCAGGGTGTTGTAGCACATGGCGCACAGGGTGACCAAAGGCCCGTCCCCCGCCTCCTGGGCCCGGACGAGGTTCCGCACCGCGGCCACATGGCCCATCAGCTCGTCCGCGGCCAGGGGATGCACCACCCCGCAGCAGTTCCAGCGGGGCAGCTCGGCCAGCTCCACCCCCAGGCGGGCCATTGCGGCCCGGGCCGCCTCCTCCAGGGGGCGGGCTTGGGACTTGAGGGTGCAACCGGGATAATAACTAACCTTCATGCTTCACCTATCCCGTTACCTTGCGGAAGGCCGCCACCAGGGCGATGGTGGGGCTCTGGCTCAGCTCCTCCCGGGCGAAGCCGCCGGGATGCACCGCGTCCGGCTCCGCCCGGAGCCGCGCCACCCGGAGCGCCTCCATCACCCGGGGCACGTCCAGCCCCCGGGGGCACACCACGTTGCAGGTGTCACAGGTGGCGCAGACCCACGGCGCCCGGCAACCGACCAGGGTCTCGCCCAGGCCCAGTTGCAACTGGCGCATGATCTGGCGGGGGTTGTGGTCCATGTGCCCCACCAGGGGACAAGCCCCGGCGCAGGCTCCGCACTGCATGCACAGGGCCACCTCCAGGCCGGAGAGGGCGCCGAGGCGCCGGGCCGCCTGGCGGGTGGGGGTTTGGTTTTGCTTGATCACCAGCATGTTGGCCTCTTTCGCGGGCTCCCTTCAGGACTGGGCCGGGGGCAGCTCCCGGGGGGAAGCGCCGTCATAGGCGTGTTCCCGGCTGTCGACGAGGCGCATGGGGCGCATGCGCGACTGCTCCTCGATGATGTGGGCCACCAGACCGGGCACCCGGGCCATGATGAAGAAGGCGTTGGCCAATCCAGCCGGGATGCCCAGGTCGCACAACAGGGCCGCGATGGCCCCGTCCACGTTCAGGGGCAGCCGCTTGGCCAGGGCGCTCACCGCCGCGGTCTCCAGGGCCAGGGCCATGGTCAGGTGCTCGCCGGCCAGGCCCGAGGCCCGGGCCAGGGCGATGAGCTTCAGGCTCCGGGGGTCCTGGTTGTGCACCCGGTGGCCCAGGCCCGGCAGGCGCTTTTTGGCCGCCCGGTACTCCGCCACCAGAACCGCAGCGGTCTGGTCCGGCGCGTCGCCCGCCTCCCGGCCCTGGGCCACGGCCCGTTGGAACAGCTCCATGGCGCCTTGCACCGCCCCGCCGTGGAAGCGGTTGATGGACAAGACCCCACCGGCCAGGGCCGCGTTCAAGGGCGCCCCGGTGGAGGCGATGATACGGGCGGCCAGGCAGGAAGGCGGGGTCACCCCGTGGTCGATGGAGGCCACCAGGATGGCGTTCAACAGGGCGGCCTTGTCCGGCGGCGGCAATTCGCCCAAAAGGGCCAGATGGATCACCTCGGTGAAAGACACCCGGCCCATCAGCTCGTCCAGGCGGTAACCCCGCAGGCGGAGCTGATTGGGCTTCACCTCGGTAATGGCGGTCGTCCAGGTCGCTTCACTCATGGGTTCACCTGCCCCTTTATCCCCATTTCAGCCAGCAATTGGCTGGTCACCTGGGGTATGTCGTCGAAGTTTTCCACCACCCGGGCCCCGGCCTCCTGGAGGCGGGCCACCTTGCCGTCCCAGGAGCCGCGCCCGCCCTCCACGATGGCCCCGGCGTGCGAGAAGCGGGTGCCCGACTTGGCCGCCGCCCCGCCGATCCAGGCCACCAGGGGTTTGGTGAAGCGCCCGGTCTCCCGAAGCTCGGCCACCCGTTCCTCTTGGGTGGTGCCGATCTCGCCCAGCATCACCACGGCCTTGGTCCCGGGGTCGGCCTCCAGGGCCAGCATCACATCCGGGTGGGGCGAGCCCACCACCGAGTCGCCGCCCACGTGGATCACCCGGCTGAGCCCCACGCCGGCCCGGCCCAGGTAATAGGACACCGCGGTGGTCATGCCGCCGCTGCGGGAGGCCACGCCCACCGGGCCCACCTTGAACCAGTCCCGGGCCGAGGCCGCCCGGCCGCCGATCATGCCCAGCACCGCCCGGCCCGGGGTGATCATGCCCAGGGTGTTGGGCCCCACGAAGCGGGCGCCCTTGGCCTGGGCGTGGGCCGCGATCTCCAAGACGTCATAGAGCGGCACCCGGTCCGGCACGATCACCAGGAGCTTGACCCCGGCGTCGATGGCCTCAAAGGCCGCGGCCTTGCACAGGGCGGCCGGGATGAAGATCACGCTGGCCTCCAAAGGCCCCACTTGATCCACCGCTTCCTGCACCGTGTCGAACACCGGCACCCCGTGCACGTTCTGGCCCGCCCGGCCGGGGGTGACCCCGGCCACCACGTTGGTGCCGTATTCCTTCATCAACAGGGCGCGGGCCTGGCCTTCCCGGCCGGTGATGCCCTGGATGACCACCTTGGTTTTTTCGTCGAATAACAAAGACATGGCTGATCATTCTCCCTGGCCGGGGGAGGCAGGCAGCCCCGGGATGGGAAGCTCGATGAATAGCGCGCCCCGACCCTCGAACTGGCAGGCCAGCTCGCAGGCCAGGCACTCGGTGCAGCGGCCGCGCCTGACGTCCGCGGGGCTAAGCGCCAGCACCGGCCGCCCGTCCTCCAGCCGGAGCACCCCGGCCGGGCAGGCGGCCACGCAGGGCTGGTTCGCACAGGCCAGGCAAGCGGCGTGGTCGATGTGCAGGCTGCCGGTAATGGTGTCGAAGCTGTAGGCATCCTCCGGCGGCCGGGGGGCCGGCGGCGGGGGCGGCGCGGCCTGGTAGTCCCAGCCGTCCACCAGCTCCACGAGGCGCCCCGCGCAGTGCACCGCCGAGGTGTCCCGGCCAAAGGCCTCCACCCGGCCCGGCAGGTCCGCCGTGCCCGCGGCCAGAATCTCCATGGCCTGGCGCTCGGAATTGCCCCCGATGCGGATTACCGCCGGCAGGCTCAGGTTCACCTCCCGGAACGCCTTCACCAGGCCCCGGGCCGAGTGGTATTGCTCCTGGCTGGCCACCCCGGAGCCCGAGGCGAAGTAGGCGTCGAGGTTAGGCTGGGACAGGATGATGCGGGCCGCCCGGTAGACCTTGGAGGCCGAGGGGTTGCCGCTGGTGTCGCAGAAGTTGGCGATGTGGAACCCCTGGCGCAACAGCGCGTCCATGGACATCATGGAGCCGCCGCCGCCGGCGCCGTGGAAGCCCACGTGGCGGCTCCCAGCCGGGTAGTTCTCGGCCATCTGCAGGAAGTAGAAGGTGCCGCGGTGATCCCCCGCTTCCACCTGGTAGGCCGCCTTCTCCAGCGGCGTGGCCGGGCGGTCGAACTCCCGGGCGATATCGATGCCCAGGTCCGGGTGACGGAACACTGCGTAGTCGTCAATGGCCATGTGGCAGTCCGCGGCCAGCACCCGGCCGTCAGCCGTGAGCACCAGGGGATTGATCTCGGCCGAGCGGGCCTCGTGACGGCGGCAGACCCGGTAAAAGGCCACCAGGGCCTTGGTCAGCTTGCCTTGCAGCTCGCCCCGGATATCCAGGCGGCAGAGCAGGTCGCGGGCCTGGTACTCCCACAGGCCCTGGGTGATGTCCACCGGGGTCTGGACCACCTGGTCCGGGTGCTCCCGGGCGATCTCCTCGATACCGGTGCCGCCCAGGCTGCTGAAGATGAGGCGGGGGCATTTCAGGGTGTCGTCGATGATGAGCCCCACGTACATCTCGCGGGCCAAGTCCAGGCGCTCCTCCACCAGGACTTCCTGCACCGTGAAGTTCTTGAGCTGCATGCCGATGATGGCCGCGGCCGCTTCCCGGGCTGCCGGCGGATCGTCGGCAAAACGCACCCCCCCGGCCGAGGCCCGGCCGGTGACCCAGGCCTGGGCCTTGACCACCACCGGGCCGCCCAACTCGACGGCGATCTCCGCCGCCTCCTCCGGGCTGGCGGCCACCCGGCCGCGGGGGATGGTGAGGCCCCCCTGGGCCAGGAGTTTTTTGCTCTGATGTTCGTACAATCTAGCCATGCCTAGCTCCTAAGTTCCTATTCCGAGAGCCCTGCCCCGGGCGTCCGGCCCCGGGCAGCGGCCTCATGCCGGTTCAGAAAATCGCCAGCCTTCCGGTCCCAGCCGCACCGTGGCCCGCCGGGGTTCGAAGCAGCACCCGGGCCGCAGGCACACGATGCGGACCCCGCTGGCCCGCTGGGGGCCGATCTGCAAAAAGGTGGCCAGGCAGGTGTTGCTGCCCCCCAGGCCCAAGGGCCCCACCTGGGTTTGGTTGATGGCCGCGGTGACTTTTTGCTCCCAGGGGCTTTGGCGGTCGAAGCGGCCCCGGGCCATGGCCCGGAGCATCAGGGCCGCGGCCTCCTGGTGGCTGCGCCCGATGCCCAGCGCCGCCACCAGGGGGGTGCAACCCAGGCTGGCCGCTTCCTTGGCGGCCCAGGCCGCGGCCTCGGCCAAGACATGGTCCGCGCTCCGCTTGTGGAACACCCGGAGGGTGCGGGCCCGGATCTCCGGCCCGCCGCCCAGCAGAAGCACGGCCAGCTCCAGTTCCGGGCCGGGCCGCGGTTCCACGATGGCCGGGGCGGGCAGCATGTCCGCCGGGTCCGGGGAGAGGCCCTGGGCTTGCTCGATACGCGCGATGTCGTCACCCAACACGGCCATGGGCCGGCCCGGCAGGTCGGTGAGGCCCTGGGCCACGCCCTGGTGCACCAGGGAGAGCCAGTCCGGCGGCAGGGCCGCTTCCTGGCCCAGGCCCACGAAAAGATGGGGAATGCCGGTGTCGTCACACAGGGGAGATTGGTTCCGGGCCGCGAGGCGGGCGTTGGCCAACACTCCCTCCAGCACCCAGCGGGCGCGGGGGTTGCTCTCCCGGGCCAGGGCCGCCTCGTAGGCCGCTTCCTGGTCCGGGCGGAAGCGGCTGCCCGCCCGCACCAGGCAGGCCCGGGCCGCCTCCCGGATATCCTCCGGCCGGATGGTGGTCATGCGACCGCCTCCTCCGGCCGGGGAGCGAAGATGCTCCGGCCGGAGGCCACCGCGATGATGGCCGGCAGGTCCCGCACCTCCAGCTCGTACAGGGCCTCCATGCCCTCCTCGGGGAAGGCCGCCACCCGGGAGGACACGATGCAGGCGCTGAACAGGGCGGTCAGGGGCGGGGTGATGGCGAACACGCTGCCCGCCTGGGCCAGGGCGGCCACGGTGGCCGGGCCCAGGGCGCCCTTGCCCAGGTGCAGGCGCACCCCGCCTTGGGACAAGGCCGGGATGCTGCCCTCGATCTCCACCTTGTTGCTGGTGGTGGGGCCGATGCCGGCCGGGCTCACCGCGGTGTGGAAGATCACCGCGCCGGTGAGGTCCACGCCGAGGGCGGCCAGGCCGTCCCCGCCCTCGGCCGCCAGACGGGCCAGGCGGGGCAGCACCGCGTCCCGGCCGCAGTAGATGCGGCCGCTGAGGGCGATAGGTTCGCCCACCTGGAGCCCGGCGATGACCGCCGGGGTGAGGGGGGTGGTCAGCGGCGTGGGTGCGGCGCTTGCCTGGGGATTGCTCACACCGACTCTCCCCGGTTGGCCTGGAACTCGCTGAAACGGTCCGAGATCTCTTCGGGCGAAGCCGCCTTCAGGGCGGTCAGCTCGGCCGCGTAATCGCCCCGGGCCACCTCGGCCAGGCGCTGTTGCAAATGGGCGGCCACGCTCCGGGACTTGCCGTGCAGCCGCCGGATCAACAGGGCGATGTTGAACTGGGTGATCTCCGCCGGGCAGCGCAGGGCGCACATGCCGCACATCACGCACTCGAGGGACAGCTCGGTCACCGCTGCCCAGTCGCCCCGCTTGGCCGCCGCGATGTAGTCCATGACCTGGAGGTCCATGGGGCAGGCCTTGGTGCAGGTGTTGCAGGCCACACAGCGCATCAGTTCGGGATACAGCTCGGCAATGGCTCCCTCACCCCGGGGCAGTTCGTCCACCTCGTAGAGCGCCCGGTTGGGGGGCACGAAAGGCAGTTGGGCCAGGTTCATGCCCGGCTCCACCACGGTCTGGCAGGCCAGGCCGGTGCGGAAGCGGAAATCCCCCTGGCGGCGGTACACGGTCACGCAGGCGCCGCAGACCCCGCCCCGGCAGCCACAGCCCCGCACCAGGCGGAAGCCCGCGTACTCCAACGCCTTCAAGATGGTGAGACCCTGGGGCACCTGGTAGGCGCGGCCCAGGATGCTGATATCTATAAACTTGCTGAGGCCTGTCTCGTCCATGGCCGGCATCTCAATCCTGCTGCAGGTGTTCGATGGTGGTCAGGGCCTTGTCAAAGCGGTAGTCCGGCAAGAGGAGCGGACTGGTGAGGTCCGAGACGATGCCCGCCCCGTCCAGGGCTGCCTGGTGGCGCCGCACGTGCTCCAGGGAGGCCGCCCCCCCGGGCGTGGCCGGCAGATGGGCCGCGGCGTGGCGGCCGGCCCGCCGGCCGAACACGAAGATGTCCACCAGGGAGTTGGAGCCCAGACGGTTGTGCCCGTGCACCCCGCCGGCCACCTCGCCCACCGCGTACAGGCCCGCCACCTCGGTCCGGCCGTCCCGGTCGATGGCCACCCCGCCGTTCTGGTAGTGCTGGGTGGGGTAGACCAGAACCGGCTCCTCTCTGATGTCGATGTCGTACTTGGCAAAGCGGCTGTGGATGCCGGCGAAACGGCGCAGCAGCGTGCCCGGCCCGCCCAACCGGTCGATCAAGGGGGTGTCCAGCCAGACCCCGGTCATGCCGGTGGGCGTGTGCGCCCCCTGGCCCCGGGCGGAGCACTCGCGGATAATGGCCGCGGACACGGCGTCCCGGGTCTCCAGGCGGTCCACGAAGATATCGCCCGCCGCGTTGACCAACTGGGCCCCCTGGGCCCGGAGAGCCTCGGAGATGAGCAGACCCAGCATCTGCTCCGGCCAGGCCGTGCCCGTGGGGTGGTACTGGATGTAGCCCACGTAGAGGAGCCGGGCCCCGGCCCGGTAGGCCAAAACCAGGCCGTCGGCCGTGGCCCCGTAGTGGTTGGAGGTGGGGAAGCCCATGGGGTGCAGGCGGCCGATGCCGCCGGTGGCCAGGATGGTGACCTTGGCCCGCACCACCAGATGCCTCCCGGTGTCCAGGTTCAGGAGCACGGCCCCCACGCAGCGCCCTTCCCCGTCCAGCAAGAGCTCCACCGCCGGGGAGAACTCCAAAAGCTGGATTTCCCGGCTCCGGACCTCGTCGCACAAGACCCGCATGATCTCCAGGCCGGTGAGGTCCTTGACCGAGTGGGAGCGCCGGCGGGAGTGACCGCCGGGCATGTGGGTGAAGTAGGAGCCGTCGGGCCGCCGGTCGAAATTGACCCCCAGCTCCGTGAGCCAGGCCACGATGAAGGGCGCGTCGTTGACCAGGGCTTCCACCAGTTCGGGCAGGTTCATGTTCCGCCCCCCGGTCATGGTGTCCACGTAGTGCACCACCGGGTTGTCCTCGGGCTGGGTGGCCGCCCCGATGCCGCCTTCGGCCATGATGGTGTTGGAGTCGCCCATACGGAGTTTGGTGGCCACCAGGACCCGGGCCCCGCCCTCCTGGGCGGTGAGGGCCGCGGTCAGCGCCCCGCCGCCGCCGCCGAGGACCAGCACGTCGGTCTCGCAATCCACCCGGCCGGGGTCCACCTCGTCCGGCGACACCAGGCTGGGGGCTTCCAACAGGCGCACCAACTCCCGGGGAGCCTGCTCCCCCTGGTTGGGGCCGATGCGAATGGCCTGTTTGCCCTCCGGCCGGTAGTCCGGATGGAAGGCTTTGAGCAGCTCGTCCTTCTCCGCCGGGTTCAGGCGGGGAAAGCTGACCCGCGCCCGGGCGCCCCGGGTGGCCGCCACTCTGTGCAGGGAAGCTTGCATTTCCTCGGGATAAGCCATTTGGTCTCCTCGGGTTTTTCCCGAATCCAGATTCCGTTCGTCAGTTGGTCCGCAGGGCGGCCATGAGTTGCCGCGCCGTGCTCCGCTCCAGGTTCCACACCAGATCCGTGACCTTGGCCACGCCCGCCGGTCCCAGCACGGGTTCCGCGTTCTCCGCGAATTTCCCGGCCAGCTCCTGGTCGGTCAGCGGCGTCTCGGGCTCGCCGCGGGGCAGCGCGTAATCGCAAGAAAAAACGCCCCGTCCGGTCTCCACCCGCACCCAGGCCCCCCGCTGGCCGGGGTAGGCCGCCTCCTTGGCCGGGTCCACCTCCACCCTGACCAGATCGGCCAGGGCGTGCACCGCCGGGTCGTCCAGGTCCGCGGCCGCGAACAACCCCTGGCCGGTGCGGCCCTGCAAGAGGCACAGGGCCAGGGCCACCGGCAGGCTGAACTTGGCGGCCAGGGGGGTGGCGGCCCGGCGGTTGGCGCCGGTCAGTTCGTGGGCCACCCGGTAGGTGCCCACGGTGATGCCGGTGATCTCCCCGGGGTCCAGGTCCTGGCCGTGCACCAAGTCCAAGGCCGCGTCCAGGGCGCAGTGCACATGGCGGCAGGCGGCGTGCACCTTGAAGTAAACCTTGGTGATTTCGAATTTCCGGCCCAGGCCGGCCAGCACCCCGGGATCAGGTGCGGGCTGGCCATAGGCCCGCACAAAGCCGCGGGGGCCTTCCAGGATCAGTTCCGGGCCCTGGCCGCCCTGGCGGGCCAGAAGCGCCGCCCACAACCCGGCCTGGGAAGCCCGGGCGGTCTGCCAGGGCTTGGCCATCTGACCGCTGGCCAAGACTTCCAGGAGCCCGCCGCCGGCCAGCCCGGCCAGGGCCAGGGCCTCGGCCGTGCGGGCCTGGTCCAGGCCCAACACCTTGGCCACCGCGGCCGCCGCCCCAAAGGCCCCCAGGGCCGCGGTGCTGTGAAAGCCCTGGTTCAGGTGGGCCGGGTTCATCAGGAGGCCCAGGTGGATCAGCACCTCGTAGCCGGCCAGCGCCGCTTCCAAAAGCCGCTCGCCCGCGCGATCTTCCATTTCCGCGGCGGCCAACAGGGCCGGAAACACCACCACCGCGGGATGGGAGGCCGCCCGGCGGTGACCGTCGTCCATGTCCAGGGCATGCCCCTTGACTCCGTTCAACAGGGTGGCCTGGGTGACGGGCAGGCCCAGCTTCTCCCCGATGACCCCAGCCTGGGGCGTGCCGCCCAGGGAGCCCAGGATCCCCCGCACCGCCGGCACCAGGCCCAGGTCGCCGGCCCCCAGGGCCACCCCCAGAAAGTCCAGGAGGCAGCGCTTGACCTGGTGGCGGGCGTCATCCGGGGCCGCGGGCCAGGCCAGCCCGGTCACGAAGCGGGCCATATGGTTGCGCCAGGGGGTTTCCATCACTCCGCTCCCTGGCCGGGCTCGGGGCCCGCCGGGGCCTGGCGGCGCTTGTACATGCAGGCCACGTGGCCCCGGCATTTCGCGTGGGGAAAGGCGCACTCGGCCCGGGAGCGCTCGGTGCCGCTGGGCTGGGCCCCTTTCACCGCCTGGGCCAGGCGGAACACCTCCCGCACCGGGCCCTCCTCGCCTTCAATCAACAGGGTGGTGGCGCCCTCGGCTCCCCAGAGGCCGCCGCGGCCGATCACCGTGACTTCCACCGGGGCCAACAGGGCCAGGGCCCGGTCCTCGGAGATGATGGCGCCGGCCAGGGGGGTGAGACCCACGGCCATGCCCATGGACAGGCCCACGCCCTTGCGGGCCGCCCGGGGGGTCACCGCGGTCAGGGGCCCGGGCACCAATTTTTCCAAGCCCGCCGCGATGAACACATTGGGAATCTCGCCCATGAGGCCGGCGATGATGATCCCCGGGCCGCCGCCCCCCGGCGCCCCGAACATGAGGGCCGCGTTGCCGTACACGTCAATGGCGTTGGCCCCGGTGATAGCCACGTCGTCGCCCCCCAGCCCGGCCACCACCTCCGGCAACCGGTCCTCGATGTCCAGAAGCTCCCCGTTTTCGATGAGCGCGCAGTGAAACCCCCCGCCGGCGTCGGCCGCGGTCTTGGCGCCCCGGGGCGAGATGCGGCCGGAGATGCGCAGGGGCCGGCCCACCAGCTCCTCGGCCACGGCCGAGACCGTGGTGCCGCCCTTCAGGAAGATGCGCCCGCCGGCCAAGGCCTTTCGCACCGCCGGGTGGGCGGCCAGGCCCTTGGCGATGAGCCGCTTGGCCTCGTTCACGGTCAGGGTGATCTGGGCTTTCATGTTCGCGCCTCCCGTTTACAGCAGCGTGGCCACCAGGCGCTTCACCGCCGCGGCAAAGGCCTCGGGCGCTTCCATGTGGGGGAAGTGCCCCACTCCGGGCAACACCTCCAGGGCCTTGGGGCATTTGAGCTCCCCATAGGTGCGCCGCACGTTGTCCACCGTGCAGGACCAGTCCTCCTCGCCGGTGACCAGGCCCACCGGCACCGCGATCTCGCCCACCCGCCGGCTGATATCAAAGGAGGTGTAGGTGGTGAGGTCGCCCAGGATGATCTCGGCCGGGGTGCGCTTGGCCTCCACGGCGATGAGTTTTTTCCGCTCCGGCGGGGTCTGGGGGGCGCACAGGGCCTGGAAGTTGGTCTCCCAGTAGTCATAGGTGTTGACCGTGATCAGCTCCATCAGCTCGTCGGAATAGGACACCGCCTGCTTGAGAGTCATGCCCGCTCCGTCCAGGGGCACGGCCAGGGCCACCTGACCGGGCTGGTCCAGGCTGGCCTGCAGGATGTTGCCGCCGCTCATGGAGTGGCCCACCAGGATCACCGGACCCAGGTCCAAATAGGCGATGAAGGCGTTGATATAGGCCGCGTAGTCCTGGGTGCGCCGGATCACCCCCTGGGGCGCCCGGTCGGACTTGCCGTGGCCCGGCAGGTCCACGGCAAAGGTGCGGAAAGCGCCGGCCAGATGGGGCGCGGTGAAGCGCCAGCTCAGGGTGTCCTGGGCCGCGCCGTGCACCAAGACCATGGCCGGGCCCTGGCCCTCGTCCTCGAAGTAGAAGCGGGTGTCCAAAAGGTTGCAGTACGGCATGGGAGCCCCCTTACAGCGCGCGTGCGTTCTCGGTCAGGTACCAGAGGATTTTCCAGAACCGCATGGCCGCCACCTTGTCGCCCAGGATGGCGATCTTGCCCTGGCGGAACAGGCGGTTGATGGTGCCCTTGGCCAGAAGCTCGTCCCAGGCGGCCCGGGGCCCGGCCATGATGAAAGCGTCCCGGCCCAGGCCCTCCGCCACCTCCGTCACCCCGGAGCGGTCGATGGCCAGGCTGAAGGCCTCCTCATCCACCTGCCAGCCCACCCGCCCGTTGAACCAGCGGGCCGCGTCCTGGAACTCCTGGTCTTGGTTCACCCGCGCTTGGAGCGCCTGGAACCAGGCCTTGCTGGGGAATTCGGCCATGGGGTACAGCTCCTTTCCGGTCTCAGTAGGCCGATTCGTAAATGGCCACCAGGTCCTCCAGCCCGGCCGGGCGGGGGTTGTTGGCGATGTGGTGGGGGTAGTTCCCCAGCACCGTGGCCGCGAAGCCGGGGAAATCCTCCCGTTTCACCCCCACCTCGCGGAGGCGGGTGGGCAGACCCACGTCGGCGATCAGGCGGCTCACCGCGCTGACCGCGGCCTGGGCCGCCTCTTCCTGGCTGAGGCCCTGGAGGTCCTCGCCCATGACCTCGGCCACGGCCGCGTACTTGGCCGGGTTGGCCGTGAGGTTGTAGCGCATCACCGCGGGCATCAGGAGCGCGATGGCCACCCCGTGGGAGAGCTGGTGCCTGGCGGCCGGGGGGTAGCAGGTGGCGTGGATGGCCCCCACTCCGCTGCTGCGGATGGCCATGGTGCCCATGCTCACCCCGAAGCACATGGCGTAGCGGGCCTCCAGGTCCGAGGGCCCGGCGGTGTAGGCCCGGCGCAGATGCCGGGCTATCATCTCCACCCCCCGGAGGGACAACAGCTCGGAGAGCGGGTTGGCCTTCACCGTGACGTAGGACTCCAAGGCGTGGGAAAAGGCGTCCACCCCGCTCTCGGCCGTCACCCGGGGCGGCAGGTTCAGGGTCAGGGTGGGGTCGATGATGGCCAGGTCCGCAAAGGTGCGGGGGCTGTAGGAGGTGAGCTTCACGTGGTTGGTGTCGTCATAGAGCACAAAGGTGTGGGACAGTTCGCTGCCGGTGCCGGCCGTGGTGGGGATGAACACCTTGGGCAGGCCCTCCACGGTCACCTGGTTGTTGCCGAGCTGCTCCCGGATGTCCCCGGACCAGGGCACCATGAAGGACACCGCCTTGGCCGTGTCGATGGTGCTGCCGCCGCCCAGGCCCACCACCACGTCGGCCTTTTCGCGCCGGCCCAAGGCGGCGCACTCCAGCACCCGGGACAGCGGCGCGTCGGGGGCCACTTGGTCGTAGAGCACCACCCGGTAGCCCGCCGCGGCCAGCGAAGCCTCCACCCCCTGGGTCAGGCCGGCGGCCTTCACCCCCCGGTCGCTGATCAACAGCACCGTGCGGCCCCCGAAAGCCGCGCGGGCTTCCTCGCCCACCCGGGCGGCGGCTTCGTTGCCAAAGATGACCTTCCGCGGCAGTTGGAACTGGAACACCGGGCTCATCTTGAACAGGTCTTGCATGGCTCTCTCCCTTGACGCCGGGGGACCTAGTCCCCTTCCGGGGCGGGAATCTCGGTGATCTGGAACAACGAGGGATCGTGTTGGGGCAGCAGGATGTCCGCCAGGCCCTTGAGCCGGAGCGTGCTGTCGAACGCCTCGTAAAGGTTCAGGAAGTTGCCCGGCGGCGTCACCTCCCACCAATGGCGCTGTTGGGGCCATTTGGCCGGTTTGGGCGGGGCGAAATTCTGCCCGATGCAGCACATGCCGCTGATCACCGCCCGGCCGGCCCGGGTGGTGACGCTCACCGCCTGGGTGCCCGGGGTGTGGCTGGGCAGATGGATCACCTCCACCCCCGGCACGATCTCGCGGTCGCCCTCCACCACCTGAAAGCGGAGCCCCCGCAAGACCTCGGGGTTGTAGAGGTAGCCCTGCATGGGGTGCGGCGCCTGGGCATAGGCCAACTCGGAACGCTGCACCACCACCTTGGCCCGGGTGCAACGGGGGGTGTTGCCCACGTGGTCGCAGTGCAAATGGGTCTGGATCACCAGGTCGATGTCGTCGGGCGTACGCCCCACCCGGGCCAGGGCCTCTTCAAAGGTCTGGAGATCCTCGCTGGGAGTATCCGTGTACCAGGCCATGTCCGCGGCCGAGATGCCGCTGTCCACCAGGATGTGCTCTTGCGGGCCCTCGATATACCAGGCCACGATGGGCAGCCACTCCCGGACCCCGTAGTTGAGGCGGTAGGTCATCAGGCCCAGCTCCAGGTGCAGGCGGCCCAGCACGAGAGGAATGATGCGGTGCGCGATCATCTGCCTTTTCCCGGCCTCACAGGCCCAGGTAGGATTCCCGGATGCGCGGGTCGTCCAGCATGGCGTCCGCCGCGCCCGAGTAAGCTATATTGCCGTTTTCAATTACAAAAGCTATGTCAGCCACCCGGAGGGCCTGGAACACGTTCTGCTCCACCAGCAGGATGGAGGTACCCCGCTCCCGGATGGCCTGGATGACCCGGAAAATCTCCTCCACCACGATGGGGGCCAGGCCCAGGGAGGGCTCGTCCAGCATCAGGAGCTTGGGCCGGGCCATGAGCCCACGGCCGATGGCCACCATCTGCTGCTCCCCGCCCGAAAGGGTGCCGGCCAACTGGTCCTGGCGGTCCTTGAGGAAGGGGAACAACTCCAGCACCTCGGCCAGGGTCGCGGCCAAGGCGCCCCGGGCCCGGGAGCTGTAGGCCCCCAGGCGGAGGTTGTCGCCCACGGTCATCTCCGGGAACAACAGCCGCCCCTCGGGCACCTGGATCACCCCCCGCTCCACGATCTGGTGGGGGCCGAAGCAGTTCAAGGCCTCGCCCTCGAACTCCACCACCCCCCGCCGGGGCTTCAAAAGGCCGGAGATGGTGCGGATCAGGGTGGTCTTGCCGGCCCCATTGGAGCCCAGCAGGGTCACGATCTGGCCGGCGTCCACTTCCAGCGCCGCCCCCTCCACGGCCAGGAGGTCGCCGTAGCCCACGTCCAGGTCCCGGAGAGAGAGCATCATGGCTGGTACTCCTTGCCCAGGTAGGCGGAGATCACCTCTTGGTTGCAGCTCGCCGCCTGGGGCGTACCCTGGAAAATCTTCTCGCCGTAGTGGATGACCACCACCTGGTCGGCCAGGCGCATGATGGCTTTCATCACGTGTTCGATGACCAACAGGCTCACCCCGGTGGCCTTGATCCGCTCGATGAGCCCGATGGCCTGCTCGATCTCGGTGGGGTTCAGGCCGGCCATGACCTCGTCCAACAGGATCAGCTTGGGCCGGGTGGCCAGGGCCCGGGCCACCTCCAGGCGTTTGCGCCCGGCCAGGGGCAGCGAGGTGGCCTTGGCGTCCTGGTAGCGTTCCAGGCTGGTGAGCCGGATGATCTCCTGGCTGCGCTCCCGGGCCTCGCTGATGTCCGCGGAGCTTTCCACCGCCCCGGCCACCACGTTCTCCAGCACGGTGAGCCCGGGGAGGGGTTTGACGATCTGGAAGGTGCGGGCCAGGCCCAGGCGGGCGATGCGGTTGGCGGGTCGGAGCCCGGTGATGTCCCGGCCGTCAAAGATCACCCGGCCGCCGTCCGGGCGGTGGAACCCGCACAGCAGGTTGAACAGGGTGGTCTTGCCGGCGCCGTTGGGCCCGATGAGCCCCACCACCTCGCCCCCGTGCACCTCCAGGCTGAGGTTGTTGATCACCCGAAGCCCACCGAAGTTTTTGGACACGTCCTGCACGGTCAACAGCACCTCCCGCGCGGGGGGCGGCGCGGCCAGAGGGGGATCAGCGGGATCTGGGAAGGGGGTGCAAACCACGGCCGGGGCCGGCTCTGGCTGGGCCGGGGCCGGGTCTGCGGCCGCGCCGCCCCCCGCGCGGGAGGTAAGACGGTTGAACCAGGACACCACCCCGTGGGGCAGGAACAGCACCACCACGATCAACAGGGTGCCGTAGGCAAAGAAGCTGAGCCCTTGCTGGGCCTGGCCCAGGTAGCCCCGCATCAGGGTGTCGATGGGCACCAGGATGAAGGCCCCGATGATGGGCCCCAGGATGGTGCCGATGCCGCCCAGGATGGCCAAGAGGGCGAACTCCACCGAGAGCATGACGCTGAACACCGAGTCCGGGTCGATCATCAGGGTGTAGTTGGCGTACACCGTGCCCAAACAGCCGGTGAAAAAGGCGCTGACCAGGGTGGCGTAGAGCTTGGTCTTGGCCGAGCTGATGCCCAAGGTCTCGGCGGTTTCCTCGTCTTCCCGCACGGCCAGCATCTTGAAGCCGAAGCGCGAGTGCTCCAGGCGCCAGGTCACCGCGGCCAACAAGAGCATGAAGGTGAGGGCGATGAGCATGTAGCCGGTCTTGTCCCGGAACATCAGGTGGGTCCAGCCCTCGCGGAAGGGGATGGTGATGCCCATGGCCCCTTCGGTCAGACCCCGGAAATGCACGGCCAGGATGCGCACCACCTCGGTGAAGGCCAGGGAGGCCAGGCAGAAGAAGATGCCCCGGAGCCGGAAGTTGGGGTAGAAGATCAGCCCGCCCACCACCGCGGCCACCACCCCGCCGGCCACCAGGCCCAGCCAGGGGTTCACCTGGAAATGGGTCAGCAAGAGGGTGGAGGTGTAGGCCCCAATGCCGAAGAACCCGGCATGGCCCAGGGAAAACTGGCCGGTGTACCCGCCCAGGATGTTCCAGGAGAGGCTGAGGCCGGCCATGAGGAACACCGAGGTGAGGATGTCCCCGGCAAAGGGGTTGTGCACCAGGGAGACCACCAGGTAGAGGATGGCCGCCGCGGCCAGGCTCACATAGAGAACCTTCTGGGGCGGTCTGGCGGATGCGATGTCTGGGTCTGCCATGGCTTACCGTCCTTGCTGCCGCCCGGCCTCAGGCCCGGCCGAAGATCCCCGCGGGCCGGAAGAGGAGGATCAAAACGAACATGGTGAAATAAACGGCCTCCTTGAGGTCCGGGGCCAGGAGGAACCCGCTGATCGACTCGATGAGGCCGATGAGCAAGCCGCCCACCAGAGCCCCGGCGATGCTGCCCAGGCCGCCCAGGATCACCACCACGAAAGTGACCAGCACGAACAAGCCGCCGATGGTGGGAAACACCTCGTACACCGGCATCAGGACCGCTCCGGCCAAGCCCAGGGTGAAGGTCCCCAGCCCGAAGGTGATCATGTAGATGTGGGTGAGGTTGATGCCCATGAGCTGGGCGGCCACCCGGTCTTGGGCCGCGGCCCGGATGGCCTTGCCGGTGAAGGTCTTCCTGAGGAACAGGGACAGGCCGGCCACGGTGGCCACCGCCGCCATCAGGGTGACCAGCCGCGGCAGGCTCACGAACACCGAGGATACCGTGAGGAGCTTGGAGCCATAGGCGGTGGGCACGGAGCGGAAATCTGCCTGCCAGAAAAACAAGGCCAGGCCTTGCAGGGCGATGCTGAGCCCCAGGGTGGCGAAGACGTGGGCCAGCTCCGGGGCGTCGATGATGCGGTGCAGGATCAGCCGGTAGGCCAGCACCCCGGCCACGAACATGATCGGCGCCACCAGCCAGACCGAGACGTAGGGGTCCAGGCCGAACAGCTCGAATATCCAGAAGGTGGCGTACATGGCCAGCATCAGGAACTCGCCGTGGGCGAAGTTGATGATGCGCATCACCCCGAAGATGATGGTCAGGCCGATGCTCACCAAGGCGTAGATCCCCCCCAGCACCACGCCATCCAGGATGATTTGACCGATCATGGGACTATTTCCGCTCCACCCCGGCCAGGCCGGGGCTGAGATTCCCGGCAGGGGCGGCGCCGGCAAACTGGACCGGACGCATCCCCTGCCGGGACAGGCATCACTTCATGGACCTCTGACCCCAAGCCGGCATGGGCAGCATGAGCTCGCTGCCCGCGAACTTGGCGGGATGCACCATGTGCCGGATGCTTCCCTGCTGCCATTGGAAGATGTTGGGCCAGCCGATGAGGTTGGCGCCGGGGTTGGGGTTGTCCAGGCCGCCGAACTCGTAACCAAAGGTGGTCACGCTCTGGCCCTGGGCCAGCTTCAGGCCGCGCAGGCAGTCGGCCACGTCCTGGGGCTCCAGGGACTTGGCCTGGGGCAAGGCGTAGTGGAAGAACACCCACGCGCCGTCAAAGCCCTGGTAGGCGTCCTGGGTGGCCGGCTCGTTGAACTTTTCCTGGTAGCGCTTCTCGAACTCCTTCAGGGCTTCCCAGCCCTCCTTCTGGAACGCTTCTTCCTTCACGTTCAGGGAGGCCGAGGAAGTCACCAGGATGTAGTTCATGTCCTCGCCCAGCTTTTCGTGGAACACCGGATTGGAGAGCACGCCGCCGGGGCAGATGAGGACCTTGGGATTCAACTGGGCGTCGCGGGCCTGCTGCAGGAACAGCACCCCGTCCCGGATGTAGGGGGTAAGCACCAGCACGTCGGCGTTGGCCTGCTTCAGGCGGAGCACCACCGAGGAAAGATCCAGGGCCTTGTAGGAGTAGGGCTCCCGGGCCACGATCTTCATGCCGAACTGCTTGGCCACGGTGATGAAGCCCTCGGAGATGCTGGTGCCGAAGTCCGAGTCCTCGTGGGCCAGGGCCACGGTCAGCTCCGCGGGCTTTATGCCCAGCTTGGGCGCGGCCGCTTCGGCGATGAACTTGGCCGCGTCGCCGCCCCACATGCTGGCCCGCCCCGGGGCCTGGAACACGAACTTGAAGCCGCGGGAGGTGATGTCATCGGCCAGGGCGATGACCACCATGGTCACGGCGCCGTATTTTTCGGTGATGGTGGTGGCCGCCTTGGTGCGCGAGCTGGAGTAGTGGCCGCAGAAGAGCTTGACGCCTTCCACGTTGATGAGCCGTTCCGCCTCGGTGATGGCGGTCTTGGGGGTTTGCGAGTCACCTTTGACCAGGGCGATCTGCTTGTCGTGCACCCCACCCCGGGCGTTTTGCATGTCCGCCGCGATCTCGATGCCCCGGAAGGTCTCCCGTCCCTCCAGAGCCAGACCGCCGGACAACGGCACGATGGAACCGATCTTCACGGTGTCCGCCGCCTGGGCCCCGGGGGCTCCCAGGCAGAGGGTCAGGGCCAGGACGGTCAGCCCTAACCACACCTTCCCCTTCGCAACGCTTGGTTTCATGTCTCCTCCCTCCTTCGTTGGAATTGCCCGGCCAGAGGCCGTAGACATCTTCGCGGGGGCAGGCGGCTTTGGGGGCCGGTCCCGATTCCCAGGGAACCTGCGGCTAATTGCCCTCGTGCACCCACATCGTGCCGTTACGTCCTTTGGCTCGCTTCAACCGCACCACGTACTTGTACAAATCGCCGCGATAGGAGGTCTGCACGAACTCCACCGGGCGGTCTCCCTTGGTGAACATGACTCGTTCCACGTAGAGGATCGGGGACCCCGAGGGGATGCCCAATTCCTCGGATATCTGCTGGTTGGAAAAGGAGGCTTCGATGGTTTGGAAGGCTTCGGTGAAACAGATTCCCATGTCCTGTTCCAGGATCTTCAACAAAGGCCGGCGGAACAGATCCTCGGCGGTGAAGCGGGAACCGATGTCCACGGGCAAGTAGTTCACGGTGACGGCAAAGGATTTATCGCGGAGAAAGCGGACGCGGCGGATATAGACGATCTCGGGGGTGTCTTCATCCAGCTGCAATTTTTCCAAGATGTAATGCGAAGGCTTGATCCGCTCGATCTGCACGGTTTTGGGGTGGGATTTGGAGATCTGATAGAACAGGTCATCCATGAACCCGCTGAATTCCAGGCTGAAGCTGTTGATGAACTCCTGGTTGGAGGTGACGAAGGTGCCTTCGCCGCGGCGGGCGTGCAGGAGCCCCTCCTGGATCAACAGCGAGATGGCCCGGCGCACGGTGAGCCGGCTGACCTGGAACAGCTCGGCCAATTCGTTCTCCGAAGGCAATTTGGCCCCCGGTCCGTACTCTCCGGAAATGACCCAATCGTTGATGGTCTCCTTGATCTGGTAGTAGACCGGCATGATGGGAGGCATTGGGAAAATTCCCTCCTGGCGCGTTGTGCGCGGCCGTCCGATTCCAGTTAAAGGGGCAGGAGGCCGTGATGTTTACTTGTGATGTTATCTAGTAAACTATACAACTCGACAAGTCAACCACAAAAATGTCACTCCGGGGCCGGCCGGGAGCCAGAAGCCATCAAAGCGTGTTATTTGGCTTGCTTACAGGAAGACAACTTCAAATGGACGGGAGGCGGCGCTGGCGATTGCTTCGGAAACCTACCTGGCCGGCGGAGTCAAGAATGACTGGCGAATAGCGGCCGGAAGCCCGGCCCCTTCCCCGGCGCCGTCTCAGGGCTGTCGGCGCGGGAGCCAGCCCAACAGGGGGCCGGGGGTGGCGTCCCGGCCCGGGGGCTCGGGCCAGCCCGGGGTCCAGCCCAAAGTCCAGCCTAGAAAGAGCGGCCAGATGGCCCCGTAATAAAAGGACCACAGCACCTCGCCCAAAGGCATGCCCCACACCCATTGGCCGGCCAGGCCCTGCCCGGCCCACCAGGCCGCCATCTCTGGATAGAGGAACAAGATGCCCCGGAGGCCCAGGCAGTAGAGCAAGGCATAGCCCCCTCCCCCTACCAGGGAGGTGAGGGCCGTGCGCCCCCGGCAACTCACCAGGCAGGCCAGCCACACCCCGGAGCCCACCCAGAGGGTGGCGGCCATGACCGGCAGCCCCACGGCCAACAGGCCCCCAAAGAGGAGGAAGGCAGCCCCCCCGCCGCCCAGCAAACGCCGCACCCCCGGGGCGCTCCAGCGCACCGAGACCTGGGCCGGGAAGCGCCCCCACCCCACCAGGGCGATGATGATCACCCCGTTGGCCAGGGAAAAGAGGAGGTCCTCCAGACCGGTGACCAAGACCCCCAAGCGTTGGGGTTGCCAGTACTCCGGCACGAAGAAGTGGGAAAACAGGGCAAATGGCGCGGACAACAGCGCGCTGACCAGCATGAGCCGGCGGAGCCGGGGCAGCGCGGCCCATAGCACCAGGGCCAGGGCCGACAGCCCCAGGCTGAAGTACAGGTACCCCGGACAAAAGCTCTCCACCACGACCCTACTCGTACTTCAGGGCCTGGGCGGCCCGGAGATTCATGGCCCGCCAGGCGGGGTAGAGGCTGCCCAGGGTGCCCAGGAGCACCGTGCCCCCCAGGGCCTGGCCCAGGAAACCGGCCGAGACCCGGGGTGTCAGAAAGGCCCCCAGCCCGGTGTGGGCGGTGAGGAACTGCAAGCCGGCCAGGCCCAGGGCCACGCCCAAGAGGCCCCCCAACAGGGCCAACAAGGCCCCCTCCCCCAGCACCAGGGCCATGATGCGGGCCCGCGACCAGCCCACCGCGCCGAGGAGCCCGATCTCCCGGGTGCGCTCGGCCACGGCCATCATCATGGTGTTGAGCACGAACACCGCGCTGATCACGATGGCCAACAGGGAGGTGCCCCAGGCCATGGCCTGGAAGATGCCCAGGATGCGGTTGTCCCGGGTCACCTCGGCGGTCGGCGCGAAAGCCAGCCCCGGGTAGGCCCGGGCCAGGGCGGCCCGGGTGCTGGCCAGGGCCGCCGCGTCGTCCGGGGCCGTCAGGCGCAGGTTCACAAAGGTCACCAGGCCCCGCTTGCCCACCAGCTCCTGCAGGGTGGCCAAGGGGAAGAACGCCCCACCCAGGTTCAGGGCGCTGGTGCTGCGGGCGATGCCGGTCAGGGAGAACTCCCGCCCCCACAATTCCAGGCGGTCCCCCGGGGACAGGCCCAGGGCAGTGGCCAGGTTCTCGCCCAGGGCCACCTGCCCGGCCCCGGTGGGCGGGCCGCCGGCCACCCAGGTCATGGTGTCCCAAAGAAAGCTCCCCGGCTCCCAGCCGGCGGCCGCGACGGTGCGATCCTTGGCCAGGGCCAGCAGGGACACCAGTTCGCCGGCCGCCGCGGTCACTCCGGGTTCCCGGGCCAAGGCTCCCACCACGGATTGCTCCAGCGTGCCGGCCAAGACCTCCACCGCGCCCTTCGGGCTGACCACCAGATGCACTCCCCGGTCCAGGAGGCTCTGGGACCAGGCGCCCTCCAGGCCCCGGGCCAGGCCCACCAGCATGATCAACCCGGCCGCGGCAAAGCCGAGCCCCAGCATGGTCAACAGGGACCGGAGCGGCCGGCGGGCCAGGTTCTTGGCCGCTATGCCTAGGAAGAGCATGGCTCGCCCAGGGAGCGGGGGTCGTCCCCGGAAGAGGGCTCATCTAATAAAGATGGGTCGTGCAGGGGGCAACGTCGCCACGCAATGATGCGGCCGTCCCGCATGGCCACCCGCTGGGTGCCCCAGGCGGCCCACAAAGGGTCGTGGGTCACCACGATTACCGTGCAGGCGGTCTCCAGGTGAAGTTCCCGCAAAAGATCCATGATCTGTTGGGAATTGGTGGAATCGAGGTTGCCCGTGGGCTCATCGGCCAACAGGAGCCGGGGCTGGTTGGCCAGGGCGCGGGCGATGCCCACCCGCTGCAACTCCCCGCCGGAAAGCTCGGCCGGCAGCCGCCCGGCGGCCGGGCCCAGTCCCACCCGCTCCAAAAGGCCCCGGGCCCGCTTTTGCCGCGCCCGGCGCCCCAAACCCCGGCCGAACAGGGGCAACTCCACGTTTTCCGCCGCGGTCAGGGTGGGCACCAGGTGAAAGGCCTGAAAGATCAGGCCCAGGAAGCCGGCCCGCACCCGGGCCCAGTCCCGGCGGGAGACCAGGGGCCGGCCCTCCAGGAGCACCTGCCCGGCCGTGGGGAGGTCCAAACCGCTGATGAGGTTCAACAGGGTGGATTTGCCGCTGCCCGAGGCGCCGGTGATGGTCAGCCACTCGCCGGCCGCCACGCCCAGGTCCACCCCATCCACCGCGCGCACCCGCCCGCCGGCGAAATGCCGCGACACGGTTTGCAACGAAACCATCAGCGCCGGGGCAATGGGGTTCTCCTGGGTCATGCCGGTCACCTGCGGCGTTTTTTACCTCTCCGAGGGCGGGGCGGACGACCGCTGGCCCGGCCGCGGAAAAAGGCGTGAGCGGGGCGGGCAGGTCAAGGGACAATGATCGCCAGGAAATGGTAGCCCAGCCGCGTCGAACCTGTCAATGAATCCCGCTCATTCCCCGGCAGGTGATCTGGCAGGCTGTTGAAAAACAGGCTGCTAGGCCTGGGCCGGGTCACTCCGGCCCAGGGCCGCATCGATCTGCTTTTGCAGGGGGTTGGGCCCCTTGAGCTTGACCGCGCAGCGGCAGTGATGGGTGTGGCCGCAAGCCTTGGCCCGGGGCGCAGGCGCCCTTTCCGGCGCGGCTGTTTTTCCTCCCAGATGCAGGGTGACCACGGCCCCCGCCCGCATGGTGTGGCCGCAAGCCGGGCAGCAGAGTTCCAGGGCGTCCTTTTCCCGGAAGGCCACCAAGGTCTCCCGCGCGGCTCCGCAGCTTTCGCAGATGAAATCGTATATCGGCACGTTTCGCTCCTAGCCCCGCGGCAGGGCCCCGACCCAGGCGGGCCCTGCCGCGGGAAGACTCTAAAGTGCCGCCGGGCCGCTTAGGCCGCCCGAGCGCTCAGATAATCGTTCACCAGGCTCACCGCGGCGTTGGCGTCGGAACCGTAGGCATAGCCCAGCTTGCCCGCGATCTCCTGGCTCATGGCCGCGCCGCCGGTCATGAGCAGATAGCGGCCGGCCTGGCCCCGCTCCGTCAGGAGCCGGGCGGTTTCCTCGGCGTAGACCACCGAGGAGTTGGTCATCACCGACAGACCGATGGCCACCGCCCCGTGCTCGGTGGCGGCTTGGACGAACTGCTCCGGGGTCACGTTCTTGCCCAGGTCGATGACCTCGTAACCGTTGGCCTTCAGCATCAAGGCCACCAGGTTCTTGCCGATGTCCTGGGTGTTGCCCTTGACCAGGCCCACCACCACCGCGGCCTTCTTCTCGCCGCCGGCCGACGCGGCCTGCAACCGCGGAATCAACAGGGCCATGGCCTGATCCATGGCCTTGGACGACTTCAACAAATCGGTGATGAAGCGCTCGTTTCGCTCATACAGCTCGCCCACCATGCGCATGCCCAGGGACAGGCCGTCAAAGATGATCTTCTGGGGCGAGAGGCCCAGGTCCAGGGCCTCTTGGGTGAGACGCACGGCCGCCGCGGCGTCATGGTCCAGGATAGCGTCGGCCAGGTCGAACAGCGCCTTCACCTCCGGGGTTTGGCTGCCCCGGAGGCTCTTGTCGATGCCCATGCGCACCAGGCGGTCGCCCTCGGTGGAGATCTTGCGGGTGCCGGGATGCTGGGGTTGGCCGGCCAGGTAGACCTTGCTGAGGTCGCCCAGGGCCTCGATATCCAGGGGGTAGGTGAGGGAAGCGCAGGTGTCGATGAGGGCGCGCATGTTCTCCTCGGGCACGGTCCAGTCGATGTCGCAGCCGGGCATGCACACGAAGCCGCCGTTGTAGCCCACCGTGGCGGCCAGCTTCTTCACTTCGTTGGCCACGTCCTGGGGAGTGCCGTGGGTCAGGGTGGAGTAAGGGCTCAGGGTGCCCATGAGGGAAAGGTTGCCGCCGATGGCCTCCTTGGCCAGGTTCGCGCCGGGATACATGTCGCCGTTGAAGTTGAACGTGCCGCTGCCGGCGATGTCCGTCCAGATGGGCTGGGTGTAGGTGCAGGTGTGGGTGAAGCCGATGCCGCCGAGCTCCTTGATGTAGGCGAACAGGGCCTTTTGGTAGGGCAGGCCGAACTCCCGGTACATCTCCGGCGGCAGGATGTCGCAGGAGCAGAAGGGGTCCAGGATGTTGCACACGTCCATGCCCGCCTCGAACATCATGCGGCAGATGTTCTTCACGCAGTCCAGGGCTAGCTCGATGACTTCCTTGGCGAAATCCGGCTCCTCGGTGAGGTAGGTGAAGAACTCGTTGGTGCCGGTGACCATCTGGGCCGTGGTGATGGGCCCGCCCACCGGGGTGGCCAGGGCGTGGGTGTCCTTCCAGCCCTCGGCGATAAAGGTGCGTATTTCCTGCTGGATGGCCCGCAGCCGGCCCTTTTCCGGGTTGAATCCCCGGGTCTGATACTCGTCCCGCAGGCGGTAAAAGGCCTCCTTGGTGGGGGCGGGATGGGTCAAGAGCGAGGGCTGGGCATAGGGCAGGTAGTCCAGCTCAGCGCCCAGGTTCTCCACCGGGGTGAACAGGTCCGTGCCGGCGATGACCACGTCGCCGCCGAACTTCTCATGGGCCTTGATCTTGGCGTGGGCCATGGCCTCGCCGTCCAGGAGGACCTGGTCCACCCGCACCCCGCCCTCCCGGATGCCCCGGGTCATCAACAAGGGGCACACCGGCACTTGGTCGGGCAGGGTCTCCATGGTCACCGCCGCGAACACTCGTTCCCGGCTGGTCATTTTTGCCGCCATCTTGCTTCCTACCTTTCTTGGCTCGTGGAATAAAGCAGTTGCTTACGGCCCACCAGTGGCCCTCACGCCTCTTCGGGAGTCAGCTTGAACATCTTGCTCAAGGGATGCCCGGCCGGCAGCTTGGCCCCGTCCAGCTCCTGGGCCGCGAAGCCGTAGAACACCTCGGCCGTGGCCGCCGCATGGGCCGCGGGCGCGGCCTTCTCGATGATGCCGTAGTGCAGGTACTCGGCTCCGGCCCCGCGGCAGGCCACCAGGGCCGCGGCCAGGGAGAGGTTCCGCGCTTCCCGCCCCAGGTCCCGGAGGCCGGACCACTGCGGGAAGCAGTTGGCAAAGGCGCAGCCGGCCGGATAGCCCAGCTCCTGGCGCACGGCCACGATCTGGCGCAGGTTCAGGCCCACCGAAGGCGGGTCCATGGTGCCCACGTCCACGATGGGCATTTTTTGCCCGATCTCCCGCAGCATGGGCTGGAACACCCGCTCGACCATGGCCACGGTGCCCGCGGGGGTCAGGTCGCCGATGTCGCAAGCCAGGATCATCACCGCGGCGGGGGGCGTGCGGCCCAAGGCGGCCAATTCCTCGCCCTCGGTCTCCTCGGTGAGCGAGCAATAGGCCGTGCGGCCCAGCAGGCCCAGCCGGGAAGCGGCCGCCAGGCCGGCCAAGCGCACCTCGGGTTCGGTGGCGTTGATAAACAGGGGCAGATTGGTGCGCGCGGCCACGAATTCCAGGTAGCGCTCCATGGCCGGGGCGGAGGGAGCCAGCACGTCCAGGGCCATCTGCACCCCATAGCGCGCCTGTTGGTGGTTGACCGCCGCGAGGAGCCGGGCGGCCCGCGCCTGGTCGAACTCGCCGCTCCGGGAGTCGGTGATCAGGGAATGGTTGTCATAGAAGATGCTCCCCACCAAAAGGCCGGTGGTGGCGCCCCAGGGGCCTCCCAGGGTCGCGTCTCCCAGCCGCAGGGGGTGGTGGTCCGGCATGGCTAACCTCCAGGTCGAAGTCAGATGCTTGGGCAGGTGCTTGCGTTCCTTCTGGGTTAAAGTTATCAGTTGGTGTCATTTGTTGTCAATTGTTAAAATAAGGTATCATATGTCAGTTGAGATGAAGACGCCGGCGGGCTGCCGGCCTGAGCCGGAAGGGTGGGTGCGAGGGGTCGGGATGGCAGGGTGGCTAAGCTATCAGGCGGACTGGGGATGGCGGGCGGCCAGCCAGCGGCCAGCCTCCTCCAGGGCGTGCTTCAGCACGGAAAGGTCCAGGTCCGGGGCCAGGAGAACCAGTTGCAGGGTCAACTGCCCGCCTTGGTAGGCGCCGTGGCGGTGGCATTCTGGGCGGGTCAAACCGCCGGAGTGACAAAGGAATACGGCCCCGTGACCGTGCTCGGCATAGCCTTTCACCTGGCCGGGGCAGCCCGCGGGAAGCTCGCCGGCCGCGGCCTGGGCCAGGGCCGACAGGAGCTGGGCCGGATCTTCGGAGCAATGCGGGAGCCGCCAGGTCCGGCCTCTGGTTGCGTGGGCCATTCTCTGCCTGTGGCCCCGGCGGGCTGCCTCGCCGGGGCGGTCCCAAGGGAAGGGAGCATTGCATTTGAGGGCAATTGGTAATATATGTTATCAACATATACCAATTGAGGCCAGACAGCAGCAGAAAGCAGTTCCGGAAAGCAGATAGCACGGCCCGAGCGGCGGGCGGGAAACGATATGGATTACCTGACCATCCAGGAAGTGGCGGACATACTCAAGGTGCACCCCAACACCGCCTACAAGATGTGCCGGCAGGGCACCCTGCCCGCGGTGAAGATCGGCAAGGAGTGGCGCATCGACCGGGACAAGTTGGGCAGCTTCATGGAGCTGGGCGTGGTACCCGCCGCCGGGACCGCTCCGGCGGTGGCGGATTCGGCCCTGGCCGGGCTGCCGGACCTGGGGCACGTGCTGGGCATCTTCGCGGATCAAGAGAGCATCTGGGATTTCGAAAGCGACTTTTTCCGGGCTGCCCGGGCCGGGGGGCACCGGCTGCTCAAGGCCTGCTGGTGGCAGGACCCCGCCCAGGTGCGCGCCTCCCTCACCGCGGCCGGCCTGCCGGTGGAGCGCCTGGAAGCGGCTGGCGAGCTGGTCATCGTGGAGCTGTCCAGCCTGTTCCAGCGGCTGGGCCCGGTGGGTGCGGCCGGGGCCTGGTTCCAGGAGGTGGTGGGCTCCCTGGAGCGGGGCTATCGCCGCCTTTACGGCTCCGGCTCACCCGATTTCGCCTGCTGCGGGGCCCACGCCGCCCTCTTGGAGTTCGAAAGCACCTTGGACCAGATGCTGAAAGACCTGCCCATCCTGGGAGTCTGCTCCTACCACTGGCCCGGGCCGGGGGCCCAGGATTTCTCGGAAGTCATGGACCTCATCGAGCTGCACGACCAGTTCTTCCTGGCCGCCGGGGGCCGCCGCCTCCTGGCCCAAAAAGCCGCCTCCTGAGCCTCGAGGCCGGTCGGCGGCCGCTAAAAACCGGCGCCGCCCGGGGCTGGTCGCCCCCGGGCGGCGTAACAGTTGTCGCAGCAGGTTGCAGTTGGTAGTTTAAGCTGGTCTATTTCTTAAAATAATCACTTACGCTTTATCGGTCAAGCCGTCCCCGGAGCCACCAGCTCCACCAGGAGCCCTTCGTCGGTGCGGAAACAAAAGACCCGGACCGGCCGGCCCACGGGGTCCCGCATCTCCACCGGCTCGCTGATCGGCGGCCAACCGCCCTCCCGGAGGCGGGCATGCAAGCTGTCCAGCTCCTCCACGGCCAGGCTGAGGCTCCCTCCGGCCAGGCTGGCCAATTGGCCCGTCTCGCCGGTGCCGTCCAAGGGGTGGATCAATTCCAGGAACACCTTTTGCCCTGGGCTGCCCAAAAACACCAGATCAGCGGAGAACTCCGCCAGACCCAGCAGCCGGGCCAGGCGGCGGCTTTGCACACCGGGGAGTTTTTGGGTCACCTCCCAGCCCAACAGGCCGTGAAACAGCTCCAGGGAACGCGCCAAATCGCGAACAAAGATGGGTATGTGGTGCAAGAGCGCGGGCAAGGTATTCTCCCGGGGTGGGGACCCCTGGTTACAGGGTTAAATTCCCAAAATGGCCACGGTGCAGGACTTGGTGTCGCCGGCCTTGTCGCCGCCCATGCAGTGGGCCAGGCCGATTTTGGCGTCGGGCACTTGGCGGGGCCCGGCCTGGCCCCGGAGCTGGCGGACCACTTCCACCACCTGGAGCACCCCGGTGGCTCCCACCGGATGCCCCCGGCTCAAAAGCCCGCCCGAGGGGTTCACCGGCACCCGGCCGCCCAACGAAGCGTGACCCTCCCGGACGAAGCGCCCCCCCTCTCCGGCCGGGCAGAGGCCCAGGGCCTCGTAGTGCAGGATCTCGGAGATGGAAAAGGCGTCGTGGCACTCCACCAGGTCCAGGTCCTCGGGCCCCAACCCGGCCGCCTCGTAAGCCTGGCCGCAGACCCGGTAGTCGGTCTCCCAGCGGGCCAGATCCTGGGGCGAGCGGTAGTCCCCGGTGCCCAGCACTGCGCACCGCACCTCCACCTTGGCCCCCACCTGGCGGGCCAGGTCCGGGCCCAACACCACCACCGCGGCCGCCCCGTCGGCGATGGGACAGCACTGCAGGCGGGTCAGGGGGTCCACGATCATGGGCGCCTCCAGCACCTGGGCCACGGTGATGGGCTCGCGGAACAGGGCCAGGGGGTTGGAGGCCGCATGGGCCCGGTTCTTCACCGCCACCAGGGCCATATCTTCGGTGGTGGTGCCGAACTCGGCCATGTGCCGCCGGGCCCGCAGCGCGAAGCTGGCCGGGGCCACCAGGCCCAGCTGGGTCTCCCACTCGCTCTTGCCGGAGTCGATGAGCCCGAACTCGGGCACGCACATCTTCTCCGCCCCCACCACCAGGGCCGCCGCGGTCTGGCCGGCGGCCACGGCCTGGCAGGCCAGGTAAAAGGCGGTGGAGCCCGAGGTGCAGGCGTTTTCCACGTTGATCACCGGGATCCGGTTGATCCCCACCTCCCACAGGATGTTCTGGCCCACGGTGGCGTCGCCGAACAGGCTGGTGGCCAGGGCGTTGGCCAAGAATCCCAGGCCGATCTGGTCCGGGCGGAGGCCCGCGTCCAACAGGGCCTGGCGGGCGGCCTCGGCCCCCAGGTCCACCACCGTGCGTTCGGGGTGCCGGCCAAAGGCCGTGGCCCCCACGCCAGCCACCATTGGCCTAGCCATGATCCCGCTCCTCGCCGCGCAGGCTGAAAAAGGGTCGCAGACAAGGCGCGCCCCGCAGGTCCGCCCCCAGGGGTCCCACGGACAGCCGCACCCGGCGGCCGATGGCCAAGTCCTCGGTGTCCGCCGGATCGAACATGCCGTAGATCCGGAGCTCCGTACCGGCCAAGTCCACGTATCCCACCGCGTAGGGCTGGGGCAGGCCAAAAGGCGGCCTGATGCGCACCACGGTGTAGCTGTAGATGGTCCCCTCCCCGCTCAGCTCCCGGACCTCCGGCGGGGCCAGGCAGCCGGGGCAATATTGGGGGCGGGGGAAAAAGGTCCGCCCGCAGGCGGGGCAATGCCCCCCCAAGAGCACGGGCAAGGCCGCGCCTTGCTGCCGGGCGATGCCCGCCGGCAGCAAGGGCAGGGAATAGTCAGCATCTGTGCTTGGTTCTGCCATGATTATCCTGGGTTTCTTTGGCTGATCGGCCCCGCGCCGCGCGCCGCTGGAGGCCAGGCAGCGGGGGAAATATAGTCCCTTGCTAGCTGGAAAGTTTTTTTGGGCAAAGAGGGCGTGGGGGAAAACCCCTTTATATTTACAAAAAGGAGTTTTCCCCGACATTGCCCCATTTCTCAAACACCCGCCTAGGGGCGCGGCAGCGGAAATATCTGGGTGATCTTCTGGGCCACGTTCAAGTCGCCCATCATCTTCAACTTCCCGCTCATGAAGGCCTGCATGCCGTCCACTTCGTAGTTGACCATGGACAGGAACAGGGCCGTGCCGCAGGTCTGGGCCACGGTGGGCGAGGGATGGCGCGCTTTGACCAGTTCGCAGGCGCCATCGGCCACCTTGATGTGCCAAACGCCGCCGCCTTCACCCAGCACGTCCCACTGGAACACCGCGTTGACTCCCTGGGCAGCCTGGGGATCGAACTTTTTGACCATGTCTTCAAAGGCCGCCACGGGTTCGGTATAAGGCATCTTGATCCTCCCTTTGCGCTGGCGGGCCCCAAGGCCCGATTGGTAAACACTAAGCCGGTCCCGTCAAGGTTTGAGCATCACCTTGATGCACTGGTCCTTGTGGTGCTCGAACAGTTCGTAGGCCTCCATGGCTTCGGCCAGCGGGAAGCGGTGAGTGATCAAGGGAGACAGATCCAAGCGCCCGGTGGCCAAGAGGTTCATGAGCATGCGCATGTGGCCGAGGTTGCCCAGGCCCATGCTGATGCGCACGCCGGAAAGCCCCAAAATGGGGAGATTAAGCTCTGCCGGTTCCGCGAACAGGCCCACCACCGACAAGGTGCCGCCGCGCCGCACCACGTTCAGGCCTTGGGTGAAGCTGGCGGTAAGACCCACGGCCTCGATGGCCACATCCACCCCGCCCATGTCGGTCTGACCCAGGATCTCGCTGACCACATCCACCCGGGAGGCGTCGATGGGCTCCGCGCCGAACTTCTTCGCCAGGTCCAGCCGGTTGGGCATCACGTCGATGGCGAAAACCCGGCGGGGGCTGAAAAGCTGGACCGCGGCCAAGGCGGACAGGCCCACCGGACCGCAGCCGAACACGGCCACGGTGTCGCCGGGGCTCACCCCACCCTCCAGCACGGCGTGGTAGCCGGTGCTTAGCACGTCCCCCACCAGGATGGCCTGCTCGTCCGGCACGTTGTCCGGAATGGGCACCACGCACATGTCCGCGTTGGGGACCTTCACGTATTCGGTTTGGGCGCCGGAAAGGGGCCGGCCCTTGAAAAAGCCGCCGCCCCAAACCCCGCCCGACTCACAATACTGCACCTCGCCCTTCTGGCATGCGGGGCAGCAGCCGCACCACATGCCCGCCGGCACATCCACCCGGTCCCCGGGCTTCACCAGCCGCACATCCGGAGCCGCTTCTTCCACCACGCCCACGAATTCATGGCCGATGACCGTGCCCGGCATGATGGGAATCTGGCCGTGTTTGATGTGCAGGTCCGACCCGCAGATCGCCGTGGTGGTGACCTTGACCAGGATCTGCCCGGGACCGTCCAGGCTGGGCTTCGGCACCTCTTCAAGAGCCAATTGGTGCTCGGGTTTCAGCATTACCGCCTGCATGACTTGATCCTCCCTTTTTACTTCGCGGCAAGCCTCACCCGAGACCCGGGCCGGGACCGCCGCGCTAAGATCACTTTTTGAGCTGATAGCCGGCTTTCTCGCGGTCCCAGGTATCCGGGGTGACCCCGGCCTGGCGGAGTTCGAACTTCTGCACCCGCTCGGTGGGGGTCTTGGGCAGGCGCTCCATGATGCGCACGTAACGCGGCACCATGAAGTAAGCCATCTCCCGGGCGCAGTGGTCCATGAGCTCCTCGGGGGTTAGGGTCTGGCCCGGCCGCAGGGTCAGGCAGATCATCACCTCATCCTCGCCCAGGGGGGACTTGACCGCCACCGCGGCGCACTCCAGCACGGCACCGTGGCCCCGCACCCCCTTTTCCACCTCAAAGGAGGAGATGTTCTCCCCCCGCCGCCGGATGGCGTCCTTCTTGCGGTCCACGAAGTGGTAGTAGCCGTCTTCGTCCTGGCGGAGATAATCGCCGGTGTGGAACCAGAGGTCTTGCCAGGCCTCCACGGTCTGGGCCGGCATGTCGTGATATCCCAAGAGGATGCTGAAGGGCCGGCTGGTTCGCAAGAGCGCCTCGCCAGGCTGGCCCACCGGCACG
Source organism: Deltaproteobacteria bacterium (assembly GCA_020444165.1). The sequence goes on along the minus strand of JAHLLK010000054.1, from coordinate 1,845 downwards.
GGCAGGCCGTCGTCGTCCACCAGCCGCACCTCGTAGTCGGGCAAGAGCTTGCCGCAGGAACCGGGTTTCCGCTCCCGCACCGTGTTCAGAAGCGGCACCCCCACCTCGGACAGGCCGTAGCCCTCGATGATCTTGACCCCGAAGCGCTCCTCAAAGGGGCGGTAGAGATCCGGCGGGGCGCCGGCCCCGAACATGACCCTGAGCGGGTTGTCCGCGTCGTCCGGCCGGGGCTCGGCCTTGAAGAGGATCTGCAGGATGCCGCCGATGTAGTTGAACTCGGTGCAGCCGTATGCGCGGATGTCGTCCCAAAAGGCCGAGGCCGAGAAGCGCGGAGCCAGCACCATGCGGGCCCCGCTCATCAGGGCCGGCATGGTGGAGAGGAACTGGGCGTTGCCGTGGAACAGGGGCAGCGCGTTGTACAGGCAGTCAAGGGGCCCGTACTCCGCCGCGGCCCCGCAGATCTCGCCCATGTACAGGGCATAGTTGTGGGGCAGCAACGAGCCCTTGGAAGGCCCGGTGGTGCCGGAGGTGTAGATGATGGCAAAGGGATCGCTCCACTTGAGGTCCGGCTCCTGGAAGCTGCCGCCGCCGGCCAGGAGTTCCTCCCAGCTGAAGGCGGGCCGGTCCAAGGCAGGGGTCTGGGCCGGCGCCGTGGCCGGGCCCAGCACCACCACCGTCTGCAATTCGGGCAGGCGGTACAGCACAGGGGCCACCCGTTCCAGGAAACACTCCTCCACCACCAGGAGCTTGCTGCCCGATTGGGCCAGCATGTAGATCAACAGATCGCCCCGGTGGGCCGTGTTCACCGGCACCTCCACCCCCCCGGCCTTGGCGATGCCGAACCAGAGGAACAGGAACTCGGGCCGGTTGCCCATGATCACGGCCACCCGGTCGCCCTTGGCGATGCCCGCCGCCTGCAGGCCCGCCGCCACTTGGTCCGAGGCCTGGTCAAAGTCCTCGAAACCATAGGAAGCGCCCTCAAAGCGGAAGAACTCCCGGTTGCCATAGCGCTCGGCCTGGGCCCGGAGCGCCCGGTGCACCAACCTCTGCCGAATCAGATCGTTACTCGCCATTACTTCCGCCTCCTACAGGCTCGGCATCTGGGGCCCGGCTGCGATGCCCTCGGCCGGATGGGGATAGGTGCCGTAGAAGGTCAGGGCCTCGGGATTGGGCTTTTGCTCGGCCCAATAGGCTGCGAACTCGTCAAAGGGCTTGCCCGCGGCCTTGCGCTCGGCCAGGGCCTCGTCCCTGAGGGACCGGGTGCCGGTCTCGTCCAGGCGCATGGTGGCCGGGTCAAAGACCACCTTGTACACGTGAGTCACGGCCCACTCCGCGATCAGGCCGGCCCGCAAATCGTCCAGCACCGCCTGGGGGTCGCGCTCCAGCACGTCGCCATAGCCGGCCCCGCCGCCCACCGGCACGTAGAAGGTCTCGCCGTTGACAAAGGGCTGGATGGGCATGGTGATGTGATGGATTTCGCGGCCGCCCTCCTCGGGGTTGTCGCCGGTGTAGACCTGGTCCAGGTTGCGGGGCAGCCGGGAGTCCCCCGCGGCCAGAAGCTCCTTCAGGTTGCTCTGCCGCACCGTGGAGAGGAACACCGGCGGCACGGCATAGCCCCCGAAGATGCCCAGGGTGGCCGGGAAGCGGGAGCCGAAGCCGAAGCAGCCCATGTACACCCACGGCACGTGGTGCATCATCATCCCGAAGCCGATGCCCGCCCCGCCGCGGTACTTGCCGTGGCCGTAGGAGTTCCTGAAGTAGTTGCGGAACAGATAGAGGAAGGGGCGGTCGGCCTCGGTGGTCTCCACGTCGGAGCAGTCGCTCATGGTGGCGAAGAAGGCCCCG
>JAHLLK010000053.1 GCA_020444165.1 Deltaproteobacteria bacterium | reverse complement strand
CTTTTTGTGAACAAAAAGGGGTTTCCCCCCACACCCCCCATCCCCCAAAAAACTTTAGTTGGGAGAAAAATCCGTATACGCGAAGCCAGCGCGGCGTGCGTGTCTTTCCAAAATCATTAGTGATTTACATAGTTCTTTCTGTTGAATCTGCTCTGGGTGAGCGAGCTGAGATCAGAAGATGAGGCAGCCTACCCTAACCGAGCTACCGTAATTTACGGTGTGCGCCTTTTTTGGTCAATCCGAAGCCATGGCCCCTGCGAGTTCTCTCCAGAAATTAACCAATGCCTTTTTATATTCCATCAGATCTTCTGGTGTGAGGTATACATCCTCGCCTCCTAGCGGGCTGTACACGTCAGTGGTTGACCTAGTAATAGCCATTGTAATTATTGGGTTCGGGTGATCAAACAAATCAGATCTAAGCTCATGTAGCCTGTTTGCAGCTCGTCCTGCCGCATGTTTTATTGTATTAGCAACACATTGCAATTCTTCTATTTTTTTCCAACATGGCAACAAATCAACGTTTATACCCTCTTCTCTTAACATGTTCTCAAACTGGGAACGTGTTATAAGTTCGAGTTGATTCTCTTGACATGGATGCAACACCTGTCGCCTATGAAAGGTCAAGACCTGTTGCTCCCAAAGATGATAAATTGCTATAGAATATAGATTTATAAGGGACTGCCTAATATCTGTCATAGAGTGATAATGGTCTACGGCTGCATCCAAAGCCATATTGAGAATGTCTTCATACTCGAACATATTTGGATCGCAAGATTGCTCCAATCTTGTTAATTCTTCTTCTTGAATTTGCTCAGCCTCCGCTTCGATGTTATTCAAAACGGGCAATATTCTCCCAAGAAAAACATCAACTGTTCTCTCAAGCTGCGGGATGAACACTTTTTCAAAATGTTTTGACCAGAATTTGTGATCTAGCATGGCAAAAGACCTCCAACAACAGAAGTTATCAAACAAAGTGCCACATATTAGGACCAGAACGTAAAAAAAATCGCCCCGCCGGCGGGAAGCCGGCGGGGCGGACGAAAGCGCGGAAACGGGAGCCGGAGCCCCCGGGAAATTACATCAGGGAGGCCATGTAGGCGGCCAGGTCGCTCACCCGGCAGGAGTAGCCCCACTCGTTGTCGTACCAGGACAGAATCTTGGCGATGCCTTCCTCGGTGACCGAGGTGTACTCCAGGTCCACGATGGAGGAGTGGGGGTTGCCCCGGAAGTCCACCGAGACCAGGGGCTCGTCGGTGCAAGCCAGGATGCCCTTCAGCTCCTTCTCGGCGGCCTCCTTGAAGGCGTCGTTCATTGCTGCGGTGTCCGCGGGCTTCTCCAACAGGGCGGTGAAGTCCACGATGCTCACCGTGGGCGTGGGCACCCGCAACGAGAAGCCGTCCACTTTGCCCTTCAGCTCGGGGATCACCAGGCCCACCGCCCGGGCCGCGCCGGTGGAGGTGGGGATGATGGAGAGACTGGCGGCGCGGGCCCGGCGCAGGTCCTTGTGGGGCTGGTCCAGGATGCGCTGGTCGTTGGTGTAGGAGTGCACCGTGTTCATGAAGCCGCGCTTGATGCCCCAACGGTCAAAGATGACCTTGGCCGCCGGCGCCAGGCAGTTGGTGGTGCAGGAGGCGTTGGACACGATGTTGTGCTTGGCCGGGTCGTAGCTGAAGTGGTTGACGCCCATGACAAAGGTGCCGTCCACTTCCTTGCCGGGCGCGGAGATGATGACCTTGCGGGCGCCGCCCTGCAGGTGGCCGGCGGCCTGGGCCCCGGTGCGGAAGAAGCCGGTGGACTCCACCACGATGTCCACCCCCTCGTCGCCCCAGGCGATCTGGCTGGGCTCGCACTGGTTGAAAGAGCGGATGTGCTTGCCGCAGACCAGGAAGCCGTCGTCAGTCAGCTCCACGGCGCCCGGGAAGACGCCGTAGGTGCTGTCATACTTGAAGAGATGCGCATTGGTGTGGGGGTCGCCCAGATCGTTAACCGCCGCCACTTCGAGAGTGTCGGGGTGGCGTTCCATGATCGCTTTGAGAACTTGGCGGCCGATACGCCCGAAACCATTGATACCTACGCGAATCATTTGTACGTTCCTTCCCCCTTGGGATGAATATAACTCCAACCCGGCCGGAGCCTTCGGGATCACCTTGTCCCGGCAGGCCCGGGCAGGGCATCCGGGCCGTCGGGTTTGCGGGAGGGGCAATAAGGTCTGCCCGCCGTCCGCCGGCTGCCGCCTGCCTCAATCCCCCCCGGGTCCACAGCAAAAGCCTGTCCACGATCCCCTATTGACCCGTAGGGGGTGGTTTCGTGGGCCAAGCCTGGAAAGTTATCTATCCTAGCGCAACTCCCCCCAGGCTTCAACTCGCGTTTGCGCGAGGAGCCGCCGGGGTGGCCGCGGACGGCGCGGCCACCGGGCCCGCGGGGCTCCCGGAGTCGCCGGAGTGGGACGGCGGGGACGGCGAGGCCAGCCGGGCGGCCACGGCCTGGCGCACGTCGGCCAAGACCCGGGCGCTGGCCCGGGCCATGGCCTGGCTCATGGCCCGGGCCAGGCCCCGGGCGCTCCGGGAATCCAGAGGCTCCTCCTCGCGGTACTCCCGCTGGAACATGACCCGGTCCGGGACGAGGGGGCGGTCCCGGTCCAACAGGGTGACCACCAGGGTCAGTTGGGCCGCCCAGGTCTCGCCGCTGGCGGCCTCCTGGAAGCGGGTGACGGCGCCCTGCAGCTGGAAGCGGGCCCGGTTCAGGTCATAGGGCCCGTACACCGCCCGCCAGTCCCCGCTGGTCCGGAGGTCCCGGAGGAGGAAGTCCTGGGCCAGGAAAGCCGGGGCCACCACCCAGCGGTGGTAGTTGTACTCCCCGCTCTCGGTGGCCGTGGTGTCGTAGCGCATGGCCGGGGTTTGCAGGGACCGGGCCGAGGAGAAGCCCTCCACCTTGAGCACCGCGTCCAGGGGGTGGGCCGCGGTGGCCGGGGGAGGATAGTCCAGGGTGTAGGCGCGGACAAAGGGCGGCGGTTTGGCGCCCCCGCCGAAGCAGGCCGGCAGGAACACCAACGCCGCCAACAGGGCCAGGGCCCCCCGGAGCGGCAGTGCGGCCCGAGCCCCTCGCGGGTGGCGGCGCCGGCGGCCTGGCGCGGGGTGGGGATCAGTCCTCATCGATTTGCACCTCATCGCTGGGGGGCGGCGGCTCGCTGAACAACAGCGAGGAGGGATTGGACTCGATGCGGCTGGCAAAGCCCTCCACCTTTTCGGCCGCCTGATTCAGCCTCTGGGCGGTCTGGTTCAAGCTCTCGGCCAGGCGGAGCGCCTTGTCGCCCAGGGTGTCCACGGTCTGGCCGGAGTTCTGCACCAGCTGGTCCAGGTCGGCCAGCACCTGGTTCAGCTTGCGGTTGGTTTCCGGCAGGTTCAGCGCCTCCATCTGGTCGGCGGCCGCCGTGGCCAGCTCCTCGGCCTTGGCCGCCGCGCCCCGGGCCGAGACCAGGGTCTGCTTGAGCCCGCCGTCTTCCATGGCCACCCGTATCCGCTGGGTGATCACCTCGGTGTTGGCCAGGGTGCTTCCCAGCTTTTCCATGGCCTTGGCCAAACGGGGATCGCCCACCAGCTTCTCCACCGCCTTCAAGGTGGTGTCCACCGCCCGGGCCATGCCCTTGAAATCCACCTGGTCCAACTGGCGCATGACCCGGTCGATGACCGAGAGGATGCGCTGCATCTCCGAGGGCCGCGAGGGGATGATGGGATATTCGGCTGCGAAGTCGATCTTGGGTCCGGTCAGGGGGGTGCCCGGGGTGTGGCGGTCCAGCTCAATGAAGGTGATGCCGGTGATGCCCACGCTTTTGAGCTGGGCGGTCATCTCGTAGGTCAGGTTGCCCTGGAACTCGATGTTCATCACCACCTCGATGAGGCGGTAGTCCGGGGCCACCCGGATGGCGATGACCCGGCCCACGTCCACCCCCCGGAACTTCACCGGGCTGTCGATCTGCAGGCCCTGCACCGACTCGTCGAAAAAGGTGACGTAGGTGGTGGCGCCCTTCATGTACTGGGCGGCCCCCAACCACACCAGGGCCCCCAGGGCCAAGAGGATGCCCGCGGTGACGAAGATGCCCACCTTCAATTTGGAGGCTTGGCTGGCCATGCAATATCCCGAAATCCCGGTGCGTCCGGGTGTGTGGTTCCTGGGGCCTATTCTTTCGCAGGCATGGGCGGCAAGGCAAGCACTCCCGCGCCTGGACCCGAGATTTACCCCGCCGGCCGGAGGTTGGGCTCCCCCCCGCCGACACGCGGGGCCGGGTCGGCGGAGGTCTCCGCCGCGGCGGCGGGATGGGCGCGGCGGTGGAAGAAATCCCGCACCCGGGAGTCAGTGGACTGGTCCCGCAGCTCGGCCGGCGTGCCCATGGCGATGATGCCCTTGGCGCTTTTGTCCAGCATCACCACCCGCTGGGCAATGGCGAAGATGGAGGCCAGCTCGTGGGTGACGATGACCATGGTGGTGCCCAGGGCCCGGTTCAGGCGGAGGATCAGTTCATCCAGTTCCGCGCTGGTGATGGGGTCCAGGCCCGCGCCGGGCTCGTCGAAGAACAGCACCTGGGGGTCCAGGACCATGGCCCGGGCCAGGCCGGCCCGTTTGATCATGCCGCCGGAAAGCTCGCTGGGCATGTGGTTCTCGTAGCCGGCCAGGTTAACCAGGCCCAGCTTCATGCGGATCAGTTTTTCCCGCATCTGGCGGGAGAGATGGGCCCGCCCTTCCAGGGGCAGGAGCAGGTTCTGGGCCAGGGTCAGGGAGCCCAATAGCGCCCCGGACTGGAACAGCACCCCTATCTGACCCCGGAGCCAGGCCAGGGCCCGGCTGTCAGCCTGGTGCACGTCCACCCCGGCGATCTTCACCGCGCCTTGGGCGGGAGTGTACAAGCCGATCATCTGCTTCAGGAGCGTGGACTTGCCGCAGCCCGAGCCGCCCACGATCACCATGATCTCCCCGGCCGGCACGGTGAAACTCACCTGATCCAGGATCACGTCCGGGCCGAACTGGGCCCGGAGGCCGGTGACCTCGATGATAGGCTCGCCCGGGGCCGCCGACTGTCCCACCGGCGCGGCTTTGTGGTGGTGCAAGAGCATGGCTTCCGCGCCCTAGAACACGTAATAGAGGAGGATGGCGAAGAACGAGTCCGCCACGATGATCATGAACAGGGCCGCCACCACCGCGCTGGTGGTGGCCCGCCCCACCCCGGCTGCCCCCTTGCTGACCGTGAGCCCCCGCTGGCAGCCGATGCCCGCGATGATCAGGGCGAATACCGCCGCCTTCCAGATGGTGGTGGTGATGTCGCTGGCCGAGAGGCTCTTCATGGTCTGGTTCATGTAAGCGTAGGGGGTGAGGTCCAGACCCACCACCCCCACGGTGAGCCCGCCCAGGATGGCCACCAGGTCCGCGAACAGGGTCAGGATCGGCACGGTGATCACCGCGGCCAGGATCTTGGGCATCACCAGGAACAAGGTGGTGTCAAAGCCCATCACGGTCAGGGCGTCCACCTCCTCGTTCACCTTCATGGTGCCGATCTCCGCCGCAAAGGAGGAGCCGGAGCGCCCGGCCACCAGGATGGCGGTCATGATGGGCCCCAACTCCCGCACCATGGCCACCGAGACCAGGGTGGCCACGTAGATGTCGGCCCCAAAGGACTTGAGCTGCAAGGACGACATGAAGGCCATGATCAGGCCCAACAGGAAGCTGACGAGGGCCACGATGCCCAGCCCCTGCACGCCCACCTGCTCCATGTAGGCCGAAACCTCGCCCCAGCGCATCTTGCCGGGCTGCATGAACAGGCGGCCGAAAGCCAGGGTCAACTCGCCCACGAAGACCATGAACACGCGGCTCTGGGCCCACAGCTCCAGAAAGGCGCCACCCAGGCCCTCGAACAGGTTCTCGGAAACCTGGGCCGGCCGGAGGGGCGGCACGGCCAAGTCCGCGGGGTTGACCAAGGCCAGCATCTGGGCGGCCTGGGAAGAAACCCCCTGGAACTGGCAGGTCAAGCCGTCTTGGGCGGCCCGCTCCTGGGTCAGAGTCAACGCCAGGGCGCCGGCGCTGTCCACATAGGCCACCTGGCTCAGGTCCAGCACCAGGGAGGCGGGATGGCGCCCGGCCAGGAGCTTGGCCGCCGCCTCGGGCAAGCGGCCGGCCGACTCCACGGACAGGCGTCCCCTCAGAACCAGGGTCAGGGGACCCGCGTCCTCGCCCCGGGCTTCCAGGGTGTAGCCATTGGGGGGAGCCGCGCCTGTCACGGCCGGCTCAGGCCTCCGCCCGAGCGGGGAGCCGGGCCGGCGCCTCAGTGGTTGAAGTCCATCTCCTGGAACTCATGCTCGCTGATCCCAAAATCTTTCCGCAGGTTTTGGCCGGAAAAGCCCAGGCAAGCCACGCCCACCGCGATGTCGGCTTCGGCCAAGGGACCGCACACGATGAACAGCCGCCCCCCGTCGTTGACATAGTACACCGCCTGGTACAGGCGACGGTCGCGCAGGACTTGGCTGACGCCATGGTATTGGGAATAGTTGGTGCCCACCACGGTTTCGGGAAAGCCCTCGGGGCGGTCAGGGTGGGGATAGCGGCCGGCCACCAGGATGCCGTCCTTGTTCAAAACCGACACCCCGAAGACCAGGGGATGCCCTTGGTCGGCTTGGTCGCTATAGTACTTGAGGAGAGCCTCCGGCACCTCTTTTTCCCGCTCCTGGCTCATGAGAGGGCTCAAAATCTCGTTCAACTCCTCCAAATGCTCCCTTACGAAGTCCCGCAGGTTGCTTATCTGGGAGTTGGAAGGAGAGGAGTTACCGCAGGCCGGAGCGATCCAAAGGAGCAGGCAGGTCAGCCCCCACGTCCAGATCAGCCCCTTTAGGCCCCGGCCCCACCGAAGCATCCACCCCCTCCTCGCACGGTTTATCACTGTATCTACATGGTTAACACAGGCTCATCACATTTTGAACCCTAATCTCAGTTTGGCGGGTGACGGGGGCGTCGTTTGCCAAAGCGTCACACACCGGCCGCATGCTGCGGCTCCCATATCGTGTCGGGCGGGGCTGTCTTTCAAACCAATCGCCCACGCTCCCGTAGAAAGGCTGTATCTGGGCAAGAGCCAACCGGCCGCATGCTGCGGCCCCCATATCGTGTCGGGCGGGGCTGTCGTTCAAGCCAATCGCCCACGCTCCCGTAGAAAGGCCGGATTGGGGCAAGAGCCAACCGGCCGCATGCCGGCCGCATGCTGCGGCCCCCATATCGTATCGGGCGGGGCTGTCGTTCAAGCGAATCGCCCACGCTCCCGTAGAAAGGCCGGATTTGGACCCCGCGTGCCGCGGCTGGCGATGCGTGTCGGGCTGCGTCGTCAGATGGCCAGACCACCTTCGCTCCCGAAGCGAGGCTGCTTCCCTACCATGATCCCCGCCGGCCGCGTGCCGCGGCTCCCATATCGTGTCGGGCGGGGCTGTCTTTCAAACCAATCGCCCACGCTCCCGTAGAAAGGCTGTATCTGGGCAAGGGCCAACCGGCCGCATTCTGCGGCCCCCATATCGTGTCGGGCGGGGCTGCCGTTCAAGCCAATCGCCCACGCTCCCGAAGCGGGCTCGCCTCCTGAGCTCCGTGCTGCAATTGCGCAACTTGGCTAAAACTATAAAGAGGCCATTGCATGGTGAAACACATAAAACGTGTTGATATTATGTAAAAAATGGCTATGAAACATGATTACGGCAGGCAATGGCCGATGCGGGCCAAGGAGGGCCCGCCAAATTGCAAGCTTAAAAAAGCTTGCAATTTGTGAGGCTTGGCAAAACCGCGTTTTTGCCAAGCCGACATTGCACGGGGCAGGACGCCCCGTGCAATGCTCTCATAAAGTTATTTGGGGGAAGGGGGGGGGAAACTGTGGGATCCCCAGGAAAGCGCAGCTTTTCTGGGGTGCAAACCCCTTTTTTTTCAAAAAAAGCGTTTCCCCCCACATCTTCGCTTTTCTCCGAACTACTCTTAAAACTTAACCTCCACCAGGCGGGCGGAGGGGAGCGGCAAGCCGGGGCCGTCTTGCCAGGTCACCATATAGTAGGCCGGGGCAAAGGACAGGGGCCCCCAGGGGCGGTCGCCCTGCCAATAGAGGCCGCAGAAGGCCGGAGCGCCCAAGGCGATGAGGCGGCCCGAGCGCACCGTGAGGTCGGCGCGGAAATCGGCGTGCTGGTGCCCGCTCAGCAGGGCGGCCACCCGCCGCCCGGCCAGGAGCCCCAGGAGCGCCACGGCGTTCTGGTCCGTGTCCCGCAGCGCCAGGCCCGGCAGGGTGGGCACCTGGGTGGTGGTGCGGTCGTTCAGGGGGTTGACCCCGGCCAGGGGCGAGAACAGGGGGAAGTGGCTGGCCACCACCAGGGGGCGGGCCGGGTCCAAATGGGCCAGGACTTCCTTGACCCAGGCCAGGGCTTCGTCCGGGAGCCGGCCCACCGAGCGCGGCTTGCCCTTGGAGGTCAGCCCCAGGGCGGAGTTGTCCAGGAGGATCACCGTCATCTCGGGCAGGTTGAACACGTGGCGGGCCGGGCCCATCACCTCCCGCCACAGACTCTCATCCACTCCGCTGGCCTCGTAGCGCACGTCGTGGTTGCCCGGCAGGGCCCGGGCCGGGCCGGGCAGCATGGCCAGGGCCTGGGCGGCCAAGTGCATCTGTTTGCGGGCCGCGTCCAGGCTGCCCTTGTCCGCGTCCAGGCAGAGGTCCCCGGTCACCAGGCTGAAGCCCGGCTGCTCCCGGGTGATGACCCCGGCCTCCCGGGCCCAGGCTTGCATGGGCAGCTCCGGCCGGGCCAACGCGTGGCCCTTGCCGCAGGGCGGGGCCGCCGGGCTGGAGAGATGGGCGTCCGACAGCACCGCCCACAGCCGGCCGGGCGTGGCCGGCCGCGGGGCCAGCTTGACCGGCCAGGGCTCCCGCGCCGCCGCCTCGCTGGGCCGCCACCAGGGGCCGGTCACGGCCCAACCGCCCGGCGCGGCCACGAAAACCACCCGCCCGGGCTGGCTGCTCAGGTGGAATCCACCGTCGGGGCCGGTGAGGGTGACCCCGTGCTCGTCACTGACCAACACCCCGGCCACCGGCCGGCCGCTGGGGTCCAGGGCCTGGCCCGTCAGGTCCAAAGCCAGGGCCGCGGCCTGAGCCTGGGTCGGCCCCGGGGTCAGGGCCGCGGCGGCAATAAGCCAAAGGAGCAGGAGCAGGAGCCGGAAGGAAAGCGCGCGCCGTCTCACAACAGGACCTCCAGAAATTGGCGGCTCCGCACATCCACCAGCCCACGGTCGGTGAGCCGCCAGAAAGGCAGGCCGGTGAAGAGAAAGGTCTGGGCGGTGAGGAAGGGCCGGGGCAAGGGGCAGCCCAGGCCGTGCAGGGCCCCTTCGATGTCGCCGATGGCCTGGTGAATCTCCGGCAGGGACAGCTCGGAAATCACCCCGGCCAGGGGCATGGGCAGTTCGGCCAGGATCTGCTCTCCGGCCACCACCACGAAGCCACCGCCCAATTCCTTGAGCCGGCCCGCGGCCCGGGCCATCTCCGCCTCGGAGGTCCCCAGCACAAAGAGGTTGCAGGTGTCCCACACCAGGCTGGTGGCCAGGGCCCCCTGGCGGAGCCCCCAGCCCCGGGCAAAGCCCAGGGCCCGGCCGCCGTCCGGCGCGTGGCGGTGGATCACCGCCATTTTGACCACGTCCTGGGCCGGATCGGGCGGCACCTGGCCGTCCTTCACCGCCAGCTCGGCCTCGGACCCCTTGGTGATGGTGCCGCCGGCCACCTGCACCACCCGCACCCGGGCCGTGGGGCCCGGGGCCGGCAGGTGGAAGTCCGAGGGCGTGGGCGCGGGGCAGCGCAGGGTTTCCCGGGCCTGGGCGGGATATTGATAGCTGAGCTCCGGCCCTTGGTAACCGTCCGCATCCGCCACCTGCCGGCCGCCTAGCCACACCTGGCGCACCCGGAAAGAGGTCAGGTCTTCCACCAACACCAGGTCGGCCCCCCAGCCCGGCGCCACCGCGCCCAGGCCCTCCAGGCCGAAGTAGCGGGCCGGGTTCAGGCTGAGCCAGGCCACGGCCCGGGCCGGCGCCACCCCCAGCTCCACCGCTTGGCGGAGGAGCGGAAGCAGGGGACCCTCGTCCAAAATCCACTCCGGCGGGGCCAGGTCACTGACCAGCATCACCTCGCTGGTGCGGGGCAGATCCCGGAGCGCCGGCACCACCTGGGCCATTTCCCGGCGCACAAAGCCCTCGCGCACCTGCACGGCCAGGCCCAGGCCCAGCCGCTCCAGGGCCTCCTCCCCGGTGATGGCCTCGTGGCAGTCGCCGATGCCCGCCGCGGCATAGGCCGTGAGGCGGGGGCCTCGGGCCCCTGCCGCGTGGCCCTCCAGGCGCTTGCCCCGGGCCAGGGCCGCCGCGAACTGGGGAGCCACCCGGGGATCGCCGTCGATCACCGCCGGCCAATAGGTCTCGCCCACCCCCACGCACAGGGGGTCGTCCAACAGCCGGAGAATCTCCTCCGAGCTGAGCCCGGCTGAAGTCTCCAGGTCCGGGAAGGGAGGCACCAGGGAGGGGGTGGTGTGGAAGATCCGCAGCGGCATGGCCCGGGCCTCGGCCAGGAAATGCCGCACTCCTGCGGCCCCCCAGGCCCCGGCGATCATGGCCGTCTCGCTGACTGCGGTAGTGTTGCCGCCGGCCAGGGCATGGGGCGCGTAGGCCGCCAACTGGAAGATGGAGTCCAGGTGGGTGTGGGCGTCGATGAGCCCGGGGAGGCAAAAGAGCCCCCCGGCCTCGATCACCGTGGTCTCCGGTCCCACCCAGCCGGGCTGCTCCGGCCCCAGGGAGGCGATGCGCTCCCCGGTCAGGGCCAGGCTGGTGGGGAGCCCCACGCTCTCGCGGAACACGTCCACCACCCGGACTCCCCGGAGCACCACCTCGGCCGGAGCCTGGCCCAGGGCCACCTGGACCAGGCGGGTGATCTCCTCAGCCGCCAGCGGCGCCAACCCCCCGGCCACGGTTACTTCACCCCGGCTTCGATCATGACCTTGTCCAGCCGGGCCATGAACTCCTCCGGCGGCTCAAAGCCCACCAGGGTGTACTGGCGCAAATACTTGCCCTGGGGCGTGAGGAAGGCCACGGTGGGCACCCCCCGCACCCCCAGCCGTTCCAACAGGCCCTGCGCCTGGCCCGGGCCCTTGGTCACATCCACCTTGATGGGGAAGAATTTCTCGTTCATGAGCCCCGCCACCCGGGCGTCCGGGAAGGTGGTGGCCTTGAGTTGGCGACAGGGAGGGCACCAGTCGGCCGTGAACAGGACGGCCAGGGGCTTGCCCTGCCCCAGGTGCGCCTTGACGATCTGGGGCTCGAAATTCAGCCAGTTCACGGCCTGCAGCTTGGCCGGGGTGGTGTAGATGAAGAAGGAGCCGGCCGTGGCCAGGATCACAATGCCGAAGACCCGCTTGAAGGCCACGAAACGGCCGTCACCGGCCTTGTGGAAGAAGCCCAGCCAGATGCCGCCCACCACGCCCAGAATGGTGACGCCCCAGCGCCACAGGTCGAAGCCCAACAGGGGCCGGGCCGTGCCGATGGCCATGGCCAAAAGCACCATGCCGAAAAAGGCCCGCACCCAGAGCATCCATCCCCCGGCTTGGGGCAGCTTGTTGGTAAGCTTTTCGGAGAACAGCGCCAACACGGCCAGGGGCAGGCCCAGGCCGGCGGCCAGGAGGAAGAAGGTGAAGAAACCATACGGCACGCTGCCCTTCTGGGCCACGTGGGTCATGAGCCCCACCACAAAGGGGCCCACGCAGGGAGCGGCCAGGATGCCCACCAGGGCCCCCATGACCAGGGCTCCGAACGCGCCGGCGTAATTCTTGCCCGCGATGCGGTTCAAAACCGCGGGCACCCGGATCTCCCACAGCCCGAACATGCTGGCGGCCATGGCCACCAACACGCCCACGATGATCAAGAGCACCACCGGGCTGGTCAGCGCCTCGCCCAGCATGGCCCCGGACAGGGCCACCATGCTGCCCAGGATGGAGTAGGTTATGGTCATGCCGGCCCAGTAGGCCAGGGCGTTGGCCAGGGCGCTGGTGCGGCGGATCTCCTGGTTCATGCCGCCGAACAGGCTCACCGTGATGGGGATGAGAGGGTAGACGCAGGGAGTGAGGTTCAGGGCCATGCCGCCCAGGAACACCAGGATGAAGATGTACAGCACCGAGCGGTCCGCAAAGAGGTCGTCGGCTCCGCCGCCGCCGGTCACCACGCCGTTAGCGTCGTTCGGCCCTGCCGGGGCGGCCGGCGCCGCGGCGGCCTCGGAACCGGCCATGGCCGGCGGGGCCGCGGCCGGGGTCGGCTGGGTCAGGTTCAAGGTGAGGCCCAGCTTGTCCAGCATGGCCTGGGAAGCCACCCGGGGGGCCACGTCCGGCGCCACGATGTTCAGGGGTATGGACACGGGCAGAGTCTTGCGTGCCGGCCGGCCGGTGGGCGAAAAGAAGTCGGCGTGCAGGGTGGCCTTCACCTCCAGGGGCCCGGGCTTCTGATCCGCCGGGATGGCCAAGGTGGCCAGGATCACGGCCATGTTGCGGCAGACATGGTCCGAAGCCGCGCCCTTGATCTCCGTCTTTTGCAGGGTGGCCGCCTGTCCGGGGTCCAAGGCCAGCTTCATGGTTTCTGGCTCGGCCTTGGGATGGCCCGGGGCCATAAGCTCCACCCCCGGGGCCAGGCGGATCAGGAGGATCGCCGGCCAGGCGCCGCCCGCCGGGTATACGTCCAGGGTGGGCAGGGGAATCGTTTTGATGGGCGGGGTGTCCATCATCATTTGGGCCGAGGCCGAGGTGGCCAGCCCCAACGTGAGGATCAGGCAAGCGAGCCAAAGCAGGCGGCGGACGCGGGCACGATGCTTTTGCATGCGGGGACCTTTCAAGGTGTTGGCCGCCGCGCGCGCGGCGGCCCGGGTTGGCATGGGACCAGCCAAGTCCAAAAGAGGCCCTCCCCGGCTGAGGCGGCGGGTGGCCGGCCAGGAGCGCGCCCCCAGGAGCCCCCGGAACCGGCATCCGGGGGTTGCGCCGCCAGGAGGCGGCGGGGCGGTTTGGGCAGAGACCCCGACCCACGGCGGACGATGGGTTCGGATCAGCCGAGGATGATTCCGAATCAAATTAAGATTACCTGGAGCCCCCCGGAAGGGTCAAATCAAAACACTTCTTTTCCCAGCGGAAATCTCAGGCCAACATGCTATTAAATCTTTACACTTAAGCCTGTTTCTGATATCAGGGCTGATAGCTCAGTATCGGATGTATTGTACAGGGAGGTAGACTGTCCGTGACAAGCCCAACCCGCATCCTGGCCCTGACGGCCGTATTCCTGTTGGTGGTAGGCGGCTGCGCCATCCCCACCCAACAGACGGCCACCCGCCCCGATGCCACCCGAACCCCCCCCGCCCAGAAACAATCGGCCGAACGGCTGACCGATGAGGAAATCGCCAATCGGGTGGTGCAGGAGCTCAAGGAGCTGGGCGAACAGGAAGTGGTGCAGGAACAGGCGCCGCGCGAGGAAGCCACCGGTGAGGGCGGCGGCGAGGAACAAGTCACCTACGACATTCCCATCACCATCAACGACCAGGTGGAGTTCTTCCTCGATTTCTTCCAGAACCGCATCCCCAAGCGGTTCAGCATGTGGCTCTCCCGTTCCGGCCGCTATCTGCCCATGATGCGGTCCATTCTGAAGGAAAAGGGCCTGCCCGAGGATCTGGTCTACCTGGCCCTCATCGAAAGCGGCTTTTCCTGCCAGGCCTACAGCGTGGCCCACGCCGTGGGTCCCTGGCAGTTCATCCGCAGCACCGGCCGCCGCTATGGCCTGGAAATCAACTACTGGGTCGATGAACGCCGCGACCCCGTGAAATCCACCCGGGCCGCCGCTGCCTACCTCTCCAAGCTATTCGAGCAGTTCGGCTCCTGGTATCTGGCCGCCGCCGCCTACAACGCCGGCGAAGCCAAGATCCAGAAAGCCCTGGACCGCTACAAGGCCGAGGATTTCTGGTCCATCTCCCAAAGCCGCCAGCAGTATCTGAAAAAAGAAACCAAACAATACGTCCCCAAGATGATCGCCGCGGCCCTGATCGCCAAGGATCCGGCCAAATACGGCTTCCCCGCCGTGGATTATCAGGAGCCCCTGGCTTATGACGAGGTGCAGGTCGATCCCGGCACCTCGTTGGCTGTGGCCGCCAAGTTGGCCGGCATCAACTCCTCGGATCTGAAGGACCTGAACCCCGAGCTGCGGCGCTGGTGCACCCCGCCCACCGCGGGCGTGTACACCCTGCGCATCCCCCAGGGAGGCCGGGCCTCCTTCGAAACCGCCTACGCCTCCCTGCCCTCCTCGGCCCGCCAGGCCCGCTTGCAGGCTCCCCCCCACCAGGTCACGGTGCAGTCCGGCGACACCCTGCAGCGCATCGCCAGCCTTTACCGGGTGAATCTCTCCGATCTGCGGGCCATGAACACCCATCTAGACCCCCGGCGGCTCCAGGTGGGCCAGCGGGTGGTCCTGCCCGGCGGCTCCGCCCAGGCTGACGACGACGACGAAGATCAGGCCTCCGCACGGAGCAAGGTCCGCCTGGCCTCCAAGAGCCGGGAACAACGCGCCCTCAAGGTGGACACCTACCCCCCTGGCCGCCGCGGCTCCCAGAAGATCACCGTGAACGTGGCCAAGGGAGATTCCCTCTGGACCATCGCCCAGAACTACAACCTGGACCACCGCCAGATCCGGCGCTGGAACGGGCTCAAGTCCAGCCAGCTCTCCCCGGGCCAGTCCCTGGTGCTCTACGTGCCCCAGGCCAAGGCCGAGGCCAAGGTGGCCGACAGCGGCCCCCGGCCCCAGGTCACCAAGGCCGGCGGCCGCATCGTCTATTACGTGCAGCGGGGCGACAACCTCTGGCAGATCGCCCAGGCCCACGGGGTGACCACCCGGGACATCAAACGCTGGAACAAGCTCCGCTCCAGCCAGGTCGCGCCGGGCCACAAACTGGTGCTGTACCTGCCCGGAACGTCCAGCAGCGGGGCCAAGGGCGGCAAGCAGCGCGAGCTGACCTATCTGGTGCGCCGCGGCGACACCCTCTGGGAAATCGGCCGCCGCTTCCAGGTGAGCCCCCAGGACCTCAAGCGCTGGAACAGCCTGCGCTCCAGCCGCCTCAACGTGGGTGACCGCCTCACCGTCCGCCGCTAACACCGCCACCCGCCCAAGACCGCAGCCCCCGCCGACCCCGGTGGGGGCTCTGCTTTTCCACGGCCACGGCCGCGGCCGCGTGCCGCGGCTGGCGTTGCGGGTCGGGGCCGCGTGCCGCGGCTGGCGTTGCGGGTCGGCGAGGCTCTCCTTCAAGCCAAGCTCACGCGCTCCCGAAGTTGGGCTATGTCCAGACAGAAGGCATCGCGGCCACGTGCCGCGGCTGGCGTTGCGGGTCGGCGAGGCTCTCCTTCAAGCCAAGCTCACGCGCTCCCGAAGTTGGGCTATGTCCAGACAGAAGGCATCGCGGCCACGTGCCGCGGCTGGCGTAGCGGGTCGGCGAGGCTCTCCTTCAGGCCAAGCTCACGCGCTCCCGAAGTTGGGCTATGTCCAGACAGAAAGCATCCGGGCCGCGTGCCGCGGCTGGCAATGCGGGTCGGGGCCGCGTGCCGCGGCTGGCGTAGCGGGTCGGACGAGGCTCTCCTTCAGGCCAAGCTCACGCGCTCCCGAAGTTGGGCTATGTCCAGACAGAAAGCATCCCGGCCGCGTGCCGCGGCTGGCGTAGCGGGTCGGCGAGGCTCTCCTTCGAGCCAAATTCACGCGCTCCCGAAGTTGGGCTATGTCCAGACAGAAAGCATCGGGGCCGCGTGCCGCGGCTGGCGTAGCGGGTCGGGCGAGGCCCCCATTCAGGCCAAATTCACGCGCTCCCGAAGTTGGGCTAAGTCCAAACAGAAAGCATCCCGGCCACGTGCCGCGGCTGGCGTAGCGGGTCGGCGAGGCTCTCCTTCGAGCCAAATTCACGCGCTCCCGAAGTTGGGCTATGTCCAGACAGAAGGCATCCCGGCCGCGTGCCGCGGCTGGCGTAGCGGGTCGGCGAGGCCCCGTTCAGGCCAACCTCACGCGCTCCCGCAGCTGGGCTGATTGTAAGGCAAAAATAGTGAGCCGCGTGGCCGCGGCTGGCCCAAAGGGCGTGACGCCGGAGAAGGTGGAGCGGCCTCAGTCCAAAGAGGGGTCCCGGGGCTCGCCGGGCGCCGGAGGCGGTTCCTCGCCGCCGCCGAACAAGCGGTTCCACATGAGGGAAAGCTGGGGGTTCTGGGGGTCGGCCTTAAGGGCGTTGGTCAACAGATCCTCGGCCTCGGGAAGATGGCCCTGGGAGGCCACCAGGCCCACCACCGCGGTCACCAACTCCCAGTCGCGGGCGGCCAGGCCTTCCTCATAAGCCGTGGCCAGGGCATTGAAGCTGTCCTCCTGGTAGCCCAGGCGGTAGTAGAGCTTGCCCATGTTGAAATGCACCCGCCCAGCGGCGGGGTCGATCAACAGGGCCTTGGCATACATGTCCAGGGCCAGCTCGAAGCGCCCCTGCCCGGTGAAATCCAGGCCGCGGCGGGTGAACACCTCCACCTCGGCCGCCCGCTGCTGGCGGGCCGCCGCCACCACTTGGGGCAAAAGTTCCTTGTACCCGGTGTCCAGGCACAGCCGCCGCACCCGCTCCCTGTTGTCTTGATCCGAAGAGTCGATCATCAGGCTGAGCGCCAGGTAGCGCACCGCCTCCTGGGGCCGGTGCTCCCGCAGATAGGCCCCGCCCACCTCGCGGTACAACCGGTGCAAGGGGAAAGGCAGGCTGACCCCCGGCCAGGTCTGGGGCTGGCTCATCTTTTCCACCACCCCCTCGGCCAGGTCGAACTGCCCGAAATGGATGTGGGCCTCGGTGAGCACCAACAGGGCCTTGGCCCGTTCGGCCACTTTGTCCGGCTCCCGGGCGGTGAAGGCGGCCTCCTCCAGGGCGTCCACCGCCCGGTGGGCCTGCTCGGCCCCCAGGTAGCAGCGGGCCAGGGCCATGTACAGCCCCCAGTCCTTCTGCCGCGGCCGGAGACGCACGGCCTCGCGGAAGGCCTCGGCCGCCTCGGCGTAGTTGCCCAGGATGTAGTTCAGCCGGCCCAACTGCTCGTGGCGCTCGGCATAGGGCGCGCCCCATTTCTTCACCGCCCGGTCCAACACCTCCACCCCGGCGTCCCACAGCCCCTCGGCCATATAGGACTCGGCCAGGGCGTCATAGGCCTTCAGGTACATGGGCTTGGCGTCGATGGCCCGGTCGAACCACAACCGCGCCCCCATGACGTCCCGGCGGCGTTCGGCCAGGCGGCCCAGCTCCACCATGGCCGCGGCGGATTTTTTTTCCAGATTCAGGATCTTCTGGTAGCAGCGCTCGGCCTCGGCCAGGCGTCGGTGCCGGGTCATGAGGCTGCCCAGGCCAAAGTAGGGCCAGCGCGCGTTGGGATTTTTTTGGGCCGCGACCATGAACTCGTCCACGGCGCGATCCACCTGGCCCAGGATCTCCCAGAGCCGGGAGCGGGCCGTGGTGAGACGGCGCTCCAGCACGCTGGTGATGAGGCGGACCATGGCGTCAGTGCTGAAAGGCTTGGTCAGGAAGGCGTCCTGCTTCTCCTCGGCGGCCAGGAGGATACGCTGGTCCAGATCGTCACCCACCACCATGATGAAGACCAGGGGGGCCAGGTGGGGGTCGTTGCGCACCCGGTCCAGGAGTTCCAGGCCGTCCACCCGCGGCGGTTGCCAGTCCACCACCATGAGGCCGCACATCTCGTCCCGGGCCAGGCGGTAGGCCTGATTGCTGTCGGAAGCCCGCAGAATGGTCTTGAAGCCGGCGGCCTTCAGGGCTCCGGCCAGAAACAGGCGCATATTCTCCTGCTGGTCCACCACCATCACCGGGACCTGTCGGGAGATCACGTCCTCCAGGACCGCGATTTCCTTGCGCAGCGCCTTTTCCTCGGCCAGCGGCGCCCCCTTTCCGTTGCCGTCATGCCACCATGGTTGATCCATTGTTCCGCCCGTGGGCTTCCGCCCTGCCTCTTCTTTCTCACCGGCCACCCTCGCGGGCGTCCGGGCGCGCCTTCCTTGGCGCCGGGATTCCCTTCTCTGCTCAAAGGCCGGCCGCGGCGCACACCTCCCCCCCGGCGGTGTCGCTGTGCCCTGCCCAGCAGAATTATAAGCCCAAAGCGAAACAAAAGGGAACCGGACCACCCCCCGGCCAGGGGAAGCCCGGTTTTTTCCGGGTCAGGCGAGGCAAGGCCGCCGCCAGGCAGGCCCCCCGGCCGGCCCGCCAGGCAACCACCCCGGCCCGACCACCGGAGGGCCAGCCAGAGGCGGAGGGGTTAGCCCGAATATTTCATGGGGGCCGGGTGGCCAGGTCGTCGGCCAAGAGATTTGGTTGGGTTTTTGACTGATAATTTCCGGTTCGCGGGTCGCATACTGTGCCCTGGATCGGCCCCGCCAGCCAGCGGCCGGCAAAACTACGGACCAGCGACCACCGGAGGTTTAACCAAAGCTAAGGCGAGGTTGGAGCGAAGTCCCGGGCGCCGCCGGCGGGCAGCTCGCGCAGCCGGACGCCTGGTCTACCTGAAATATCCGGGCTAATGATCCGAGCCGCTGTCACGGTCCGGCGCATTGGAAAGCTGGCACTCCAGGAGCATCTCGCGGTCGATCAAGAGGCGCTCGTCACAGGCGTGCCACAGGCGCTCAGCGACCCGGCTGTTGGGGCCATCACCGTGGACCAGCCGCACCACCACCCCCAGATCCTTGGCTTTTTGGACCACCGGCACCAGATCGGCGTCGCCGGTGACCAGGACCACCTGATCCAGGAGACGGCCATAGCACATGCTGAGGATGTCCACCGCCATCTGCACGTCCACGCCCTTTTGCTCCAACAGCCGCTGACCTTGGTCATCCACCCCCCGGTAGGCCAAATGGCCCAGCCGCAACTCGAAGCGGTCGATGAACTGCAACGCGTGGAAAAACTTCTCTTTGTTCCGGATGGCCGTGGTTTCCTCGGGAGTGGCCCGGGGAGACTGCCGGGGCAGGCAATGGTAATAGTAGGCTCGGAGGAGGCCTTGGTCGTTGACGGTGCGGTTGGCGAAACGGGCGAACTCCACCCTGAGACCGCCGTGCTCGTACAGGACCTTGTCCATGTAACCGCCGTCGATAAAAACCGCTGAACGGGGAATCATAACGACATCTTCCACGAAAATGGGAGGGAGCCCAAGCAAGATCCGCAAAAGCGAGGGCAGTTGCCAAGATTCCCCTAGGAAATCATGGCGCGCTACCCTGGGCATTGACGCCGATTTTCACAAGTTTTCCGTGGCTGAAAATCACCGGCGCAAAAAAATCGCCGGCCAAGTCAGAAACGCCGGTAGGTCGTTTTTGGCCGCTGGGAAGGCTCCACCCAATCCCCCCGGCCCGGCCGACCGGACCGTCCTGGCTGGCTGGTACAACCATACCCTGCAAGGACGGCCAGTCAAGCCTTTTGGCGCAAATCACGGGTAAAACGGCCTTTGTCGGCCTCAGCCCACGTTCCAACCCACCAACCGCGGTAACCAAAGCACGGCGTCCGGCCAATAGGTCATCAGAATGAGCACGGCGATCTGGATGACCACAAAGGGCAGCACCGCCCGGGATACATAAATCAAATCCCGGTTGGCCAGGGCTCCGGTGATGTAAAGGCTCACCCCCAACGGCGGCGTGCAGTAGCCGATGGCCAGGTTCACGGTCATCAACAGCCCGAAGTGCACCGGGTTGACCCCATACTTCTCCAGCATGGGCAGGAAGATGGGCCCCAGGATCAGGGTGGCGCTCACGATGTCCATGAACATGCCGATGATCAAGAGGAGGAAGTTCACGGTCAACAGGAACAGCCAGGGCTGGGTGATGGAGCCGACCACCAGCTCGCTCACCTTGGCCGGGATGGCTTCCAGGGTCAGAAACCGCCCGAAGCAGGTGGCCCCGGCCACGATGATCAACAGGGTGGCGCTGGTCACCGCGGAGTTGACCATGACCTTCTTGACCTGGCTGAACTTCATGTCCTTGTGGATGAACAACTCCACGCAAAATGCGTACACGCAGGCCACCACCGCGGCCTCGTTGGCGGTGAACATGCCCGAGAAGATGCCGCCGAAGATGATCACCGGCAGCATCAGGGACCAGAAGCCCTCCCGGAAGGCCCGCAGGAACTCGCTCCAGGTGGGCTTGGGAGCCTCCTTGAAACCGGGGTGCCGCTTGGCCCAGAAGTAGGAGTAGCCGCACATGCCGGCCATGATCAGGACGCCCGGCACGAAGCCGGTGAGGAACAGGCCCTCCAGGCTCACGGCCGCCACCATGGAGTAAAGGATCATGGAGATGGACGGGGGGATGATGACCCCCAGGTTGGGCGCCGAGGTCATGGCCCCCAGGGCGAACTTCTCGTCGTAGTGGTTGTCCAGAAGCGCCGGGATCATGAAGCCGCCAATGGCCACCACCGTGGCCACCGTGGAGCCCGAGATGGCCCCGAACAGGCCGCAGGCCAGAATGCCGGCCATGGCCAAACCGCCGGGCAGCCAGCCCACCACCACGTTGGCAAAGCGGATCAGCTTGTGCACGATGGAGCCGCTGGTCATGATGTTGCCGCACAAGACAAAGAACAACACCACCACCAGAGCGAAATTGTCCATGGACCGGAACAGGCTCTGGGCCAGCACCAGCATCGGCAAGTTTGGCGCGAAGATCAGGAAACCCAACACCGCGGTGAAAAAGAGGGTGAGGAATACCGGAATCGTCGCGGCCATCATGCCCAACAACACCAGGACAATGATCAGATAGCTGGAATCCACGTGAGCCTCTCCCTCGTTTATTTGGTTTCCTTGGCCCGGCGGGCCTCAAGAAAATCCTTGTACATGAGCTGCACGGTGCGGATGCCCATCATTCCTCCCATCAAGGGCAATATGCCGTACAAGATGACGAGGGGGATTTCCAAAATGATGGTCTTCTGGTGGGTGCGCGCCTGCATAGCAGCCATGTCCCAGCCCAGGACGATCACCATCACCGCGAAGACCAGCACGGCGAGGTTGCTCACGAGGGCCAGGGGCCGCCGTAAACGGGGGACAAGTTGGACCACCGCGTCAATGGTGATCATGGCGCCGCTCTTGATGCCGGCGGAGCAGCCGATGAAGGTCGTGATGATGATAAGCTCCCGGATGAGCTCTTCGCTCCAAGCCAAGGGGTAGGAGAACGCATAGCGCAGGATCACATTCACGGTCAGGGAGATCAGCCCGATCATCACCGAGAGATAGAGCACCCACCCCTCGAACCAGGAGAGGGCTTTGTCCAGTCCATCCAGGACGCGGCTTAGCATAGGCGGCCTCGCATATCATAAAAGAAGAAGGGGCCGGGGGGGAAGCCCCCCGGCCCGCGGCATGAAACGACTAGGGCTGATAGCCCATCAGGGTTTGCACCGCCTTCAGGTACTCGGGGCCGATTTCCTCGGCGTACTTCTCGTGCACCGTGTTGCCCTCTTTGCGGAGCGTGCCGATGTCCGCCTCGCTCAGCTCCCAGAAGCTGACGCCGGAGGCCTGGGCGGCCTTCTTGGAGTCTGCCTCCTGGATCTTGCACTCGGCGCGGTACTTCTTGCACTCCTCCTTCACCACTTTGAGGAAGGTCTTCTGCAGGTCCTCGGGCAGGGTCTGGAACCAAGCCTTGTTGAAGATCCAGATAAACAGACCCTGGGCGTAGTTCACCGGGGTGAAGTTCTTGGCCACTTCGAACTTCTTGGTGAGCTGGCACACGATCAGGGTGTGGTCCAGGCCGGTGATGACGCCCTGCTTCAGGGCGGTGGGCACGTCAGGCCAGGGCATGACCACGGGGTTCAGGCCCCAGGCCTGGTACAGAAGCTTGTTCACCGCCGCTTCGGCGATGCGGAACTTAACCTTCTTGGCGTCTTCCAGGTTCTTCACCGGGATGGTGGTGGCCCAACCGTAGCGGCCATAGGCGGTGATGTCCACGCCCATGATGCCCTGGTGATCCATGCTGTCCAGGAAGGTCTGGTACAGCTTGGGATCCTCGGTGAACTTCTCCAGCTTTTCATAGCTGTTGACCAGGAAGGGCAGGTTGACGATGCCCATGCGGGGGCCCAGGTTGGTGGCGGCCACCGAAGACACGGCCATGCCCTGGATGGCGCCCATTTGGAGCTGATTCAGCACCTCCACCTCACCACCGAGCATGGAGAAGGGAATGTACTCGAAGTAGATCTGGCCGTTGGTGGCTTTCCACAGGGCGTCACGGATGGCGAAACCCGCGTACACGCCCTTGATGGCCGGATGGCTCACGTTGCTGACTTTGATTTTGTATTTCGCGCCGGAATAATCGAAGGCGGGTTTCCAAGTGTCCAAAGACGGTTTCGCGGCCAGGGCCACCGGGACCACCATGGCCACCAAGGCCACTACAGCCATGAGTGTGAACAGTTTTCTCGCAAGTCGCATAACCCCTCCCTTTCTAGGTTGACGTGGCAGTACACCCCCGGCCGGGTGGGAACTTCCTGTGGTGGACCAAATAACGCCACAAGAGTTCCGCCGGCCGGCAAACTTCACCGGGGTGTCGTTAGACCAAGGCGGAGAGACAATTCCCTACGCCGCCACCGGAGTACTTCGCCATTCTAGCACTTTTGCACCCGGGCCCGCGGCCCCGGCTCAGCGCGGCAAAAGTTCCTGCTCTGCTCGCAACTTGCGCTGCTGTTCCAACTGTTCACTGGTGTGTTTGACCAAAAGTATGGGCACTTGGCAGTGGTTCAAAACATTGCGGACCACGCTGCCGCCCAGAATCTCTTCCAATTCGCTGAGACCGCTCTGCGGGATGATCAACAGGTCATAGCCTTCGTTCTCGGCCACCCCGCAGATGACCTGACCCGGCGCCCCGGACTCGATGCGGGTGTCGTGTTCGATATCAGCTTTCTCAAAGGGCTTGGCCGCCTCGGCCAGCACCCGTTCGGCCTGCCGGCGCATGGATTCCAGGATCAGCTCCTGTTGCGAGGGGCCGATGCCGTGGCCGGACAGCCGTTTGGTGTTCAGCACGTTCAACAGGGTCACCTTGAGGGGCATCTTCCAACTGAGCTTGATGGCATACTCCTCGGCGGTGAGGGAGTTGCGCGACCGGTCCACCGGGATCAGAACCTTGCTTTTCATGCCTTGCCTCTTGAGGGGAGTCCAGTCCGGGCCGCCTCAGGCTCCCTTGAACTGGGGTTTTCTGCGTTGGGTCACGGAGCTGAGCCCTTCCAGGGCGTCGGCCGTGCGGAACATAGCCTCCATGCGCGCCAACTCCAGGGAGAGGCCGCGTTCCAGGCCCACCTGGGCGCCCTCCTCCATGATCTCATTGGCCCAGGCCAGGGCCAGGGGGGCCTTCTGGGCCAGGATGCCGGCCAATTTCACGGCCAGGGCCGGATCGGGCCCGTCCGCCGGCGCCTCGCCCCGGAGGAGGGCGGCCAACCGGCCGGCGTCCGCGAGGCAGGCCGCGATGGCGGCCCACTGCCCCGTGGGCTCCGGAACCTGGCCCAGGGTCTTCACCTTGGGGTGGTGGCCGGTCAACTCGCGGATCAGGCTGTCGGCCTGACCCGGCTCCACCAGGTACTCAAAGAGACCCAACTCGTGGGCCTCGGCGGCGTTCAGGGTGCGTCCGGTGAGCACCAGATAGCGGGCCAGGGGCAGGCCCAGCCAGGCCAGGCTCCGCTGGGTGCCGCCCAAGCCGGGGTAGATGCCGATGCTGGTCTCCGGGAAACCCAGGGAAGCGCCGCTGGTGGCCACCACGGTGTGGCAAGCCAGGACCAGCTCCGCCCCCCCACCCAGGGCCAGGCCCTCCACCTTGGCCACCACCCATTTCTTGCTGTGGGCCAGGAGATTGAACACCTCTTGGCCCCGGGCGGCGAAGTCCACGATCCTTTGCGGGGTGCCGGCCTTGATCTGCTTCAGGAAGAACCCGATGTCCGCCCCGGCCACAAAGGCTTTGCCCTTGCCTTCCAGCACGATGGTCTTCACCCCGGGGCGGGACTCGGCCGCCAGGAAGGCCTCCCGGAGCTGCTCCACCACGGTCTCGTTCAGGGCGTTCAAGGCCTCGGGGCGGTTGAAGGTGAGGAAGGCCAGCGGGCCTTCCACCCGGAGTTCCACCAGGGGTAGGTGCCACAGGCGGCTGTCCTCCACCTGGGCGGCCAGGCTGGCCGGCAGGGTCAGCTCCTCGTGGGCCTCCACCACCGCCTCGGCCAAGTCGCAGGCCGTGTGGATGCCCAGGCGGTTCATCATCTCAAAGGGACCCTTGGCCCAGCGGAGCCCCACCTTGGCCCCGGTCTCCACCTCGCCGATGCCGCAGACGTTCTCGTCCAGGATTTGGCCGCAGACCAGGAACACGACCCCCTGCAGGCGGTCGGCCACCTCGGGCAGGCGGGCCAGATCCGGCTCGCCGGCCAGGTCCCAGGGTTGCCCGGCCTCGAATTGGCGGGTCAGGGCCCGGCTGGGGGCGTAAAAGGGCCCCAGCTCGGCGGCCAGGGAGGTGGTGGAGTGGTAGCTGATGGGGATGCCGGTGGCGTTCATCAGCTCAAAGGGGCCCATGGGCACCCGGAAGGTCTTTTTGGCCGCGGCCTCGATGGTGGGGATGTCGGCCACTCCCTCTTCCCAGAGCCGGGTGGCCTCGTTCAGCCAGGGCACGAAGAAGCGGTTGACCGCGAAGCCCGGGGCGTCGGCCACCACCACCTCCACCTTGCCCAGGCGGGCGGAAAAGGCGCGGGCCAGCTCCAGGGCCCCGGGGCCGCTCTTGGCCGCGGGGATGATCTCCAAGAGGCGGTTCATGGCCGGATGATAGAAGAAATGCAGGCCCAAAAATTGGGCGGGATGGGCATAGGACAGGGCCAGGGACCCCACCCGGAAGGAGCTGGTGTTGCTGCCCACCACCGCTTCGGGGCCCAGGATCGGGCCCAAGGCCCGGAAGAGGTCTTCCTTCACCTGGCGGTCCTCGAACACCGCCTCCACCACCAATTGGCAACCGGCCAGGTCCGCCAACCGGGAGGTGGCGGTCACCCGCCCCAGGATGCCGTCCAGGGCCTCGGCCGGGATGGCCCCCCGCTCCACGCCGCGGCCCAGGGTCCGGGCGATGGTCTCCCGGCCGCGCTCCACGGCCGCGGGGCTCACGTCCACCAACACTACTTCCAGACCGGCCTGGGCGCATTTCTGGGCGATACCGGAGCCCATGTTGCCGGCCCCCACCACACCGACCCTATGCAACTGGAGCATTTAAATCTCCACCAGATTAGACACTTATGCTATCAACAGGAGGAATAGCTATAATAAAGCTATGATTCAACTTATCAAAAGCGTCTCCCGAAAGTCAAGGCGCATCCCCCCGCTTTCCGGCGAAATTCCAAAAGGGTAACTAGCTTATTATTCACAAAATTTTCCGCGTGACCCTCCAGGACCGCGCACACAAGCCCCCACGCCGTCATCTTCCAGGCACAGGCAAAGCCCATCCCGGGCCACCCACACCGGCCCGCCGAAGGCCGCCGCGGCCGACTCCCGGGCCGCCTCCCGGTCCATCTCGCGGTAGAGGTGGCTGATGAGGAGCCCCCCCACCCCGGCCGCCGCGGCCAGTTCTCCGGCTTCGACCGGGGAGAGGTGCCCGGTCTTGGGCCGGCCGTCCGGGGCCGCGGCGTGGGCCACCAACAGGTCGGCCCCCTGGGCGAAAGCGGCCAAGTCCGGGGCCGCCTCGCTGTCGCCCAGATACACCAGGGAGCCGCCGTCCCCGCCCGACTCCAGGCGGAAGGCCAGGCTGCTGGCGATGTGCTGGGCCGGGGCGGTCCGCAGCATGAGGCCGCCCAGGGCGGTGATCTGGCCCGGCTCCAGCCAGCGGGTGTCCAGGCGCCCGGCCGGCGGGTCCAGCCAGTTGCCGAACACCTGGTGCAGCCCTTCCAGCACCTGGCCCACCACGGGGTGAGCGGCCAAGACCAGGGGCCGGGTGCGGTCGGCCAGGCCGGGGTCATAGTTCAGGGCGAACAACAGGGGCAGGAGATCGGACAGGTGGTCCAGGTGGTGATGGCTCAAAATCACCCCGGTGAGCTGCCGCGGGTCGCGGCCCTCCTCCAGGAAGCGGCGCAGGGCCCCCTGGCCCAGGTCCAAGAGCAGGCTGGTGTCGCCGGCCTCCAGGAGATAAGCCGGGGAAGAGGCCTCGACCCGCAGCTCACAGGTGCCCGAACCCAGCACGGTGAAGGAAATCATGCCCCGTTCCCCCCTGGTATCCTGGCCCGCAGGCCGGCCAAAACCCCGGCGTCCACTTTGAGGTTCCCCCGTCCCCGGCCCAGCCGGATGCCTTGTTTGTTCCCCCCGTGGAAATCGCTGCCCCCGCTGGGCGCCAGGCCCAGGCGGCCGGCCAGGCTCAGAAAGCGCCGCTCCTCGGCCGGGTTGTGCTCGCTGTAGAACACTTCCAGGCCGGCCAGGCCTTGGCCCTTCAGCTCCCACAAAAGGGCTTCCAGGGCCGCGGGGGGCATCTTCAACAGACCGGGATGGGCCAACACCGGCACCGCCCCGGCGGCCCGCAACAAGGCCAGGGAGCGGGCGGGGTCAAAGCGGAACTTGGGCACATAGGCCCGCTTGCCGTAGCCCAGGTAGCGGCCAAAGGCCTCGCCGAGATTGCTCACCCAGCCCCGGGCCACCAGCGCCCGGGCGAAATGGGGCCGGCCCACCAGGCCGCCCGCGGCCTGGGCCGTGACCTCCTCCCAGGTGAGCGGCAGGCCCAGCGCCTGGAACTTGGCCAAAATCTTGGGGTTGCGCTCGGCCCGGGCCGCCTGCAGGGTAGCCAGGGCCTCCAACAAGGCCGGGTGGTCCGGCTGCAGGAACAGCCCCACCAGGTGCAGGGAGCCGCCTTCCGGCGACTGGGCGCTGATCTCCACCCCCGGGATCACCGGGAAATCCAACTCCCGGCCCGCGGCCAGGGCTTCAGGCAAGCCGTCCACCGTGTCGTGGTCGGTGATCGCCACGGCCGCCAGGCCCTCCTCCTTGGCCAGAGCGACCAACTCGCGGGGGGTGAGGCTGCCGTCGCTGGCCGTGGTGTGGGTGTGCAGGTCTACCAAAGGCAAGGAGATACCGTCCAGCTCGGGCCGTTGGGAATACCCTATTATGTTCCGGGTCGTGCGGGGGTTGCCGGTCGCCTGATGGTAGCACAAGGCACCCCCTATTTCTCAAGGGCCTTGGCGGGAAATCAGGGGGCGGCGGGCGGGGGGCTCATTGCGCTGCGGCCGGCGCCTGGTCGGGGTAGAGCAGGAACGGGGCCGTGCGCGCGGCCCAGGCGGCCAGGCCGGGCTGCCAGGCCGTGGCCAGACGGGCGGCGCTCTCCCCGGCCAACAGGCCGTCCACCGCCACCGGGTCGCCCAAGAGCAGGTCCAGGGGCCGCCGTTCCAGCTCGTACTCATAGGGCGGCGGTCGCAGCCCCCAGAGCCCCGGGTGCACCCGGCTCACGGCCGCCAGCAGCGCACAGGTGGTGCGCACCGGTGCGAAAGCCCGGGGATCGTGCACGTGGATCTGGAAGCCGCCGCAAAGCTGGCCGGCGTATTTATGGAAGGTGGGCTCGAAGAACAAGGGCCGGAGCGCCGCCCCGGTCAGGTCGCCGGGCTCCAGGGCCTCGGCCACGGCCCAGGGGTCCAGGCCCGGGGCGCCCCAGATCTCAAAGGGCCGGGTGGTGCCGCGGCCCTCGGACAGGGTGGCGCCCTCCAACAGCACCTGGCCCGGATAGACCAGGGCCGTGTCCAGGGTGGGCATGTTGGGCGAGGGCATGATCCAGGGGAGCCCGGTGTGTTCGAAACCCTGGCCCTGCCAGCCCGCGGCCGGGATCACCCTGATCTCGCCGCCCAGGCCGCGCTCGGCCGCCACCAGCCGGGCCAGCTCGCCCAGGGTGAGGCCGTGCTTCAGGGGGATGGGGTGGGCCCCCACGAAGCTCTCCAGCTCCGGGGGCAGGACGGGGCCCTCGGCCCCGCGGCCCAGGGGGTTGGGCCGGTCCAGCACCCACACCGCCCGGCCCGCCCGGGCGCACTCCTCCAGGCAGGCCACCAGGGTGCTGAAAAAGGTGTAGACCCGGGTGCCCACGTCCACCAGATCCACCAGAAGCACGTCCACGCCCGCCAGCATCTCCGGCAGGGGGCGGCGGGTCTCGCCATATAGAGAATAGACCGGCAGGCCCAGGCGGGGGTGCCGCCCGTGGCCGCTCTCGATCATGTTGTCCTGCTTGTCCGCGAAAAACCCGTGCTGCGGCCCGAACAGGACCGCGAGCCGCCCGGGCAGGGCCCGGGCCACCGCCTCCGGGGCGGGAGTCAGGTCGGGCAGGCAGGCGGCGGGGTTGCACAGGAGCCCCAAACGGGCCCGCTGCAACTCCCGGGGAGGCTCGGCGGCGAACTCCGCGAGGCCGGTGGCCGTCCGGGAGGGAAACGGGGGGCTAAACGGTTTTTGATCCCTGGGCATGCGTCCTTGACCTCCGGGCAAGGGGCCTCCATTATATCCCTGGGTCCCCCACGGACCAGAAAAAACCAGGGTCGTGGCCGCCGCGCCCCCAAGAACAAAAAAAACGAGGGTCGTGGTAGCCGCGCCCACGACCCTCTGGGAGGAGGGAGGGACAGCCCATGATGTTTTGGCTGGAAGAGGGGGAACGACCAGCCTATTTCATCGGAACCATCCCTGCTCTCAACACAAAAGTAAGGCCGACCTCTATACCTGTCAACGTATAGACATGAATAGGTGCAAATAAAAATGAATCAATCTCATTTACTGGCCCGCCACCGCGGCGGCCACCATCACGACCACTCCGCGGAGCATGGCCGGGGCGGCGAACCCGTGGAGTACGCCCCGCCCCTGGTGGAGCTGAAGCGGGGCGGCCTCACCGAGTCCGTGCACCGGGGCGCCATCGTGGTGGCCGGGCCCGACGGCCGGCGGGTGCAGGGCCTGGGCCACCCGGCCATGCCCACCTTCCTGCGCTCCACGGCCAAGCCCTTGCAGGTGGCGCCGGTGATCACCAGCGGCGCGGCCCGGGCCTTTGACCTCTCCCCGGCCGAGCTGGCCGTGATGTGCGGCTCCCTGAACGGCGAGGACTTCCAGGTGGAGTTGGTGCTGGGGCTTCTGGCCAAGGCCGGCCTGGGCCCGGAGGCCTTGCAGTGCGGGGTGCATCCCCCGTCCCACCGCCCCACGGCCCAGGCCCTCCAGGCCCGGGGCGAGTCCCCCCGGCCGGAGCACAACAACTGCGCCGGCAAGCACGCCGGCATGCTGCTCCTCTGCGCGCACCTGGGCTATGACGTGCATGACTACACCCGGCCGGAGCACCCGGTGCAGCGGCTGATCCTGGACACGGTGGCCCGGCTGTGCAATTATCCGGCCGAGCAGATCGGCCTGGGGGTGGATGGCTGCGGGGTGCCGGTGTTCCGGCTGCCCCTGGTTTCCCTGGCCGGGGCCTATGCCCGCCTGGCCGCGCCGGCCAAGGCGGACCTGCCGGCCGAGCTGAGCGAGGCCCTGGCCCAGATCTCGGCCGCCTGCCTGGCCCACCCGGAGCTGATCGCCGGCACCGGCCGGCTGTGCACCCGGCTGATGCAGGCCAAGCCCGGGGTGTTCATCGCCAAGACCGGAGCGGAAGGCTCCTACGCCCTGGCCCTGCCCAGTCTGGGCCTGGGCGCGGCCTTCCAGATCGAGGACGGCGGCATGCGGGCCCTGCCCCCGGCCGCCTGCCGGCTGTTGCACTGCCTGGGGCTGCTCACGCACGAGGAACTGGAAGGCGGGCTGGCCGACCTGGCCCGGCCGGGGGTGAAGAATCACCGCGGCGAGGAGGTGGCTTGGCTGGAACCCGTTTTCGACTGGTAAAGGCGGGCCTGGCCACGGCGGTGATCCGCCGCCTGGCCCCGGACGGCCGGGCCGGGGAGGAGACCCCGGACCTTTTGGCCGCGGAGGAAGCCTTCTCCCTGGTCCTGGGCGGCCGGCCCCGGGCCGTGCTGGAGGCCAGCCCCGGCGGCGAGGCCGCCCTGGCCGCGGGCTACTGCCTGACCATGGGCCTGTTGGACCCGGCCGCCCCGGCCCCCCGGGTGGCCTGGGACCCGGCGGCCCGCACGGTGACCTTGGAGGCCGTGGCCCTGGCCCAGGCGCCGGCCCAGCGCCGCCGCCCTCCCCGGGAGCCGGGAGCCTTTCCGGCCACCCGGGCCGCGGCCCTGCCCGAGGTCATGCGCCGCCGCCAGGAGAGCTTTGAGAGAAGCGGGGCCACCCACGCCGCGGCCCTGTTCAACCGGGCCGGCGAGATGTTGGTTTTGGCCGAGGACCTGGGCCGCCATTCCGCCCTGGACAAAGCCGCCGGCACCCTGTGGCTGGCCGGCGAGCTGGGCGAGGCCTGGGCCCTGGCTTTGAGCGGACGCTGCAACCTGGAGATGCTGGAAAAGGCGGCCCGCAGCGGGGTGGAACTGGTGGCCTCGGTGAGCGCGGCCACCGCCGCCGCCGCCGCCCGGGCCGGGGAGCTGGGCCTGACCCTCCTGGGCTTCTGCCGGAGCGGCCGGGCCAACATCTACAGCCACCCGGCGCGACTGTCCTATTCCGAAGGAGACGAGACTCATGCCTGACACCCCGGCCGAACGCTACCGGAGTTTCCGCCCCGCCTGGCAGAACTTCGGAGTTTACATCCTGGGCGTGATCCTTTTCCTGGTCGGCCCTTATTACAACCCCAACGCCCCCATCGGCCCCTACTTCAGTTGGGCCCTGGCCGTACTCCTGGCCGGCTTCGTGGTGGTCACCCGTTACGGCCGCGTGTACCAGGTCACCGAAGAGGAAGTGGTGGCCACGGTGCTCCTGCCCCATAAGAGCGAGGCCCGGGTGCGCATCAAGGATCTGGTGCGGGTGGACCCCCGCCGGGGGCTCAGCCAGCGCCTGTTGGGCGTGGCCCACTTCTGGCTCTACGTGGAGGGGCAGGAGGAGCCGGCCCTGAAATTGATCGGCGTGCCCAAGCCTCTGGATTTCCAGAAGCTTCTCGTGGAGCGCGGCGCCAAGCATACCCGGGTGGTAGGCGCTTTCCGACGCTGAGCCGGCCCCGCCCGGCCCGGCTGCCCGGGGGGCCTTATCGTTGACACATCCGCCCCGGCCATGCTACACGTGAAGAGATGGCGGGCTGTTTCAATCACGGCCGGCCTTTCGTGCTCGCACGGGACAAACTGAACAGATACCTAGCCTAAGGAGGGCTTCTCATGGTGGCTTTGTTGGGTGGAATCATCGCCCTGCTGTTGGGCATCATCGCGATTTTCGGCTGGTGGGAGGCCTTTATACGGCTTCTGCAAGGAGCCATCCCCCCCATCCTCATCTTGGGCGGCGCCTTGGCGGCTTACCTGGGGGCAGAGGAGATAAAGGACAAACGCCGGGCCGAGATGGAAGCCGCCCGCGAGCCCTTCACTCCCGCACCGGAAGAGACCGACAAGTACAAAAAGGAAGTGGAAGAGCTGAAGGCCAAACTGGCGGCCATGGATAAGGAGCCCGCCGAGGCCCCCGAGGAGACCAAGGGAGACTAGCTGCTTCCTCTCCCGACTTTGCAGACTTCGAGAGCCGGCGCCCCCGGGCGCGGGCTCTTTTTTGTCTCCGCCCCGGGGGCCGCGGTCGGCCACCGGTACAGGCCCAGGGCCTTCCCGGTTGCCTTCTTAGAGTAATTACTCACATCATAGCCAGACACGGGGGGCCTGGGCCACCGGAGCCCGCGAGGCCGCGACTTACCCGACAACGCCTGCAATTGCCTTGTTTCTGGAATTTTCCTGGTTTTTAAACGGCGCTTCGCCCCGGACCGGCACAGCCAGGTGGTGGCCGGCAAGGCGACGGGCAAGCGACAGCCGGAGGCGTAGCTGCGGCTACGTCGAGGCTGGCGCGCAGCCCGCAACGCAGCCGGCGGGCAGCTGGCTGCGCCGGCGTCCGATCCACCTGAAATGCCCAATACGGCGAGGTTGGAGAGAGGCCCGCAACGCAGCCGGCGGGCAGCTGGCTGCGCCGGCCTCCGATCTGCCCGAAACACCCCCTAGTGGTCGTGGACCACGTTCACCTCATGGTAGGGCACGTGGGGATCGTAAGGCTTGTCCGCCCCGGCCGGCACGGCCACGATGACGTTGCTGGCGCCGTGGCGATAGTAGCGGCCATGGCCGGCCTGCACCTCGAACTCCTGGCCGGTGGCGGGATCGCGCACCAGCTCGGTGCCCCGGATGTAGCGGTCAAACTTGGCGTTGTTCTTGTCCCACGACTTCTGCCGGCCCTCGAACTCCTCCCGGATGATCTTGTTCACCGCCTCGGTGGTCTCGGCGACGGTGGCGCTGGTGTCCCCGGCCATCCTGACCTGGGCCAGCATCCAGTGCGGATTGATCTTGAATCCCGCGCCGATGACGTCCAGGAGATGACGGGCCACGTCCTCCGCCTCCGGGGCGGCCAGGTAACCGTAGAGGTGGGACGCCTGCCAGGTCATGAGCTGGGGAGTCTGGGAGGTGAAGTTGCCCCTGGTCTGACAAAAGGCATAGCCCACCCGGGGGCCCTGGGGCCCTGTCAGCTTGAACCACACCTCGCCGGTGTCCACCCGGGTCTTCACGTAGCTGTTGGCTTGCAGGAGGCGAGCGGCCTGGCTGGCAATCTGGGGCACGGCCCGCACCTTGACCACCTGCACCTGGCCCAGGCGCAGGGGCAGGTAGTATTGGGTGAGGAACTGGGCCCCGGGCAAATAGCGGAGCACCTTCTGGTGCAGGCCGTAGCCCGGCGAGTAGTCGCTGCCCTCCCGGAAGCCGGCAAACTCGAGGCTGGGGTTGGGGGTGACGAAAGGCGGGTTGACGGCGTCGCCGATGCGGATCACGATGCGCCCGTCCGGGCTGGTCAAAAGGAAGTCCACCCGGGGATCGATGGCGTGGAACCGCTTGAGCCCGCCCTCCACGTACCAGCCCCGGGGCACCGGGCAGGAAAAGGCCTGCTCGTTGGGGTCGGTCCAGGTGATCATGCCGCCCGCGGCCGCGCCCGGGGCCACGTTCACCGGCACCGGCCGGGCCCCCCCGGCCGGACCTTGCCCCGGGCCGGCCTGGCTCAGCTGAGCCCCCGCCGCCGAGGTGAAAAGCAAAGAGAGGGCCCAAACGCCCAAATTCAACCAAAGCCTGTTGACGCGCTGCATGTTGAACTCCCCACGCTCCCGGCCCGCCCCACGTCGTCCGGGGAAACAAAAGGCGCGCGGGAGCCGGTCCCGCGCGCTTGGTCTGCCGCTCTCCCCCCGGTCTAAAGTCTCTAAACTGCGGGAGGCTTACTCGTGGCAACCGCCTTGCAATGGGAGACGATTACCGCGTGGCGGCCTTACGGAGTCTCAAAATTTTTCACGAACTGGCCGATCTGCACCCCCAGGTAAACGCACTGCACGCCTTCCAAACAGGCGTCGGCGTCCTTCTTGTCCAGCAGGGTGTGCAGCTGGCGGTCACCCTTTTGCAGCTTGATCACCCAATAATCCTTGTCGGGCTTGAACTCCATCTCCAAGTCCAACTTATGCTCGTTGATCTCGGGGTACATCTCGCGCAGTTTGACCGCCAATTCGGCAGCAACATGTTCCATGGGCAATCCTCCCTAATCAAAGAATTCCAGTTGAAAAGGCAACACCCATGTTTCATGCTAGGGTCATGGATAGGCTGTGTCAACGATTTGCGCGCAGGAGATTCCTCACCGGCCGCAGGGAGGGCCGTTGGGTCCCCGGGCCGGCCGCGGCCTTGGCCGCCCTGGCGCTGGCTTTGGTTCTGGTTTTGGGAGCCTGTCAGCCGGTTTACCAGGACGCCGGCCCCAATCCGGCCCGGGTGCGGGTCACCTTCCACGCCCGGCTCACCGAGGCCGAGCTGGAAGACGCCATCCTGATCCAGTCCGGGCCGGTGTTCATCAAACCCGGCCGCTTTGACGAATTCTCCCCCCCGTGGTGGCGGATGCGCTTGTTCCTGGTGGACGACGAGGGCAGCTACACCCCCCTGGCCCCGGAGGGCCCCACGCCCCCCACGGTGGAAGGCCTCCAGTTCGACCAGAGCACCGTGTTCCTGGCCCCGCCCGGGGAACGGCGGCTCCGGCTGTTGGTGGAGTGCATCATCTACCGTTATTACAACAACGGCTCGCTCACGCCGGTCCGCGAACCCATCAACGCCCTGGTGCAGAAGCGCGACTACCTCCTGAAGCTGGCTCCGGGCCAGGAAGTCTCCCTGGGCCCCTTGTACTATCCCCTGCCCTGAACCCGGGTCCCCCCCCGGCTCCTGGGCTCCTGGTACGGTCCCCTGCCCCAGAGGCGCAGGCTCCCCTCCCCCCGGCTGCCCGGTGGGGGCTGGCCCCATGGAAAGCAGCCCCCCGCCGTAACCTGATATAGTTATGATGTATATTGGATCAACCCCGGCCGGGAGGACCGGCGCGGTCCGGAAGGCGCCGCCTGCTTGGACCAGGGCCCCGGACCGAGGGCGGAGGCAGGCAGTGAGCGCATGGCTGGACCACGGGGACTCGCTGGTGGAGAGCCGGATATTCTACCCCGAGCGCGCTTTTTGGGAACAGCCGGCGGACTACGGCCTGGCCGTGCAAGACCTGTGGCTGACCACGGCCGACGGCCTCAGCCTGCACGCCTGGCACCTGCCGGCCAAGGAGAGCCCCTGGCTCCTCTTGTTCTGCCACGGCAACGCGGGCAACATCTCCCACCGCCTGGATAATCTGCACCGCCTGCACCAGGCCGGGATCGGCGTGCTCATCTTCGACTACCGGGGTTACGGCCAAAGCGAGGGCAGCCCCAGCGAAAAGGGTCTCTACGTGGACAGCGAGGCCGCTTGGGCCGCGGCCGGGCGCTTGGCCGCAGCCGCGGGGCGGACCCCGGTGATCTTTGGCCGCTCCCTGGGCGGAGCCGCCGCGGTGTATCTGGCCGCCCGGCACCAGCCCGCCGCGGTGATCCTGGAATCCACCTTCACCAACCTGGCCGACCTGGCCCGGCAACACTTCGCCCTGCCCCTGCCCCGGGCCTGGCTGGCTCGGCGCTTCGACAACCTGGGCCGCATCCAGGGGGTGCGGGCCCCGCTGTTGTTCCTCCACGGCGACGCCGACGACATCGTGCCCTGGGAGCTGGGCCGGGCCCTTTATGAGGCCGCGCCCGGTCCCAAGGAGTTCCGCACCATCCCC
The DNA here is from genome assembly GCA_020444165.1 of Deltaproteobacteria bacterium. The sequence goes on along the minus strand of JAHLLK010000053.1, from coordinate 6,900 downwards.
GGCGCGGGGCACAACGACACCTATGACCGCGCCGGCCCGGCCTACTTTTCCTGGCTCCGGGACTTCCTGACCGTCAACGCCCCGCCGCCCGCGCCCGCCGCCGGGCTTGACCAACCAGGGCCTGCAAAATAACACGCCGGGACGCTGGTGGCGTCCCGGCGCATCCGGGGGTGGCCCTGGCTGCTCGGAGCCTGGGCCGGCCCTCACTTGACCGTCATATACTTCTTGTTCTTTTCAAAGGTCTTTTCCCCGATGCCCTTGACCTTCATCACGTCCTCGGGGGATTGGAAGCCGCCGTGGGCCTTGCGGTAATCCACGATCCGCTGGGCCAGGGCGGGGCCCACCCCGTTCAATTGGGCCAGTTCCTCGGCCGTGGCCCGGTTCAGGTTGATGCTGCCGGCGGCCAGGGGAGCCTTGGGCTTGGTGGCCGTGGTGCTCTTGGTCTTCTTGGTCGTCGTGCTCTTGGCCGTGTCGGAAGACGAAGTCTTGGCCTTTTCGGAAGACGAGGCCTTGGCCTTGCTGGACGACGAGGCTGTGGCCTTGTCGGAAGAGGTGCTCTTCGCCTTGCTGGACGAGGTGGCCTTGGTGGGGGCGGCCGGGGTGGCGGTCGCCTTGGCGCTGGAGGAGGCCGCCAGGGCCGGGAGGCAGAGCGCCCCGGCCAGGAGGAGCGCGGCCAGGCCCGCCAGCAGGCGGGGGCGGAAGGTGCGGAGTTTCATGGGCGTGGCGTCTCTCCCGGGGTTTAGAGTTTTTCCGCTGAGGCCAGGGCGTGGATGGCCTGGGCCCACAGGAAGAACTTGTTGGTGGCCAGGTCGGCCACGGTTTTGATGTTGAAGGCCTGCTGCAGGTTGACCGCGTCGTTTTCGCTCACCCCTTGCAGCACGGACGGGGAAGCCTGGAGAATCTCCTTCAGGCTCTTGTTTTCCCATTCTTTGTCCAAAACCGCCCTGAGGCTCTCGTTCACCGGCATGCTCGGCTCCTTTCCCAGAATAGATTCGTTGCCCCCGGCGGGGGGCGCCGCCGGGAAAGAGTTGCTCACACTGAACACCATGTTGGTGCAGGCACCCCCCCGGCGTCAAGCTGAAGCCGCCGGCCGGGCTGGGAGCCTGAAAAGAGACCGTTGCACAAGGCTCCCTACCGAGAGCATTGCACGGGGCGTCCTGCCCCGTGCAATGTCGGCTTGGCAAAAACGCGGTTTTGCCAAGCCTCACAAATTGCAAGCTTTTTTAAGCTTGCAATTTGGCGGGCCATCCTTGGCCCGCATCGGCCATTGCCTGCCGTAATCTTGTTTCACAGCCCTTTTTGACATAATATCAACATGTTTTATGTGTTTCACCATGCAATGGCCTCCTACCCTGTGCCAGGGCCTCAAAAAGAGGACGGGGCCCAAGCTGGGCCCCGTCCCGGGGTTTGCACTCTTTCCCCTTGTCGAAACTCTGAAAAGACCCAGCCAAAGGCCTTCTCAGGAAAATGAGTCCCGCCGGCCGGAGACCTGCTCGGGGCTTATATGAAGTTTTTTTGGGGGAAGGGGGGTGTGGGGGGAGACCCCTTTTTTTTCCAAAAAAAGGGGTCTCCCCCCACATCTTCCTCTTTCTCCGGGAAACTCCTAGCGGTTGGCCTTGCGGAGGCCCAGGGCGTCCAGGGCCACGATCCATTTGCAGATGTTGGCCGAGCCCTCCACCATGAAGTAGGTGGGGGCGTCACGGAAGTAGCGCGCCACCGGGTACTCGGTGGAGTAGCCATAGGCGCCCAGGATGCGCATGGCGTAGTTGGCGCACATGTTGGCCACTTCGCCGGATTTATACTTGGCCATGGCCACTTCCAGGGTGTTGCCCAACTGGCCGTTGTCCTTTTGCACCGCGGCCTTGTAGACCAACAGCCGCGCGGCCTCGATCTCGATGGCCATCTGGGCGATCTGGTCCTGCACCATCTGGAAGGTGCCGATGGGCTTGCCGAACTGCTCACGCTCGCCGGCGTACTTCAGGGCCTCGTCCAAACAGGCCTGGGCCAGGCCCACACCGCCGGCCGCGGCCGAGAGCCGGGTCTGGTTCAGGGAGCTGAACACGATCTTGGCGCCGTCGCCCAGCTTGCCCAGGAGGTTTTCCTTGGGCACCTTCACGTTGTCCAGGTAGATCTCGCCGGTGGGGCTGGAGCGGTTGCCCAGTTTGTCCAGGTCGGTCACCGCCACCCCGGGGTTGTCTTTCAGGTCCAACACAAAGGCCGACAGGCCCCGTTTGCCGCCCTCCAGCTCGGTATAGGCGTAGTAGATCACGCAACTGGCCACCGAGGCGTTGGAGATCCAGGTCTTGGAGCCGTTCAACAGCCAGTGGTCGCCCTTGTCCACCGCGGTGGACTTGATGCCCATGATGTCGCTGCCCGCGTTGGGTTCGGTGATGCCGAAGCCGCCCATGTACTCGGCCGACACCAGCTTGGGCACGTACTTGGCCTTGGCTGCGTCGGTGCCGTAGCGGAAGATGGTGAAGGCGCAGCCCAGGGTCTGCATGTTGATCTGCACCCGGAGCGAGCTGGAGGCGCGGGCGATCTCCTCGGTAAGGATCATGGCCGCCAGCCAGCCCATCTCGTTGCCCCCGAACTCCTCGGGGATCACCGTGCCAAAGAAGCCCAGCTCCGCCATGGGCTTCATGACTTCCTCGTAGGGGAAGTAGTGCTCTTCATCCCATTTGTCGGCAAAGGGGGCGATCTTCTCGGCCGCGAAATCGCGGGCCATCTCCCGGAGCATATTCAGTTCTTCACTGAGGGTGAAGTCCATCTGGCCATCCTCCTGTTTGTTCCCGGCTCTGTGTTCCCGCCGCGGCCCGGCCGGCCGGGAGGACACGGGGGTGCGCCTGGGGGGTGGGCGGAGAAAGCCCCGCGGGCTCTCTCCGCAAAAATTTTGCTCATGAAGGCGGTTGGCGGGCGCCCGGGGGGCTCCCGGCCGGGAGCCTGGCGCGGGGAGGCCGGCTCCCTGACGGCGCACCACGGTCCGCCGCCATATTATAGCTATATTGTAACGACTTTCTAAATCAATCCCGGCCCGCTAGCAAGGAAAAAATCTCCCTCGCCCGCGGGGGGCCCAAAAACTTCCGGCGGCCGGCCGGGAGGGCGTCCCGCCGCGTCGCGTTGGCCCGGTGGGCCGGGGGGATTACCTGTCGTAGATTTACATATACTACAAAATTTTAAATGTCATTTAAAAACACGGACCGCCACAAAAAACCGGCCGCGGAGGCGCGGCCGGCGAAAAGCGAGTTGGGATCAAGGTTGGCTCGGGGGTTGGGCCGGGGCCGGGGGAGCGGCCGGAGCGGCCGGGGGCGGCGCGGCCGGCGGCTGGCCGGCCGGCAGGGCGCTGGCCGCGATCTGGGCCGCGTCCTGGGCTTCCTTCTGCTTGGTGAGGAGCACGCTGATGCGCGCGGCCTTCACCGGGTCCAGACAGCCCATGACCTTGCCGCTGATGCGGCTCTGCATCTTCATGAAGATGTCCACGGCCAACTGGTCATCCAGCTTGGAGATGACGTCGCCCGCGGCCTCGGCCCGCATGTTGCTGAGCACCTTGACCAACTGGGCCACCTTGTTGGCCCGCTGGCTCTGCTCATCCTGCACCAGCTTCTCCAGCACGGCCTGCACCTTCTTCAGCTCGGCCACGCGCTGCACCACGTCCTGCTTCATCTTCTCCAGGTCGGCGCGCTCGCGCTTCAGGCGTTCCTCCTCCCGGTCCAGCTGCTCCCGGCGCTCCTCCATCATTTTCACCAGGCGGGGGTCGTATTTCTCCTCCTGGCCGGTGGTGGGGCCGGCTTCCGGCTGGGCCTGGGGCTTGCCCTCCCCGTCGGCCGGGGTGGCCGCGGCTTCACCGCCCGCGGCCTGGTCCCCGGAGGGAGCCGAAGGGTTGGAGGCCGGCTGCTCCTGGGCCTCCACGGGGTCGGGCCCCTGGGCCAGGGGCGGGCCCACCAGGGCCAGGGCCAGGATCACGGCCGCGGCCTTCATCACCAGGCCCAAGGTCAAGAAGTTTTCCCAGCGGCGGAGGCGGGGCCATTTCATGAACTCTGTCTCCTCACGAAGCCTTGCACGGCGACTTCGTCCAGGAACTTCTGCTCGGCCAGGCGCTCCTGCCGCAGATATTCCTGGTGATGTTTGCTCTTGAGGATATCCAGTACCTTGCGTTCGCGGGTGGCTTCCATCAGCTTCTTGCGGGCCCGGTCGGTGCGGAGTTTGAGCCGCATGAGCCGGTCCCGCTCCCGGCGGGCATGCAGGCGGAGCACCAGGATGTAGTCACCAGCCTGGGCGTATTCCCGGCCGCTGATGCCGTCCTTCTCCCGGGAGGTGAGTTGCAGGCGGGCCCGCCGCACCTCCTGGTCCAACCAGGCGATGTGCGCCTCGCACTCGCGCTCGACTTTCAACTCCACCAGGAACTGGGCCTGGGCCACGTCCTCCAGGTGGCGGCGGTGGTCCAAGACGGATTCCAGGCGGAACTTGAAGGCCATGGGTGCTATCTCCCCGCTGCCGCGGCCCGGCCGGCGCTCCCCGCGCTCATGACCGCCCGGTTTGGAGCGCTCGCCAGGGGGAGCTTTCCCCCCTTTGGCGCGGCCCGGCCGGCGGTCAACCTGGTTGTACGGTGTCGCCCACGAGAACCCAGCAGGCGCCTTAATTCTAGCACAAGCTTACTTGCGGCTCATCAGCTGGATGAGCTGTTGCCGGCTTTTGGCCATGTCCACCCCCTCCTCGATCTTCTGGGTGAGAAACCCGTTGATGCGGTCCATCATGCGGAGCGCGCGGTCGATCTTGGGGTTGGTGCCCTCCTGGTAGGCCCCGATGTTGATGAGGTCCTCGTTGCGGCGGTACAGGGCCAACAGCTCGGAGAGCTGCCGGGACGCCCCCACCACCTCGGCGGGGTTGATGTCCTTGGCCAAACGGCTGATGGAGCCCAACAGCTCCACCGAAGGATAATGCCCCCGGTCGGCCAGCTCCCGGGTCAAGACGATGTGCCCGTCCAGGATGGAGCGCATGGCGTCGCTCACCGGCTCGGTCACGTCGTCGCCTTCCACCAACACGGTGTAGATGCCGGTGATGGACCCGCCGCTGGGCCCGGTGCCGGCCCGTTCCAACAGCCGGGGCAGCTGGGCGAACACACTGGGGGTGTAGCCCTTGGTGGTGGGCGGCTCGCCCACGCTGAGCCCCACCTCGCGGCCGGCCAGGGCGAAACGGGTCACCGAGTCCATCATCAGGATCACGTCGCGGGACTGGTCGCGGAAATACTCGGCAATGGTGGTGGCCAGATAGGCCGCCCGCATGCGCACCAGGGCCGGCTGGTCGCTGGTGGCCACCACCACCACGCTCCGCTTCAGGCCCTCCTCGCCCAGGTCCTTTTCGATGAAGTCCCGCAGCTCGCGGCCGCGCTCGCCCACCAGGGCGATGACGCTCACGTCGGCCGCGGTGTGCCGGGCGATCATGCCCATGAGGGTGGACTTGCCCACGCCGCTGCCCGCGAAGATGCCGATGCGCTGGCCCTTTCCCACGGTGAGTAGGGCGTTGATGATGCGGATGCCCACGTCCACCGGCTCGTTGATGCGGGGGCGCTGCATGGGGTTGGGCGGGCTGTTGTACAGAGGGTAGAGCATGTGCCAGGCCGGCTCGGGCCCGCCGTCCACCGCCCGGCCCAGGCCGTCGATCACCCGGCCCAAGAGCTCCGGCCCCACCTTTACCAGGCTCTCCTGCCCGGCGGCGGAAACCAGGGTGCCCGGGCTCAGGCCGCGGCAGTCGGCATAGGGCATGATCTGCATGGCCGGGCCCCGGAAGCCCACCACCTCGCCCAACACCTGGCCCACCTCGGGCAGGTGCAGGTGCACGCCCGAGCCCACCGGGAGCTGGATGCCCTTGGCCTCGGCCACCAGGCCCACCACCTGGGAAACGCGGCCCATGTGCATCAGGGGGTCCACCTGAGCCAGGGCCGCGCGGTAATGCGTCAACAGTCCCGGGCTCACCAGGGGTCCTCCGCGGCCGGCTCATCCCACCCGCCACCGGCTTCCGCGGCCGGGGCCGCGGCCGCGGCCGGAGCGGCGGCCGGGGCCGGGGCCTTGGGCTGGGGCCGGGCCTTGGGCGGAGCGGGCTCCCCGGCCAGGTCCGCCTCGCTGATCTGGGCCAGGGGCTCCAGGTCCAGGCGGGCCGCGCTGCTGAAGGTGTTTTCCAGCATGCGGAACAGGGCCTCGCGCCGGGTGGCCAGGGTGGCGTCCACCAGGGAGTTTTCGGTCTCCACCAGGCAGTCGCCGGCGTGCAGGCCCTCGTCGGTCACGATGTCCAGGCTGGTGAAGTTGGGGAAGCGCTCGGCCAGTTGGGGGCGGTACTCCCGCACGTGGGCCGCGTCGGCCCGGCTGAGCCGCACGGTCACCTTGCCCGCTTGCACCAGGCGGGCCAGGGACTCCTCCACCACCTGGCGGATGATTCCCGCCGGCAGGGACGCGGGCTTCATGAGAATGCCGTCCACCACGGCCTGCACCAGGGCCACCACCTCGGGCTCCAGCTCGGCCAGCACCTTTTGCCGGGCCTTGTCCAGGGCCACCAGGGCCCGCTCCAGGTTGGCCGTGGCCGCCTCGACCTTGGCCTTGGAGGCCGCGAAGCCCTCCTCCTGGCCCTGCTTGTAACCCTTTTGGTAGCCCTCCTCCTGGGCCTTCTTGCGGATATCCTGGGCCTGGGCGTTGGCCTGGCCCAAGAGGGCCTGGGCCTCGGCCTGGGCCGCCAGGCGGGGGTCCACGAAGATCTCTTCCGGCTCGGGCTGGTACAGGGGAATGAAAACGTCCTTGGGGCGGCGGGGGGCGGGCACGCCCGGGGCGGGGCCGCCGGGCTGGGCCCCGGCCGGGGCGGCGGCTTTGGCCCCCGCCGCGGCGCCCGGCTTGGCCGCTGGAGCGCCGGGCTTGG
>JAHLLK010000175.1 GCA_020444165.1 Deltaproteobacteria bacterium | reverse complement strand
GTTTTGGTCCCGATTAATTCGGAACGTCTTTCCCTCTCACAAAGGAGAGCAACACGGGGCATGTCATCAATGTGACATGAATTGTCACGCCTAATGATTGCCATCCTTGCTCTCCTTTCGTAAGGTCTTTTTTGCTCCGATGAGTTCAGAACATTTTCCTTCTCAAGAAGGAGAGCAACACGAGGCTCGTCATCTAGGTGACAAGATATGTCATGATTTGTTAAAGTTATTACCACTCTCCTAGTAAAGGGATGTTGTCGTTCCAAGGGTGTCTGAAACGCAATGCCCTTCACAAGGGAAAGCAGTATACAATTCGTCACGTAAGTGACATGATATGTCAGTTAGGAATGGTGTTGATCAGGTAGGATTGTCGATTAGATTTTAGGATAATTTTTTTCTGTATACTGGTGCATTGCACACCAGTTTGCCAGACAGTAACATGACATCACAAATCTGCAATCAAAGCTTATGGTGCAGAATTATAATCAGAGCCAGTGTTTAAGGTTCTACTAGCCATGTTGTTTGTTCAACGGGGCGATATACAAAATCAGTCTTCCGTTCGATACTATCATCTAGGTGATTGGCTAAGGCAGAGTGGTATCGATGTATTTGCCCTATGCATCTTTTGATTGCTTGGTATACAGTATTTGTGTATTTTGCATGTGAATCGCCAACTTTTCTAGACTTTCCACTTTTACCTGTAGATTGTTTTATGTAATTTCTAATAAATTCTAATTCAGCTTTGATATCGCTAACTTCGGCATTACTATTTGCTTTGTGTTTCGTTTTTAGTTGTTCTTGAAGGAAATCAACTCTTTCTTTTAGGTTCCTAATTGTCGATGGATCTGCCAGATCATCAATTCCATAATCAGACACAGGACTATCGTCAACATATGGAGACATTGACTTCTTGTTTCTTTTACCAATATCGATCTTTGATGCCTTTATCAAACCACATGCAAACATAAGACTGTGAGCACTGATGGATTTATTGGGCGCATCGAGCAAGTAGGCTATATAACCTAGACCTCTTTGATCTGGTATTGTTACGAATTCAGTTCCATAACAAATATTCCATATTGTGCCTCGTTTTACGAAAAAGTTATCGTTGGCACATCTACCATTATAAGAGCCTTCAATTTGCCCCGCCACAGGTGTCAGTAGGTTTTCAATTTCCGGCAATAGTGGCGTTTGTGTACTTCCAGGCCTACTTTTTATTTCACCAATTAAACGCAGTTTTTCCTCATCGGTAAGATGATTTTGCTCAACAATAAGTGCGGTAAGCTTCCCCAAAAGAGCATATTCTTCAGAAGTGAGTTGTGAAATAGCCGCAAATGGTGTGCCGTTGAATTGCGGTCGGCCATTTTTAGCCTCGGAGAATGAATTCCAAAATATAGCTTTGGTTTCGTGGTAAAGACCAACTGTGGATTCCGAAACATAGTGGCAGGCAACTTCGAGAATATTAGATAATCCACCTGTGATCGCTATAGACTTGCGGCGTCCTGGCTTGGCGTTAGGCACCTTGCCTTTGCCTGATAATAGATTGTCCACCAGCACTAGCAAATCTAAATCAACATCTTGATATAAATCCAGGACGGAAGTAGCTGACGGCCCGTCCAACTCATCATATGGCCCTTCTTTTAGAATACTCAACAACCTGCGTAGCGCTTCTAAGCGGCGTGCAAAAAGTTCGGGGCGTAGCGGCTCTATTTCCTCGGCTTGCTCAGGACTTATAACATCGAATATTGGCGCATCTTCGTAAGAGCATGATTCGCCTTCACTGGTGGACCAGGTGTAAGTGAGCTGGCCGGGGAATTCCTTTGTCGGCTCTATGTTTGTCGGAGCCTTAACCGGATACAGATTTCCCAGGCGTTCTTCAAGCCAGGGAAACTTCTCCCACAGCACTCTATCCCTATAGCCAGTGGCGATAAGGTGTTCCCTGTTAGCTTCCTGGTTTTGAATGAAGGCTTCCGTGAGGTAGATAAGCCCTTCTCTGGTATATACCGGCAAACCCGACCACATTAAGCGATATAGCCACATCAGCCTGTTGCTTAAGACATCGGGTGGATCAGCCTCGAATAGATCGAGAGCTTTCGGCCCCATGTCTTCCAAAGCATCTTCCAGCAGCGGCCAGTACCGCGCTCTATCTTTTACTTTATTTTCTACGTACTTGTAGCCTGCAATAGGATTCCATTCTTCGGTAATTCTGGTTTTTGCCAGGATATCAGTCACTCTTGAAGCATCAACGTGATACTGCTCGGCAAGTTTCTTGGCGTCAGCCTGGATTGCTAAGGAATTTGAATTGTCGCTCATGATATTTGCCCCCTGAAGGCCACAGTGAGATTTTTGCCGTGAGTATCTCACCTAACCCTTCTAGGGGTCAAGGATATCTCACTAAAAACAGTAGGGGATACATAGGAGCGCCCTGGACGGGAACCCGCCGTATCCCGTTTTAAAAAACCCAAAACGGGACGCGGCGGCTTTTTCTGCGGTAGGTGACACGTCAGGCGGAACAGATGAGGACCGCTCAGGCTCGTGTGCCTTCGCGCCCGGCCCCTTCCCCGGCCGGAGCAAGATCGGCGCTCCTCGGGCGTCTGAGGGCCTCGCAGGATCGTGATGTTTGGTTGGGCGGGACCTAGCGGGTGAGAATGCGGTGAATCTGAACCGGACGCCAGTGCAAGCCGTCCTTGGTGGGGACGCCTTCGGAGTTGAGCCGGTCGGCTATGGCCTGCAAGGTCATGCCCTTCAGGCCGTTCCTGCGCTTACGTCGCATAGCCCGAATCCGGCGGATGACAGCCTGTTCGTCTTCGGTTTCGCCGAAGGGTCTGCGTCCTTCACAGCGCCCGGTTAGCTGACGGGTCTTATCGCGTCCCTTCTTTAGCCTACGGACCAACTGGTTTTTCTCCAACTCAGCGAAAACGCCCTGGACCTGGACAAGGGCCTTCTTTAGTGGATCGGCCTGAACCGCCTGGGTGATGTTCTCTGCGGTCCGGGCGGAAATCAGGTTGACGCCCTTACTGGCCAAGTAGACAAGCAGGGCCTCTTGTATCCTGAGTTCCCTGGCTAGGCGGTCCATGCTCTCAACAATGATGGTGCGGACCCCGTTGCCGAGAACAGCGGCCATGAGCTCTTGGAAGGCTGGACGCTGAGTTTCGTCGGTGGTGCCTGAGATTCCTTCTTCCTTGAAGACGTGTACGATCTCAACTCCGGCCTCCCTGGCATAGGCTTGGATGGTGTCAAGCTGCCGGTCGAAGCCGTGACCTTGGACCTGGCCGACCGTGCTGACTCGAAGGTAAGCGAAGGCTTGTGACATCAAATATCCTCCCGTTTTTACTGGCCTTTAAACAAATTTTACCCTGTTCCAGCGCGGTCGGAAAGCGGAATAATTTTCGATAACTTCAGAAAAAGAAAAATATTTCAACTATATAGCCTCCTATAGCC
>JAHLLK010000052.1 GCA_020444165.1 Deltaproteobacteria bacterium | reverse complement strand
TTTTGAAAAAAAGGGTCCTTCCCCCCACACCCCCCATCCCCCAAAAAACTTCATATTATTCCTCCGAAGGGGGCACCTCAGGGGTCAGCTTGTAGTCGCTTCGGCCGGGCAACACCCGGTTGGGGTCGAAGTCAGGGTTGTTGGAATAGGCTTCCTCGCCGGCTCCGTTGACCCAGCGGTTCTTCAGGCGGTTGGGGGCCACCTCCAACTGGCCGGTGTGCGGGTTCCGGTACTGGGCCTGACCGGTCATCATCAGGTACATGGCCTTGCGGATATCGGCGTAGGTCTTGCGCCGGTGTTCGAGAATCTCGTTCATGGTCTTCTGCTCGTAGGCCTGCATTTCCCGGGCGGCCTGGCCGCGCTGGATTTGGCCGCGCACCTCCCCGGCCACCCAGTTCGGGTTGAGTTGCATAGAACCGTGAATGATCCAGAAGACCGGTTCCCAGGCGGCCAACTGCCCCAGGGGGGCCCGCAGGACCAGGGTCTCCTGGTTGGACCACATGCCCACCCCCAGTTGCCCGGTGTCCTCGATAATGCCGAACATCTTCTCCTCGAACCACTGGCCCCGCTCCTGATAGGCCAGGTGCACCATCTGCGCGTCATAGCGGAAGCGGCTGCCCAAAAGCTGCTTGCGCTGCTGGTAGTTATGGGCCAGCCCGGGCAGGGGGCGGCTTTCCAGCACTCGCAGGTCCGTGGCCTGGCGATGGGTGTAGGGGAAGGCCAGGCGCAACAGGAAGGCCTCGGCCGAGAGCAGGGGGGCCACCTGGCAGCCGCGGTAGTTGCTGCCCGGAAGGTAATTGCCGACCAGGTAGCGGCTGTCCACGTAGGTGTAGGAAGGCAGCCAGCGGATGAGCCATTGGCCGGTGGGGTCGCTCATGACCGCGAAATCGGTCTTGGCGGCCACGGTGTTGGTGGGGCCGCCCGCGGTCAAGGGGTTCACGCGCAGGATGCCCCCCTTGGCCAGCCAGCCCACCGGCACCTGCACCCGGAAGGCGTTCTCGGTCTGGTCCGTGTAAGGGCGCAGATACAGCGGATCGGGCGGCCCGGCCGCGGCCTGGGGAAGGTTGCCCGGGGACGGGGCAGGCGGCTGGACCGGGGGGGCTTGGGCAGGCGGGGCTTGGGGAGGTGGGGCGTCGGAGACGCGCACCATGAGGGCTCCTTGCCCGCTGGCGTCGCTGATCTGCATCTGGTCGGGGCCTGGGAACTGGCACTGGTAGGTCATAACCTGGCCGCCGGCGGTGGTGATGGTGAGCAGGCCCGGGGTGTAGGTCCAGGAGCCGGTCTCCTGGCTGGGTGGTTGTCCGGCCGCGCGCACGGTGCGGAAAAACACCCCGTCGCCGCGCAGGGCCAGGACCACCTCGTTGGCCTGCTCCCGCACCAGCCAGGTGCCCACGGCCGGGTTGGGTGCCGCGGCCCGGGCCGGGCACGGGCTGACAAGGCAAAGAAGGCCCAGGCAGACAGCCGCCATCACCCCACTCCACGCCCCACTCCACGCCTTGCCACGCGCCATGGCATTCGACTCCCCGGGCGGCGGGCCGAGCGACACCCCCCGCGCCAAGACAGGCAGACCCCTCAGCACCCCCCCCCGGGCCGGGGATCCGGCCGCCCCCCGCTTCTCACCGGCGGCCGGCCCTACCGGCCGGGTATAAACCCGAGCGTAACATAATCTTCTGTTATCAGGTGACAATTTGCGCGGGTCAATTATCGGTATTGCTTGGCGGATCGCCAGCCGGCCGGCAGACGCCGCCGCAACGCCCTAGCCGAATGCGGTAAGCTAGCTTTAAGGGGAGCGGGGTGCCCAGGTGGGGCCAGGCGGGCGGCCCGGCCCGGCAAGCGAAAAGTCAGCAATCCAGGCGGAGCGCGGTCATGGAATATAAAATAATTTCCATTCACACCAATGAAAACGCGCGCTGGGAGGGCAAGCTTCTCTCGGAAGCCCTGCTGGAATTGTTGCGCGCCCGGCACATCGCCGCGCGTTGCCTGGTGACCAGGGGGATAGCCGGCTGCGATGAGAATGGGGAGATATCCTCGCAACATATCGAACTATTGTCGTACAACCTGCCGATCAAGATCGAGATTGTCCTGCCGGCCGCCGAAGTGGACCAGATCCTGCCGCAAATAACCGCCCGTGTGAGCGAGGGCGTCATCGGCCTGGCCAGCTTTCAAATGATCGCCCACAAGATGAAACACTATTTGATCCCCCGGCGCCTGAAGGTGCAGGACGCCATGACCCCCCGCCCCCAGCGGGCCCAACTCACCACCCCGCTGCAAGAGGTCCTGGAAACCTTGCTCACGTCTGACTTTACGGGCCTGCCCATCGTGGATGCCGAAGACCATCCCGTGGGGATCATCACTGACGGCGACCTGCTTTACCGAGCCGGCATTGCCATCCGGGTGCGCCTGCTCAGCCAGTTTGACCGGGAGGAAGTGGACGCCATCAAGCTCGACCTGGCCCACACCCTGGCCCAGGACATCATGTCTTCTTCCTTGGTGACCGTGGGGCAGGAGCAGTATTTGACCGAAGCGGTGGAGATCATGCGCAAGCAGGGCCTGCGGCGTCTGCCCGTGGTGGACCATGACGGCAAACTGGTGGGGATTCTGGCCCGCCTGGACATTTTCCGGGCCATCAGCCTGGAAAGGCCCGCCACCAGGCGTTTGCATCACAATGGCATTACCCTGCACGGAATTCACCAGGCCGGGGACGTCATGAGCACCGACACCCCGCCGGTTTTGGCCGACACGCCCCTGGAGGAGGTGATCAAGATCTTGGGCAACAGCGCCGTGGAGCGGGTGGCGGTGGTGGACAGCCAGGGGAAGCTCTTGGGCCTTATCTCCGACCGGGCCATGTTGGCGGCGTTTTCCCAACATAAAAAAGGCGTTTGGGAATATTTGATGCGGAAGATATCCCTGAAGGAGATCGGCGAACAGCACGCGGAGTTGATCCGCCAATATGAAAGCACCAAGGCCGGGGATGTGATGGAAACCGATTACCCCACGGCCACCCTGGCGACGCCTTTGGACGAGGCGGTGGATCTGATGATCACCCGGCGCGTGAAGCGGATACCGGTGGTGGATGAACAGGGGCGTTTCCTGGGCATGCTGCGGCGGGAAAGGCTGTTGCGCCTGGAAGGCGGGGGTACTGCGCCGGGCCGGGGCGGGGACTCCCGCTGATCGCCCGGGGAACCGCGAGCTGGAAGAAGGAGGGTAGGGGGGCCGGGGCGGGGGGAGGCTCCCGCTGGCCCACGTTCCGGGCCGCAGGCCGGCGAAATGAGGGTCGGGAAGGTGGGGTTCCGCATGGGGCGAGGGCGCTCCGCTCACCTGGCGAACGGGGCGCGGCTCCGACACGGCAGTCCCGCGGCGAGCCTGTTCCGATGCGGCGTCCCTGCCAGGGCGCGGCAACCGGCCGCCAGGCGGCCCAGCTCACCCCCCGTGCGCCGTTTTGCCGCGACCTACCGGCCGGCGGCGAACTTCCCCCCACCCTGCTTAGGCCAAACCTTCTTTCCGTCCCCGGGCGGAAGGCAATCCGGCCACCTTGCGCCAGGGTTCCAGGCCCCAGCTGCGATCTAGACAGGCTATTTGGTATTTCAACGGCGGCTTCATATCCCCAGCGCCAACGCGCCAGCTTCCTTTTTCCCCGCCCGCTTTCAGCCCCCGCGGCAAGGGTCGAATCCGCCGCCCAGGGCAGGGCGGCAGCCCTCCCTCCGGGATGGCCGCCACATTGTTCGCCGGGGCGGGCAGCTGGTCCCATTAACTCCATCGGGCAGGGAAAAAGAGGCAGGAAAAGCCGTTCCGGACGGCGCATTGTCGGTTGACAAACCCCGGGCTCTCTGGATACTGTATACAGAATACAAAACCCCTACTTTACCGGGCGGCCTCCGCCGAGGGCGCCCCCCAACCCGGCCGCGCCGGCCGTCCAGCTCGCTAGGGCCTTGCAGGAGAGAGAAAGATGGAACAGGTGAAGGTGCTTCTCAACGAAGCCGACATGCCCCGTCAATGGTACAACATCCAGGCCGACCTACCCACGCCGCTGTCACCGCCTTACCACCCGGCCACCATGGCCCCGGTGACCCCGGACCAGATGGCGGTCATCTTCCCCGACGCCCTGATCGAGCAGGAAATGAGCCCCCAGCGCTGGTGGGACATCCCCGATGAGGTCATGCAAATCCTGGCCCTGTGGCGGCCCTCGCCCATGCAGCGGGCCATTCGGCTGGAGCGGGCCCTGCAAACCCCGGCGCGCATCTACTTCAAGAACGAGTCGGTGAGCCCGGCCGGCTCCCACAAGCCCAATTCGGCGGTGCCCCAGGCCTACTTCAACATGAAGCAGGGCATCAAACGCATCGCCACCGAGACGGGCGCCGGCCAGTGGGGCTCGGCCCTGGCCCTGGCCTGCCAGTTTTTCGGCCTCCAGGCCACGGTGTACATGGTGCGGGTCAGCTATGACCAAAAACCCTTCCGCAAATCCATGATCACCACCTGGGGGGCGGAGATCTTCCCCAGCCCCAGCGACAAGACCGCGGCCGGCCGCGCCGCCCTGGCCGAGAACCCGGACCACCCGGGCTCCCTGGGCCTGGCCATCAGCGAGGCCGTGGAAGACGCCGCCCTGCGGGAGGACACCAACTACTCCCTGGGCAGCGTGCTGAACCATGTGTGCATGCACCAGACCATCATCGGCGAGGAAGCCCTCCGCCAGATGAAACTCATCAACGAATACCCAGACGTGGTCATCGGTTGCATCGGCGGCGGCTCCAACTTCGCGGGCCTGTCCTTCCCCTTTGTGCGGGAGAAGATCAACGGCCGCGAGGTGCGCATCCTGGCCGTGGAGCCGGCCTCCTGCCCCAGCGTGACCAAGGGCGTGTACGCCTATGACTACGGCGACCTGGCCCACATGGCCCCCATCGTCAAGATGCACACCCTGGGCCACACCTTCGTGCCGCCGGGCATCCACGCCGGCGGGCTCCGCTACCACGGCATGTCGCCCCTGGTCAGCCGCCTTAAGGAGGACAACCTCATCGAGGCGATAGCCCTGCCCCAGCTCGAATGCTTCGAGGCCGGGCTCCTGTTCGCCCGCACCGAGGGCATCGTGCCGGCGCCGGAATCCACCCACGCCATCCGCGGCGCGGTGGTGGAGGCCCTGAAGGCCCGCGAAGAGGGCAAGGAAAAGGTCATCCTGTTCAACCTCTCCGGCCACGGCCACTTCGACATGACCGCCTACGACGCCTACCTGGGCGGCCAGCTCTCCAACTACGAATACCCCGCCGCCGCGGTGGCGAAGGCCCTGTCCTCCCTGCCCAAGGTCGGCGAATAGTTTTTACTTCCTCCCTCAAGTCCCCTCGCCGGCACCCGGCGGGGGGTAACGTTTTTCGGATGAAAGAATGTGGGGGGAAGGACCTTTTTTTGAAAAAAAAGGTCCTTCCCCCCACACCCCCTTTCTCCAAAAAAACTTCATGGTTTTGGTTGGGTTGTATGAGGGCCCCACCCAGGCCTCGCGGCCCCCTGCCGGCCGGTCCCCCGGCCTCGGCAGACCCGGGGCCTTCGCCGCAGGCCGGCGGGGTTGGCCCGGGGGTTTATTTTCGCCCGCGTTCCGGACATAATGGAATCATGCTTCGGAGAACCTTTCTACATCTACCCTCCGTGGGTCCCCGGCGGGAGCTGGCCATCTGGCGGGCCGGCATCCTGCACTGGGACGAGTTCCTCCGCAAGGGAGCCAACGCCCTGCCGCCCGGCCTCTACGCCGCCGGCCGCCCCGTGGTGGAGGCCTCCCTGGCGGCCCTGGCCCGGCCGAACGGCCTGGCCGAGCTGGCCAGTCTGGTGCCTCCGGCCGAGCACTGGCGCTTCTGGCCCACCTACCGCCGGGTCTTGTACCTGGACATCGAGACCGGCGGCGACCCCGAGGACTGGGGCGGCATCACCGTGGTGGGGGTGTACGACGGCCAGGAGGTGACCCAATACGTGGCCGGGCACAACCTCTGGGACCTGCGCCACGCCCTGATGGGGGCCGAGATCCTGGTCACCTTTGCCGGGGGCAACTTCGACCTGCCGGTGCTCCGGGGGGTGTTCAGCGATCTCCGCCTGCCGCCGGTGCACATCGACCTCCGCTGGGTGCTGCGCCGTTTGGGGCTCAAGGGCGGGCTCAAGGCCATCGAGCGGCGCCTGGGCCTGGAGCGGCCGCCCCTGGTGGCCGGGCTGGGCGGCATGGACGCGGTGAACCTGTGGCACAGCTACACCCGGGGGGACATGACGGCGCTGGAGACGCTTTTGGACTATAATGCCTGGGACATCCTGAACCTGAAACCCCTCCTGGAGCTGGCCTGCACCCGGCTCCGGGACCAGATGCTGGACCGGCTCATCGCCTGATCCCCACCTCCGGAGTTTTTGATGACATTTTGGGACACCCTGGCCCTGGCCGTGGCTCTGGGCTGCGACGCCTTTGCCGTGGGCCTGGCCGTGGGGGCGGTGTGGCGGGGCAAGCGGCAGCTTTTCCGCCTTTCCTTTCACTTCGGGGTGTTCCAGGCCCTGATGCCCCTCATCGGCTGGTTCGGCGGGGCGGTGCTGGTGAATCTGGCCCGCACCTGGGCCCCCTGGCTGGCCGCCGCCATCCTGGCCTTCATCGCCTTCCACATGGCCAAGGAAAGCCTCTGGGGCGAGGAAGAGACCCGGGAAAACGGCAAGGACCCCACCCGGGGCTGGAGCCTGGTGATGCTCTCGGTGGCCACCAGCATCGACGCCCTGGGCGCCGGCCTCTCCCTGGGCCTGGTGGGCGCGGACATCTGGTTCCCGGTGGTGGTCATCGGGGTCATTGCCGCGGCCATGACCGCCACCGGCATGGGCCTGGGCGGGCTGCTGGGCCAGCGCTGGGGCCGGGCCATGGGCCTGGTGGGGGCCTTGGTGCTCCTGGGCATCGCGGTGAACCTGGTGCTGGGCTGAGTCCCGGCCCGCCCTCGGTTCCGGACCGGCCAATCCCTTGGCGGCTTCTTCGCAGCCTCCGCCCCAAATAAAAAACGCGGCCCCCGAGGGAGCCGCGTCGCGCGCCGGGGCAACCCGGCGTTTTTGTTCTCGGCGTGGCAGGCTTACAGCACGTGGTCTTCCAGGGTCTGCCGCCACTGGGGGTGGCGCAGGCGCTGCAAGGCCTTCTTCTCGATCTGGCGCACCCGCTCGCGGGAAAGGTGGAACACCTGGCCCACCTCTTCCAGGGTGTGCTCGTCCTCGTCGCCCAGGCCGAAACGCATCTCCAGGATGCGGCGCTCGCGGGCGTCCAGGGAATCCAGGGCGCATTCCAGGTGCACGTGCATCTCGGACTCGCCCACCTTCTCAAAGGGGCACTCGGCGTCCTTGTTCTCGATGAAGTCGCCCAACTCGTCGCCGTCGTCGCCCACCGGGGATTCCAGGCTGGTGGAGTCCAGGGTCAGGTTGACGATTTCCTTCACCTTGTCCTCGTCGATGCCCACCTTTTCGGCCACTTCCTTGGGGGTGGGCTCGCGGCCCAGCTCCTTCAGGAGGCCGTAGTACACCCGGAAGTACTTGGAGCGAAGCTCCAAGAGGTGGATCGGGATGCGGATGGTGCGGGCCTGGTCGTAGATGGCCCGGCTGATGGTCTGCCGAATCCACCAGGACGCGAAGGTGCTGAACCGGTAACCGGTCCGGTAGTCATAGCGGTTCACCGCCTTCATGAGGCCGATGTTGCCTTCCTGGATCAAGTCGGCAAAGGACAGGCCCCGGAAGGTGTACTTCTTGGCGATGGACACGGCCAGCCGCAGGTTGGCTTCCACCATCTCCTGCACCGCGTTCTCCACCTCGCTGCGGGCGCGCTCGATGTCGGCCACCAGCTGGTCCACATCGGGCTTTTCCTTCCTGAGCCGGGCGGCGCAACGGTGCACCATGTCCTTGGCCTCAGCCATGACATCTTCCACCGACAGGGGAGACTTGTGCGAGTCCTCCAACCAGTCTTCGATCCTCCGGCAGGTATCGAGCGTGTCCCCGAAGCTGCGGATGATCTCCAGACTCTTGTTGAGGATCTCGTTACGGCCCTCTTGAATGGTTTTACCAAGGGCCAACTCCCGCTCCGGCGTCAGAAGCTCGCGTCCCTCGACTTCCTTAAAATAGGTGACCGGCGTATCCAGACCTTGATCCATGACCTTTTCCTCACGGCTCTCCGCCATGATAATCACCCCTTCCGATGTACCCCGTCTTCGCCCCCCCCTGGGAGCTGGGCGGTTGGGTGACCTCCCTGTACAGATCGCATCCAAATTTAGTGGATGTGTATATTTTTTATCCCTGGGCGATCTGTGGAGGAAATTTCCGATTTAGCTTGGGTTTTCCGTACTTGGCAATCGGCCCGTACGACCGGCCGCCCGCGTATTCAATTTTTGGGAATAAGGACGGGCACCGGGCCCGCATCTTATGAAAAAAAAGTTTTCAGCAAAAAACCAGGAAAAATGCCTCTCCCGAGCCTGCTTTTTCCCTAGATAAGAGGTTAAGTACCCCTGGGGGAGATGCAAGCCCGGAAAGGTAATTAAATTTCCTGGGGTCCCTCCGGCGGATGAGGCGCTGCCGCCCCTTCGTTCCGGCCCCCGACTGGGGTGCAAGTTTGCGGGGCCGGACCCGGCCCCGGCTCACGAAAGGCCCGGGGCGTCAGCCTCTCCCCGGTTTTCGTGTGGGCAGAGGCGCCGGCCGTGGCTCCCGCTGGGGCAAAAACGCCCTTCCCCTGGCAACAACAGCTTTTTTGCCGGGGAGGGGTTGGCCCTTTGGCGGGATATATGTTATGTTTGTTCATCTTACGGCGCCTTTTCGCTTTGGCGCTTCGGGCTTTTTCGCGAGCCACGAGGCGCTAAAACGCTACTTTATTTTAAAATGTCCGGGACGGTCAAGAAAAAAATCGGCGCGCCGGGCTTTTTTTTTGCCTTTTTTCGTATTCCCCTGGAATTTAATATAAATTCGGCTGGGCCTGGGCCTCCGGCCCCCGCCCTCGCCCCGGAAGCCAGAAGCATGACCGATCCCGGCATGAAATGCACCCGCTGCCGCGGGCCCGCCCGACACCGTTTCCCCTGTCATCACGTGCACTTCTGCGACGACTGCCTGGACGTCTTCTTCCAGCGCCAGACCGCCAAGGCCCTGAAGGAATTCGCGATGCTGACCCCGGGCCAGCCGGTCCTGGTGGCCATCAGCGGCGGCAAGGACTCCCTGGCCCTGTGGAAGGTGCTCTTGGACCTGGGCCACCCGGCCGAGGGCCTGCACCTGGAGCTGGGCCTGGGCGATTTCGGCCAGGCCTCCCTGGAGGCCAGCCAGGAGATGGCCCGCCGCCTGGACCGGCCCCTGCACGTGTTCCACCTGCCCACCCTGGCCGGCCACGAGATCGCCGAGGTGGTGCGGGCCAACCGGCGCCAGTTCTGCTCGGTGTGCGGCACCCTGAAGCGCTACTACCTGAACCGCCTCACCCTGGCGCTGGGCTTCGAGGTTTTGGCCACCGGCCACCAACTGGACGACGAGGCCGGCCGGCTGCTGGGCAACATGCTCCACCGCCACCAGAACTACCTGGACGCCCAGTGGCCGGTGCTGGCGGCCAGCGGCGCCGGTTTCGCCAAGAAGATAAAACCCCTGTGCCGGCTCTCCGGCCCGGAGATCATGGCTTACGCCCTGACCCACGAGCTGCCCGTGGCCCAGGGCAAGTGCCCCAAGAGCAAGGGCGCCACGCTGCCCTACTACCAGGAAGCCATGCGCTATCTGGAAGAAAAAATGCCCGGCACCATGAGCGACTTCTACCTCTGTTTCCTGCGGGCCAAGGACGGGCCGCCGGCCGCGCCGCTGCCGGAGCAACGCTGCCCCAGTTGCGGCCAGCCCACCCTGAGCGACGACCTCTGCACCACCTGCCGGCTTTTGGCCACCACCGCCCAGAAAAAGGCCGAGAACCCCGCGGCCTGGCTGCCCGAGGCGGAAAGGCCGCCCCGGCCCCGCCGCGCCCGCCCCGAGCCCCCGGCCTGAGATGGCGCGCTTTTCGCCCAACCTCCACGCCTTGGCGCCCCTGGCGGTCCTGGTGGGCGCCTTGGGCGGCGCGGCCCTGGGGGTGACCTGGGTCAAGGTGTGGTTCTACCCGCTCTTGTGGTGGAGCTACATCTTCCTGGTGGACAGCCAGGTGCAGCGCCACGCCGGCAACTCCCTGTGGATCGACCGGCGGCGCACCTTCTGGTTCCTGGCCGGGGCCAGCGTGGTGTTCTGGTTCGCCTGGGAAGCGGTGAACCTGCGCCTGGCCGATTGGGAGTACCTGGGCGTGCCCCGCCAGATTTGGCTCCGCTGGCCCCTGGCCTTCCTCTCCTACGCCACCGTCCTGCCCGGGGTGTTGGAAACCTACGAACTGCTCACGGTGTACGGCGCCAAGGGGGACGGCGGCCTCCGCTGGGGCCATAACGTCCGCCCCCTGCGGCTGGGCCGCTCCTGGCGGGGCTGGTGCCTGGCCACGGGCCTGGCGGGCCTGGTCCTGCCGCTGGCCTGGCCGGGGCTGTTCTTCCCCCTGGTGTGGCTCGCCCTGTTCTTCCTGCTGGAGCCCCTGAACTATCGCCAGGGTCTCCCCAGCCTCATGGCCGCCTGGGAGCGGGGCGACCTCTCGCCCCTGGTGCGGCTGCTCCTGGCCGGGCTCATTTGCGGTGTCGTGTGGGAGTCCGGCAACTGGCCGGCCCTCGCCCGCTGGCGCTACACCATCCCCTATCTGGCCGAGCCCCGCATCTTCGCCATGCCCCTGGCCGGCTACCTGGGGTTTGCCCCCTTTGCGGTGGAATGCTATGTTTTCACGGCTACCCTGGGGCTTTTGCGGGGCGGGCGCGGCTGGGAGGCCGCGGACCATGACCGGGAATTCCTGCCCCGGCCCCCGGCCTGGCTCCTCTGGGTCCTGGGCCTGGCCGGGCTGGCCTTCAGCCTGGTCATGTGCCACCTCATAGACCTTTACCTCGTCAAGAGCTGGTCATGAACCCTGGGCATTTCTACCTGTTGAACCTGGGCTGCGCCAAGAACCTGGTGGAGGGCGAGCACCTGGCCGGCCTGCTCACCAGCGCGGGCTACGTGGCCGTGCCGGAGCCGGCCGCGGCCGAGCTCCTGGTGGTGAACACCTGCGGTTTCATCCAGCCCGCGGTGGAGGAATCCCTGGAGGCCGTGCTGGAGCTGGCCCACGACCGCGAGCCGGGCCAACGCCTGGTGGTGGTGGGCTGCCTGGTGGGGCGCTACGGCAAGAAGCTGGCCAAGAGCCTGCCCGAGGCCACCCTGTTGGTGGGGCCGGGCGAGTTGCCCCGCCTGCTCACCCACCTGGCCGCCCCGCCGGAATCCCGCCTGGCCCTCTCGCCGCCCCTTTCCTGCCTGGAGGCCACGGCCCCCCGCCACCTCTCCACCGGCCCGGGCTGGGCCTACCTGCGGGTGGCCGACGGCTGCGAGCGCCGCTGCGCCTTCTGCACCATCCCGGCCATCCGCGGCCGCCTACGCTCCCGGCCCCTGGGCGAGGTGGTGGCCGAGGCCCGGCTCCTGGCCGCCTCCGGGGTCAAGGAGATCAACCTGGTGGCCCAGGACCTCACGGCCTACGGGGCCGACCTGGGCCTGGACCACGGCCTGGCCCGCCTCCTGGCGGCCCTGGACCAGGTGGAGGGCCTGGCCTGGATCCGGCTGCTCTATCTGCACCCCGACTACCTGGACCTGGAGCTGGTGCGGGCCATGGCCGCGGCGGACAAGGTTCTGCCCTATTTCGACCTGCCCCTGCAGCACCTGGCCGACCCGGTGCTGCAGCTCATGGGCCGCCGCCGCACGGGCCGCCAGCTCCGGGGGCTGTTGGTGGCCATCCGCCAGACCCTCCCGGAGGCGATCTTCCGCACCACGCTCCTGGTGGGCCACCCCGGCGAGGACGAGGCCGCCTTCCAG
The DNA here is from genome assembly GCA_020444165.1 of Deltaproteobacteria bacterium. The sequence continues at coordinate 30,867 of JAHLLK010000052.1, read as the reverse complement.
ACCCTGTACGACTTCGTGGCCGAGACCGGCTTTCACCACCTGGGCGTGTTCCCCTATTGCCCCGAGGCCGGCACCCGCTCCGCCCGCCTCCCCCACCCGCCCCGCCAGGCGGCCCAGGAACGGGCCCACCGGATCATGGCGTTGCAGCGCCGGCTCTCCCGGGCGCACCTGAAATCCTTGAAGGGCAGCCGCCAGGAGATCCTCTACCTGGGCCCCCACCCGGAAAGCGAACTGGTGCGCCACGGCCGCGCCGCCTTCCAGGCCCCGGAGGTGGACGGCGAAGTGCTGATCACCGACGGCGCGGCCACCCCCGGCTCCCTGGTCACCGCCCGCATCACCAAAAGCCACGATTACGATCTGGAAGCCGTATTGGTTTGAGGCGGGAGTTTGTCGGAGCAAGAGAAGATGTGGGGGGAAGGACCCTTTTTTGAAAAAAAGGGTCCTTCCCCCCACACCCCCCATCCCCCAAAAAACTTCATAGTTCTTCTGAGCTTGAGCTTGAATTTGCACAAAAGTCTTCTCCAGTCGTGGCGGGAATGATCCGACACAATCCTGGGGCCGGCCTCCCGCCGTGGTAACTCCTCCTCGGGACGCTTTCATCTCAATAGATGGCCCGTTTGGTTCCCGCTGAGTGCCGGCCAGGCTGGGGGCAAAGAAAACCCGGAAGCCGCCAGCGGCTCCCGGGTGGGGTAGCAATTGGGAGGAGGAGAGACTAATTCCCCTTCCGTGCTACTTTTTGTCAAAAACTATCTTATCGCCCATCACGTCAGCCACGATCTCGTCCCCTTCGGCAAAGGTGCCGTCCAGGATCTTCATGGCCAGGGTGTCCTGCAAGGTGGTCTGGATGGCCCGCTTCAGGGGCCGGGCTCCGTACACCGGGTCATAGCCCAGCTGGGCCAGCAGGTCCTTGGCCGCCGGGGTGAGGGAGAGCTTCAGGCCGCGGGCGGCCAGCAGCTTGTTCAAGCGCCCCATTTGGATGTCCACGATGCGGGCGATGTGCTCCTGGTCCAGGCTGTGGAAGATGATGATGTTGTCCACCCGGTTCAGGAACTCGGGCTTGAACTGGGACCGGAGCTGGCTCATCACCGCTTCTTCCAGGCGGCCGCGGTCCTCGGCTCCGGACAGGTCCTGGATGAAGCTGGAGCCCACGTTGCTGGTCATGATCACGATGGTGTTGGTGAAGTCCACCGTGCGGCCCTGGCCGTCGGTGAGCCGCCCGTCGTCCAGGATCTGCAACAGGGCGTTGAACACGTCAGGGTGGGCCTTTTCGATCTCGTCGAACAACACCACCGAGTAGGGCCGCCGCCGCACCGCTTCGGTGAGTTGGCCGCCCTCCTCATAGCCCACGTACCCGGGAGGCGCGCCCACCAGCCGGGACACCGTGTGCTTCTCCATGTACTCGCTCATGTCCAGGCGCACCATGGCCTGCTCGTCATCGAACATGAACTCGGCCAGGGCCCGGGCCAGCTCGGTCTTGCCCACGCCCGTGGGGCCCAGGAAGATGAAGCTGCCGATGGGCCGGTGGGGGTCCTGCAAACCGGAGCGCGCCCGCCTGACCGCGTTGCTCACGGCCACCACCGCGTCCTTCTGCCCCACCACCCGGAGCCCGAGGCGGTCTTCCATGGTGAGGAGCTTCTCCCGCTCGCCCTCCATCAGCTTGGCCACCGGGATGCGGGTCCAGCGGGCCACCACCTCGGCCACGTCCTCGGCGTCCACCTCTTCCTTGACCAGGGACTCGCCGTCGGTGGAGAGCTTCTCGATGGCGGTCTGGCGATCGGCCAGGTCCTTTTCCTGGGCCGGGATGAGGCCGTACTTCAACTCGGCCGCCCGGTTCAGGTCACCGGAGCGCTCCACCCGCTCCAGCTCGGCCCGGAGCTGGTCCAGGGATTCCTTGACCGTGCGGATGCCCTCGATGAGATCCTTTTCGCCTTCCCATTGGGCCTTCAGGCGGTCACGCTCCACCGAAAGTTCGGCGATCTCCTCGTTCACCTTGCCCAGGCGCTTGGCGCTGCCCGGGTCGCTCTCCTTTTTGAGCGCCTCGGCCTCCACGTTGAGCTGAATGATCTTGCGCTCCAGGGCGTCCAGGTCCTCGGGCCGGGAATCGATGTTGATGCGGAGCTTGCTGGCCGCCTCGTCGATCAGGTCGATGGCCTTGTCGGGCAGGAAGCGGTCGGTGATGTAACGCTGCGAAAGCGTGGCCGCGGCCACCAGGGCGGAGTCCTTGATCCGCACCCCGTGGTGCACCTCATACTTTTCTTTCAAGCCGCGAAGTATCGCAATGGTGTCTTCCACCGAGGGCTCGCCCACCAGAACCGGGGCGAAGCGCCGCTCCAGGGCCGCGTCCTTCTCGATGTTCTGGCGGTACTCCTTCAAGGTGGTGGCGCCCACGCAACGGAGCTCCCCCCGGGCCAGGGCCGGTTTGAGCATGTTGCTGGCGTCCATGGACCCCTCGGCCTTGCCCGCGCCCACCAGGGTGTGCATCTCGTCGATGAAAAGGATAATGTGTCCGGCCGCTTCGGTGACTTCCTTCAAAACCGCCTTCAAGCGGTCCTCGAACTCGCCGCGGTATTTGGCCCCGGCGATGAGGGAGCCCATGTCCAGGCTCACCACCAGCTTGTCCTTGAGCCCCTCGGGCACGTCGCCGGCCACCACCCGCTGGGCCAGGCCCTCCACGATGGCGGTCTTGCCCACCCCGGGCTCGCCGATCAACACGGGGTTGTTCTTGGTGCGGCGGCTCAAGATCTGGATAACGCGGCGGATCTCCTCGTCGCGGCCGATCACCGGGTCCAATTTCCCCTGGGCGGCCAGCTCGGTCAGGTCCCGGGCAAAGCGCTTCAGGGCCTGGTATTTGTCCTCGGGGTTCTGGTCATTCACCGTCTGGCTGCCCCGGATGTCCTTCAGCACCGCCAAAATGGTGTCCGGCGTGACTCCCTGGCCCTTGAGCACCCGGCTGGCCGCGGTGTCCGAGGCGGCCAGAGCCATGAGGAGGTGCTCCACGCTGACGTATTCATCCTTCATGTTGGCGGCCAGGTTTTCGGCCGCGCGCATCACCTCCATGGTGGAAGGCGACATGTGGGCCTGGGCCGTGGCCCCCTGCACCTGGGGCAGCTTGTTGATTTCCGTTTCCACCAGGCCCTGCAAGGCCTGAAGGTTCACCCCCAACTTACCCAGCACCGGGCGGGCGATTTCCTCGGACAGCTCCAACAGGACAGCCAGCACATGGATAGGCTCGATCTGCGGATTGCCCCTCTGGTCGGCCCGGCTCATGGAACCCTGCAAGATTTCCTGGCTTTTCAGCGTAAATTTGTCGAATCGCATCTACGGCTTCTCCCACCGGATGGTTTATGTCGGGAATTCATAAGAAAAAGTAAGCATCGCTGGCGGGAAGTCAACCAATCCGCCGGGGTATTTTTGAAGCTAACTCACCAGCTCGCGTGACGAAACAGGCTCCAGGGCATTCTGGAGGGAAAAGGAGTCTTTTCCCAGCGGCAAGGGGGTTTTGCCTTATGATGGGGGTAGCCCGGTGATTCCATGAAAACCGGGCGCCCGGCTGCGCTCGCGACTGCGCTCCAACCTCGACGCGGCTTCAGCTACGCCTCTCGGTTGCCGCTGGTCCGTTGCCGGCAGAAATTAAGCTGCGAAGATGAGACTATTGCTCATCACTATGAATAATATGAAGTTTTTTGGGGTAAGGGGGGTGTGGGGGGAAGGACCTGTTTTTCAAAAAAAGGTCCTTCCCCCCACATCTTCCTCTTTTAAAGGCGGCCCGCCCCGCCCGCCAACCCCGGCCGCAAGGAGAATGCGCTCATGCCCTTCGCCAATCTGGGTGATCTGAACTTCTACTATGATATCGCGGGGGAGGGCCCCCGGCTGTTGTACCTGGGCCTGACCGGTGACGACCTGCGCCAGTCGCCCAACATCTTCGACTCGCCCTTGCCCCGGCATTTCACGGTGTTGGCCCTGGACCAGCGGGGCCTGGGCCAGTCGGCCCGCCCGGATTGGCCCTACAGCATGGCGGGCTACGCCGACGACGCGGCGGGGCTTTTGGCGGCCGTGGGCTGGCCCTCGGCCCGGGTGCTGGGGGTTTCCTTTGGCGGCATGGTGGCCCAGGAGCTGGCCCTCCGGCATCCGGAGCAGGTGGAGCGCCTGGCCCTGGCCTGCTGCAGCTCCGGCGGCTTTGGCGGCGCCTCCTATCCCCTGCACGAGCTGGCTGGGCTGACCCCGGCGGAGCGGGCCCGGCGCATGGTGGAGCTGGACGACTCCCGCCGCGACGCGGCCTGGCAGGAAGCCCACCCCGGAGAGTTCCAGGCCCTGGTGGACCGTTTCCTGACCCGCTGGCAGGTGGGGGCCGGCGAACCGGGCCGGGCGGTGGGGGTCCGACGCCAACTGGAGGCCCGGCAGCTCCACGACACCTACAACCGCCTGCCGGAGATCAAGGCCCCCACGCTGGTGTGCGGGGGGCGCTATGACTTGATCTGCCCGCCGGACAACCTGGCCGCCCTGGCCCGGAGCATCCCCGGGGCAGAACTCCAGGTTTTCGAGGGCGGGCATTTGTTCCTGCAACACGACCCGGTGGCCTATCCGGAGGTGATCCGCTTTTTGGCCGGGTGACCGCCGCCTCCCTGGCCCTTGACCTGGGCCCGCGGCGCTTGCCGGCCGGTCGCACAAGAAATCCGCCGCCGCTCTTGCTACAATAGCCGGCGGCGGGAGTCTTTGGCCCCGGGGCGGCGTCCCGGGCCCCCGCCTTTTACTCTTTACCCCAGCCTTCCCGGCCGGCCCCCCGGCTCCGGGGAGAGAGAAGGCTCAGGCGGTGCCGGGAGAGTTGTTGCTCAGGGGAGCGTTGTTGTTCACGGGCGAGGAGTTCCACTCCCCGGGGCAGGTATTGGTGCGGGACGGGGTCATCGTGGCGGCCGGACCGGAGGAACTGGCCCCTGGCCCGGGCGCCCGGGTGCTGGACCTGGAGGGGCGTTATCTGGGGCCGGGCTTCATCGACGCCCACGTGCACCTCTGCCTGGACGCCTCGCCCGAGCCCACCGAGGCCATCAGCCGGCCCAGCCTGCCGGAGCTGACCCTCCTGGCCGCCCACCACGCCGCGGCCACCCTCCGGGCCGGGGTCACCGCGGTGCGGGACCTGGGCGGCCGGGCCGACGTGACCCAGGCGCTGCGGGGGGCGGTGGCGGCCGGCCGGCTGGCCGGCCCGCGCATCGTGTCCGCCGGCCGGGTGATCTGCATGACCGGCGGGCACGGCTGGTCCCTGGCCGGGCGGGAGGCCGATGGACCTGACCAAGTGGTCAAGGCCGCCCGGGCCGAGCTGAAAGCCGGGGTGGACCAGGTGAAGTTCATGGCCACCGGCGGGGTGCTGACCCCGGGCACCACGGTGGGCGCGGCCCAACTCACCCGGGAGGAACTGGCCGCCGGCATCACCGCGGCCCACCGGGCCGGCAAGCGCACCGCCGCCCACGCCCACGGGCGGGAGGGCATCCTGAACGCGGTGCGGGCCGGCATCGACAGCGTGGAGCACGGCACCTTCCTCTGCCAGGAAGCGGCGGAGCTGATGGCCCGCCAGGGCATCCCCCTGGTGCCCACCCTGGCGGCCGGGCACCAGATCCGCCGCCTGGGAGTGGCGGGCGGGCTCTCGGCCGAGGCGGTTTTGAAATCCGAGGCCGGGGAGCAGGCCCACCGGGAGAGCCTGGCCCTGGCCCGGGCCCTGGGGGTGAAAGTCTGCCTGGGCACCGACGCCGGCACCCCGGGCAATCGCCATGGCGAGAACTTGCAGGAGGCGGTGCTGTTGGCGGCCGAGGGCCTCCCGGTCCTGGAGGTGCTGCGGGCGGCCACGGTGCACGCGGCCCTGGCCCTGGGCCTGGGCCACACCCTGGGCCGCCTGGCCCCCGGATATGAGGCCGATCTTACGGCCCTGGACGGCGACCCCCGGGAGGGGGTGGCCCTTTTGGCCCGGTCCGAGGCCGTGAGCCTGGTGATCCAGGGCGGCCGGGTGGTACTGTCTCGGTTGTAGACCGGGCGGTACGGCCCGCGGGAAGGAGCGGCGATGAAAACCATCGGCCTGGCCCTGGGGGGCGGCGGCGCCAAATGCCTGGCCCACGTCCTGATGCTGGAGGCCTTCGAAGAGCTGGGGGTGCGGCCCACCATCCTGGCCGGCAGTTCCATGGGCGCGGTGCTGGCGGCGGTGTATGCCTCGGGCCGCAGCGTGGCCGAGGTGCGCGAACAGGTCAAGCGCTTTGTCTCCTCCACCGGGGAGCGGCTCCGGCACATCATCTTCAGCCGCGAACTCAGGAAGCTGGTGGAGATGTTCGACCCGGAGTTCGGCGGCGGCGGCGGGCTGATCAAGGGCGAGCGCTTCCTGGAATACCTCTACGCCCAGATGGGGGTGTCCACCTTCGAGGACCTGGGCCTGCCGCTCAAAGTGGTGGCCGCGGATTTCTGGGCCCGGGAGCAGGTGGTTTTCGACTCCGGCGACCTTTTGACCGCCCTGAAGGCCAGCATGGCGCTCCCCGTGGTGCTGTGCCCGGTGCTCCTGGACGACCGGGTGCTGGTGGACGGGAGCTGCGTGAACCCGGTGCCCTATGACCTCCTGCTGGATAAGGCCGAGGTGGTGGTGGGGGTGGACGTGATGGGCAGCCGGGTCATGCGGAACAAAGCCATCCGCCACGGCGGCATCCCGCCCCTCCTGGACACGGTGTTCCAATCCATCCAGATCATGCAAAAGGCCATCCTGACCGAGAAACTTAAAAACCGCAGCCCGGACATCCTGGTGGAAGTGGACATCTCCGGGGTGCGGGCCCTGGAATTCTACAAAGCCGAGGCCATCTACCGCCAAGCCGCCCCGGCCAAGGAATATCTCAAAGAACAACTGGCGCGGCTGCTTTGAGGAGAGTGTTTCGGAGGAAGAGGAAGATGTGGGGGGAGGGGGTCCTTTTTTGAAAAAAAGGACCCCCTCCCCCCACACCCCCCTCCCCCCAAAAAACTTCATAGGTTTCATTTTACGGGAACGCGGCCTGAAATTTGCGTTGAGGTTGGAGTGAAGTCGCGGGCCCAGCCGGCCGCCCGGTCTTCCTGAAATATCCGGGTTAAAGCGGAGGGGCGGGTGCGGGACAAGCTGAGGTTGGGGTACTGGCTGCCCCGGGGGCTGATCCTGGTCATCGTGGCGGCGGTGTGGCTGCCCTTGCCGCGCTACGCCCAGGGCTTGGAAGCCCGGGAGTTCGTGGTGTGGCTGGCCCGCCTGGCCTGGGTGGTGGGGGTGCCCCTGGCCTTCGGGCTGATCCTCTGGGCCGTGTGGCGCTGGCGCTGGCGCGGGCGCCGCGCCGGCCGCGGGGCCGCTTCCCCCGCCGCATCCGACCCGGAGGCCGGGCTGGGGGCGGCCTCAGAAGCGGCCGAGGGAAATCTCCAGAGCCCAGAAAATCAAGCCCGCCATTAACACCACCACTCACCAGTAGCGCCGGACCAGGCGGAAGGCGGCGGGCCCTGCGCGAATCCGCCGCCGCAAGAGGGGCCCTCCCGGGGCGCGGTGAACTGGCTGTCCGTCAGGGCCTCGCAGCTCTCCCCGCAAGGGGGGCAGACGAGGGTCTCCCGCACCCCGGTGCGCAAAAGCCGCCCGGTCTGGAAGTTGCCCTGATTGCTGGTGCGCAACAGCTCTTCGGCCGCCGCAAGGTCACTTTTCCAGTTCAGGGGGAATTCGCGGCGGCAGGCGAAGCACCTGGCCACCCCCGGCCGCACCGGCCCATCCGGCGCCTCCGCGCCGCAAAAGGGACACTCAAGATAGCCTGCGGCCATGCCCGGGTTCCCCCCTCTCCCCTCCGCTTGCCTGGCCTGACCCGTGTGCCCCGCAGTCCGACCCCCCGCCGCCGGGACGGGCTCAGGAGAAGTCCGGCTTGCGCTTTTCGGTGAAGGCGGTCATGCCTTCGTGGCCGTGGGGGTGCTCCCCCGCGGCCACCAAGCCCTGGCGCTCCAACTCCAGCTGCTCGGCCAGGCTGTGCGAGAAGGACTCGTTCAGGAGCAGCTTGGACAGGGCGAAGGAGTGCGACGAGCGGCCGCGAATTTCCCGCACCAGCTCCAGGGCCTCGTCCAGGCAGCGGTCGGCCGGCACCACCCGGGTGGCCAGGCCCCAGGCCAGGGCGTCCGCGGCGCTTATGGGCCGGTCCAGGGCGGCGATCTCCAGGGCGCGGGCCAGGCCCACCAGGCGGGGCAGGGTGAAGGTGCCGCCGCCGTCGATGCACAGGCCGTTGGAGGTGTAGGCCTGACGCAGCACCGCGGTGTCGGCCAGCACCCGGAAATCGCAGGCCAGGGCCAGGGAGAAGCCGCCGCCGGCCGCCGGGCCGTGCACCGCGGCCACCACCGGTTTGGGCATGGTGCGGATCTCGGTGATGGCCTGGTGGTAGCTGGCGGCCAGGCGGTGGAAGGCGGCGCCGGGGCTGCCGGGCTGGCTGAGGACCCATTTCAGGTCGCCGCCGGCGCAGAAGGCCCGGCCCCGGCCGCCCAGCACCACGGCTCTCACGCCGGAGTCCCGAGCCAGGTCCATGAGCCGGGTGGCCAGGGCCCCGATGGTGGGCAGGTCAAAGGCATTGTAGGCCTCGGGTCGGTTCAGCCAGACCAGGGCCACCCCGTCCATGCGCTCCAGCTGCACGGTCGCTTGGCTCATGACATCCTCCAGCTATGAGTTCATAGTTGGTGAAAACTAATTCACCATAGGCCGCGTGCCGCGGCTGCCAATGCGGGTCGGGCGAGGTTGTCCTCCGCACGTTACCTCGCCCGCTCCCGAAGCAGGGCCGCAGGGAACGGGTCCCTTGGGCGCGTCAACGCGGCGGTCCGCCCTTGGCCAAGGGCGATCGCCAGTCGCTACCAGCCAAGGGCTTGCCCAGAATACGCTTTTCCTTTAGGAAGGGGGTGTGGGGGAAACCCTTTCCTTTTGGCTTCAAAAGGAAAGGGTTTCCCCCACATTCCTACACTCCCTCTCCCTCCCCCTCTCCCTCCTCCTTCTTCCCCGCCAGCCACAGGATCTGGCGGGCGACGCCGCGCCAGGCGCGGACTTCGCGTTTAGTCATTCCGGCGCGTTCCAGGGGTTGTTTGAGGACTCGCATGAAGTGGCCGGGGTTGGAGGCGGGCAATTTATTGATGGCCACCAGGGCGGTGGTGAGGTGTTCCAGGAGGGCCAGTTGTTCGCCCAGGGGGGCGGGTTTGGGGTGGAGGGCGCCGCGGGCGGTTTGGTGGGCGAGATCCAGGGCGGTGTTACGGAGTTCGTAGGCCAGTACCATGACGGCCTGGGCCAGGTTGAGGCTGGAGGACTCGCTGGTGGGGATATTGAGGGACAGCCGGGCCCGGTCGAGTTCGGGGGTGGTGAGGCCGCGGTCTTCGGGGCCGAAGAGTAGGGCCACGCGTTCTTCGGCCGCCCATGCGAGGATTTCCGGGGCGGCGGCGCGGGGGCTCATGAGGGAGCCGCGGTTGTCGCCGAGCCGGGCGGTGGTGGCCACGGCGTGGTGGCAATCGGCCAGGGCGTCATCCAGGCTGGGGTGGGTGGTCATGGCGTCCAGCACCAGGCCGCCGTGGCCGGTGGCCAGGGCGCGCATGGGGCCTTGGCTCAGGCTGGCGGGCAATACCACCTTGAGGCAGCCGAGGCCCATGTTGCCGATGGCCCGGGCGGCGGCGCCGACGTTCTCGGCCAGCTTGGGGCGCACCAGGACCACGTCCAGGTTGGCCAGACTAGCCAGCATGGAGGTCACCTGGAGAATTGGCAATGATTGGGTTACTCTTCGCTGAATTCATACTGTATGCTCGTCAGTTCCACGCGGAGATGGGCCAGGGCGCCGCCGGGGGGCAGCCAGGCGGCTTCGGCCCGGCCGGGCAGAAGCCAGCCCTGATATTGTTGCCACTGGCCATAGCGCATGCGCCAGGGCAGGGGCTCGGGGCGGCCTTCGGGGCCGAAACGGCAGCGTCCCTCGGTGGTGAAGCTCTCAAGCTCACCGGTGACGCGGAAGCGGAACACGCCGCTCACCTGGAGGGGGCCGTCCTCCAGGATCACCCGGGCCGATTCCGGGTCCGGGCCGGCCTCCCAGGAGAGGCCTTGGCCGGGCCACAGGGCCGAGGGCGCCCACACGGCCCCGGCCAGCCAGTGGAGCAGCTCGGAGCGGTCGGCTTCGGGCCCGGCGTGGGCCAGCAGCGGCACCAGGCCCAGGAAGCTGCCCCGCACTTCACCGCGGCGGGCGTGGTAGCGCTCCCAGCCTTCCAGGTCCAGCCAGGAAGAGAGCTGCACCTGTCCGCCCCAGAAGAAGCCGGGCGGCCGGGCCACGAAATCCTGCCGGCCGGCGGTGGCCAGCCAGGGGCTTTCGGGCTCCAGGCGGAAAAAGCCGTTCTGGGTCAACTCCGCGCCTATGATAGGACGGACTCGGCCGGGAGGCAGCACTTTTTGGAAGTAGGCCAGCACGGGAGGCGGCAGGGCGCGCGCCGCGTCCGAGTCCAGGTCCGGCAGGGGAGGCAGACCGGCGTCGGCCCAGAGGCGCCGCCGGAAGCGGCCCACCTGGCTGCTGAAACGCCAGGCGCCGGCCCACCAAAGCATGCCGGCGGCCAGGGCCAGGAACAGGATGAAGATCACAACCTTGGGCATGGTCGCTCCCGCGGTCACCGGCCGCAAACCTACCCCCCCGCCGGCCCGGACGCGCAAAAGGCCGGCGATTGCCCCAAGATATCAGGCCGGATGGCCGGCGGCAAGGAAGGGGCGGGGGGTGGGGAAAGAATCCAGAGGGGCGCTTTCCCCGGCCGGGAAAAGCGCCCCCACTCCTGCAAGGAGAGTTTTAATTGTTTTCCGCTGGCGCGCCGTCCAGCAGGTCGACAATGGTCTCCAAAAGACGGTTGAGGCGGTAGGGTTTGGTCAAGAGCGCCGCCACGGGCCCCAGGGACGGGCCGCCCTTTTCGCAATTCTGGGCGTAGCCGGTGGCCACGATGACCGGCAGGCCGGGGTCCAGTTTCCGCAGGCGTTCCAGGCACTCATGCCCCCCCATGCCGGGCATGCCCAGATCCAGCACCACCAGCTTGATGCTGGCGGGCCGGGCGGTGAAGTGGGTGAGGGCCTCCTCGCCGCTGCGGGCGGTGAAGACCTGGAAGCCCGAGTCCTCCAACAGCTCCCGGTTCACGGTGAGGATGGCGGGATCGTCATCCACCAGGAGGATGCCCTGTCCGCGGCCGGGGCGGGCCGGGTCGGGGGCTGGCCCGGCCGGGGCCTGGTCGGCGTCGGGCCTGCCGGGCACGGCGGGCAGATGGACCACGAACACGGCGCCCTGGCCGGGCGAGCTATGGCAGGACACGTGCCCGCCGTGGCTCTTGACCGCGCCGTACACGGTGGAGAGCCCCAAGCCGGTGCCCTGGCCCACGCCCTTGGTGGTGAAGAACGGTTCGAAGATGTGGGGAATCAGCTCCGGGGGGATGCCCTGGCCGGAGTCCCGCACGGTCAGCTCCACGTAGAAGCCCGGGGCGAGGCCGGGCAGGCCCAGGCAGTCCTCCCGTTCCAGGCGGCGGTTGCGGGTGAGGAAGCTGAGCTTGCCGCCCTGGGGCATGGCGTCCTTGGCGTTGGTGCCCAGGTTGATGAGCACCTGCTCGACCTGGATCTCGTCGCCCATGACCGGCCAGAGGCCGGGGTCCAGGTCGGTCCTGATCTCGATCATCTTGGGGATGAAGCGCTCCAGCATCTTGACCGACTGGCGCACCACCTGGTTGACCGCCAGGGGCTTCAGCTCCGGGGTGACCCGGCGGCTGAAGGTCAACAGGCCCTTGATCAGCTCGGCGGCCTGGCGGCCGGCGTGGTCCACCTGGTCCAGGTAGCGGCGGTGCCTGGCCGAGAGGCTTTCCTCGCGCAGCATGAGCTGGGTAAAGCCGCCGATGCTCTGGAGGATGTTGTTGAAGTCGTGGGCAATGCCCGAGGCCAGGGTGCCCACGGCCTCCATCTTCTGGGCGTGGCGCAGCTCGCGCTCCAGGCGGTTGGTCTGGGTGATATCCCGCAAAAAGACCACTATGCCGGCGGGCTCGCCGCGGTGGTCCTGGTAGCGCGAGGCCGACATGGCCACCTCCAGGAGGCGGCCGTCCGCCGTGCGGCGGCGGGTCTCCAGGCCCTGCACCGGTTGGCCGGCCAGCACATTCCGCTTGGTCTCCTGGTCCGCGGCCTGCTCGGCCGGGGGCACGAACTCGGGGGCCTGGGCCCGGAGCGCTTCCAGGGAGTAGCCGAAGATGCGCTCGAAGGCCGGGTTGACGTAGGTGGCCCGGCTGGAGAGGTCGTAGATCACCACCGCGTCCGGGGTGCCGTTAAGCAGGGACTCGTAGAGCTGCTCCCGCCGCAGCGAGGAGAGGTAGAGCTCGCGGTAGCGGCGTTCCGAGGCCCCGAGGGCCTGGGCCGCGGCGCGGCGCTCGCTGTCGTCGCGGAAGACCTCCAATAGGTGCTGGCGGCCGCCCAGGGGCACCAGGGTGGCGCTGATGGTCACCGGGCAGGTGCGTCCGTCGCCCCGGAGCACCTCGGACTCCAGCTCCACCCGGCCGCCGGCCGCGATGAGGCGGCAGATCTCGCGGTGCACCGCCTCGCCGCGGTGGCGGGGGAACATGCCGCGGCAATCCATGCCCACGATCTGGTGGCGGGGGGCGGCCAGCATCACCTCGGTGCGCTGGTTGGCGTTCAAAATGATCCCGGTTTCCTGGTCCACCACCAGGGCGGCGTCGGAAAGCTTCTCGAACAGGCCGCGGTAACGCTCCTCGGCCAGCTTCAGGCCGGTGATGTCGCGGCCCAGGCAGTGGTAGCCGGCAAAGCCGCCCGCGGGCTCCTTGATGCCCACCATGCGGGCGGCGATCCAGGCCCAGTCGCCCTCGGCGGTCTTGAGGCGGAACTCCTGGTCATAATAGGCCACCCCCCGGGGATGTTTGGCAAAAAACCAGTCCACCACTTCGCGGTCTTCGGGGTGCAAGAGCTCCCGCCAGAGGCTCGGGCGGGCCAGGAGGTCGGCGCGGCTGTGGCCGGTGAGGATCTCGGCCGCCTGGTTCACCCGGGTGAGGGCGCCCTCCAGGCTTAGGGAGTAGACCAGGTCTTCCACCCCCTCCAGGAACAGGTCCAGGTCCTGGGGCGCGCCGCCGGGGCGGGGGCTCGCCGGGGTGCGGTCCGGTTGCTGGTGCAGGCTGGCCACCACCGAGAGCAGGCGGCCGGCCTGGTCAAAGCGGGGGCGGGCCTCCAGCCAGAAAACGCCGGCCTGGCCCGGGTTCCGCAGGCGCACCTCGCCGGCTGCGCCTGCGCCGCTCTCCAAGCCGGCACCGGCCCAGTGCTCGAAAAAGGGCGTGGTGCTGGCGCAGGGTTGGAACAGATCGTCCAGGGTCTTGCCGGTGAGGGTCTGGGCCGCGCGGTCCCAGAGGCGGGCCGCGGCGGGGTTGGCGTAAATCAGCCCGCCGGCCGGGTCCAGTTCCAGCATGGGCAAGGGCAAAAGGGCCAGGGAAGCGGCGGCGGAGCAACTCTGGATGGGCCGGATGACCCGGGAGGGGCTGGCGGGGGAATGGACGTGCAGCGTCCGCTGAGGGCCTCTTTCCATGCCTGGCTCACCTCCCAAAAGCTTATGCCTGCAACGCCAACCGCGGGGGGGATGCCCCCGCCTGTCGGGGCGCCCCCGGCCCAGTCACCTGGCCCGGTCACCCGGCCCGGCCACCCGGCCCGGCCACCCGGCCCAGTCACCTGGCCCGGCCACCTGGCCCAGTCACCCGGCCCGGCCACCCGGCGTTGCCGGGTTTTCCGCCCGGGAAACACCACGCCGGCCCGAAGCGCTGCGCGCCGCGGCCGGTCCGCGTCAGGGGTTGGGGGGTCCAGGGTTGGACCGCCAAGATGGTGCAGGCTGGCCAAGGGCGGCGGCTGCCGCCTCGGCCCCAGGCATGATACGGAACGGGAGCAGACCAAATGGTCAGGCTCCGCGCTCCGGCTGCCTCGTGATGAGTGATCCCCCTTCTACCCCCGGGAGCCCTCACCCCGGACCCGGCCCGGGAACCCTGTTCCCCGGGTCGTGCGGTCCGGAGTGCCTTCCCTCCCCGGTCTTGCGCCGTCCGGAAAGGCTCCCGGACCGCGCCCAAGCAAAGCGGCGTCACGGGGAGCCGCACGCTGAATCCCGCTTCCGCTTCGTTATCCCATCATTAACCCATAATAGCCGAAAACACTAGCTTAAAAGAAACGACTCACGATTTTTCGCTAGAGAGCACACATTTTATTCACGGTGCGAAAAAACCGCCGGGCCAGAGGGCTCCCGCGTTGCGGCAAGGCCGCAAAAAAGCCGGGCGCCCCGAGGCGCCTGGCTGAAAGATGACATCCCCACCACTGGGGTAGTAAATTAATGTGGCCCAATATCAGGTGGTTGGCTAAAAGCGCGCCGGGGCGGCCGCCGCGCTCCGCCGCCCGCGGCCCCCCGGCTCAAGGCCGGCGTCGCAAGACCACCCCGCCCTGGGCCACGCCGGCCCGGGGCGAATTGCGAATCCAGGTCAAATCCAGGCGGTCCGGACCGCTCACCCGGCCGGAAAGCTCCCAGGACTGCTCGGCCTGGGGGGTCCAGAAGCTGCCCCGCACCTGCGCCCCGGGACACTCCGCCGGAGTGCCCACCACCCACAGCTTGCCCGCCACCCGGCTGGAGGCCGCGTGCGGGCCCGCGTCCCGCCCCGGCCGCAGCTCCAAGACGGCGGTGCGGCCGCGGCCCTGCGGCACCACGAGGGCCGCCACCTGCCACTGGGCCTCCTCGCCGGTGACCTCCTCCACCACCCAGCGGCCGTCCAGGCGGCATACCGCCCAGGCCGGCGGCGTGGCCCAGGCCACGAGCCCCAGCACCAGAGCCAAAACCACGCCCCAGGCCCCGAAACGCGCTTTCTTCACGGGCCGCCTCACGCCGCCTTGATCTCTTGCATCTCTTTGGCCATGGACCGCACCGCGTCGGCCGCCTTCACGGCCGAGTCGGCCGGGCACACCGCCTCCATGTCGCACTCGATGATCTCCGGGTCATAATCCAAGAAGCCCAGGAACTGGAAGCCGCTCAAGGATTTCTCCAAATACTCGCGGTCCTTGGCGCTGCGGATCTTGTTGCCCACGATCACCACCCGGGGCATGCCCAGGTCCGCGGCCAGGCGCTTGATGGTCTCGGCCGTGTCCACCGAACGGCGGCCCGGCTCCACCACCACCACCAGGAAGTCCACCCCCCGCGAGGTCCCGCGGCCCAAGTGCTCCAGGCCGGCCTCCATGTCCAGAATCAGCACGTCGTCCCGCAAGAGCACCATGTGGCTCATCAGGGCCTTCAGCATGGTGGAGGCCGGGCAGATGCAGCCCGAGCCGCCCTTCTTCACCGTGCCCATGACCATCAGCCGCACCCCGGCGTGCTCCGTCGAGAGCTTGTCCGGCAGGTCGTTCACCGTGGGGTTCAGTTTGAAGAAGGAGCCCACCCCGGTGTCCTTGCTGTCCGTGCGTTCCTCGATCAGCTCCTTCATGTCGCTCACCGGCACCAGCTTGTCATAGTCCGGGAAACCCAGCGCCTGGCCCAGGTTGGCGTCGGGGTCGGCGTCCACCGCCAACACCCGCAAACCCATCTCCGCAAAGCTACGGGCCAAAAGTGCGCTAAAAGTGGTCTTGCCCACGCCGCCCTTGCCGCTGACCGCGATTTTCATGCCTTTACCCTTTTCCTGCAAATAGCTGCTTAACGGGTCGCCCCGCCGTTGATTTTCGCCCTTGAGCCTGCCTCAGTGGCCGCAGCCGGTCCGGTCGATCTCCGGCCCCGGCTCGGCGTACACCGCCAAGAGGTCCTCCAAATCCAGCTCACAGCTCCGGCCCCGGGGATGCCGGGTCCGGCAATCCTTGCCCCGCCCCGCGCCAGTGCTAATTTTCAACAACGGTAAAGTAAAGGCGCCGGAGGCTATGGCCTCCACCACCTGGGCCTTGGTGATCCCCCGGCAGGGGCAGACCACCTCGTCGTCAGCGGCCGCCCGCCAGTCGCGCCCGGAAAACCCCGGCCGCACCGGGGCCTCGTGCCCCCCGCAGCCACAGCCGCATCCCTCATGGTCTCCACTCATCTTCTCGCTCCCGTTGAACTTGAGAGTTTTTCGGAGAAGTGGGAATGCGGGGGGAGACCCCTTTTTGTGAACAAAAAGGGGTCTCCCCCCACACCCCCCTCCCCCAAAAAAACTTCAATGTTTAACAGCGTGGTGGCCTGGCCTGCAACCATCAGGGAAATCCGCTAGGCTCCCAAGCTGCCTCACGCCTTGGGCCGGCTGCGGGCCAAGGCCATCATCTTATATATGGGAAGGCCGGACAGCAGGGCGATGTCCTCGGTGTTGAAGTAGCCCTCCACGTTCTTGTCCAGCAACACGTTGCCATCGGCCGGGAACTCGTCGTCGCCCTCCCAGATCTGCAACAGCAAGGGCACCCGGGGCAGGGCCCGCACCTCCACGGCCACGTCGCCCGCCGCGTCCACCACCCGGCCGCCCACCAGGGGCGCCAGCTGGGCCAACAATTTCGGCTGGCCGCCGAAGAAACCGGTGAGGGGCGCCTTGGCCCGTTTCACGAAGGCGGACCAGTAGAACTCCCCGGCCGAGACCTCCCGGAAGGTGATCCACTCCCCGGTGGGTTCGCTGCCGTCGGCGTTGGCCAGGTAGTGCAGGATCAGGGCCTGCTCCACCAGGGGCAGCTCCGGCCCCTCGTCCAGGGCGTAAACCTTCATGGGCTCCCGCTCCACCCGGACCGGCCGCCCGAAATAACTCAACTCCAACGACTCCCCGTCATCCGCGGCCGTGGCCCCGGCCCGCCGGGCCACGTCCACGAAGTTCTTTTCCGCGATCTTCTGAGCCGCCAAATCGAAACTCATTTGGTAGTCATCCACCCGGGCCATATGTCGCGCTCCTCCGCTTGCACAGCTTTTCTCCTTAACATAAACACCCCCAACCCCTTTGTCCAACCCCAGTGCCTGGGGTCGCAATGCGTGTCGTGCGGGGTTGTCCCCCGCACGGGGGCGCGTTCGCTCCCGAAGGGAGGCTGTTGGGAGAAGAAAAGGAAAACGGTAAACCGAACAAGCTGGAGGGCCTTGGCAAACACGCGATGCATTTTGTAACTGGTTCGGGTTCGCTGCGGGAGCGAAGGTACTCCCGTCCGGAGGGCAACTCAACCCGACCCGCTACGCCGGCAGCGGCACGCTGCGGGGGTCCGGGGGACGCCATTTTTTCAAAAAAGGCGCCCCCCGGCCACGGGTGGTATCATAAAACCCCATGACCAAGAAAAAACCCAAGAAATCCGCGGACCCGCAGTCCAAGGCGGACAAGCCGCGGCCCTTCAACGCGCCGTTCGCGGAGCTGAAGGGGGCGCTGAAACAGGCGGCGCGGCAGGCCGCGGCGCCGCCGCCGTTGCCGCCGGTGGAGGGGTCCGGGCCGGAGGAGGCCGGGGCGGTAGATTTGTTCGCCAAGGCCATGTCCGATGTGGCCCGGCTGGGGGAGGCGGAGCGGCGGCGGGTGGTTGCCGGGGGCGAGAGCCCGCCCAGGCTGGTGTTGCCGCCGGACGACGACCTGGAGGTGATGGCGCACTTGGCCGACCTGGTGTCCGGGGCGGCGGATTTTGACATCCGGCACTCGGACAAATACCTGGAGGGCTCGCTGCCCGGGGTGGGCGAGGCGCTGATGGAGCGGCTGCGGCAGGGGGCTTTCCCGTTGCAGGACCACCTGGACCTGCACGGGCTAAGCGCGGAGCAGGCTTTCCATGAGTTGAGCGAGTTTTTTGCCCGCAGCGCGGCCAAGGGTTACCGGCATGTCCTGGTGGTGCACGGCAAGGGCAAGAGTTCGCCCTTCGGGATGCCGGTGCTCCGGACTCTCCTGCCCTTGTGGCTGGAGAAAAAGAGCTTCCGCCGCCTGGTGCTGGCCTTCTGCACGGCCCAGCCTTTGGACGGGGGCTCCGGGGCCATGTACGTGCTCCTCCGGCGCTGGTCCGGCCCCCGCAAGGGTTGGATCTAACGCCCTCTCACCTTTCCTTCTCATTCCTCCATTCCCCAAAAAACTCGGGAACCGCGGCACGCGGTTCCCGATGAAGTTTTTTTGCGGGGGGTCCGGGGGGTGCTTTTTTTTCAAAAAAAGCACCCCCCGGCAGTCTCTTCAAAAAATCTCCTAATAGACCCCATCCCCAAAGGCGGAGCCTTGGTCCTGCACCTTGAGGCGGAAGTGGTGGTAGACCCAGGTTTGGTAGACGATGACGATGGGCACCATGATGAGGGCCACGGCGAGCATGATTTTGAGGGTGAGGGGGCTGGAGGCCGCATTGAAGGCGGTGAGGGTGGCGGCCGGGTCCAGGGTGGAGGGCAGGAGGTTGGGGTAGAGGCCCACCACGCCGAAGAGGGTGGCGAAGACGATGAGGGCGGCGGAGGAGGCCCAGGTGAGCCAGGGGCGGAACTTGGCCATATAGAGGCGCATCAGGATGACGGCGGCCACGGCGGCCAGCGGCAGGATGAAGAGCACGGGGTAGGCCAGGTAGTTGTTATAGAGCGGGGTGAACCAGGCGGTGGCGACGAGGAAGCCGGCGGCGCCGACCAGGACCACGGGCCAGAGGGCGCGGGCCCAGCGGCGGGCGCGGGTTTCGAGGGCGCCGGAGGACTTGATGACGAGCCAATTGAGGGCGTGCATGACGAAGAGGACCAGGAAGACCACGCCGCCCAGGAGGCCGTAGGGGTTCAGGAGGGCGGGGAGTCCGCCTTCCAGGATGCCTTCCTTGGTGAGGGGCAGGCCTTCGAAGATATTGGCGAAGGCCACGCCCAGGAGGATGGCGGGCAGGACGCTGCCCACGAAGGTGCCGATATCCCAGATCTTGCGCCAGCCGGGGGAATCCACCTTGTTGCGGTATTCCACGGACACGCCGCGGAGGATGAGGGAGAAGAGCACGAGCATCAGCGGCGTATAGAGGGAGGAGAACATCACCGCGTAGGCCGTGGGGAAGGCGGCGAAGGTGACGCCGCCGGCTGTTATGAGCCACACCTCGTTACCGTCCCAGTAGGGGCCCAGGGACTGGTACACGGCGCGTTTTTCCGCTTCATCGCGGGCGATGAAGGGCAGGAGGGTTCCGAGGCCCAGGTCAAAGCCGTCCAGCATGAAGTATACGGCCCAAAGCACTCCCCAGAGAATGAACCAGATGGTTTCCAGCATGGTTACTTCACCTTTCCGGCCGGCGCGGGCCCCAGTTTGGCTTGGCGGGCCATGAGCCCGAAGGCGACCAGACCCAGGATTCCATAGACCACCACGAAGGCTGCCAAGCTGATGCCCACTTGGCTGGCCGCGATGGGACTGACCGCGTCGCTGGTGCGCATGATCCCCTGCACAATCCAGGGCTGGCGGCCGATCTCGGCCACCATCCAGCCGGCTTCATTGGCCAGATAGGGCAGGGGCAGGGCGAACAAAATGATTTTCAGATAGAGGGGGTTATCCATGAGCCGGTGGCGGATGAAGAAGCCCCAGAAGGTGAGCACGACAAAGAGAGCGCCCAGGCCGACCATGATCCGGAAGGAGAGGAACACGGGCCACACCGGGGGCCGGTCCTCGGGTGGGAAGTCCTTGAGGCCCTTCACCTCGGCGTTGGGATCGCGGTAGGCCAGGATGGAGAGCGCGCTGGGGATTTTGATGAATTCGAAGTAGTTGGTTTCGTTGGCCGCATCGGGCCAGGTCAACAGGGACATGCCGGCGCCCTTCTGGGTTTCCCAGTGGGACTCCATGGCCGCCAGCTTGGCGGGCTGGTGTTCGGCCACGGTCTCACCGTTCAGGTGGCCCTGCACCACCTCCACCAGGGCGAAGATGAGAGCGAAGGAGACCGCCAGGCGGAAGGAACGCTGGAAGAAGTCGGTTTCCTTTTTGCGCAAAAGGTTATAGGCGCTGACGGCCATGACGAAAAAGCCGGAAAGGATGTAGGCTCCGGAAAGGGTGTGAATAAACTGCATGAGCGTGAAAGGTTGGGTGGCCACGGCCAGGAAATCGGTAAGTTCGGCGCGGCCGTTGCGGATGACGTAACCCACGGGATGCTGCATGAAGGAGTTGGCGGCCAGGATCCAGTAGGCGGAGAGGTTGCTGGCCAGGGCCACCAACCAAATGGTGACCATGTGGAATTTGGGGGACAGGCGGTCCCAGCCGAAGATCCACAGGCCGATGAAGGTGGATTCCAGGAAGAAGGCCACGGTGGCCTCCACGGCCAACAGGGACCCGAAGATATCGCCCACGTAGGCGGAATACCGGGACCAGTTGGTGCCGAACTGGAATTCGAGGGTTATGCCGGTGACCACGCCCAGGGCAAAGTTGATGACGAAGATTTTGCCCCAGAATTTGGCCAGGCGTTTGAACTCTTCGTTGCCCGTGGCCACATAACGGGTCTCCATGATGGCCACCAGGAGGGATAGTCCCAGGGTGAGCGGTACGAAGAGAAAGTGAAAGGCGGTGGCCGCGGCAAATTGCCACCGCGAGAGAATCAAGGCGTCCACGAGCACCTCCCCGGGGTGAACGGCTGACCGACCTGCACGGTGCGTTTTCCCCCTATCGTTAGTTAGCAATGATTACTACTAAGACCTAGTATAACCGATCCTGAGCCTCAGCGGTAAAAAAATTAAGCAGGAGGATGCCGTTTTTAGGGGTTCTGGCTTAGGACAGGACTTACGGGG
Organism: Deltaproteobacteria bacterium; assembly: GCA_020444165.1. The sequence continues at coordinate 10,207 of JAHLLK010000052.1, read as the reverse complement.
GGATAAATGTAACCTGACGTGGCGTGGATTGTGCGTGGAATGTGCATGGATTGGGCGAGGCTCAAGCCGGGAGCGGGCTGGGGAGCGGCAGCGCGGACCGGCGGGTCACCAGATCTTGCCCAAGCCGCGTTTCTGCATGATGTGCAGGATCCTCTCGGCCCGGCGGTTGACGAAACGGGAGCTGCCGGTGGGGCTGTAGCGGAGGGGGCTGGGCAGGATGGCGGCGAGGCGGGCGGCCTGCAGGGGGGCCAGGGTGGCGGCCGGGGAGTGGAAGTAGTGGCGGGCGGCGGCCTCGGCGCCGAAAATGCCCCGGCCCCATTCGGCTACGTTGAGATAAATTTCCAAGATTCGTTTCTTGTTCAGGGCATTTTCCAGACGCCAGGTGAGCACGGCCTCCCGGGCCTTGCGGAGCAGGTTCTTGTCGGGCGAGAGGAAGAGGTTGCGGGCCAACTGCTGGGAGACGGTGCTGGCGCCCAGCTTGAGGCATCCTTCCTCCAGATTGGTCTCCACGGCCTGGCGGATGGCCTCCCAGTCGAAGCCGTCATGCGCAAAGAACTTGTCGTCCTCGGCGATGAGCACGGCTTGCACCAGATAGGGGGAGATGCGCGACAGGGGCACCCAGCGCCAGGTGATGGGGTATTTTTTGCCGGCGTCGGCGGCCTGGTCCCGGCGAAAGGCCATAAAGGCGGTGTCGGTGGGGTTGTGCTGGGCCAAGCCGCCCAGCGGGGGGTAGACCAGGGACCAGAGCAGGGGCAGAACGAGGGCCGCGGCCAGGGCGGCCACCAGCCAGAAGACATACCGTTTGCGGGGCTTTGTACGCCATTTACGGAGCAGTTTTAGCATAAATAAATATTACCGCCGGCAGATAGCAGGGGGAGAAATCGCGCCTCCCCGCCCGGAGCGCCTCCGGCACGGGCGGGGCAGCCTGGCCCCCATTCTAACGAGAAAGCTTGGTTTTGGCCAAAAGCTCCCGCAAAAACTTCTCGGGCGCGGGCTGGCGGCCCAGCTTGGCGTGGACGATGCGGCCCGGCGGGTGCGAGGCCAGGTCCAACACGAAGAAGTAGGGGGTGTAGGGGCGGCCCAGGCGGTCGTAGATCCTTTCCTCCGGATCGGGCAACAGGGGAAAGCGCACCTGGTTGTCCCCTTTGAACATCTGGACCTCAGAGGCCACGTTGCCGTGGCCCACCCCCAAGAGCTTGATGCGGTCCTCCAGACCGCGGGCGGCGATCAGTTCGTAGAGCTGGTTGACCTTGGCCGCCTCTTCCTGGCAGTAGGGGCAGGAGAGGGAGAACACCTCCAGGATCACCAGGCGGGCCGGGAGTTTGGTGGGCGAGAATTCGCGGCAGCCCGGGGGCAGGCCCAGATAGGCCAGCTCGGTCGGGTCGCGGGGACAGGGAAGCTCCACGGCGGGGAAGGTGCGGCCCACGGCCGGCGGGGCGGCGGTGTCCGCGGCCGGGACCGGCAGAGCCGTGGCCAGGCCGAGGAACAGGGCAGAGATCAGATAAAGGCTGCGTGCGGACATGCTTCCTTCCCGGCCGGACAGCCGAGGCCTGGGGTGGGGCGGCGGGTCCCCAGGCCGCGGGGCCCGGAACCGGGCCCCGCCTTCATCATAGCAGACTCACGGCAGGGGGAAAACCCGCCAACCGGCAGGGCCGGAAGGGCCGGAAGGGCGGTTGGGGGGCGAGCCTCCGCCCTGGGCGGGGGCGGCTCCCCCGGAGGAGCCTCGGAGGGATTGCCCGGCGGGGAGGGGGCGCGGCGCCGGCCTTCTCAGCCCAAGGCGTGCTGGATCACCTCCAAGAGCTCGCCCAGGCGGTAGGGCTTGGCCAAGAAGCCCAAGGCCTGGTCGGCCAGGTGATCCTTCTGCAGGCCGGTGAGGCCGTAGCCGCTGGCCACCACCACCTTGACCCCGGGATCCAGCTTCACCAGCTCCTCCAGGCAGCGGCGGCCCCCCATGCCGGGCATGCCCAGGTCCAGCATCACCAGGTCGATCTCCGCGGCCCGCTCGCGGTAGATCTCCAGGGCCTCCTCGCCACTGGTGGCCAGGAACACCCGGTAGCCGTGGCCGGCCAGGAAATCCTGGGCAATGTCCAGGATGTTGGGCTCGTCGTCCACCAGGAGCAGGGTCTCCCGGCCGGGGCGGGGCGCGGGCTCGGGCTGGGAGGAGTCGGCCGGGAGGGGGACCGCGGCGGGCAGGGCCGGGAAGTAGATGCGGAAAGAGGCGCCCTGGCCCAGTTCAGACTCGCAGGCGATGAGGCCCTTGTGGCTCTGCACGATGCCGTACACCGAGCTGAGGCCCAGCCCGGTGCCCTGGCCCACGTTCTTGGTGGTGAAGAAGGGCTCGTAGATGTGCTCCAGGGTCTCCGGGGCCATGCCCGCGCCGTTGTCCCGGATCTCCAGCACGGCCCAATCGCCCGGGGTGAGGCCGGGGTCCGGGGGCGGGGCGCCAAAGGGCAGCCGCAGGTTCCGGGTGGAGAGGACCATCTGGCCCTCCTCGGCGATGGCGTCGCGGGCGTTGGAGGCCAGGTTCAGGATGATCTGGTCCAATTGGTTGGGATCGCCGGAGATCTGGGCCAGGTTGGGGTCCAGGCTGGTCTTGATCTCGATCATGCGGGGGATGGTGCGCCGGAGCACCCGCACGGTCTGGGTCACTTCCCGGTTCAGATCCACTGGGCCCAGGCTGGGGGTGACCTTGCGCCCGAAGGTGAGGAGCTGCTGCACCAGGTTGCTGGCCCGCTCCAGGGAGAGATCGCTGTCCTCCAGATAGCTCTTGGCCTTGGCCGGCAGGTCGTCCCGGCCCAGGAGCAGCTGCACATAGCCCGAGACCGCCTGCAGGATGTTGTTGAAATCGTGCGCGATGCCGCTGGCCAGGGTGCCGATGGCCTGCATCTTCTGGGACTGCAGGAGCTTTTCCTCCAGGGCCTTCTGCTCACTGGTGTCCCGGAAGTTGATGATGCTCCCCTGGGAGCGGCCCTGGGCGTCGGTGAAGCTGGCCCCGCTGGCCGAGACGGGGATGCGCCGCCCGTCCCGGGAGAGCCGCACGGTCTCCAGGCCGGTGAACCAGCGCCCTGCCGCCACCTGCCGTTCCAGGTGCACGGCTTCCTCGTGGTTCTCCGGCGGAACGAAGCCCTCCAGGGGCCGGCCCAGCCATTCGGGCAGATACCAGCCAAAGACCCGCTCAAAGGCCGGGTTGAAGTAGGTGACCCGGCCGGCGGTGTCGCGGATGATCACCGGGTCCGGGTTGGCGTTCAACACCGCCCGGAGCCGGGCCTCGCTCTCCTGGAGCCGCTCCTGGGCCCAGCGGCGCTCGGTCACGTCGCGCACGATGCCCCGGAGACCCTCATTGTGGCCCGGCTCGGCGCTCATGGGGGAGATGGAGACCTCCATGACCGCCGGGGCGCCGTCGCCCCGGATGACCCGCAGCTCCAGGCTGCGGATCGGGCGGCCGGTCTCGTGCACCTGCCGGGCGACCACCAGGGCGTGGCGGGCCTGGTGGGGCGCCATGAGCCGGCGGAAAGGCAGGCCCAACAACTCTTCGCGTGAGAAGCGGGAGATGCGGCAGAGGGAATCATTGACAAAGGTGAGGTTGCCCGCCAGGTCCAGCTCGTAATAGCCCTCTTCGATGTTGTCCAGGATGGTGCGGTAGCGGGCCTCGGAGTGGAACAGGGCCTCCTCGGCCAGCTTGCGCTGGGTGATGTCGAATGCCGTACCCAACATGGCCGGGGCGCCGCGGTACATGATCTGCGTGGCGGTGTAATCCACCCACAGCTCGCCCCGCTGGGGGTTCACCACCAACAGTTCATAGTGGGCGGGGACGTCCTCGCCCCGCATGCGGGCCAGGCCCCGCTCCCGGGCGAGGGTCTGGAAGCGGGGGTGCACCACTTCCCAGAATTTCAGCTTTCTGACCTCGGCCAAGTCGCGGCCCAACAGGGCCTGGCCGGCGGGGTTCAAATATTGGAATTGGTCGCCCTGGACGATGAGGATGCCCGAGGCCGTGGTTTCGGCCAGGGTGCGGAACAACTCCTCGCTGTCCGCCAGGGCTTCCTGCATTTCCTTCAGGCGGGTGATGTCGTTGGAGACCGACAACAGCCGGTCCACCTGGCCGGAGGCGTTTTTGAGGGGCAGGCAGACGTGTTGCAGCCAACGCACCCCCCCGTCGGAGCGGGGCAGGCGGAAGTCCTGCTGCAACGGACCGTCGGTCCCCTCCAAGAGGGCCAACTCGGCCTGGTGCAGCAGGGTGACCGAGGCTTCGCCCGGAACCAGGTCCACCAGGGTGTGGCCCAGGATCTCCTCCCGGGTCCCGCCCAGCATCTGGACCAGGGCTTGATTCACCAGGACGAAGCGGCCCTCGTGGTCCTTCACGGAGAGGAGATTGGGCAGGAAATCGATGACTTCCTGCAGGAACTTCCGCTGGCGCTCCACCTCCTCCCGGGCAGTCAGCCACTCGCTCATGTCGCGGTAAGCCGCCACCACCACCGGGTGGCCCCGCCAGACAAAGAAGCTGCGGGAAACCCCGGCCGGGAAGCGGCGGCCGTCGCGGCTCTTCTGATAGAAAAACCGGGAGCAGTCCTGGCCCGGGTCCAAGAGCAGCCCCGCGGTTTCCGGCTCCTGGGCCAAGTCCCGGAGGCGGAGGTCCCGGAGCTCGTGGCGGGGGTAGCCGAAAAGCTGGCTGGCCGCGGCGTTGGCCTCCAGGATGCGGCCGTCCTGGGTCTCGGCCATGAAGATGGCGTCGGACTCCAGATCGAACAGCCGGCGGTATTTCTCCTCGCTGTCCTCGACCAGCGTCTTGGTGCGCTCCAGCTCTTCCAGGCGGATCAGCAGGGTGTCGTTGAGTTCGCTTAGCTGGCTGGTGCGCAGGTTGACGGTTTCCTCCAGGGTGCGGAGGAGTTCCTGGTCCCGGCTCTGCTGGCGGGCCACCAGCCAGAACAAGCCGGTCAAGAGGAGGGAGATGATGACCCCGCCCATGATCTCCCTGCGGAAGGCCGCGGCCACGCCGTTCTCTTCCCAGATGGCGGTCTCCGGGGTGGTGAACACCAGGGTGAAGTTGCGGCCCATAACCCGGAAGCTGCACCAGGCCGCCCGTTCCGGACCGCGGGCGGTGGTCCAGTGCACCTGGCCTTCCCCGCAGCCCAACTGGACCCGGGCTTTTTCCAGCATTTGCAGGTTACGGGCGCCCGCTGCTTCCAGAAGCCGGAAGGCCTGGGCCGGCGGCAGGCCGGAGCCGCCCAGGGAGGCGTCCGGGGGCAGGATCCAATAGGTGTCGGGGGAGAGCAACAGGGCCCGGGTGGCCGCACAGAGGATGCCCGGGCTCACCAGGCTGCGGAAGGCCAGGGGAGCCTCCTGGGAGAGGATGCTCTGGTGCACCTGCACCCGCTCTTGGAGGTGGTTCACCACGGCCCGGGCGGTGGCCCGGGCCACCTGGGACTGGGTCTGGTTCCAGGCGGCCAAGACCTGGTGCTGGCGCTGACCGTGATGAGCCAGGATGGCCCACCACAAGGTGAAAACCAGCAAGAGAAAGACCAGGAACATCCAGACCGTGCGCCGCACCAAAGCCTCCCGGCCGGCAGGCCGCGCCTGCCCGCTGAATTTCGCTGGCTGACTGGGGCCCAAGGGTGCCGGCAAACCGGCCGGAGCGGGACCGCCTTTGGGCCGGGCCCGGCCACGCCCCACCCGCCGCGAGGGACGGAGCAACCCCGACGCGCCGTATCCGGCGCCCCGCCGGCCAGGGGCCGCGGGAAGAAAAGGCGGCCGTCCGAGAGCCTCCCCGGTCGGCTCCGCCGCCGCGGCCCAAAGCCTGACAAGCCATTATAGCTGCTGGACACCAAGCACCCAAGCCGGGCCAGCGGGATAGTCCCATTTAATATAAGCTGCGGGACGGCTCGGAAAAAGCTGTTTTCCAGGGCAGCCGGGGCAGCCGGGGCAGGCGGTCGGCGGACAGGTGGCCCCGGGGTGGCCGCCCTGACCGGTCTCAGCGGCGGGGCAGAAGCTGGAGGACTGTGCGGGCCAGGTCTGAGGGACGGAGGGGCTTCTCCAGGACGGCCTGGAACCCCTGGTTGCGGACCTCGGACAAGGACAGGGTTTCGGAATAGCCGCTGACCAGGATCAGGGGAAGTTCCGGACGCCGGGCCCGCAGATGGGCGGCCAGGTCGGTGCCGCAGAGATTGGGCATGGTTTGGTCGGTGATGACCAGGGCCCAGGCGTCGGGGTTCTCCTCAAAGGCGGCCAAGGCCTCCCGGGGGTCTTGGAAGCCTTGCGCGGCCAGGCCCTGGTTGGCCAGGGTCTGGCAGGCAATGGTCACCAGGGATTCCTCGTCGTCCACCACCATGATCTGCTGGCCCTGGCCGCCGGTGGCGGCCGCGGGGCGCTCCGCCGCGGCGGGGTCCCCCGGGGGAGAGGTGGGCAGCACCAGTTCCAGGCCGACGCCGCGCTCGGGGTGGACCAGGAAGCGGGCCTCGCCCCCCAGAGCCTGGACCAGGTTGCGGGCCCGGGCCAGACAGGCCCCCAGGTCGCCGTTGGCCACGTCCGCCGGGGCCAGGCGGGCGTCCAGGGCGGGCCCGGCGGCCAGCAGAGAAAGCCGGAGCGCGGGGCCCGTGGGCGGGACTCCGGGCGCGGTGGCGCATTCCTCCAGCCCCACGGACAAGCGGCCGCCGGCGCGGCCCAAAGCCCCGGCCAGGGCCGCCAGGGTGGTTTGCAGGAAGCGGTGGAAGGCCAGGGGATCCAGGTTCAGGAACTGGGAGGCCGCGAAGATCTCCTGGCGGATTTGCAGGCTCACCGGCGCGGCGGCCCGGTAGCGCTTGATCACCTCCTTGAGCATCACCGCCGGCTGCAAGGCCACGGCCGCGGAGCCGGGAAGGGTGGCCAGGGCCGCCAGTTGACGGATGAGGGCCTGGGTGCGCTGCCCGGCCAGGAAGGAACGCTCCAGGGCGTGGGCCGCGTCCTCCTGGTCCGGGCCCAGCTCTTCCTGGGCGATCTCGAGATAGCCCAAGACGGCGGAGACGGCGTTGTTGAACTCGTGGGCCAGACCCTGGGCCAGCACGGCCAGGACTTCGTGCGCGGCGGCCGCCTGGTCCCCCGGGGTGGGGGCCGGGGGCGGAGCGATGGGCCGGGGTGGGGGCAGAGGGCACCACAACAGGGCCGGTCCCGCGGCCAGCTCCAGGCGGACCAGGGTGGCCGTGAGCGGCAGCTCCAAGCGGCCCTTGGCCGGGGAAGCCACCAGGCGGCAGGCCAGATCCGTGGCGCCGGCCGTGAGGGCGGCGGCCAGGCGGGGCTCCCAGGGGGGAGCCGGGGCGGCAAAGAGCCCGGTCTCCTCCAGGGTGCGGCCCAGGAGATCTTCCCGAGCGAAGCCCAGCTGGCTCAGCAGGGCGGCGCTGGCCGCCTGGATGCGGCCGGTGGCCGGGTCGAGCAGCAGGAACCAGGATCCGGGAGGACGCAGGGTGCTCATGGACGCTCCGGGCCGGGGGGACAGGAGTCCGGGAGCCTCTGCTCGATGGTGGAGGCAGCGCGCACCAGCCGGTCGCCGCCCTGGCGCTTGCCCTCGTACATGGCCAGATCGGCCCGCAACAGGAGGCCTTCGGACCTTTCGCCCGCCTGCCATTGGGCCAGGCCCAGGCTCATGGTCACCTGGCCGCAGGTCGAGGGCAGGTTGGCCAGGGTGCGGCGCCACTCCTCGGCAAACTGGCGGCGGAAGCGGGAAGCGGCCACCTCGGCCTGGTCCAGGCTGGTTTCCACCAGCAAGAGGGCGAACTCGTCGCCACCCAAACGGAAGGCGGTGTCGGCCTGGCGCAGCACGGCGTTGGCCACCTTGGCCACCAGCCGCAGGATTTCGTCGCCCACCTGGTGGCCGAAGGTGTCGTTGAAGGGCTTGAAATTGTCCAAATCCAGGCAGACCAGGCTGAGTTGGCGGCGGTAGCGCTGGCAGCGGGCCACCTCTTCGGAGAGGACCAGGTGGAAGTGCCGCCGGTTGAACAGGCCGGTGAGGGAGTCGGTGATGGACAGCCGGCGCAGGTCCTCCTCCATCTGCTTGCGCTCGGAGACGTCGTGGAAGAAGCCCACGCTGCCCACCTCGTGGCCGTTGTGGAACAAAAGGATGGCCGAAAGGCGCACCGGCAGGAGCGCGCCGCCCCGGCCCCGCACCACCACGTCCATCTCCTCCAGCCGGCCCACGCCGCCCCGCTCGGCGCGGTACAGGGCTTTTTTTACCGCGCGGGCGCTTTCGGGCTGGTCATAGAACTCGGTGATGGACAACGAGCCCAGAACATCCTCGGCCCGCCAGCCGGTGAGGCGCTCCGCGGCCTCATTGAACATACAGACGACCCCCTGCCGGTCTACCCCGATGATGCTGTCCGGGCAGAGGGAAACCAGGCTGGCCAGGAACTCCTGGCTATCGTGGAACCCCAGGCGGGCGATGTCGGTGCGGGTCATGGGCTACCTTAACCTCCGGGGCGGCGGTGGGTGCCGCCGAAAGTCCTTTGTAGTCACTCCTGGTGCATTTTCTGTGAATCGTTTGTGATTAACCTTTGATTTGTCAGATTACGCCACCAAGGGCGCTCCAAGCAAGGGTTATGACAAGCCTCTTGTACCGTTGGCAATGCTCCGGTTATATATGGAGCGATCACCAGATGGCCGACCAAGGCCGTCCTGGCCTTGGTCAGCTGCCAATTGGCACGATTTGCGGTGATTTTGGAAAATCTCCGCAAATCGGCGGGCCCTCCCCGGGGTCCCCCAACAAACCGCGGGTTTGTTGGGGGTGGGGCCTTGGCCCGCACCAGGCTGTTTGTCAACAGCCTGATTATAGGCTTCCCGGCCCGGGCACCCGCCTGGCTGGAGGGGGCCGGGGGACGGAACGGGGATTGGCCTGAAGAGATATCTTTCGCCCGGGCCGCAAGCGGGCGCAAGGCGGGAAACGAAATGCTTAGAGTGCTGCACCTGGTTTTTCTGACGCCATTTTTCTGCCTGAGCACCCTGTTCATGGGGTTTTTGTCTGTGGCGGTGAGCGTGTTTTCGGCCCGGGAGGCGCGCTTGTGCGGCCGGGGCTGGGCCAAGATGAACATGTGGGCGGCGGGGATGCGGCTCCGGGTTACCGGGCTGGACAACCTGCCTTCCACGGCGGAGGGGGGGATGATCCTGGCCTCCAACCATTCCTCGGCGGCCGATATAGGGGTGCTCTTGGCGGGGATGCCCTTGGACATCTGTTGGGTGGCCAAAGCCGAGTTGTTGAAGGTTCCGGCCATGGGCTGGCATTTGAAGCGGGTGCACATCCCGGTGGCCCGGCGCAGTTCGGGCAACACCGGCAAGTTCCTGCAATTGGGGGCGGAGCGGATTCGGGACGGGGCCAGCGTGACCATCTTCCCGGAGGGCACCCGCAACCGGAGCGGCGGGGATCTTCTGCCTTTCAAGAAGGGCGCGTTTTTGTTGGCCCGCGAGTCGGGGCGGCCTCTGGTGCCCCTGGCCATCGTGGGGGCCGACCGGCTGTGGCCGCCCGGGGCCACCTTTCCCCAGCCCGGCGAGATCGAGCTGCGCATTGGGGAGCCCCTGGACCCGGGTTGCTTTCCCGGCGAGGACCTGGGGCCTTTGTCCGACGCCACCCGCCAGGCCATCCGGAAGCTGTTGGCGCCCCAAGAACCCGGCCGGGCGGCAGCTTGAGGCTGGAGCGGGCGGCTGGAAGCGCGGGTCCGGCCGGGGGGGCCACGGCCGAGCCCACGGGTCGTTCGAGCCCATCTCTTTAAGTGAACAGCTTGTCTTCGGGAGCGAATGCGTCGAGGGGCAAGGGTCGGCGCTTCCCTACTCGCATGACCAGCCGCGGCACGCGGCCTATCTTCGGGAGCTGATAGCTTTGGTGCGGAGGTGGGCCTCGCCCGACCCGCAATGGGAGCCGCGGCACGCGGCCTATCTTCGGGAGCTGACAGCTTTGGTGCGGATGTTGGCCTCGCCCGACTCGTAATGGGAGCCGCGGCACGCGGCCCCGACCCGCTTTGCCAGCCGTGGCACGCGGCCTATCTTCGGGAGCTGACAGCTTTGGTGCGGAGGTTGGCCTCGCCCGATCCGCAATGGGAGCCGCGGCACGCGGGCACCGGCCTGATTTTCCAGACACGCGGCCTATCTTCGGGAACTGACAGCTTTGGTGCGGAGGTTGGCCTCGCCCGATCCGCAATGGGAGCCGCGGCACGCGGGCACCGGCCTGATTTTCCAGACACGCGGCCTATCTTCGGGA